>JAFYWK010000072.1 GCA_017558065.1 Paludibacteraceae bacterium
ACGATGCTGTGCTCTTGCAAGTTGTGACCCTCACCTGGGATGTAAGCGTTCACCTCCTTTTGGTTTGTCAAGCGAACACGTGCTACTTTACGCATAGCAGAGTTTGGCTTCTTAGGAGTTGTTGTGTAAACGCGTACACAAACGCCACGACGTTGTGGGCAGCTGTCCAATGCTGGAGACTTGCTCTTGTCGATAAGTTCTGCTCTTCCTTTTCTAACTAATTGTTGAATTGTAGGCATTTTAAACTTTTAATTTTGGTTAATAATTTATGTTAATTTAAACTTGTTAGTTTTCTCTCGTTTTACATTCACTCATTCTCCCTTTTCTCCCCCTTGCCGCTCGCTCACATAACACACCCGCGTACACGCGCCGCGAAAAAGCATGCAAAGGTACTACTTTTTTCCGACATGAGCAACTTTTCCTGCCTAAAAGTTACACTTTTCATGCATTTTCTGCCCAAAAAATTAAAATTGCTAAACCGACTTTACAAAATCACCCCTATTTTTCGCCCCTAACTCACTTTTTTATCAATCACTTACAAACCTTTTCAACAGCGCATATTTGGTTCTTAAAATTGGGGATTTACATACCAGTTGACACCATTCATTATTTCCTTGAGCGCGCCAGGAAGTTGATTGGCGCGACAGGGAAAAATATGTATGGTGCAACAGACTTGACACTATAACGAAAACAACGAGAATTATTTTAAATCAACAACTTAAACAACTTATAGAATCCGACAATATGGTTATTGCTATTGAGCCAACTGGTGTAGAAAACACCCAAAGCCCATCGCCAACCTCCAATTGCCAAAAGATTCTCTACGAAGACCACATCTACATCCTCCGTGATGGCAAGATACACTCTATCATGGGACAGGAGTTGTAGTTGATAATCTGTCACCTACTTCATTGCGGCGAGTATCACCTCTGCCATTTTGCGCTGCCCCTGCTCATTGGGGTGGATACCATCATCGCACAGATAAGCGCGAAAGTTATGCTCCTTGAGCAGTTCGCTCGTCACATCAATCCACTGTGCACCAGTGCGTTGCGCGATACGCATCGTTGCCAGATTATACAGTTCATGACCCGACATAATCGTATTGGTCGAACCACCTAACCAGCGCATCACATTCGCACGAAAATCCTCTTCCCACTTCTGCGAAAAGAAGGCAAAATACCGCTCGGCATCCATGGGCGGCAAGGATAGCACAAGCGGTATCGCCCCCATCGCTTTTATCTTATTGATCACACGCTCATAAACTTCTTCAAACACCTCCAAACGCGTGCGTGGAAAGTGCTCTTTCTCTGGCGACTCGGCAATCTCCTGCCAGTTGTAATCACTATCGTTGCCTCCATACTCCAGCAACACATATTGCGCTCCAGAACACTTATCCAAATACCTATTTAATATACGCTCGCCTGCTTCAATAGTGCAACCCATCTTACCCAAGTTGAGGCACTCACCGCCTAACTTCTCTGCACAGCACTCCACGATACTCTTATCAGCTAAAGAATAATGACAACGCTCGCCCTGCGAACGAAACAACACACCCTTCATAATCGAATCACCTAAAGCTACAAGTTTCATATTATCTACCCTTTATTATTTAACATATTATCTCCTTGCCCATCGGCAGAAATCCCAACTATCTAAACCATTTATCCTTCTCTTAGTTTGGATAGTTTAGATTTCTTATCTCACCCAAAGGGCTCGAACGATTTTTTCTCGCGCCCAGCGCGTAGGAGGCTTTCAAAATCCGCTGCAAAATTACTGCCTTTTTGGCGCACAGACAAACTTTTGTGATAGTATGGCACAGTTTTTGCTGAAAACACATATATAGTGACAAAAATGGCTTATTTGTGACAAAATCACCCCATCTGCCATTTCGTCACACCAAACAAATTGACTAAATTATGAACAAATTACCCGCTATTTTCCGCAAACTGAGCAACCAATTGCTCTACATATTGGGCATACCCGCATTCTTCCTCTGCTTCGTGCTCATCTACCAACCATCGCACGCCACCACCCTACTCCAAATGGAGCAAGACATGCTCAGCTTCAACACCACCATTATCATGTGTATCCTGCTCGGCGTGGTGCTCATCTCGCGCGTACTAATGATGGTGCTCTCGCACCACCAATTGCGACTCAATTGGGCACGCTATGTGTATTGGGAAATAGCAGAACTCGTTGCCATGAGTATGTTCATGGCACTCTATCTCACACTGATGTACAAAGGAGCATTCCCCTACTTCCATGTGGTGGGACAATCGCTATATGCACTACTCATCATCTGTATCTATCCTTATGTCATATTCAATCTCTCAGTGGCTTATATGGCACAAAAAGAAGAGCAAGCCACCTACGATGACTCGCTCATGCGCTTTGTGGATAACACCCAACGCGTCAAACTGATGATTGCTTCCTCTGCCGTGCTATACATCAAGGCAGAAGAGAACTATGTACATATCCGCTACATGGAAGGCGACCGCCCAAAAGAGTACGCGCTGCGCGCATCCATGAAGTCACTCGAAGAACTCATGCACAAGCACGGACTAATCCGTTGCCAACGCAGCTACTACATCAATCCCCAACACATCAAAGTGCTGCGCCGCGACAAGGAGGGCATGATTACTGCCGAACTCAACACCCCACAAGCACAATCCATACCCGTATCGCCCCGCTACTACGAGGAACTGGCGAAGTGGCTGTAGTGTATTGGATATTGGATATTGGATATTGGTATAGGTTAAAGGTTAGAGGCAGGAAATATAATGCGGTCACTTCCGCTTTGGGAGATAATCGGATTTTATATTCTCCATTGCTCCCCAGATTGAATCGCGGACATTGGGATTGAGTTGTTCGAGTTGGGAAACCAGATTCTTCATCTGCGTGCGGCTACTCTCTTTCTCAAATGGGCAAGCCTTCAGTTGCTTCTCATAGCCACTCAGCTGCGCATAACGAGCAATATCACGTTCCTCCAGCAGACAGAGCGGACGAATCATCTGAATAGGCATCTTCTCCATTTGCAAGAGCGGAGGAATAGTACCTATGCTGCCCTGAAAAATCAAGTTCATCAGCAGTGTCTCCACTATATCATCTTTATGATGCCCCAAGGCAATCTTATTGCAGCCCAATTCTTGCGCCACATCAAATAGTGCTTTACGTCTATACCACGAGCATAGGAAGCATGGATCCTTCTTCTCCTCCGCACCAATCTCCGTATCGCGTACTATAAAAGGTACACGCGCGCCCGCGCAAAAGCGTTGTAGATATGCTATGTCCGACTGATACGAACGCTCCTTGAGGCGCACATATACAGCAGTCACCTTGAAACGCGGCACATAGACCTGCGCACGCTTACCCAAAAACTCCACCAAGGCCAGCGAGTCCTTGCCGCCACTCACGCCCACCAAGATATGATCGCCATCAGCAATCAATCCATAATCGGCACATGCTTTGTGAAATCGTTTGGTCAAACGAGCACGCAAACGGATAAGTTCTATTTCTTCTTCGGTACGTTGCATAAATAGGCAAAAGTGGTGCAAAGGTACGGCTTTTTTGGCAAATATCACACAAAAATAACAAAAAAAGCACTTTTTTCGCATTTTTTTCTCAAAATATTTGGTCATAAGTGACGATATGCGGGCTTCGCCCTCACATTTTGCGACACTATTGTACCTTCGGACGCCGCCTTGACCAAAAATAAATTTTGGTACAATTCCCCCGAAGTTACGGTCGCAAATTGCAGCCCATGACCCCATTTTTGCCCAAAAATACACTTTTTTTAAAAAAAAATGCATTTTTTTGCAAAAATATTTGGTCATGTCCAATTTTTGTTGTACCTTTGCACTCGCTTTCGGTTGAGAGCGATGTTCTTAAACATTTTGCGGCAATAGCTCAGTTGGTAGAGCACAACCTTGCCAAGGTTGGGGTCGCGAGTTCGAGTCTCGTTTGCCGCTCTATAGAAATGAGCAGGACACAGTTCCTGCTTTATTTTTCTAAAAGGTCTTTGAATACGGAATAGAATCGGCAGTCGATAATTATTCGCTGACGCGCGCCCAAATGGCGGAATTGGTAGACGCGCTCGTTTCAGGTGCGAGTGTTGAGAGACGTGCAGGTTCGAGTCCTGTTTTGGGCACATCGCGCAGGTGGTGAAATTGGTATACACGCTACTTTGAGGGGGTAGTGGTCGCAAGACCGTGTGAGTTCGAGTCTCATCCTGCGCACAAATTTACTAATGAAGGATTTTCGAAAGAATTTCCTTCATTTTTTTGTCTGTAACTATCTGATAATTTGTCTATTATATCAAACACTACATTTCTATCAGAAGTTCGATAATCGCCTTTTTCACGGTCGTACAAAATTCCATTAGGAAATACTAATTTTTGTAGTTTTTTCTTTGTTTCCAAATCAAACTCACTCCACCAACTACTTGTGTTTGAGCAGATTAGTAAAATTTCCTCAATTCGTTTTTCATAGTTCGATAAAATTTCTCCGTGTTGCTCCAATTCGCTGTCAATGACCTTTAATCTTTCTTCGAATCCTCTGACTGCTGCGGTATATATATCAGTGTCAATCTCTCCAAGCGCATATCTTGTTTTACAAGTATTGACCTTCTTCTCTATCTCTGTTCTTTCCTTCTTGAGAAGTCTTGAATGTTGTAGTTGTTCCTCATTACAAACCTTTAACATTTTACTTATCATATCCTCGTACATTGCGCATAACTCTTTTGGAACATCAAATGACCTCAACATATCTTGATACTTGTTGTGCAACTTGTTGGCTGACATGTTGAATTTGCAGCCCATAGTATTACACTTGTAATACCAATATCCTTTCTGATTGTAGGCGGTCAATGGTTTGCCGCAGCAAGAACAGAGGACATAACCTTTCAAGGGAGCATTTTCCAGTCTTTTCTTATGTTTATATTTCCCTGACCTGTCAGCCATTATCTTCTGTACCTTTAGCCAATCTTCGTATGATACCGCCTTCTCTATTTTTCCGTCCCTCATACCCTCATCAAGCATTTTAGACCTTATCTTTCCTGCATAGAAAGGATTGTTGTAGATGTGGTTAAGAGTTTGCTTAGTTATAACAAGCCCCATGTTTTTGAGCATATCAAGGATTTGTCCGTTGGTATACCCTTGCAACTTCCAACGAAAGGCAAGCTTGATTTTCTTGCCCTGTTCATCAAGATAGCAATAGGAATTAAGACTTTTCGTGCGTATGCCCGTCTTGGGGTCTATTCGTGTATAGCCGATAGGAAGAACACCTGTATATGCTCCTGATTCATAACAATGCTTTCGACCTGAATAGAACTTATCTGCTCGTTTATCATTGTCCCAAGTAGCCATGAGTAGCAGGTTAGAAGCAATCATAATATTATCTTTTGTATCTGTTTGGAAGCCCTGTTTTACGGAGCAAACAGGAACTCCCAAATCATACAACTCTCGAATTATACCAATTGCCTGTGGAGCATTTCGGCTGAAACGGTCAAACTCCGAACATAAGATTTTGCCAATGCTCAAATCCTTCTTTACTGACCTAATCATCTCCTTAAAGAGTGCTCCGGGAACTTTGGCTGATTCATGCGTACCGCCAAAATAACCTACTATTTGCAAACCGTGTTCTCGTGCATATTGCTCGCATAATTGTCTTTGATAGTCTAAACTACCGCCATTTTTCTCTTGTTTTTCTGTACTTACTCGTGTCCAAATGACACATTTATTACTATTTCTTTTATTAGTATTCATATTTTTTGTTGAATGTCTTTACAATACCATTCGTAGAGGACTGATTACTCTGTGAATCAGTAGGAGTTTCGAAGGAAATCGCAAAGTTGTTAAACGTATATAACTCCTTTTCTTAGTTATGCTGCCATAATGATAATCTCTATCAACTGCCGCATGAAATCATCAAGTATCTTTTTTTCATCTTCTTGTAAATTAGAAGTGTTCATGTTATTGACCTATCTTACTTCCCACAGATGTGGGTTATTCGTTTTTTCTGCTATTTCGTAACCTTACTATCATCAGTAGGTCCTTGAAATTCTTTTACTGCCGCAGCGGTAACCTATGAAACCTTCAGCCATTGTATATATATTATTTTATCATCAACACAAATATAGTGATTTTTCTTTATCATGCCAATATATCTAATTGCACCCTCTCCGCACCCATTGGCAAATAGGGTTTGAAACACATGTATTGTAAGTGTAATTACTTATAATATAAATGATTAACTAAATAATTTTTAACAAATAACTTAATATACACTTATTATTACAAAATCTAATAATCCGATTAAGGGTGCTGACAAATATTTGCTCAAACAAATCTTCAAAAGGAAAATAATACAATTCTTCAATATCTACACAAGACAGCTTTAGTGCCTTTTGAATTTGCTTGGAATTTGTGAATCTAACCTCTAATCTATATATCTTCTTATCAAATTGCAGGTTTTCTTTGATGTATTCTTTTTTGCTGCTGTTGTCTATCTCTTGTTGTTTATTGTATGCAACTAATTCAATCTCATTGCCCTTCAATATGAAAGACTTATTCCTTCGAATATTTTTCAGCGAACCTGTAGAGTAGTGTATCATTTTATCTATAATATTATATCTATCCCTTATAACCTTATTGTTAATGATAAGTGTTTGAGTTTCGTCCTTTAATAGGCGATAGAACCTGTTTATAATGTTAATATTAGTATCAAGGCATATGTCCAATTTGCTTATACGATAGTATGACATGTGTAGAGCCTGTTCTATATAGGACAACCCTCCCACGCATGTGTATAATATTCTATTATCAACAGCCAAATAGATATGTGGGCGATTAGGATTTGGCGTGTCGAAAAATAGTTGTCCTACATACATGTTGCTGCAATATACCGCAAAGTTGTGGCAGTAAGTAGTGCATGTTGTACGCACCACCCGTACATCATTGTCCATTCCGCAGATATGCTCATCTGTAATACTTGCAAATAATTCTCTCATTTCTTTACTGCAAGTATAAGTTATTTCCAATCTATCAATATTAAACTTGTATTTTGTATTCATCTCTTATTTTTATTTTATAAATTCTACGATACAAATATAATATTTTTTTTAAAATGATACTTTAAATCGTTTTAAAAAATTAAAAACATCACTTTATCAGCAGATTTTTTTGATAAAAATAACACTCCCTTCAACAGAAAATTTTTTTTAATTATTTTAAAAAGCATGCTTTTGATAGGATTTTTAGCTGTTTTTAACTCAATTTTACCTCTAATCCTAAACATATCAACCTACAAATATAGTAATTTTTTTCGTAATAGGGGGATTATATATTTTTACATGAAACCCACCCGAAAAACAGCCGAGAGAGCAGTATAATAGGCATATCCACCAATGGGACACAAAATTTTTTCAAGGAAAATAGCATTTTTTGAAAGTTCAACTATTTATAGGAAATAAACAAATTAAACTATGACAAGACAATATAGAGAGTTGTCAAACGACACCAAACAGAAGATTTCTACAGCGATGAAACAATACCACGCCAACAAGACCGCAGCACAGGAAGCAACTACTTCACAACGACAATCCGCAGCGATGAAAAGATATTGGACGACTATTCCAAAGAAAAGTACACCTTATTGTATATAATATATTGATTGTTATTATATATATGTACTATGGTAGCATACATCAATCTTTATTATGTATTTTTCAACAAGAATTTCATCTTGCTAACTTGCATTATCTGCGCGAATTAACAGCACAATATCACAATATTATTTTTGTAAATTATTACGAAAAAAGCTGGTAGCAATCTACCAGCTTTTTTGTAGCTTATAGAGCAACTATTTGCCCTATTATTCTGTTAATCCCAAATATAGTATTTTTTTCCTTCCATAGTGTATAGGGAATTTCCACTTATTTCAACTTTCGCGGGAGAACGGAGTCCATCAATATAGAGATACAGATAATCACCATCAGACGTCACTTCATATATATCTGCCTTTATAAGTAAATCTTCTACAACATCTGTGCCTGGATATGTTGAGAATACTAGAAATTTTCCATATCCTGAATTATCAAAACTAAACGCAGTATGTTGTGGAAAATTAGCTACTAATGTTGTGGCTTTATATCTTCTTCCTGCAAACTTTTTCCATTCGTTTCCCAACTCTCTTTGATATTGTTCCCTCTCGTTTTTTCGTTGAGAATCTTCTTTGGGAAGTTCAAGTCGTTCGACACGAGCAACCGTATTGCTTGCATTAGCTTTTTTAGAATTACGAACATTATAATCAATGATTATAATAGTCATAGTTATAATAGCAAATGCAATTGTAGCAAGGATAATCCTCTTATTCATATATCTTTGAATATAGATTCGTTATTTTCTCAACTACTCAATAGACTCACTTTCTTTATAGTAAATCCTTCGTAACTCATAATAAGTCTTTGAAGAGCGTTTTACTCGTGAAGTATAATCATCTGTCTTTATGGTGCACTCATCTACTTTTCTAAAGTACCAATTGTTATAGCTATCATATGCAATATCTGAAAATTCACGAGTAATATCTTCACTGCCTTCGTGACAATAGAATTGAATTTTTTCTTTTACAAGTTCGTATTTTTCATTGTAAATGTATTCAATACTCTGACCTGCTTCAAAGTAATTTGCACTTCTTTTTTTCATATAACCTAAACTATCATATTGCCATGTATAACTATCCCATACTTGACTATCCTCTATTCTCATATCGGTCATTTGATTATCAGCATTTCTACTAATAATAATGGTATTATTTTCCCCTCCGACTTCTCGAAGTGCATCAAAAAGATATTCTTTTTCTTCAAAATCACTTATAGAAGACATTAGTAACCCCTCTTCATCAGTGTAAAACTTAGTGTATTTGACATCGCAAACGACCTCACCTCGTCTTGGCACAAGTTCACAAATTTCTATTTTCCATACATCTCCTCGTGCTAATTCCATTTGTAAATCAGAGGATTTGTACTGAGGTTGCTCATTACTTGTCTTGCAGCTAACGAGCATAGAGGAAAGTAGCATTATACTTATATAAAAATAATTAACTCTTTTCATGTTGTAAAAAATAAAATGATTTTCTCTACTCTGTTGTAGGATTTTCGAGTTTTCTCCTTTTATAGCCCTTTTGAAGATAAGAAAATTAGACAACAAAAAAGCGCGGGCTATTGCTGTATTGTCAATTCGGGTCTTCGACTACCCACCACTCCAATATATACAAAAGCCCACGCCAAAACGTGAGCGTTGATTATATTTAGGAAAGTGGTTTTCAAAGTGTCGAAGTTTGAATTGCTCCCAATATAAGCAAACGCTTAATATGTTTATGTCTTTAGACTGATTCTATTCCATAGGCAAATGATTTTGAATTTCGACTGCAAAGATAGTGAAAATAAACGACCTGACCAAATATAAAGCAAGAAAAATGGCATTAACCGTTCTTCTTATTGCTCTTTATGCTCTCTCAAACTCTTTTTTTAGTCGTTGAACCGTGCTGATTCCAACATTAGACAACTTGGCAACATTTCGAATACTGATTCCTTTCCGCAACAACCGCAGCACCTCTGCATATTCCTCTTTCTTCTGCTCTGTGGTCTTACAAGTACCCTCTTTCCTGCCTAACTTACCACCCTTGTCAATATATTGTTTCCTTCCTGATTGCAAACGGAAGGCAATATTTTCGCGTTCTAACTCTGCGCAGGTACTCAATGTGGCGAGCATAATGGCGGCAAATGGAGAGGGTTTGCCATTGTCTTGCAGTAGAGTAAATCGCTCTTTTTGCAAATAGAGATTGATATGGTTGTCTATCAAGAATTTGATAGTTTCAAGTACATTAAAGGTATTACGACCAATTCTTGATAACTCATTAGATAATAAGTAATCCACCTTCTCCTGTTTGCAATATTCCAATGCCTCTTGCAATACTTGTCTCTCCTTGTTCTGTTTAGCACCGCTAATTTTTTCCTCGAATACCTTTACTACTTCTAAATGATTGGCTGCGGCATAGTTCATCAAGTCTGCTACTTGTCTGTCTGTTGTTTGTCTGTCTGTTGTCGAACTAACTCTTGCATAGATTATTGCTTTCATATAAATCAAAGGATAAAATGAATACAAATTTTTGGTTGTTTTCTGAATGATTATAGATTTTTTTGAATACACTTCAAATTTGAACACAGAGAGAGAGGATTTTAATCCCCTCTCTAATTTAGGGATTAAGCGACCCAAACAAGGTTCTCCCAACGGAACGAACGCCACTCCCCTTTCTCAATGTCAAAATAGGCAGTAGTGTTGTAGCACTCTCGGCTGATACCATTGCCATTAGTTTTTGCAGAAGCAATATTAGTTTGTGTCGTTCCAAATGCTTCTCTAATAGTACCGTCCTTTTTCATAAAAGCAAAATGTGCTATTCCATTTGCCATTTTAGTTTTCAACAACTCTATTTGTACTGCCTTTGCTGCTGCAATCGTAATATTTCCTATGCGATGAGCGATTACCTGCATGCGTGCTGCGGTAGCATTGTTTATGACCATTGTGTTTATGCCTTTTTGATTGTTTGTTACGATAGTTTTCATTGTTGTAATCTCCTGTGTTTTAGCTGTTTAATTGGTTTCTAAATCTACAGCTAAGGTACAGCTTTTTTTTGACATATGCAAGCTTTTGAGCAACTTTTTTTCTGAAAAATAGCTTTTTTTTCTGAATTATTTGCAGGATTCAGAAATTTATACTACCTTTGCAATCAAAAAGGTCATTGAAGTGATAATAATATAAAATTGCAGGGTTCTTATAGACTTGTGTTGTCATCGGCTATGATACCATTTGTACCAATCCATGAAATCAATAAACGACTTCAAACTGTCAATAAAAGTTCGATAGTCTGTAAGAATTGCGCACAAGAGAGAGGAAACTATGAAGATAGTTGCCTCTCTTTTTTTTATGTATATGGTAACTACTAAAGATTGATTGTATTAGATATGAGAAAAACGATCTTTATTGCAGCATTATTGTGCAGCACGATGCTTTCTGCGATTGAGAAGGTGCAGTTTCCTGAATCGTTTGCACAGGGATGGGATTCCTATATAGGCAAGATGGTGCAGATCACTACACCATTGTATGTCTGCGGTAATCAGTACGACTCGCTTATTCTATCGCCAGAACGGTTGTATGTACCAGAAGAACGCGCACTAGGATTGGCAGAGGGCGATAGCACTCAGTATTGGGCACTCAAAGCCGCTAATCGCGAGAATAGTTTGCGCCTGTCGTGTAAGATAACCAACTACAAGGTGCGCACGGGAGCCATGTTGAAGAACCTGACGGCACGAGTGGTAGCACCAGGCAAACTGGTGACAGGTAACGCCCCCACCTTCCTCAACAACAAACCCGAAGCGAAACCCAAGATGCCCAAAGGTGGACTGCTCATCTGCGCAGCGAACATACAAAACTATTTCTATGATTTGGGTGGTTATGCTCACCCTAAAACGACCAAACAGCAGCAAGCACTACAGACTGAGAAGATTGTCAAGGCATTCGCGCATATGAACGCTGACATTTATGCGCTATGCGAGATTCAGAAAGGAGATAGCGCGCCTCAGATGTTGGTCAATGCCCTGAATAAGCAGGTGAAGAAAGCGCGCTATGCGTACATCTCGCAGGGCTGGAGCAATGGCGACACTCTATCCTGCGGGTATATCTATCGCACCGATTGCGTGCGTCCGTATGGAGAAGTGCAATATGCCTATCACGACACCAATAACCTGTACCACTATCGCATGGTGGCATGCGGATTCGAAGAGCTGAGCAGTGGCGAACGCTTTGTCCTGAACATCAACCACCTGCGCTCAAAGCGCGGAACGGGAGAGGAGTCCAACAGCAAGAGAATGGTGAATGTGGATAGTCTATTGGTGATGCTGAATAAGATAGAAGAAGAACAAGTGTTTGGCGACACGGATATACTGCTCGTAGGCGACTACAATGCGTATGCATACGAGCAACCTATCCAGACAATCGTACAAGCGGGCTATGCAGATATGGTGACAAAATATGACCCTACTGGGTACTCATATGTGTATCGCAGCGAAGCGGGGTATTTAGACCGCGTCTTTGCTTCGCCCAGTATGGCTACACAAGTGAAGGCGGTAGGTGCTTACCACCTGAATACTGACTATTTCTATAGTCGCGGATACAAACGGGGATTGGACAATACCATGTTCCGCTATGCGGACCATGACCCTGTGCTGATACAGGTGCAACTCTCCCCCACCAATAACCAATAACTCATACCCAATACCCCATATCCAATATCCATTATCCAATACCCAATATCCATTATCCAAAAAAAGACATGAATAGTTTTTATACAATAGCATTATTGATTGCGTCAAATGTGTTTATGACATTGGCGTGGTACGGCCATCTAAAGATGGCGGAGTTCTCGTGGTTTAAGACCTTGCCTCTGATAGGCGTGATTGCCTTGTCATGGGGCATTGCGTTCTTTGAGTATTGCTTGCAAGTGCCTGCCAATAGGATAGGTTTTGAAGGCAATGGTGGTCCGTTCTCGCTCATGCAGCTGAAGATTCTGCAAGAGGTGATTACGTTGGTGGTGTTCATTGTCTTCTCTGTGGTGGCATTTCACATGCAAGTGAAGTGGAATCACATCGTAGCAGGACTGTGCTTGGTGGCAGCGGTGTATTTCGTATTCGGGTTTAAGTAGGTTAATTTTTAAAGACGACATAGACAACAATTGCGCTCGCCAATACGGCGAGCGCTTTTGTTTGTTGTCACCCGAAGGTGAAAGAATTTACTTATCGGATGAAGACAGTAACAATTACTTGACTTGTACACCCAACACGTTGTAGGTCTTGCCTTTGTGGATGATGAGGAGTTGTCCGTCGCGGAGGAGCTTTTGATAATCGGCTATTGGCGATGGGCTATGGGTATCCTCAATAGATGTAGGGTCTTGGTTGTAGATACAGCCGATATCGTTGTAATCGGGGTGATCGGTGATGTAGAGGCAGCTATCTTCGCGCCAAGCGCAGAGCATGACGGAGGTTTGTGTTTCGCTGTTAGCACTTCTGGCTGGGGTAGCGTGAGCGTTGCTTGTTCGTGTGGCTGTATTGTGCACAATGCCATCGATAGAACCGAGACCTGCTAACCAGACTTTTTCTGCGTTTGTGGCAGTCGTGGTTTCTTCTGGGAAGACTACCTCCAAGAACATTCTGCAAGCTCCATCTTCAGTGGTGTCTTTATCAACCACCACATGGGTGTAGGTGCTGTCTTGTGGATAGTTGTTGATACCTGCAAAGATTTCCACAGTATCACCTGGCTCGGCGGTGAAGTCATAGAGAACGTACTCTACTCCATCGCGGAGGAAGTACACGCGGTTGTCTTCGTCTTTGCCGAAGTGTAGTGCACCGACAAAGGACTTGGTAGTTGCAGTATCTTTGGTGGATTGGCGTGCGAGTTGATAGAAGGTCTTGTCGTTCGCCACAACGGAGTCATTCTCCAAGGTGTAGCTAAAGGTCTCAGCACGCAGGATAGTAGTGCCATTGTCCATTTCGCGCAGATCCAGTTCCAATTGGTTCCATTGTGTAGGTGTAGGTCTGCCACCAATCTGACCGTCTTTGGCGTTGTCCTTGCGTGGTCCACGATCATAATCGCATAGGCACTCGGCGCCAAGGCGCTCCATTTCGGTATCGTCCATTTGGTAGAGGAGTTTGTTGTTCTTGCTTACGCAGACGAGGTGTGTGCCAGTGTGACATGGAACAACAATTTCCTGAATCAATCCGAAGAAATTGCCGTTGCGACGACCTCCATACATACCAATACCCTCTACATACTCCATACCATTGTCGAATGTCCATTTCTTGTATTCCTTTCCGTCAAGGAGTGTGACAGAAGAAATATCTGTAACCACCAATATATCATCAGAGTACATCGTTCCGTCGAAGTCTTTAATGTAAGCAGGCAGTGAGTCGCCTACTTCCAATGTAAAGTCATACAACACGATGTCTTTATTCAGACTTTGACTATAAAGAAATATCTTATTATCTTCTTCGCGTAGGAGATAACCATTGCAAAGGATATATGGTTTGTCATTCTCAAAGAATATGCTATCAAAAGTCTGCTTGTAGGTAAAATTAGCAGAATTATCATCCTCTGTGTCTCCACAATATTCATTGCAAACCGTCCGCTGCAAGCCCCAAAGCGTTGGAAAGAGGTCTGCGGCATTCTGTTCTACAGCGTTGTATTCGCAACCATAATCACCTTGGTATAATTTGCTTATATATTGTAGTTCATCATTTTTATAAGCACAGAGAAGTTTATATCCAACGCCACCAACCCAATCACTACATGGAAGGTCTCCCATTAGGAATCCATCTGTGGATCCTACCCCCTCTATCCATTGCACAGGGCAACATTCAGACAGATAATATCCGTTCTCATCACACTGGTCACAATCAAAGTCCTCTTTAAGTTTGCATAATGGATATAGGGTTATCGTTTTGCGATTTGTAGCATCATCAACATCTACTTGATGAACAACTAATTGCTGACGCGTATTATCATAAAATGCTCCTACGATGGTTTCAATGGTATCTCCCACCTCCACGGAAAAATCATAGACTAATTGCTCTTGATTGCCACTAAGTAGATACACTTTCTTGTCCTCTGTAAAGCGTACAAGTGCTATTCTGTACACCTTTGATTCTTCAAGCGTCCAATAACAATTAACAAAGGTATATGTTTGACCATTAATAATCGTATCTTGCGCTAAGTAATGTCGCCATGTTTGTTCGTTGTAATTTCCACTACCACTATATTGTCTATCATGTTCCAGTACATTCCATGTATCACACCATGTGTCAGTCCATTTCTTTTCTACATCGCACAGACACTCTGCGCCAAGGCGCTCCATTTCGGCATCGTCTATTTGATAGAGTAATACACCATCGCGGCTCACACATACCAATCGTTCTCCAAAATAGCAACTGGGTACTTCAAAAGGATATACTAAATCTACATAATCGCCCCCATATTTGCTGGCATTACCGATACCTTCTACATAATAATTTCCTCTCTCCCAATCATATCCAAATAACCACGCCTTATATTCATTTCCATCTAATAATCTCATTGTAGAAATATCTTTCACTCGTTTATTTCCTAACGGCTTTTTGACGATTGTTCTATTTCCATTTGCATCATATTCCTCAAATGCAACATAATCCACCACTGCGGTATATTCAAGTTCAGGGAAAGAGAATGGATCAACACCCAAAATTTGTAGCGTATCACCTACTTCCAATGTCCAATCATACAAAACAAAATCCTTCTCATAAGGAAAACTATATATTAGCACCTTAGAATCTTCTTCACGCAAAAACACACCGCCATATTTAAGATACTGCTTTCCATTGATCTCCTTGATCTCATCAGCTTGCATCAAGTAAGTTTCGTTTTTTTGGCAATCAACATATTCGCTACAACTTGTTCGCTGCAAACCCCAGAGTGTTGGGAAGAGGTCTTCGGGACTTTGTCCTACAGCGTTATACTCGCAACCATACTCCGTAAACACCTCATCTTCAGTGGAGTATACAATAGAACTGTTTTTATAAGCACATAGCAAATGATAATTTGAGTTGCCAGGCACAAGTAAATCTCCATGTAAAATGCCATTATATGATCCAACAAATTCTTTCCAAACCATTGGAGAAGGAAAAACTTTGCCTGTGAATGGATCAATAATATCCATGGAATAGGTGGATTCTGTTATGCCTCCTTCCGTTTGCTCTACAGATTTAATTACACATTTGTATGTATTAAAGTGTACGTAATTATTGATTCCTGCAAACACCTCAAGCGTATCTCCTTCTATGAGATCGAAATTAAAGTCATACAATAGGTACTCGGCGTTGTCGTAGTAAATAAAAGCTTTACTATTCTCTTCAAACCGCACTGCAGCCACATATTCTTTGGTTTTCTCTTCATCTGCTGTCCAATGGCGTGTAACGGCTTGGTATTCTTTGCCATCAATGATGGTATCATAAGCCAATTTGTATTGCCATGTTTGGGCAGTTTGTTCGAAAGCCATTCCATTAAACTCTAATACATTCCATGTATCGCACCATTTACTTGCCCAAGAGGAGCATTGGCACTCTGCATTCAAACGCTGCATTTCGGCATCATCCATTTGATAAATTAATCTATCATAAATGGATGCACACACAAGGCGTTCTTCTATGCAACATGTAGGAATAGGTTCCCATGGGTTTTTGATTATAGGGAAGAAATCTGCTCCTAAGTTGCCGATGTACTCCATGTACTCCATACCATTGCTAAAAGTCCATTTCTTGTATTCGTTGCTATCGCGCATCATGACCATGGACACATCGGTTACGATTAAGCTATCAATAGGGCAAGATAACTCGCCATTAATGTAGATAGGATAATCTACTACAACAGATTTCAGTCCTGGTAATATTGGGTCTCCCTCTGTCATAGGAACCATATCAATATTTAGGGTTGTGAGGGTGTCGCCTACTTCAAGTGTAAAGTCATAAAGTACCAAATCCTTTTTTGCAGGTTCGCTGTAAACTAAGATTCTACCTTCTTTGTCTTCGCGTAGCCAAAAGTCGTTGTATTCTATATAGTCGTTGCCATCTATTTCGAACATATTGTCTTCGAAGTTCAATCTGTTGATTGTGCGATACTGCTCATCTCCTTCGGTATAATAGCAAGTAGTACGCTCCAAATATGCCAATGTAGGAAACAGATATCCAAATAATGTTTCCGAAAACATTTGAGTGCTCATCAGCGCACAAAGTAGAAAAAGTAATGCTCGTTTCATAGGTACAATAGTTTTATGAAGTTATATATTTCAGTTATACATTTGGGTTTCTTATGGTGTTTCTATGGTTATCTATCGTATATCTAACGTATATCTATCGTGTATCTATCGTGTATCTAACGTAATTGACAGCGGAGAGATATTGAATTTTCTTGCAAAGGTAGTACAATTTGGTAATATATGCAATAGGCAGAGGCATTTGTACAGAAGTCGAAAATGTATAGCGTTTATATTCTGCGAGTTATAATCGAAATGTACAGTTTTGATTGTAGAATAAATATTGTTTAGAGCTTTATTTTTTTATCAAATAATACATTGCTGTTGTATAAAAGTCTGACAAATATGGAATTTGCAGGTATTTGGGTATTATACGAGGGTGCAAACCGAATTTTATCTCATAGTTTGGATTGATGAAATAATGTGTATGTTTTAATATCTGGTATTGTTCTTTGCGCAATATACTTTCGAAGCGGAAAAGACTAATGCCTGTATCTTTGATATCTAAAAGGGCCTTTATTGTAGCAGTACTTTCCCCGCCAAGTTGTAATACCTTTTTATATAAACGTTTAGGCAACAAATGCAACCAAGGGGTATGCGATAGCCACTTGCTGCGACATATTTGTTGGTGTCCACCGAAGGGATTGCACCATACGGGAAAGCCGAAGAAAACAACCGATTTGCTATGCATAAAACATTTGAGTTGGCGCATAAATACTTCTTGATTTGGTAAATGTTCTATCACATCTCTAAGTATGATCAAGTCAAAATGTCCTATTTCATTAGGTGACACCTTATTTATATCGTTCGCTATAAAACGAAGATTTTGTTTTTTGGGGTGGTTTGCAAAAAATGCTTTGGCTTTTTCCAACTGTGCTACATCTATATCAATCCCGACGCAATAGCATCCTAAATCTAAGAATGGCCTTAGGTTGCCGCCTTCCCCACAACCAATCTCCAGAATGCGAAGATTGGGTTTGATACATAGCACTTGTTCAATATACGGAATAACATACTTTTGGGTACATTCCGCTTGCTCTCGAAAGTAAATCTCTCTGTTCTTGTGTCGTATTTGCATTGTTGCAGTGTGTTAAATTCACTGCAAAATTATAGATATTCTTCAATCCCAGCAATAGTCAAAGGTAGTTGTACTGTTTTGTAAAATAAATGTTGTTCATTATCAGTTAACTATCTATTAAAATGTACAATTACTATTTTTCGCTTTGTAGCATCTCATGTAGGAAATGATACAGTCCTCGGGTGGGAATGCCTATCTTCTGTGCGATGCGGCGTTTGAAGGTGCTGACGCCTGTGGCGGAGTAGTGCATCCAATCTGCCAGTTCCTCCAATGAAGCATTGGGATAAAGGAGCATATAGGTGCAGAAGACATTTTCGCGGTTGGAGAGTTGGTAGGTCTCCAGTTGAGATAGCCAGTCGTGGAGTTGGGGTTCTAAGTCTTTTTTGAGTTCGTTGTAGTCGTTCCACTGTTTGCGTGGGCGTGGGTAGGTCGCGCGGATATTGGAGAGTTGGGCGCTGATAGATAGGTCTTCTATCTGATGATGAGCCACTTGCAAGCGGCGAGCAGCATATCGGCGGTGCAGCACGATAGCAATGACCAATAGCAGGCAAGCCACAAGAAGGCATAGGAGCGTGATCCACGCCCAGCGGTACGGATGGGGATTTGCCAGATGCTCTTTCAGCAGCGTGAGCGCTCCGCGGTATTTGCCCACTTGTGCGTTGAGCAGACGGTTGGCATCTTGGCGTGCGTGGGCATAACGGCTCAGCAGTTCAATATCGTTGTTGGCTTTGGCATCCTGCATGAGGCAGTAGTAGGCATTGACCAATTCGTTAGGCGTAGCGGAGTGCTCCACAATAATCTTTGCGTAAGGCAATGCCGATGCTTGATCGCCCATGTCAAGATGGACTTGCATGAGTTTCTTATAGGTATAGAGGCGGTCTTCTTCGTATTGCCAGATGTCTAAAGCTTGGTGGAAATAGTAGAGGGCAGAGTCGTATTGGAGTTGCTCGTAGAAATAGAGGCCTTGGGTCTCGTAGTAGCGCGCGAGGTAGTAGGCGTCTAAGTTGTAGGATTGGGCGATACGGAGCACGCTATCTGCCTGTGCGAAGTGGTGGAGGTAGGTATGGAACTCGCTGACATCTAATAGGGTGTGCGCATAGTACCACTCTTTGCCACTGGCGCTAAACGCTTCGTTAGCGCGAAGGAAGAAGATGAGGGCGAGGCTGTCGCTTTCGTTTTGTTTGGCTATATGCGCCATGCAGGAATTGATGCGACCGCGATAGATAGGATCGCATATCTGCGCGCGGTCGGCAGCGATATAATGCTCTGCGGCTTGAGTGATCTGGTCAGCAAGACTGAGACGGCGACCCATGTAGTAGTGGGCTTTGCCGAGTTGGTTGTGCGCGAAGAGACGACCGAAGGGGTTATCGAGTGTGTGGATGGCTTGCTGAAGCGCTGCGGTGTCATCGTAGAGGATGTGCTCATTTTGGTCTAAGCTATCTGCGATGGCGATCGTGTGCATGGCTTCTTGGTAGCGCGTGGTATAGCTGCATGAAGCAAAGAGTAAGCAGAGGAGCAGATATGTGAGATGACGTGTTGGTGACATAAGGCATTTAGTGATTTTGCATGCAAAGGTAGTAAAAATATTGGACTTTGGCAAGTGTGCAGGTGAAATGTACATGATTTTGCGTGAATAATGATTGATAATGTGGCAGTTGTGGGGATTTTGTACAGATGTAGTATTTAGTGTAAAGTGTAAGGTGTAAAGGCAGGGATATAAAAAAGAACTACCCAGCCTTTTAGCCGGGTAGTTCTTAGCAGTATATCTATTGGTAAGATAGATTAGTAGGATGTGCGTTGGGTAGCAGCATAGTTGATCTTCAGTGCGTATGCACGGCGAAGCTCTTGCTTGATGTCTGCGATGATACCCATCTTTGTCTCCTTGTCTGCTTTGATAGACACGGTCATAAGACCTTGGTCAGACTCTTTCATAGAAGAACGCTCGTTGATGATATAATCACCAATCTCTTTAGCGTCAGCGAAAGCGTCGTCCAACTGGATACGTGTCTCTGCACCGTATTGCTTGCGGAACTCAGCAGTAGGAGTACCTACATAGATGTAACGAACCAATGATTTTTTCTCAAGTTTAGTCAACTCTGTTGCTTGTGGATTCTGGATTGAAACCTTGTATGTAACCTCCTTCATGGAAGTAACAGACATGAAGAAGAAAAGCAACATGAAGATGATATCTGGCAATGAACTGGTGTTCAATGCTGGCATCTCGCGTTTATCGCTTCTACGAATTTTTGCCATAATTACTTTCCTCCATAATTTTTAGGTTCAGCCTCAGAAATCTTTTGAGGATAAATCTTTTGGATTTTCTTTTGCCACTCTTCATCCAATTCTGTATAAGCAGTATGGAAATACTTTTGAGCGCATTCCTCACGCAACTCGCTGTACGCTGCTACCAATTCATTCTGCACCTCCAAATATGCTTGGTATTGTGTCTCCGCATCGTTTTGCACAGAAATCACGTGTTCCTTAGTATATTGAAGTGTACCAAATGGCTGACCAAAATCCTCCTCAAAGAGTTTAGGCATATTGGCGTCGTCATTGGCATTGAGAATGAACTCCTTGGCTTTAGCGCGCAGTTGACGTACATCAAGCTCTTGGCCTTGCACTAGGAGTTTGTTCTCCCAGTTGATCTTCACAACAAACAAGTTGCGTTTGTTGATATCGGTGTCCTCAATCTTTTGATCTGGTGGAATAGGCGCAGGCAAACGACGTGCCAAACCTTGATTCACATCCATAGAGGTGGTCACCAAGAAGAAAATGAGCAGCAAGAACGAGATGTCGGCCATGGAACTGGCGTTAATCTGCGGAATTTTCTTAGCCATAATGTTTTACAATTGGATTACTTTTTAACTTTAGTGTAAATAACACCCCAAACCAAAGCAGCTACAGTAGATGCGGTAAGGATGTAAACCAGGTACATGATAGCGTCGCTCATGCGTGCCATGTTACCTACGTTGTCGGTACCTTCGTAACCAAGGATCTCAATCTTCTCAGGGCTACCCAAGAACCAGCAGAGAGCGCAAAGAGCTACAGCAGCCAGCACTACCAAAACAGAGGTCAAACCACGTTTAGGGTCCACCTTGAAAGTCTCAACAAGCTTAGCGATAACGAAACCGAAAGTAGCAAGGATAACAAGAACTACGAGCGCATAAATCCAATAGAGGAGTACATTGGTGAACTTAGGGATATCCAAGAAGTCACCAGCCACCTCCAACGAACCTTCAGAGCCCCCGAGGAAGAACAACGCAGTAGCTACGATGCCTACCACCATGAGTACCCAGAGGGTTACTTTTGGGAATAATTTATAATTCTTCATAATAATCTATAATTTTGCAAGTTTAACAATAAGAGTTCTGCACAATGCAAAATAGATTATTTCTTTTGTGCTGCGTCGTATTCAACTACGAGGTCGAGAAGGCTGATAGAAGCGTCCTCCATCTCATTAACGAGACCCTCGATCAAGCTGAGGATGTAGTTATAGAATACTTGAAGAATAATAGCGATGATCAAACCGAGGAGGGTTGTCAAAAGAGCGACCTTGATACCACCAGCCACAACGGTAGCAGAGATATCACCTACTTGTTGGATCTTATCGAACGCTTGGATCATACCGATAATGGTACCCAAGAATCCCAAAGATGGAGCGATAGAGATGAAGAGAGAAATCCAAGAGAGGTTCTTCTCGAGGAGACCGAGTTGAACACCACCATAAGAAGCTACGGTTTTCTCAACTACGTCAACGCCCTCGTTGTAGCGGCTAAGACCTTGATAGAAGATACTTGCTACAGGACCACGAGTGTTGCGGCAAACTTCCAAAGCAGCCTCGATACCACCGTTCTTCAAAGCAGCCTCAACCTCAGCCAAGAGAGCCTTGGTGTTAGTTTTGCTCAAGCTCAAATAGATGATACGCTCGATACAGAGTGCCAAACCAAATACCAAACAGATAAGGGTAGCAGCCATGAAGCCAGCACCACCTTCGATGAATTTGGTTTTGAGAGTTTTGTGGAGAGCTACGATACCGCTCTCTGCCTCTTCTACTACTTCTTCTGCCTCAACAACAGGAGCTACAGGAGCCTCTACTGCTGCAGAATCTACAGTTACTTCCTCAGCTACAGGAGCAGCCTCAGCTGCGTCTTGAGCCATTACTGCAACGCTTCCGAAAGAAAACATTGCCAACACCGTAAGGGTTGCAAAAATTTTTTTCATACGATTTGTTTTTTGTGTATTAAATTGTTTATAATTTATTTATTCGCTTTCGCTCATGTTGGTGGCTCGTGTTGCGAGCGTTGTTATCTGGATTCGAGGGCACCGACCTCGCTTCGCTCGCCCACCTCGAACACCCCACAGTCTGCCGACGGGATAAATAGGATTCGAGGACACCGACCTCGCTGCGCTCGCCCACCTCGAATGCCCAAGTCTGCCGACGGCATCCTTGCAATCCTTTTACTCACGTCCTCGCTCAAGCAAGCTTGGACTCGTCCGTTCGTAAAAGTCTTGCGGAGAGAGGGGGATTCGAACCCCCGAAACCCTTTTGGAGTTTACACGCTTTCCAGGCGTGCCTCTTCAACCACTCGAGCATCTCTCCTTCGTCGGAATGCGCTTGTCGCATTGACTGCCGCTCTGCGGCATTAGGCGACCGCGATTCCTCCTCTTAACTCGGGCTCACGAAGCCCTCGTTAGGTTTTCACGATTATCGGTCTTCGACCGACTATAATGTATATCTAAGAACACATTTACAGAATGGCAACCGCACACAAAATGACGCAATACACCTTTCGACCCGCAAAGGTACAAAAATATTTACAAATTACAAAATTTACAATGTACAATTTGCGTTTTTTTTGTTATTTTCCTTAATTTTTCACAAATTTATAACAAAAAGCTCCTTTGCATTGGCTGTTGTCACCTCATTTATGTGTTCAGGAGAACAATTATACACCTGCGCCAAGCGCTCCGCCACATACGACATCCAACGACTTTCATTCCGCTTACCACGATGAGGAACAGGTGCCATATAAGGTGCATCCGTTTCCAGCACCAAACGCTCCAACGGAATCCCCACCAAGTGTTCTGCCAACTTGCAATTTTTGAAAGTAATCACACCACCAATACCCAAGTAATAACCCATTTTCACAACCTGCTCCGCTACCTCATGGCTACCGCTGAAACAATGCATTACACCCTTCACATTAGGGAACTCACGCAATATCTTCAGCGTATCCTCAGCCGCATCGCGGCTGTGAATCATCACAGGCAAATGATACTGCTCCGCCCAACGCATCTGTTCGCGCAAAGCCTCTTGTTGCTGCTCCTTGAAGGTTGTATCCCAATGATAATCAAGACCTATCTCGCCGATGGCGATGAGGCGACTGTGTCGCGGTGCAGTCGCTTCGCGAAGTGAGTCGGCTTTGCCGAGGTTGTGCGCCTGCGGCGGGTGTAGAGTGTAGGGCGTAGAGGAAAGGGATTTATCTACCGCTTCTTTCAACACACGCAGTTGCTCTTGCCAGTCTTCTTTGACATTCTCAGGGTGGAGGCCTAAAGCGGGAAAAAGATAATTGGGATAGCGGTCGCAGACCTCCAAGACATCTTTGACGGAAGTCTTATCCACTCCAGGTACTAAGATACATTCTACGCCGTCTTGGCGTTGCTCCGCCAAGAAAGCATCTAATCCATCCGCATATTGCGGGTCGTCTATGTGGCAATGGGTGTCGATCATAAGTGTTGTGTAGCAGTTGTATAGCAGTTGTGTAGCATTGTTTAGTATTGTTTTTTGTAGAGGATACTGCTATCACCGTAGCTCAGGAAGCGGAAGTCGTGGGAGAGGGCGTAGTCGTAAATCGTATGCCAGTCGCCTCCGACAAATGCACTTACCAAGAGCAACAGCGTGGATTTGGGTTGATGGAAATTCGTAATCAACTGATCCACCACACGGAAAGTATATCTGGGTTTGATCATAATCTGCGTTTCTGCATGCAGCACATCTTGCCCCGTAGCATCCAAATACGCCACTATTGCTTGCAATGCCTCACGCGTGGAGAGCATGTGCTCCCGCTCGTAGGGGGCGAACTGGGGGACGGAGAGCGGTTGTGTAGAGTGGTGTAGCGGTTGTGTAGAGTGGTGTAGCAGTTGTTCGCCGAGGAAGTATAGACTCTCCAGGGTGCGCATGCTGGTGGTGCCGACAGCGACGATATGACCGAGGTTGGCAATGATCTGCTGGATTGTTTGGCGTGGCACGGCGATAATCTCGGTATGCATGGTATGTTGGTTGGCATCAGCCACCTTCACGGGTTGGAAAGTACCCGCACCGACGTGCAAAGTGACTTCGGCTGTCTGTATGCCTTTTTGGCGCAAGCCGTTGAGGACATTATCCGTGAAATGAAGACCTGCAGTGGGGGCAGCCACCGAACCTTTGATGCGCGAATAGACGGTCTGATAGGTCGTTTTGTCGCTCTCCTCAGTCTTGCGATTGAGGTATGGCGGAATAGGCAGTTCGCCTACGGCGTCCAATATCTCAGCAAAGCTGAGATGAGAAGTGAGAGGTGAGGAGAGAGAGGCGGGGGTGTTCCACCAAAATCGTACGGCGAAGGTGTTGCCTGTTTGTTCGCCTTTTTCTGCAAAGAGGGTGATGGTGTCACCAGAGGGGAGCAGAACGGGCAGAGATAACGCGCCTGTTTTCCATTTCTTGGCATTGCCAATCATACACTTCCATGTACAACCATCGGTTGCGCCCAAACTGAGTTGATAATCATGTGGCTCTAAAGGTTCGAGGCAGAAGATCTCAATGCGAGCGCCAAGCGGTTGTGTAGAGTTGTTTAGGGTGGTGTAGAATTGTGTAGAGTTGTTTAGGGTGGTTTTGTGAAATACCAAGCGTGCTTGTATCACGCGCGTGTTATTATATATAAGGAGTGAGTTGGCTGGCAGGTATTCGCCCACATGGCAGAAGCGGTCCTCACTGACCTTGCCATCGCGGTAAACGAGTAGTTTGCTCTGATCGCGCTCTGTCAGAGGATATTTAGCAATACGCTCATCGGGTAGAGGGTAGTTGTATTCTTCTATAAGGATTTCTTCCATGTCTTTCTATCACCCTTGAACAATTCATACTTATTAAATAGACAATCCAGATCGCCGTTCACCAAGCGAACACGTTTGGCTGGGCGTAGTCCTACGCACTTGAGGGCATCCTCGTTGCTGGAGATAATCCATGCCGTAGCCCCACTAAACTGATGCTTGAGGGCGGTGCCCATATCTTGGTAGAGGCGCAATACATCTTTGTCTTGCGAGAGACGTTCGCCATATGGGGGATTCATCATGACAAGCGCACCTTCGGTGGTTTGGTCTGCAAGGCGGAGTTCTTGTACACGAATCTGTTTGACCTCTATATCTCGTTGCAGATTAGCCGATTGCACATTCTTGATGGCTGCTTGCACGGCATAGAAGCCCGCATCGGAGCCATAAATCTTGTGTGTGAACTCGCGTTCGCGACTATCGTCGCTGTATATATCCTCAAAGAGGTCGGCATCGAAGTCTGCCCATTTCTCGAAGGCAAAACCTTTGCGATAGATACCTGGTGCAATATTGCGTGCAATGAGAGCCGCCTCAATGAGCAATGTGCCTGAGCCGCACATGGGGTCGTAGAAGTCGCTTTGTCCTTTCCAGCCCGCCAGCAACAACATACCCGCAGCAAGCGCCTCATTGATAGGTGCTTGTGTGTTAGCCACACGATAACCGCGTTTGTGCAGACTCTCACCCGAGCTATCGAGAGAGAGTGTCACCAAGTCGCCTGCTATATGCACATTGAGATAGAGGTCGGGATTGGTGAGTTGTACGCTTGGGCGCACGCCACCATGCTCCATCCACCAGTCCACGATGGCATCCTTCACGCGATAGGTGATGAACTGCGAATGGCGAAAGAGGTCTGAATATACAGTAGCATCAATCTGGAACGTGGTTTTGGCGGTCATATACTGCGCCCAGTCCAGCAGTTTGACCTGCTCGTATATGTCATCGGTCTTCTTAGCTTTGAAGGTAGCTATTGGCACCAGAATACGCGAAGCAGTACGCAGGCAGAAGTTTGCGGTATATAACATACGTTTGTCGCCCGTGAACGATACTGCGCGACGTTCTATTTGCACATTATTGGCACCCAACTCTATCAATTCGTTTGCGAGCACTTGCTCCAAGCCCTTGAAGGTCTTTGCCAACATTTGAAATTCTTTATTCATATTAACGACTTACTCGAATATACAACACTATACCTATTGCAAGGAACATAAAGTTTGGCAACCACACACTCATGAACGGCGATAAGACGCCATTCACCGAGAAGGTGGTGGACACCGTAGAAAAGAGGATATACAGCGCGCTGAGTGTCAGACCTACTCCCAAATTTTTGCCCATGCCGCCACGCACTTTCTTGGAACTCATCGTCACGCCCAGCAGCGTCATAATGAATGCGCCTATCGGACTCGCCCAACGTTTCCACCACTCCGTTTCGAAAGCCTGCACATTACCAGAACCGCGTTTGCGCTGTATCTCGATGTATTGTTTGAGTTCGGGATTAGGCATCATTTGCGCATTCTCGGCAGTATAGAAAAGTTCCTTGGGTAACACAGGAATAATCGTGTCTAAGCGAGTGCCGCGCGTAAGCGTCTCGCGCATTCCATCAAAATCACGACGCACAAACTTGTCGAAATGCCAGTTGTAAGCGGAGTCATAGTGAATGCGATCGGCAGTGATACGCATAGTCAGTTTCTTGCCATCAAAATGCTCCAGAGAAGCACGATAACCTAAATTAGTACGTTTCTGAAAACTCTCGATATATAGGATGGTTCCTGGTTCGACCTCCATCTGCACGTTGCGTGCATTCTCACGACTGAAGTGTTCAATATACTTATCTTGGAACGTGAGCATTTTTTCGGAAGCAGGCGGAATCACATAACCCGTCATCCAAAATGAGAAGACAAACAGCAGCAACGCACTCACAAAATAGGGCCACATAAAACGATGGTAACTCACGCCACTGGCTAAAATAGCAATAATCTCGCTATCGCCCGCCAACTTCGAAGTGAAGAAAATCACCGATATGAAGATGAACAGCGGGCTGAACATATTCATGTAATAAGGAATGAAATTCAGGTAATAATCCAAGATTATCTCACGCATACTCACCTGATTTTCAAAGAAGTTGTCCAGTTTCTCCGTCAAGTCGAAGATCACCGCAATACTCATAATCAGCACAATCGAAAAGATGAATGTGCCGAGGAACTTGCCTATTATGTATTTGTCGAGACGCTTCATTTTATTTGAGGTTAGAGGTTAAAGGTTAAAGGCTAAAGGTGGGTAATATGCGGCAAAGCCGCTATTTCTGGCCTCTCGCCTAATCGCCTCTCGCCTCATTGCCTATAAACTACATACGTTGCATGAGTCGGGGGGTGATGTCGTCTTTCCACGCCTTGAAGTCGCCTGCAAGGATATGCTTGCGTGCTTCGCCCACGAGCCAGAGGTAGAACGCCAGGTTGTGGATACTGAGTATCTCCAAGCCAAGCATCTCCTGCGCATGGATGAGGTGACGCACATAGGCGCGGGTATAGTGGTGGTCCACAAAACTGGTGCCGCAGGGGTCCAATTCGGTGAAGTCATCCTCCCACTTCTTGTTGCGCAGGTTCATCACTCCATTCTGCGTAAAGATCATACCGTTGCGACCATTACGGGTTGGCATGACGCAGTCGAACATATCCACGCCGCGTTCGATACCCTCCAGGATATTCCATGGCGTACCCACGCCCATGAGGTAGCGCGGTTTGTTCTGAGGCAGGATATCATTGACCACCTCAATCATGGCGTACATATCTTCGGTAGGTTCGCCTACTGCCAGTCCGCCGATGGCATAGCCATCGCGGTCGAGGTCACGCAGGCGCTTCGCCGCATCTTGGCGCAGGTCAGGATATACGCAGCCCTGCACGATAGGGAAGAGGTGCTGGCGGTAGCCATAGAGGTCGGGGGTGTTATCGAAACGTTGGATACAACGGTCGAGCCAGCGATGGGTGCGCCCCATGGATTTCTGTGCGTATTGGCGGTCGGCAGTACCAGGGCAGCACTCGTCGAATGCCATGATGATGTCGGCACCAATCTCGCGCTGGATATCCATGACGTTCTCGGGGGTGAACATGAGTTTTCGTCCGTCGATGTGGGAGGAGAACTGCACACCCTCTTCGGTCATCTTGCGTATATCGGTGAGAGAGAAGACTTGGAAGCCACCCGAGTCGGTGAGGATAGGGCGTGTCCAGCCCTCAAAACGATGCAAGCCGCCCGCCTTGTGCAGGATGTCGGTGCCAGGGCGCAGGTAGAGGTGGTAGGTGTTGCCAAGGATGATCTGTGCGTTGATATCCTCTTCGAGGAAGGTACGTTGCACACCTTTGACAGTACCCACGGTGCCCACAGGCATAAAAATAGGGGTTTGGATATCCCCATGGTCTGTATGCACCACGCCAGCGCGTGCGCACGTGTGCGCATCTGTATGTATGAGGTCAAAAAAAACTTTCTCCATTTGATTGAAATGAGGTTAGAGGTGAAAGGTTAAAGGTTAGAGGCGGGTGATATGCGGCTGCGCCGCTATGTCTTGCCTTTTGCCTCATCGCCCTTATACTCTATTGTTATTAGGGAAAATGATAGCGGGTTTGAAGGTTTTTACTTCTTCTTCGGTCATCAGGGCGTATGCCATGATAATAACGGTGTCGCCCACATGTACGAGGTGCGCCGCAGCCCCATTGATGCAGATACAACCGCTACCGCGTTTGCCCGGAATGACGTAGGTCTCGATGCGTGCGCCATTGGTGTTATCTACGATTTGCACTTTCTCGCCTGCGTAGATATTGGCAGCATTCATGAGGTCTTCATCAATGGTGATACTACCGATATAGTCTAAGTTAGCTTCGGTCACCGTCACGCGGTGTATCTTGGATTTAAGTATTTGTAACAACATTTTTGCACAATTTTGGGTGCAAAATTACTATAAAAAATCGATATACGCAAAAAAAGTGCATAAAAATTTGCACAATTCAAAAAAAAGCAGTACTTTTGCAGCCGATTTCGAAGGAGAGATGGCAGAGTGGTCGATTGCGGCGGTCTTGAAAACCGTTGAACTGAGAGGTTCCGGGGGTTCGAATCCCTCTCTCTCCGCAAAAGAAAACCTACAAGGAATTATGTTTCAACCTTGTAGGTTTTTTTTATGCCCAAAAAGATGCACCAAAAATGCACCAACCCCGTTTATAAGCACTTTGGCGGGCGTTTTTTCGCCCAAACTTTCTACCCCATCTTTTCTCTCTGCTTGGCAACGCAAAATGCGGTGTGCATTTTTTCTGCTATTTTTGTTGAAAAAAATGCACGAAAAAGGGAACCACCTTTGTAGTTCCCTTCTAAAAATGTTTTTCCATAAACATTCGCCTTTTCTTATCTCCGATTGCAAAATATGGTCTCATTGCCTTGAAATCTTCGTGTCCAGTGTATGTTCTAATCATTTCTTCTGTCCAACCCTCTTCCGCACAATGCACAACAAAAGTTCTTCGTCCAGCGTGTGTAGCAATAATGTCGCATATCTTGGCTGTGATGTCGCTTCTGTCATTCCCACAATACTCTGTTTTGCTTACTTCTCTCGTTATCCCCAATCTGCGCGCTATCTTCTTCAAGCACTTATTCATTTTCTGATTTGATTTCTTGGGGAAAAGCAGTCCTTTTTCCGTCTCCCTATCCTTATACTTCATATATATGCTCTTGCTATATTCATTCAAGAATATGGTGGGAGCGTCGTCCGTCTTCTTGCTCACTATCGTGAATGATGACGGGTCATCGGGATTATCAAAATGGGCTTTCTTTAATAACGCCAAATCACTATGTCGCAACGAGGTCGCACAGCAGAAGCAAAATCTATCCCTTGCTAATTCCAAGTCCTTTTCAAGTTCATCAAACTTGTAATTATAGAATAACTGAAACTCGTCCCAAGTCAAATAATTGAACGGTGTTGGCTTCGCAGTCTTTAATTTCTTAACCTTATGTTTCATCACATCGCTCCCATACTTCAAATATCCCTTCTCATATGCCCAATCCAAAATCTGTCCGAAGTATGACATATGGTTCTCAATCGTTTTATTGTTATATCCCTCACTGATGAGGAAGTTCTGATATTCGTCCAATGTTGCACCTGTTATCTTATCCATCATCAACATCGGGTTCATTTCTTGAAGTTTGCTCTGCACAGCACTCAATTTGTCAAATGACGGATGGTCCCAGTATTTCTTTCTGTTTCTGTGGCTCTTCTTTGCTGGTTTCCAATGTTCTTCCTTACTCCTAACCTCCACATAAATCTTTGAAAACTCATCAAATGTCAGGTTCTTTATTCTTGTGAGTTTCACGCAAGGGTCGTAAAAACTCTCAATAACTAAATCTATCCAATCCTGCCTATCTTTTTTATCCGTCATTTTCTCCAATTCTCGTTCGCCGATAATTGCTTTTTCTATATGGCTGCCCAGTTTAGCGAGTTCATCACGAAGTTTTGCAAGTTCTTGCTGCTTTTCCACACTCTCAATCTTACTAATCTTTCTTACTGAATTGGTCTTATCGTCCCAATCTTTCGGCGACACATACAGTTTTGTCTTGCATCCTACACGGAAACTTCTTGACACTGATATTCTTACAAGTATTTGGCTCTTCTTGTTTGCGTCCTGTTTTTTTGACAATTCAAAATTAATAGTCATATTCTACGCTGCTCCCTTTCTTTAATTCAATTTCTTTCTTCGCATAATAATCCATTCCACCAATAGTTCTGGCTGTTAAATACCCAGAGTGTTTCCACCTATTGATGGTGGAGATACTCTTATTAAAAATCATTGCAGTCTCACGGCTACTATACCACTCCTGCTTTTCCTTTAACTTATTGGCTTCCGCCAACTTCTTCGCCCACTCTTCTTGCCAATAGCAAAACAGGGCTTTCAAATCTTCCATCTTCACCGTGATGGAGAGATTGCTTTCGTCAATATTGATATTTCTACTCATATGATTATATTATTAAAATTTCAAAAATTAGAAGGCTTGAAATTGAACTCATCGTTATATTCACCATTTCTCAACCTTGTATTATAAAAATAACAAACCTCCGAGAAAAATGACGAAAAAATGCATTTTTTTTCAAAAAAAATGTCGTTTTTCTCTCTTTATAATCTACAATATCTTTCTCCAAACTATCCACCATACAAAAGCAAGGTCCGCGAGTATCTCATACCCTGCGGACCTTAGCGCCATCACAACACCGAAGTGCTGATATATCCATTTGATTTGTTCTATGTTTATCATATGCCAAACTCCTTCTTTAATCGTTTAATGGTGCTTTCTGAAACATCTGTTAGTTTAGCCACCTTTCGTATTGGATAACCAACACGCAGAAGTTTCAGTGCCTCCTTATATTCCTCTTTCTTGGTATCAACGGGCTTGCGATAACCGACCTTACGACCAAGACCAGACTTACCAGTTGTAGCAATGTTCTTATCCACATAGACCTTCCTGCCCGATTGTAGGCGATAGTGTATGTTCTCACGCTCCATTTGGGCACAGGTTCCCAGAACGGCTATCATAATAGTAAGGTAAGGGTTCTCTTTGCCATCAGATCCGTAGATGGATATACCTTCTTTTTGAAAATAGACATTCAAGCGGTTCTCCTTTGCGAAGCGGATATTAGCGAGGACTTCATCTACATTTCTACCGAGACGGCTCAACTCCGAGAGCAATAACACATCAACCTTCTCCTCTATACAATATGTCAAACACTCTTGGAGAACTGGTCGCTCGTGGTTCTTCTTCGCTCCACTAATATGCTCCTCAAAAGTTCTACATATCGTCATCGTGTTCTTGTTGGCGTAATCTGTTAGGTCTATCACTTGTCTTTCTGTTGATTGTCTTTCCCCTGTTGAGGATACGCGAGCATATATTGCCGCTCTGATGTCTGTTGTCATAGTCATATATGGGTTCATTTTAATGTTGTGTTCATTTAAGTCTTATATGGTCATTTGAACCTATTGGTTCTTGCGGTCATATCTAACAAAGAGTTATTTGGTCTCATTTTGGATATTGTTCTCAAAAAAAATAATTATAAAATAATTATTTTTTGCAAAATTACAAAAAATCTTTCATACCACCAAGGAAAAATCACAAAAAATTGGTCCATAACTGTATGGTCCTCAAGTAGTTATACAGAACAATGAGAACAAAAAAACGGAGGATGTCCTAATAGAACATCCTCCTGAACCTTATCCTTAATAAGGATACCTGAAAGTCTCAATTTGTCAAATAATAGATTTATACCGCTGATTATCAGTTGTTTAGAAAAGCAACCCATCCAAACACACCTTTTTTCATACTCTACGCCCCTTATTTATACTGATTTTCGACATCCAGTTTTGCCTTTTCTTGCTCTTCATAGTCAAGTATATCGTGTCTCGCATCTGCTACACCGAGTAATCTTTGATACCTTGAAAACAATTTCTGATAGACCTGTAGCCAACCATTATACCCTGATTTATAATCTTGGTCCTCCATCAGGCAGCGAAGATAAAAATACTCCTTACTATCAGTTATATACGCTCCCCGCAAATCATAGTCATCCTCAACCCAATACTCATCAATTCTGAAATATGTGTGGGTATCAAGTGCTGCTATATAAGAATATAGTTCTGTTGCATCGCCTGAATAGTATATTCGTCCATTCCTATCTATCCATTTTGATTTTGTTAATTCGTCTATCATTCCAGAATGACGATTAAGGAAGCACCACTTGCCGATTATCTCCTCAACTGCAAAATCAACAATATATTTCGCCAGTTCGTCGCAAGGGATGCGAAATCCATATATAACCCCATCTTCAAACTCTAACGGTTTGTTGAACAATACCTGAAAACACTTCTTCATAATAATATTTTTTTTATATAAAATATTTATGTGTGATGAAAATCTGCACTAAAATTGCAAAAAATATTTGGATAAATTATTTTTTTTTGTTATATTTGTATCAGATGGCACTTCTTGCCACTTATACATAAATAATATAGATAATATTAATAATATAGAATGGTAATAATATAAAGAATAGTAATACGGTTTTTGGTCGGTTGTCTTCCACAATAGACTGCTGAAAACAAATATATGAGAGATAAACAAACACTTGAAGTCTGAAAGCGGAGTGGAAGCCGTAAGTAAGATTTCAGGTGTTATTTTTTATTATGGCTAAACATATTACGAAGACGAGTGAAGAAGCGTTATTCAAGTTTGATGAGGTCATCAAGGTAAAGGATGACCAGAAGTATTTGACGGAAATCCTAACAGACCGTCATTACGAGAAGTGGTTCTCACAAGTGAGAGGAGGTAAAGGTAAGATTTTCATCCTAAACAAAGGTCGTTGTGGCAACGGTGGAACTATGGGATTTATAAACTATGCGAGAGAGCATTGTAAGGGATTGATTGTTAGTGTGCCGAACAGAAGTATCGTTATGTCAAAGGAGAAACACGATGAGTGTTGTTGTGTGTATGGTGGGGCGGAAAGCATTGACAAGAACAAGAATATCCGCATCTGCACTTGGGATAAGACGGATGAAGTGGAAGGATATGACCAGTTCGGGTTTGAGAATATAGATTTTTTTGCGGGTTTGCCACGATTTTGGAGTGGTTCGCTTCTTGTCGTTGATGAGTATCATAAATTGATCGACGACAGCAATTTTAGAACTGTATGTAATAAGATAATAAAGACCATCCTCACTACTAATAGCAATGTGGTGTTGATGAGTGCGACCCCAAACTATGAGTTCATTGAGTTCATAAGAGATTTCAGCGGTAAGGAGGTTGAGACATATAATGTGAAGTATGATGATGAGGATATACACAAGAAATATATTCCATTGCACTGGTTTGAGCGTCAGAAGGGATATAGGATGTATGATATTATCAGTGAGGTTTGTAATACTTCTCGTAAAATGAAGAAGGAGTATGAGTTATATCCGTCAAAGATAGGTCTGGCGCATAATAAAGTGGCGTTCTTTTTCAATTCTGTTAAGGAAATCAGCAATATAGTATCCCAGATGCCTGACACTTCTGATGTTGAAGTATTATGTGCGAAGACAGAATTGCACGAAGCAACCGTTCCTTGTTATAGTAAGGTGTTTAATCCAGAGAAGCAGATACATTTTATGACAAGTGCATATTTTACGGGAATGGATATTGATGAGAAAATCCGTTTCTGGAAAGTGGTGTTCATTGGTGGAAACAATGCTTCTTACTTGGCTTACAGCAATAAGACGATTAAGCAGGGTTTAGGTCGTTTCCGTGGTGGATATGATGGAACGGCGTTCATTACAAATGGTAGGGTTAAGGATAAGTTTGGGTATATTCATTTGAAGTCTAAGATTAGCGAACTTGATGAGAAAATCCAACTCCGCAAGAAATATGCTGGTGATCAGGAGTATGTTAAAGACCATATGGATGAGATTGTTCAGGAGAATATTGATTATCTCTACTATACCACGATGGTTGAGAGTATGAATGGATGGGATGATTTTAATTCGTTCAAAAAGATGATGAGTGTATATCCTGAATATACAGTTGGGTCTTCAAAAATGCTTAAACCAAAGCAATATCCGAGATTGAGAGATATCAGTTTCAAAGTGTATAAGCAGAAGCGATTGAAGGGAATTAAGGTGGCGTATCGGTATGGTGCAATTTGCGAAATGTTCATTGAGAAGTATGGATTGGAGCGATTTGCGAATGCGACGAGAAGTGAGATAGAAGGAAAGTTAAAATTGGATGATAAAGTAGGTGATGTTGATATTGTGTCTATGCCACAGTGGCATAAGTATGATTTATTGTTGGGGGATGGTTATTATCGTGGGTCTTATCTTATGAGTGTGTTGGATTATCTGGGAGAAAAGTGTGATTATGAGGATTTAGAGGAAAAGATGTATGAGGTGTTTGGTTGTTTTTGTTTTTATCAAGAGGGTAATACTGCTAATAAGAGAAGTTGTTTGTTTTTATGTATTTTACCCAAAATGGTGGAAAATGTTCAAATACTGGGACACACCTCTATATATAATAGTGTATCCCACAAATTGAACCAAAACCACCCATTAGCCTCCATCAAAGTATCAAAGAAGGTATCAAAGAGAAACAAAGCAACACAGGCAATCACCGACTACCTTGATATAACAAAACTATACTCTATGATTAATGACGGTAGTGAGAAACAGAAGAGTATGATGATAGAGTTATTTAGGGACCCAACAGTAATAAGTGAATTAAAGAAAGATGATGGATGGAAGCAAGTGTTTGATGATTTCAAAAATAACCAGACGATGATTAGCGAGTTTTATAAAGAAGTCCCACCATCTGTTAAGTATCCTCATAAGAAAGACGAGATGGAGAAGATTGATTGCCTCATTGTAGATATTGATAACTCTATATCTTATAACGAGTTTAAGGAGAAATATGGTGATTACACATACATTGCGTATCCAACCATATCAAATGTAGTCGCTGATAATTGGACGAAGTTCAGAGTTATCATACCGTTAGCACAGACCCTTTATATACCCAATGATAACCTAAATGTTCTTAAACTATTGAGAAGGATGGTATGTAAGTATGAGGATAAAAATCATCAGTTGGGTTCATATATAAATCAAGAGCAATGGGATATGAAGCGTATTAATAAAGGTGAGGTGGTAGATATCAGTCAGGACACGGTGTCATACCTTGATGCATTGTTGAAAAACTTGAAGACTTACGATGGTAAGTTCAAGAAGAGCAAAAAAGATGGTGGGTTCTCCACAACTAACTATTGGGATATAGATAGAGCGATTGCTTATTATCAGGAGCACAATAAAGATGGCGAACGACACCAAGCAACATTCGTCATCAAGAATAGATTATCCGAGGAGGGTTGTGGTTTGTTTGAGGATTGGTTGTGGCATAACCATCCAAGCAAGATGCACCACTGGAAATCCCATAAAAGAATTACGAGTTAGCAATATCACATAAATACATTATATAATAAAAAATATTTTTTTTGAGATGAGTGTATTGAAGGTAAAAATATCAGGTCAGCGTATCAAATATGAGGTAATGAAAGTATCATTTGAGGAGAGCGACTTAATGAAAGCGAAAAGATGGAAGTGGGACAATAAAGGGTCTCTTTATTACACTGGAAACAGACTGGATGTATTAAGAGATTATGAGGCATTTGATTGTATTGATGCAGGAGTTGCTATACATCCTATTGGTGAGATTATCTATGAAATGGGGAACTCACACGGTGTGATACCAATGGATAATGTATTGAATGCTATCAATCATAAAATCCTCGTTGCTTACAGACGAGCAAAAGAGGAGGAAGGTCTGACCCTTCTTAACGCTGATGTGTATGATAACAATATATATGAATATACAATAGAAGTCGGCGATGGCGAATTATTTGATGCTTCTCTGTTAGAGATGGTCTCTATTCAATGTCCCATTACGGAGGAGCAATATATCGTTGAATTGAGATATGCAGGAAAGACAATGAAAGGCGGAATAGAGGGATTGCCGTTTAGAGGTGAACCTGTGAGCAATACGAGTATGCTCACGGTGCCAAAAGACTATGCTGATGCTCTGGGTCTTGGTGAGAATAGACAACTGACCAACATATTAAGGTTTGAGGATTTTATGAATGAGAATATGAATGACGGTAAGAAACCTATCAACCAGGTCAAGTCGGTGAAGGACTTTAAGCAAATCAGCGAGGATTACATTCACTCCTTCATCAATGAACACGAACCAGACCACGAACCAGAAGAAGAATAGCCACCTTCAATACAATACAAGTATCTTCGTAAGCAGCCACCCGATTTGGGTGGCTGTTTTTTGGGGTTAAAAATAAAAAAAATAATTATTTTTTAGATTACCTCTAAATATTTTTCAAAAGACATCATAAAAAATGTAGTGAAAGAGGTGAAATATTTGCGAATATCAAAAAAATGTATTACCTTTGCACCGCTTTGCACTTGGTGCGGGCATTACATATTGAAAGTGTTTTCGCTGTCCTTCAAGAAAATGTGGAAGTTTTCAAGAACTAAGGATGAACGAATGACACTCATTACTTGTATGCTTATGGCAGAGAATACATTGTTTATCAATGTGTCCTATCCCCATAACATTCAGGTGTGGGGATTAGCATCGTTTATTTTAGTTCGGGTCATTCCACAACCTTCTTGTTGATAAGCGTGAGCAAGCCTCACACTTTTTTTTGTATATATCCATACCCAATTGTAAAGAAGGAGATTGCCGAAAATCCTGTAAAGAGTAGGTATCAACTAAAAACTAATAATGTTATGTATTATTTCACATTAAAGTTTGCAAACAAGTATGTAGGCGGTATGACCGCAGGTTTTACTCTCAATGTTTCATCTGAACAAAATGTTCCTTGTGGAAGAGACATTGAGAAAGCCTTAATAAATGCAGGTTTTTCCAAATCTGACGCTCAGCGATTATCAGAGCCAACTTATTGGAGTAGATAAAAACTCTCTCTCCATAACAGAAAAATAGATAAGATAGATAAAGTAATATAACTTTGTAAAGAAGGAGGATGCCGAAAATCCTATAAAGAGTAGGTATCAACTAAAAACTAATAATGTTATGTATTATTTCACATTAAAGTTTGCAAACAAGAATGTAGGTGGTATGACCGTAGGTTATACTCTCAATGTTTCATCCGAACAAAATGTTCCTTGTGGAAGAGACATTGAGAAAGCCTTAATAAATGCAGGGTTTTCCAAGTCTGACGCTCAGCGATTATCAGAGCCAACTTATTGGGAATGGGAAACTGCTCAAGGAGGAGGAGGTAATAGAATATCTCAACCGACAGCCTCCTCTAATAGTAAAGGAAAGGTTCAAGACAAAGTAGCGGAAGAAGATTTAGATGATGATTACAACGAACAAAGCGATTGGTCATATATGAGTTTTCTTGAGAAATGTGAATATATAGTTAAATTTAAATGGATAGATGATTTTTTTGATAACCTTCCCAAACGAATTCTAAATGCTATTCTATCCTTCATTTATCTAGAAATTATGGCAGTGGTTTGGTTACTGGCTTCTTTATTTTCAGAACGATGGAGAAATGCGGTATGGAGGTCTATATATAAAAGCGTAAAGTGGTTGAACGAAAAACTTGATAATTCAAATATCCTCTCAAAATAGTTTGATTTATTTTTAGATACTATAAGAAAAGAGTATGGTCTTAATTTATATAGGGTCATACTCTTTTGTTATATTTATATTCAATTATTACAATCCCTAGTTTTTGATATGGGTAAATAAGCAACATTTCTTCACACATTAAGAGAGGCTCCAAGCGAGAAAGTTCTATAATTATTACAAAGATTTATTGTTGAGAATAATGAACTGGCAGAGAAAAAGAAGAATGTGATATAGAAGTTAAAGGGATTTTTTGAGATGTGTTTTGGGATTATTTAAAAATGTAAAATAATAATTATTTTATTAATTATCAATTAGTTATAATTATTTTAGTATGTCGGTTTTTGGTGCATTTTTGCTATAAAAAAGTTGCACCGATGTGGGACCGATAGAATAATATGAGATGATTGAGAAGGTAAAAAGCAGATAATTTTTCCCAAAAACTCATTGTGGGTTCCTATTCTTGATGGTATGAGGGAAATATAAAAGGGGCTAAGAACATTGCAAAAATGGGCCTTAATCCCTCTCTCTCCGCTAAAAAGAAAGGAGTTCCAATAAGGAGCTCCTTTTCTTTTTTTGTGAGAAGGACAGGGCCTTCTCACACCCACGGACGGGGGCTCTTATCTCGACCTAATTGGTCTCGAACGATACGCGCAAAAAATGCGCTAGCGAATCCCTCTCTCTCCGCAACACAAAATGAAGAACGAGTCCGATAGGGCTCGTTTTTTGTATGTAGGCACATAGACATCAACTTGTTGAATGGAGATGTGCATAGATACAAAAAAAAGAGAGTTGCTCTGCAACTTCTTCATTTTGGGATGCACTGGATGCCCGTGGCAGAGTAAGGCATTCGAGGTGGGCGAGCGAAGCGAGGTCGGTGCCCTCGAATCCCTCTCCCTATCAGATGCCCTCACTCCTCCACCCTATTCATTCAGTGCTACCAGCACGCCGACTTCATTCCACAAGGCAAAGAGCTTGCCGTCAGAGGTACTCACCAGCAGTTCCACATGCGATTGTACCGTCACAGCCCGTAGCGCAGGATAATCTACCAGCGCAAATTTGGCTGTTTGCACTGCCTCGTCATGATAACGATACAAGACACGCAACGTTCGGCGACTACATTCTATATCGACAATCTGGTATTCAGTTGTTGGTACTAATCCCTCCTCGCTATACCGTCGCAGTTCCGTTTCACGCTTTATCTCGTCGCTCATCTGACGTGCGCAGTTCACTAACTGGGGATCGTCCTGTTCGTGTAGCGTAACAAGTTGCTTGGGCAACAGTCTATTCAATGCATGTTCCTCTTCGGGCGTGAAAGTCAAAACATGTTTTCCATTAATCTCCTCTAATTGCCACCAGAGATTTATGCCGGTAGTCTTTCGCTCCTTGGTATGTAACAGCCGAACGGACTGGTGCTGATTAAAGAGGAGCATAAAATGTTCTGCCTGCATTACATTTTGTTGGTCTTCTATGCGCATAATATCATAGATAGCATCCGTTGTGCCGTTTTTCAGCCAAAACCACAATGTATCTCCAGCCTTATTGCTACTCGCATCGCGCCACCATTGCCACCACCTAAATGGCATAGGAGTTGTGTCTTCCTGGAAAATATCCTCTACGTATGTAGGCTCATAATACAAGCGCAACACGACAGCTCCGAAGTAGCCCATCCACCACCAGCTATCGACATCCTCTCTCTCTATTGTTTGCACCAATTGTTGCGCAGCGTCATTGGCATTGACTTGCTGGGGATAAAGTTGGTGTAAATAGGTATTGAGTTCGTTGATTACTTGCGCAGTTGCCCGCATGCCTTTTTGCTGATAGGGGTTGATATGGTTGCATTTGGCATAGAGCAAGCCCAACAAGATGTAATACAACATCCTATCCTTCCCCCAGAGCGTTTGTACCTGCAGCCAAGTGTCGTTGTCGATGCTTTGGGGTTGGGTATGTTCCTCTGGAGGTGAATCCAATCGTAACACTTCGGGCGAATTTTTCAGTTGATTGCACAAGTCCCAAACAGCAGGCAAATGAGGCAATATCTCCTCGGGCACACCAAACAGCCTGCCAATCTCCTCCCAAAGGTGATTGACGGCTCTTTCGCCCAATGTTCCGTCTATTAGGCGTGAGATGTTCATTCTGCCCTTTTGCCCCAGCAGGCTCGCCAATCGGGTGTTGTTGGTAGCAAAAAAGCAGTGTTTGACCAATTGTTGCAATATGTCTTTGCGGTTCGTCATAGAAATTTCGCGCAAAGGTACACAAAAATTGGTGTTTATGCAAATCCCTCTGCCATTTTTGTATCAAAGTCTTTTGGTTTGATACAAGATGACGCTTGTTAGTCCATTTTCGATACGATTCATTGGCATTTTCATAATTTTTAACTAATTTTGCAGCGAAAACGAGAAATAATGCTCCTAAAATTTTGCTCTTTGAAAAAAATGTAGTAATTTTGTAGGGTTTTGGGGAGAAATCCAAAACAGAAAGCGTAATTACTTTTGACCCAACAAACAGAAATCTGGTACATTTCATCAACAGAAGGGCAAAGAGTAAGCGTTTCCGCATATATGAATTCTATGAGAAATCATATACAGCGTGGAGCATTATTTCTCTTTGTTTCTGTAGGGTTTACCAGAGCCTTGTTTGTGACGAAGGAAAAAATACTCTGCGCTTTTTTGTATTTAATCTTTCTGTTTCCTTGTCGGTTTCGAGACAAACACGGCAACGACACGGCAACGACACGGCAACGAAAGCACTTTTTACTAAGGAATCAAATACAAAATTCGCAAGAAAAGGGAAGATACTATACATTTTTAAACCATTGAAAAATAAACTGATAAACACAAAAGAATATGACTTATATGTACGAAGTAGTCGTTACGCGCGACTTGAACACAGGCAGGTATCGTCTGCCAGCAGGGCTTTCTGTTAGAGTTCCCCACGATCAAATGTCAAATCCTTTGTACTCGGTAGAGGGAAAACGTCGTATTGCCGAAGCATTTGCCATGCAATGTGGCATAGACATGAGTAGTGCAATCCACTATATCAGCACTGCCTACATGGAGGCTAAGAGAATGTAATTTACATATTTATATATATAATAAGAGCAAATCATTAAACATGCATTATAAACCATTTAAATTATTTTTATTATGAAAGAAATCAATACTGTTCAATTATGGAACAAGACGCTTCAAGCAGCAATGAAATTACCTATGGTTGCCGTTAATCGTGCAGAGTTTATAACCAAGGAGCTTGCACCATTCTGTAGCGAGGAACAAATACAAATAGCAATTGATGGCAAACCATCTGAAGTTATCTCAATCGATAAAATTAAACAAATTGCAAATGGTGTTATAAAAAATCACTTGACAGCGGTAACATTAACATCTACACTTGCTGGTATTCCTGGCGGCTGGTTCATTGCAGGAACAATTCCAGCAGACTTGGCACAATTCTATGGTCACGTTTTATCTATGGCTCAAAAACTTCTATACTTATATGGTACGCCAAACATGCAAAACGATAGTGGAAAATTAACTGAAGAGGCAACTCATATTCTAACTTTGTCTATTGGTGTTATGTCTGGAGCACAAGTAGCAATATCAACTCTCAACCAAGTTCTGAATATGCTTGCACAGACCATTACCAAACAATTACCTAAACAGGCTCTTACCAAATCGGGTATCTATGTTGCCTGCAAAGCAGTAGCTAAATGGCTTGGTGTTGAACTGACAAAAAAATCTTTTTCACAAGGTGTAGGTAAGGCTCTTCCATTAGTAGGAGCTCCTGTCTCTGGCGCACTGACTTATTGGACATTCCGTCCTATGGCTAATAAATTTAAAAAATACTTGGATAGTAATTTTGAGGTATTAAAGTAATGAGAAAAGTTTGTATTATCCTACTTATCTTCTATTTTTTAGGATTACTCACATTTTTATTGATTGTTGGATGGGATACCTATTTCCATTGGTGGAGACACCATACCTTTGCATATATTCTATGTGAGGTGATAGGACTATTATTGGCTATAGGGGCATTTTCATCTGACAAAGAAAAAAATCAATGACCTCCACTCTAACTTTTCCACAGCCTGCAAGGCGGGTGTTTGCTTGTGTGAAACATGTCTTGCAGACAACGGATGACTTTAAACGTGTGCGGTACGATGAGGACAATTTTGTCCTCACCGCATCGCATGGCTGGCATCTTATTCCTACAGGACAAGACATCCGCATTCGCGTGGTAGCCAAAGGCACGCAAACCACAGATGTTATCATTGAGAGCAAGGCGAAGGTATTCATTAACCTACTTGCCATTCCACAAAACAAACGCAATGTGCAAGAACTCTCCAACTATATCCAAAATCGTGTTTATAAACTCTGCTCCGACGAGGAGATAAAACTGCGCAAGTAACTCAAGGGGAAAAGAGTTACCCAGTTCTCGCTCGTATGTGTTAAGCGAAGCGACTATCAAGCGGCGCACCGCGCCGTGAGAAAAACCTCCAACTAATAGATTGCTGGGAGGAAGTTGCTAAGGAATGAGCTGCACTAACTACTCGGCAACTACTTTACTTCGTGGGTAAGCATAGTGCTATTAGCGAAGGGCATCAATACCTGCGGAGAGGGCAAAGAGCGTGACATTCCAGTTGATAGTTACCTCGTTGGACGCATAACTGGGTTGGAAATCCAAATAACACTCGTCCGCCGACACATTCTTAGGATAGTGTACCCCATCAATGCCTTCGTCTTGGCGCTCGCGGTTAGGACCTCCAGCAAGGAAACCAGGGAGTGTACCTTTAGCATGGCTGAAAGACAAACGATGGTGAGGATCTTGAGTAGGACGCATGCCAAAACCCGTGACATAGCAGAAGCCCGTAGCATTCTGACCAAGGATATGATTGAGGCAGCGCTCGGCATTCACCAGATACTTATCCTCGCCCGTTAAACGATAGGCATACAGACACTCCACACCACGCCAACAACAACCCTCGGAGTTACATCCCCAAAAGAAATCTTCTTCTCGGTTGCCATAAGGCGAACGGATGAAATCACCATACATATTGCGGCTGATACTTTTCACGGAACCCTGATAGATAAGAGTGCGCTTGCATCTATTCGGTATATGCTGGAGAGAGCACAACGAGGACTGGCATTTCCCGAGGCTGCCATTCAGATTGTACGCGAAGATATTGTCAATCTCGCCCACAGTACCGATAGTTTTGCTTCCGTTATTCGCTTACTGAACTTGCTGTATCGTCTCTCGCTTGTCAAGGATGCAAAAGAACTATCATCTTCATCATTCATTGATGCTGAAGAGAGTATTGAGGATGATCGCATTCGTTTGATAAAAGACTATGTTGCCAAACATTATATGCACGATATACACCTAAAAGAATTGGCAGACATGGTCTGCATGTCTGCCGAGTCTTTTTCGAGGTTTTTCCGTCATCGCACAGGTCGTACACCTAATCGCTATATTATAGACTACCGTTTGGGGATTGCAGCGCGGTTACTACTCCAAACAAAATTAGCAGTCTCTGAGATAGGCTTCTCATGCGGATTTAACACCCTCAGCCATTTCAATTGACTATTCCGTGAATCAAAAGGCTGCACACCATCCGAATTCCGCGAACGCTATTAAAAGCCCCTTAGTATCCTCTAAGTAAAAAGAGTCGCATATTTAGTGAGTGAAAACTTGCTAATGTGCGATTTTTTTTCGGAATTATAAGGGTCGCCGTGAAAAGCAAAAAAACACCTCCGATTTCTAAGCATTCATATCCGATTTTTAAGGCAGAAGTGAAACGATTAATCCGCTGGGCAATTGACACTTACAAGGTTTTGTATCCCATAATACGTGCAACATTTGGTGGAAAAGCAATTTGGGTAGTAATTTTGCAGTCGATTTCGAAATCCGCTACGAAAATTATTGAAAAACAAAAATTATCACTACTGTCCACTAAAAAACGAGAAACATGTATTAAAAACAAAAATTATAGAAAATTAAGCCAAAAATTGACAAAAATTACCTTATTCACTACCAAAATTGCAATATATTACAGTAAATTAAACAAAATTTTGAACAATTTTGGTAGTGCAATTTATTAACCTTTTTAAACCTTATTTATTTTATGTTAAACTCCCACCTCAACACCGAGAAGCAAGACCTTCTCATCACCCCAAACCTCCAACCTAACCAACTACCTACCCTGCTTGAGCAAGCTGTTTCTGTCGCACCCGTTGGTGAGACACGCGACATGCTGTTGCTCTCCTTACTCACCAACTGCGGCTACGCCCTGCCCGCCATGCGTATGCCTGTGATTATGAAGCGTATTGGTATGATATTGACGGGATTGCGATTGGATATGAAGAAACCATTGCCCGAGCGCGTGGTTTGCTCGGAGGAGGATTTTCAGACAATGCTCCTCATTGGTCACAAACTGCTCATGCACGCCGCGATGGTGTTCCAAATGATGCCTGAGTTGAAAGCCACACCTGTGGGTGAGATAGGGGGCAATATGTTGCAAAAGCAGTTCTTCCAAATGCTTCCCACGGACTTCACCAAGCAGGAGGCAATTCAGCAAGCGGAAGTCCTTGGAGTGGCATTGAGTACAATGGAGAGATGGATTACGAAATCCGTACAAACAGCTCACATAGAAAGACTTGCAACAGGTTTGTACAGAAAGAAACCCTCATGTATTGCATAGTGAGGGGAATGAGGGAGTGAGGGAAATACACCCCTCACTTCCCTCACTCCCTCACTTCCCTCATTCTATATTTTAATAGAATAGATGCTATAGATATGATAGGATATAGATGTGCTACGGAAGGTATAGTGATGTCTTCTTATGAACCCGTCAAGAACCCGTCATGAACCCGTAATTGATCGCTGATTGGTGGGGGAGTTTTGACTAAAGACAACATCAATAATGGGGAGACAATTGTCAACAATATAGACAATGAGAATCAACAATAAAAACAATGCAAGGCATATCCACTACCAAAATTATAAACAATTATAGTATATTAACAAAAATTATCTTATTAACAACTTAAACAACATAAACGATGGCACGATTAGAATTAATAGCAATGCTTGTAAAAGCAACAGGAAAAATCTTTGGTCGCAAATGCGACATGTGGCTCATGGAGCGATATGGTACCAAATATACCGCTCACAGCAATCACCCACGTGATTACAAGAAGAATCCGCAGTCCAAAGCGGAGAAAGAATGCACTTTGCGTTTGGCTGCCGCCTCGAAGGCATACAACCAATTGGTCAAAGGTTCGCCCGAGTGGCTTGCGCTGGAGAAAGCATGGCGCGTCATGAAGTAGCGCTTTTGCGGTTGGTGGGATTGATATCCGCTGAAGGCAAATGGTAGAGATAGGTGATGTCAAGCATTAGCGTGTAGCTTGATAGATACGCGGAGCTATCTCGCTGTTGTCCATCCAACCTGTGAAACGATCAGCGCCTACACCCACGGCGAAGACAGGCACCGCTGTGGCTGAATGGCCATGTGTGGTCCAACCCAAGCCCGCCTTGTGGTTCACCAGTTCTTTGGCTTTCGCCGCCAAAGCGTTGATGTCGGCATAGAGCGTCTTGAGCGACGCTTGCTGGCGCATCATATTATTGAAAGCGTCCTGCAAAACAGCCTCTTCTTCGGCTATCACCGACAAGTCGCCAAACAAACCTGTGTTCGCTGCCAAGAACGCTTTGACCTGCTCCCAAGTGAGTTGGTCGGTATATTGCTGGCAGAGTGCCGTGAGGCGAGCAGAAAGGGTGTCGGACGAGCACTTCTGGTGTGCCAAGCGCTCCAAACGCAACGAATGGCCATTGCCCAAGATCATACCACCCGTCTCATGGTCTGCCGTCACCACAATGAGGGTCTCATCGGGGTGCTGCTCATAGAAGCGATATGCCACCTGTATCGCGCGGTCGAAATCTAATACCTCTTGGATATTCGTTGCCCCATCGTTGCCGTGACCTGCATAGTCAATCTTACCGCCCTCAGCCATCATGAAGAAACGGTCGTGCTTAGAGAGATGCTGGATAGCCACGTCCACTATCTGCGCCAAGTTGAGGTCGCCCTCTTGCTGGTCAATGGCATATGGCAATGCCTCTGCGCCCTTGTTAGGATTATCCAGATTGACCTGTGGCACGAGCAGCATTTTCTTTTTCTTCAGGTTCTTTTGCGCCTCAGCATAGCTGCCCACGAGGGCATAACCATTCTTCTTGCAGAGGTCATAGAGGTTAGGCGCCGTAGCATCGTCTTTATTTATAGGGCGTTGGAAACCGCCACCGCCGAAGAAATCGAAGTTCGACTCCGCGAGGTGGGTGCCGATGAGATAATAATTGCTGCGTTTCTCGGCATGCGCGTAGTGCGAAGCGGGGGTAGCGTGGTCCACAGGCACGGTGGACATGATACCAATACCCCACCCCTCTTTCTTCAGGTCGTATGCCACGCTATAGGCGGGTGCGCCGTCAGGCGTTTGGCCGATCATACCGTTGTTGGTCTTCTTGCCCGAAGCGAGGCAAGTGCCTGCCGCAGCGGAGTCGGTGATACCATCCGAAGCGGAGAAAGTGGCAGCTTGACCCGAATAAGGGAACTGGGTCATGAGCAGCGGTACACGACCGTGTTTGCCTTGGAGCGCTGCCTGGTACATCTCGGCGGTGAGCACTTGGTTAGGTCCCATGCCATCGCCAATGAAAAAGAATACATACTTGGCCTGAGCCATTATCGCTACTGCCAAACAGAGTAGCCATACGGAGAGAATAACGCGTTTCATGATTTTCTGTTTTTGAGGTTAGAGGCTAAAGGTTAAAGGCTAAAGGCGGGTAATATGCGGCAAAGCCGCTGTTTCTTGCCTTTCGCCTAATCGCCTATCGCCTTTTTTCCTAATCACCTGATTTTACTATTTCCTCGGCACGAGCGAGGGCACCATTGATATGGTTGCGCACGTTCTCGCGACCGATCTTGTTGACTAATCCAGCTTTGTCCAGGGTGTTGAACACTTTCTCATTGACACCAGAGAGCACCAGTTGTATGCCATCGCGCTGCAAGCGCATATGCAGTTGCTCCAAGTTGTGAATACCTGTGGAGTCGATAAACGACACCTTACGCATACGGATGATACGCACTTTCTGTTCGCCACTATGCGTGCGGCGGCTGATGTCGTCGAACTTGTTGGCGATACCGAAGAAGTATGGGCCATCAATCTCATACACCTCTGTAAAAGGCGGAATCTTCAGGGTCTCAAGGTCTTGACCGTGCAAGCGCAGGTCGTTGTTGTGCGTTGGGTCGAGTTCGTTGCTGAAAGACTGCACCGTAGTGGACTCGTTGGTACGCTTGATGAAGAGAATAACCGCCAACAGCAGTCCCACCTCGATGGCGATAGTGAGGTCGAAGAGCACGGTGAGAATGAAAGTAACAAGCATCACCAGGAAGTCGGACTTAGGGTTCTTGGCGAGCCATACGATGGAGCGCCACTCCGACATGTTGTAACTCACCATGATCAATATACCCGCCAGACACGCCATAGGTATCAGTCCGACCAGCGGACCAAAGAAGAGCAGCACCGCCATGAGCACAATAGCGTGCACGATACCTGCCACAGGGGTCTTGCCACCGTTGTTGATATTGGTCATGGTACGCGCGATAGCGCCCGTAGCAGGGATACCGCCGAAGAATGGCACCACCACGTTCGCCACACCCTGCGCAATCAGTTCGGTGTTGGAGTTGTGTCGATCGCCAATCACACCATCTGCCACCATAGCCGACAAGAGGGACTCTATAGCGCCCAGCATAGCTATGGTGAAAGCCGCAGGGAAAAGACTCTGCACCAAACTCCAGAAGGTCTGACCCTCTGCCAGTTCGAAAGATGGCAAGTGTGGCGCTGGAATACCGTTAGGGATGGTATAGAGGTCGCCGATAGTCTTGATACTCTCCACGCCTGCATAACGGCGCAGCAGCCATGTAACGAGTGTCATCAGGATGATAACTACCAAGGAACCAGGGATTTTCTTGCTGATGCGGGGCATAAAAATCAATATCGCCAACGAGGTGATACCTATGCCGAATGCCCACCAGTTAATATCCTTCCAGTGCTCGGCGTAGCATACCCATTTGTGAATAAAATCAGCAGGCACGCCCTGGATGTTCATACCAAAGAGGTCGTTCATCTGCGTGGAGAAAATGGTCAGCGCAATACCTGCCGTGAAGCCCACAATCACAGGATAAGGGACAAACTTGATGATACTACCCAACTTGAATACGCCCATGAGAATAAGCATAATGCCCGCCATAATAGTGGCGATAAGCAAGCCCGTGAGTCCGTGCTGCTGAATCACGCCATAAATGATGACAATGAACGCACCCGTAGGACCGCCAATCTGCACCTTGCTACCGCCGAAAGCAGAGATGATAAATCCTGCAATGATAGCCGTGATCAGACCTTCCGCAGGTCCGACGCCCGAGGCGATACCGAAGGCGATAGCCAATGGGATAGCCACCACGCCGACAATCAGTCCGGCGATGGAGTCTTGCATCAGTTTTTGTTTGGTGTAGCTCTTCAGCGTGTGGAAGAGTTTAGGCTGAAAAACATTTTTGAATGAAAATGACTGTTTCATATCTTAATCGTTAAATAGTCGAAGCATTTCTTTGGGGGCTGCCGCTTCAAAACGCACCTTTTTCTCGGTCATTGGATGAATAAACTCCAATACTTTAGCATGCAGGCAGAGGCGGTCAACGGGCGAATACTCGTTGCCGTGTCCATACTTGCGGTCGCCAATCACGGGATGACCCACGCTCTGCATGTGCACACGAATCTGATTGGTGCGACCCGTCTCGAGGTTCAGTTCTATGAGAGACATGGCTAAATCCGGGCTCCCGAGTCCGGCTTCCAATTCTTTGAGCACCTTGTAGTGCGTCACGGCTTTTTGTCCGCCGTCGTCTTTAGGCGACGAATAGACCATGCCTGTGTGTGGATCTTCGGTCAGCCAAGTGGTGATGGTGCCTTCTTTCTGCTCAAACTGTCCCTCCACGAGAGCAACATACGTGCGTTTGGTGACCAATTGTCGCCAATAGGTGCGCATATACTCTTGCAGTTCAGGGGATTTGGCAAAAACCAACACACCACTGGTCTCGCGGTCAAGGCGGTGCACCACATGCACGGTGTTGCGTTTGGATTCTTTCTTGACATACTCCTTGAGGATAGAGTACGCCGTCATCTCGCTGCTCTTAGGGTTGTATGGTACGGTGAGCAGTCCGTTTTTCTTCTCCACGATGATGAGCGCATCATCTTCGTAGATGATACGCAGTTTGGGATGACGAAGCTCAATATTACCCCTACCCTGTAGCACTTGTACCACATCGCCCGCCTTGAGCGGAGTGTCGTGACGAGTTTGAATACCTGCATTGACGGTCACACGACGTTGACTGAGCAATTGTTTGACGCTGGTGCGGGTCATACCGCCCAGTTTAGAGAGCAGAAAGGGCATCAATTCTGCCGCTGCTTCCACTCGAAAAGATGTATCTTGTTTGCGTTTCATTCGTTTGTTTGGAATTTGGGTGCAAAGGTACAAAAAAAAATGTATATGAACAAGAAAAGTTTACTTTTGTTGCATAGGCTACATTTTTTTGCTGTAGCTTCGAGGTGAATCACATCGGCAAGGCGGCTTCGAAGGTAGTATTTTGTACTGAATATGCAATAGTAGAGAGCAGGGAATGCCTAATTTATAGCGATTTTAGCGAATAATCACGAAATTTCTCTGTTTCCTGCATAAAGGAAATCCCCTCCGCAAGAAGAAAGAGAGAAGATAGAGAAGAAAACTCACCCTGCAAATCAGTAGACTTGCAGGGTGAGTTGTAAAAAAGCGGAAAACGAGTGTTAATTTCTAAGGGCATACTGGTCGCACATATAGTCCATAGCAGCGAAAGTTGCTGGTCCTCTCCCTGCCACTCGAATCGAAGAACAAGCGGTACGCGTAGTCCGGGTAGTCCGTATCGAGCGAACTCGACCAGTAGTTGCCGTATTCGAGGGGATAGCCTGTGACGGGGAGGAAAATACTATTGCCGTTGGCTCCTGTCACCTTATAACCTATTACACCATTTTGGGTAGTCCTTTTCCAAGTGCATTCGGTGCACAATTCGTCTTGCTCAGCCTTGGTTGGCATACGCCAAGCACCACCCCAATTCGCAGTAGCGGCATCGTCAGAGGCTTCGAGGACAGTTTTATTATCTACATTACCAAAATAGCGGTTAGTACAGTATTTTATTTGGGTACCGGAACTGCCATTGTACCATTTATAAGTACTCCAATCATAAGTTTCCTTAGGTTGTGTTTCTCCCCAAGCGAAACAATCGCCGTACTCCTCTGGACTGTTTGCACCTACATTGCAAGTCGCCCATTTGACACTCAATCCAAGATCTACGTACTCGTGAACTGACTCCTTTGGCGCTACCATACTAATACTATCTACCTTTGCTACAGTACCATCACTGTAATAAATATAAAACTGTGCAGAAGCACTAATTGTCATCATTAAGGCGACGACTGCCATAAAAATCTTTTTCATATTGTTGTGTTTTATTGTTTAAAAGTTTCACGCGCAAAGCGCTTGTTTCAGAGTTTCAAAGTTTCAATTTTAGACTTTAAGTCCCATCACATCGTACCAAACTTGTTTGCCATCAGGCATAGTGGCACGAATAAACAATTTGCCATTGAGCAACACTTTGTCTGTTTTGGCTTTGTCCAAAGACGACACTTCTTCCAAAATGGTAGTTGTATCATCTTGCTTTACCATAGCAAAGGTGATACTACGAACACCTGCCACATCTGTTTCAGGCACACTCACAGTAAGACTCCCCTTGCTGCATAACACACTAAAGTCTGTCACAGAAGTGTAGTCCAATTGTACCACCTGCTTGCTACCGTCTGCCATTTGTACCACCACAGAAGGTACAAGTTCGGAATCTTGAGCAAGAATGGGTACACTTACACTACATAAGAACAGACTTAGTAGAAATAAGGATAACTTATTCATAAACTTGTTTTTTGTGGGAAGTTGGCTCCAAACGCCCCGTTGGTATAAATATACAAAAAGCGTGGAACCTTACCTTTGCTTATTCTCAAAATCGAGGTTCCAGCAAGACCCTACACACAAGAATAAACAATGAATGCCCACGCCGATATGTTTATCGCTGTAGGACACAACGAATTAAACACACCAATGGGCATTTATCGCTCTCTTGCTTTGGGTGTGAGAAATTTGCTGGATTTCGATTTTCCAAAACAAGCGCCAATAAACGCCTTTTTATTATGTCTGCTACCCTTCGCCGCTGATGTGCAGACATCCCCAGCGCAGGTTCACGCTGCAAAGGTACTGCTTTATTTTGAATTGAGCAAGAGGGAGTACGAAAAAAAATGCCACTTATGCGAATTTTGCATAAATGGCAGTGAGAGAATGATACAAACCAGTTCAGTTATTTTACTTGGTCTATAATTGTTTGTGCAGGAATACCCATAAGACTAATAGCAGAAAGTTTCTTACCCATGTCTTTGAGTGAGTGACCACAATGGTATAGCTGGTCGTCAATAATCAACCATCTATCGTGTGATGGATTTGTCCATACGAAAGTATCAATTGGTTCTACGCCTGCTGTCGCGTTATGAGCATCGCGCAAACCACTCAAGTCTTTACCGCAATAGATGGCGGCTTCTACATCCTTTGCGCGTACATCCAATATATCAAACGTTGCAGCATCTACATAGGCATCAATGATAACTACCCTGTTCTTCGCGGTCTTTATCAATTGTTCTAACAGCACACGAGCAGCAAAAAACTCTCCGCCAAAGAACACTTGCTCCACTGGCGCTTGATTGGTGCGAACGAAGAAGTCTACTTTTTGCTGTAGTTCTTGAATTTGGTTGCTGTGTTCTTGCAGTCTGCGATCAAGACAATCTTCAACTGCAATAAGGCGTTGGTTGATGGCATAACCACGCAAAAGGTACTCTTTCAACACATTGGTAGCCCAACGACGAAAGCATGCTGCATTGCGAGTATTAACCCTATAGCCCACAGCCAAAATGGCATCGAGGTTATAGTATTTGGTTTGATAGCGTTGCTTCCCATCATTACCCATGTGTTCCAAAATGGAACATGTGCTTTCGCTGTCCAATTCTCCGCTTGTGAAGATATTGTTGAGGTGCTTACTAATAGCAGGTCGCTGCGTGCCAAAGAGCGTGGCTATCTGCTCTTGAGTGAGCCATACAGACTCTTCCTTAAGTTGTACATCCAGTTGAAGAGTTCCGTCTTCAGACTGATAGACCACCACACTACCATCAGAAGGGTTATATAATGCTAATTCGTTTGCCATTGAAAAATTGGTATTTACGAAAGAATTGTACTATTTCCAATTCAAAGAATCAATACTCCACCTTGTCCTCTTTCTCTGCCCATTTCTTAAATGCTCTTATCGCTTCCGCGCGCATGAAATGGTCGCATTGGATGGAACGATCAGCATAGTTCAACTCAAGCTGATCATAGATAAACGAATCGTCAAAGTTAATAGCTTTGGCATCATCCTTGGTATTGCCATAGCAAATGCGCTTCACCCCTGCCCAATACAATGCACTCAAGCACATCGGACATGGCTCGCACGAACTATACACCGTGCAACCAGTCAACTGAAAAGTGCCTAACTTCTCACACGCACTACGAATTGCCATCACCTCTGCGTGAGCGGTAGGATCATTGTTAGGTACTACACGGTTGGCACCTGTGGCAATCACTTCGCCATCACGAACGATAACGGCACCAAAAGGACCACCGCCCTTGTCTATATTGTCTTCGGAAAGGCCAATAGCCATTTCCATAAACCTCGCATCTTCTGCCGAAATGTGTACGCTTTCTTCTAAGTATTTTTTCATGTTCAAGATAAAGATTAATGCTATTTACTATTCCTATATGCCTTTATCCATGCAAGACCTGCTCCGCCATTCACTACAAGAAAGACCGTAAAGAGCACAAAAGAGAAAGCATTGCCGATCAAAGCATATAATATCATACCTGCTATAGAATATACCACCCACCATAACCACGCATCCAGTTTTTTGTATATCAACCAGAAATTGGCAAGCACCGAAGAACCAATCATCACCCCGCTCATCAGTTTTTGTAACAGCTGCTCGCTATGGACAGTTGACTCAAAATGCGTTAGTAACCCACTATCCAATGCCACCATTCCTAATAGAAACAATAGATTAAAGGCTTGATTTCTAATGGATAACCAAGTTGGACAGAATATATCTTCATTCTCCGAGGATTGCAATGTCTGTTTGCGCCAACAGATGATAGAGTAAATCATAAATGGCACAAATACCACCACATACAATACGGTCAGACCCCATTGTTGCAACAATGCAAATTGCCATGAAAGGAGCAATGCCATCACGATGCCGCCATAGAATCCCGTATAGTTTTGTGGGTTGCGAATGGTCAATACGTATGCCACCCCTATCACACTGGCAGGAATACCCACCACAAAAGCAGGATCATGCCATTGCAAAAGCACACCGCTGAACGAAGGCACCGCCCACTCTATTATATATAATATAAGGAATAGCGCGAAGAAGATGCCGAGCGACACCAACATCTGCTTTCCAAACTCTTTCCAAAGGGAGCATTGAAGGGGGGTCATAAGGGTGTAAGGTGTAAAGTGTAAAGGTTGGGATTAAAAAAGGCGAGCGTGATGCTCGCCTTTTTTGTTTACCGTATTAGTTACGCTTGCGGTTACCGTAGCGAGACATAAACTTGTCAACGCGACCTGCGGTATCCACGAGTTTAGACTTACCAGTATAGAATGGGTGACTGGTGTTGGAGATCTCCAACTTGATCAATGGATAAGTAGTGCCATCGATCTCGATGGTGTCCTTCGTGTTAGCTGTAGAGCGAGAGAAGAACTGTGTACCATCGGACATATCTTTGAAAACTACAATGCGGTAGCTCTCTGGATGAATTCCTTTTTTCATAATTCGTTTTCCTTTCTTTAGCGCTTATTCAGCAACAACGTTCAACTTAATTTCAGCCTTAACCTCGCGGTGAAGTTTAGCAGTAGCAGTAGCCTCGCCCAAAACTTTCACAGCCTCGTCGATAGTGATCACCTTCTGGTCAATCTCGATGCCTTGAGCAGCCAAAGCCTCAGATACTTGAGCAGTAG
>JAFYWK010000001.1 GCA_017558065.1 Paludibacteraceae bacterium
CTGCCATTGGACATTGCACCACCCATAGCTGAACCACCGTTGCCGCCGCCACCAAAAGACTTGATCTCAGCAGGACTGGTCAGGTGCATGCCAGCGCCAGGGGCTGCGCCGTAGGTTAAAGGCGAAAGGTTAGAGGTTAAAGGCGTGGTGGCTGCGCCACTATACGCGCCCGCGTATTTATAAGAAGAACGCGCGCGCATAGAAGATGAGGACATAGGCAATGCCACACCACCCTCATTAGATGGACCAGAGAAAGTGGCTGACGTAGTAGCATAACCACCTGCAGAACCTGCACCCTGCACCTCGTTGTATATGTCGTTGGGGCTCCATGAAGATTCGTCACCCGAACTGGACAACCATACGAATGTACCACACAATACCGCACATAGTAGTACACCAATGAACACATTTACATTTTTACTCATTTCTTTTACCTGTTTTTATCAAATCAAACTTTCTAATATTCAATACTTTTCGGATTGCGACTACATGCCATAGGCAGTCGATCGACAATCCATATTGCCTATCAACACTTGTGGCTACCGAGCCAGAACTTTGTTGGATTAGATAAACCGTAAGAAACGAATTACCGGGTGAACAAAGCGCAGACCTCGAGTTGCTTATTCGCAGTTCGAGGCCTTCGCATTGCCCACCTAATAAAATAAACAACAGGAAACCTACGCTGATATGACGATACACTACACCCTGACACGGTGTAATGTACTATGAGTCATACCCATAGGCATCTACTGTTACTTTGGTCTTTATTAGGATTCAGAAAGTTGCGAAGTTTCGAACTACAAAACACAAAGCGCCAATAAACGCTATTTAATATGTCTAAAACCCACCCTTTTTAACAAGAGACACTTCTCCTCAGCGCAGATTTGGGGACAAAGGTACTGCAAATATTTTATATATACAAATATTTTTTATATTTTTTATCAAAAAAAGCGATTTTATTATCTAAAGGCATCAAAATCTTAAATATATGCACCTTTTTTCATCATGCCACACACACCAAAATATATTACATTGAATATCAAGCAATTTCCCACGAGCAGAGGGGGTATATTCCGCAAGGGATATATTGACCACTGAAGGGCACGGAACGACACGGAACCATGATATATATTCTCCTTTGCCCTTGGCAAGAAATCCAAACTATCTAAACCATGTGTCTCCGTTTTTAGTTGGGATAGTTTAGATCTCTCGAGCAAAGCGAGTAGGAGGTTAATTTCCTCCTTGCCCTGCGGGCAGAAAAAATCGTTCGACCAAAGGGAGATAAGAAATCCAAACAATCTAAACCAATTTCTCTCTGTATTAGTTGAGATAGTTTAGATCTCTCGAGCGCAGCGAGTAGGAGGTATTATGTCCCGCGTTTCCGTGTCAATCCGTGCGCGTCCGTGGTGGGTATATCCCCCACGGAAGGACATCTGAATATTCGGCAATCTTAAGAAACAGCACTTTTAGACAAAAATTGCACCTGAAAGTAAACTTTCGCACGATTTGTTTGCAAATGTGCAATTTTTGTTGTAATTTTGCAACGGATTTTGGAATAGAGGCATGTTACCTACCGATTTCATAGAAAACCTTCACGACCAGCTGTCGCCTACAGATGTACAGCAGTTGTGCCAAGCGTTGGAATCAACGCCTGTTACCTCTATTCGCCTTAACGACAAAATAGACTGTCTCACCTTTGAATGTGACACCGACGAAGTGCCTTGGCACGAAGATGGTTATTACCTGAGCGAGCGTCCCCAATTCACCTTAGACCCCCTCTTGCATGCGGGCTGCTACTATGTGCAAGAAGCCAGCAGTATGTTTGTGGAACATATCCTGCAAGAATACGTATCGCGTGACAGCGTAGTGCTGGACATGTGTGCAGCACCCGGTGGCAAATCGACCCTTATCAGCCAATACATCGGACAAGAAGGATTGCTGGTTAGCAACGAAGTGGTGCGCCAGCGCGTGTTTATCCTGTCCGAAAACATACAGAAGTGGGGCAACGGTAATACCGTCGTAACCCACAATCAAGCAGCGGACTTCGGCACACGTCTGCCAGGAGTGTTCGACTGCGTATTGGTGGATGCTCCCTGCTCGGGAGAAGGTATGTTCCGCAAAGATGAAGGCGCAATAGCCGAGTGGAGCGAAGAGAACGTAGAAGCATGCGCCATACGCCAACGCAAAATCCTGCAAGATGTATGGGCTGCGTTGCGACCCGGAGGTGTGCTGATCTACTCTACCTGCACGTTCAACCACATGGAGAACGAAGAAAATGTGCAATGGATAGCCGAGACATTGGGCGCCAAAGTGCTGCCCGTAGCGATTGACCCATCTTGGGGCATTGTAGAAGGCAATCCTGGTTATCATTTCTATCCGCATAAGACGCGCGGCGAAGGATTCTATATCTGTGTGCTACAAAAGCATCAAGAAGATATTAGCGGTCATATACGTCCGCTGGACAAACGCCTGCCTAAATTCAAGCCACAACCCAACCAGCCCGTAGAACAAATGGCGGTGCTGAAGACATGGTTGAAGCACCCAGACCACTGGGTGATGCGCCAGCAGGATCGTTTCATCGTGGCATATCCAGCCAAATACAAGGATCTGATACATATTCTGAGCAAGCAGTTTATTTGCATCAGCACAGGTTTTGGTATCTGCGAACTACGCGGCAAAGCACCCGTGCCACAGCATGCTCTGGCCATGCTGAAGGATGTGAATATGAATGCCTTCCACAAAGCTGAACTGACGCTGGAACAAGCCCTCAGTTACCTGCGCAACGAAGCGCTGACACTGCCCAATGCAGCACCAGGCATCGTGATGGTGACCTACGAGAATGTCCCTCTGGGCTTCGTGAAGAACGTGGGCAATCACTGCAATAACCTCTACCCCAAAGAGTGGCGAATACGCAAGTTATAAGACCGCTTCGCTGAATCCGGAAGTTGGATAATGGATTCCAGACACCGGATACCGGAAACCAATAGACTATGGCAAATAAAAAGTTACATATTTTATCACTGCTTCTGTTGTTTGCTCTGTACACTTCTGCTCAACAACAATGGTACTTCTCGGTGGACGAACGCCACCCAGCAGCGCGTGCGGAGTTGAAGCATTGTCGCCGTATTCTACTGGTCAATAATGCATTGACCCAACCCAAGGAGTTCGGTCATACCACCATGATGGACGGCGAGAGCAAAGGAAACGCAGAAGTGGACCTGAGTCGCAGCGTGCTTTACGCGCTCTTTGCTGCCACACAATCCTTGGAAGGCAGCGGCGAGTATGATGCTGTAGAACTGATGGATATATCGCAAAACACGTCCACCAACTACTATACACGCACCCAGATGAAACATGCCAAAGCAGAGCAACTATGTGCTGACTATCAGGCAGATGCATTGTTGATACTCAACCAACTGGTGCTATATGACGTAGTGGAGAGTTTTCTGACAAACGAAGGAACCTACTACGCCTACTTGCAGGCATATGCTCAATCGCATTGGACTATTCACTACGCGGGACAAACGCGCGAACACTCTTTTGCACAAGCCGACACCCTGCTATGGGAAAGCAGCAATACGCACTACAACCGTGCACAGAGTCTGGCAGAACTGCCATCGCGTCAAGAGGCACTGCTCTATTTGGCGCGCGAACTGGGAGAGAGAGTTGGCAATAGTTTTGCGCCGTCATGGCAAACCACCCGTCGCTATATCTATGAAGTACCCGAATTGCAGGCGGGTTTAGATGCTTTTCGCTACCAGAAGTGGCAAGAAGCCATTGACTGTTGGCTGGAGGTATTGAGGGGAGAAAGTGATGAGGTGATAAGGCGAGAGGCGAGAGGCACGGATAAAAAAGCCGCAGCATGTGCTGCGGCGAATATCGCTATTGCTTATGAGATGCAGGGCGATTATGCTTTGGCTTGCGATTACGCCCAGCATGCCATCCGCCTTTTCGGCGCTTGGAAGACGGCTTACGGTCGTCAGCAGCAAGCGAACATACGCTACTATCTGGCGCAGCTCCAAGACCGTCAGGCAAGGGAACGCGCTCTATAATCTTCTGTAAGAATCGCTCAATCTTATTAAAGAATCGTTTATCTTCGGGGCTCACCAAGGTGATGGCCTCCCCCTTGTTTTCGGCACGAGCCGTGCGACCAATGCGGTGTACGTAGTCTTCGGCATCGCGCGGCACATCGTAGTTGATGACCAGCGGAATATCATCCACATCAATGCCGCGGGAAACGATATCTGTGGCTACGAGCACATCCACCTTGCCATTGCGGAAATCCAGCATCACCTCGTCTCGCTCCTTCTGTTCAAGGTCAGAGTGCATTGCGCGCGCATCTATATGGTTCGCGCGTAGCGCACGCGTGAGTTCCTTCACCTTCTGTTTCTTACCGACAAAGATGATGACCTTTTTGAGTTTTTCTCCGGCCTCCGGCTTCCAGTTGCCCAATAATCTAACAAGAAACTCAGTCTTCTGCGTTTCGAAGATATCCACTGCCATTTGGCGAATGGATTCTGGTGGACGGGAGATGGCTATCTGCACCTCTACAGGGTTCTGCATGATGGCCTTTGCCATCTTGCGGATATTGGTTGGCATGGTGGCCGAGAACATGATGGTCTGGCGGTCTTTGGGCAGTTTGTTAACGATGGTCATGATATCGTCATAGAAACCCATATCCAGCATACGATCGGCTTCGTCGAGGATGAAGTATTTCACGCCCGAGAAATCAATGTCGTATATATTCATTTGGCTAAGCAGTCGTCCTGGCGTAGCAATGACAATGTCTGCCCCCTTCTGCAAGCCAGTCACCTGCGTACCCCATGCGCCGCTATCATTGCCGCCGTAGATAGCCACCGAAGAGAAGGGTACATAGAAACCAAAGCCCTCCATCTGCTGGTCGATCTGCTGCGCGAGTTCGCGGGTAGGCGCCATGATGATGGCATTGAGGCGATTGGGGTCGTGGTCGTCGTATTGCAGGTTGGTCAAGAGGGGAAGGATATAGGCTGCCGTCTTGCCTGTGCCAGTTTGCGCACATGAGATGACATCATGTCCGTCGAGTATGACAGGTATGGTCTGCTCCTGCACGGGTGTGCAGGTGTCAAAGTGCATGTCCCACAGGGCATCCAACACTTCGTCTGATAATGCTAATTCGTCGAAATACATATTTTGAAATTTACTGCAAAAGTACTGCTTTTTTTTTGATTATCCAACAACTATCCTAAAATAAGTGCAATTTTGCAAGAAAAGCAAGGGCACCCTCCCACTCAAAAAACGAAAAAGACTGCCGAAGCAGTCTTTTTCTTATCCTTGCCTTTCGCCTATCACCTATAGCCCAAAGGGCGTCCTATAGGCGAAGCCGTCCTATATCCATCAATTAGATCCAGCGAACATAGCAGAAGTCCATGCGGTGTGGCAGCAAGTCGTTCTTAGGATACATACGCAATCCGAACTTCATACCACCAGCGTAAGCCAATTGATACTCGGTCTCGAAGAAGAGGCGTGAACCCTTAGCTTGTACCAACTCCAATGGTTTCACCTCGAACAACTTGTTGTTGTTGTGGGTAGAGGTGCGAACGGCTACGAGCTCTACGCCGATACCCTTGTCGTTCAAGCCCTTGGTGTCAAGTTCTACTGCGATAGTGCACTTGTTACCAACGCTGAGCTCTGCGCTCTTAGCGTTGAGGGTAGAGCTAACTACCTCGATGCTATCCCAGTGAGCCACGATGTTTTGCTTCCAATCTACAATCTCTTTGGCTACCTTGTAGTTGTCTGCACCGAGGAGTGCGTGACGCTTAGCGAGTTTGTTGTAGAACTTCTCGAAGTAGTCATCCATCATACGCTTGGTAGTGAAGCGTGGGGTGATCTTGGTGACAGAGTTCTTGATGGTTTGAATCCACTCTGGAGAGTAGCCCTTAGAGTTCTTAGCGTAGTACAATGGGATGATCTCTTTCTCGAGCATTTGGTAGATAGTAGCAGCATCCAATTGGTCTTGGTGCGCTTGGTTCTCGTAGGTGCGAACGTCGGTCAATGCCCAACCTGCGCCCTCTACATAACCCTCTTTCCACCAACCATCGAGGACAGAGAAGTTGAGTACACCGTTCATTTGTGCTTTCTCGCCAGAGGTACCAGATGCCTCCAATGGACGAGTAGGAGTATTCAACCAGATATCCACACCAGAGATGAGGCGCTTAGCGAGACGCATGTCGTAGTTCTCAAGGAAGATAATCTTACCGAGGAACTGTGGCATACGGCTGATCTCGATGATGCGTTTGATGAGACCTTGACCACCGCCATCAGCTGGGTGAGCCTTACCAGTGAAGAGGAATTGTACTGGACGGTCTGGGTTGTTTACGAGTTTGTCAAGACGCTCCAAGTCGGTGAAGAGCAAGTGAGCGCGTTTGTATGTAGCGAAACGACGACCGAAACCGATGATGAGGTTGTCAGCGTTCATCTCGTTGAGTGCGCGAACGATACGAGCAGGATCACCTTGGCTCTTCATCCAGTTGTCGCGGAACTGCTCCTTGAGGTAGTTGATGAGCTTTTGCTTGAGACTCATGCGGGTAGCCCAGATCTTCTCTTCTGGCATATCGTTGTATGGAGCCCACATAGCGAGATTAGATTGGTCTTTGAACCACTCTTTTGGGAAGGTCTCTTTGTAGATTGCTTTCCACTCGCTGGCAGCCCATGTAGGCATGTGCACACCGTTGGTTACATAATCTACGTGCAACTCCTCCTCGAAGTAGCCAGGCCATACAGGAGCAAACATCTTCTTGCTCACCTCGCCGTGCAACCAGCTCACACCGTTAGCCTCTTGGCAGGTGTTGAGGGCGAAGACAGACATAGAGAACTTCTCGGTGTTGTCAGCAGGGTTTTGACGACCCATACCGATGAGGTCATGCCACTCGATGCCGAGGCGGCTTGGGAACATGTTCATATACTTGTAGAACAGACCCTCCTCGAAGTAGTCGTGACCAGCAGGTACTGGGGTGTGGCAAGTGTAGAGACCGCTTGCGCGAACCACCTCCAATGCTTGTTGGAAGTTCAGACCCTCTTTCTCCACGAGGTCGAGCATGCGTTGGAGACCCATGAAAGCTGCGTGGCCCTCGTTGCAGTGGTAAACATCTTTCTTGATGCCAAGTTTGGTGAGAGCGATAGTACCACCCATACCGAGCATGATCTCTTGTTTGATACGGTTCTCCCAGTCACCACCATAGAGTTGGTGAGTGATTTGGCGATCCCACTCAGAGTTCATCTCGTTGTCGGTATCGAGCAAGTAGAGGTTGATACGACCTACAGCCACTTTCCAGAGGTATGCTTTTACGGTGCGCTCTGGGTAAGGCACCTCAATAATCATTGGTGTGCCATCCTCGTTCTTCACTTGTGTGATAGGGAGGTTAGAGAAGTTTTGTGCCTCGTATTTAGCAATTTGTTGTCCTTCTGGAGAGAGTGTTTGTGTGAAATAGCCATAGCGATAGAGGAAACCGATAGCGGTCATGTCCACATTGCAGTCAGAAGCCTCTTTGAGGTAGTCGCCAGCGAGAACGCCCAGACCACCTGAGTAGATTTTGAGTACATGGCTAAGACCATACTCCATAGAGTAGTATGCAACACTTGGTTTAGAAGCATCTTTTGGTTCGTCCATGTATGCGCGGAAGTCGGCATAGATGGCGTCCAATTGCTTCATGAATTTTTTGTCTTTGCTGAGCTCTACCAAACGGTCATAGCTTAAGATGTTGAGCAATACAACAGGGTTGGATTGTGCTTTTTTCCAAGCCTCGCTATCGATATAGCGGAAAAGGTTCTTTGCTTCAGAGTTCCATACCCACCAGAGGTTGTATGCAATTTCTTGTAGTTTGTGGAGGTTTTCAGGAAGGTTAGCATTTACTTTTACTTCCGTCCAATTTGGTTGATTGGTGTTACTAACTTTGATTACCATAATGTTTTTTATTTGTTCTTTTTTGTACTTATTTTCTATATCACTTAGTGCGCTGCGCGTATAATGCGCGCAAAAAGCGGCGCAAAGGTACTGCTTTTTTTTGAATTATGCAAATTTATTGTCCATAATCGTGCAATATCTTTCCGCAATCGGTTGCAATAGTGTAAAGCGAAAGGAAAAAGGGGGAAAATATACTCCCTAAAAATGGGGATTTATGGAATTTGATTTGCGTATTTGCAAAAAAAGCAGTAATTTTGTAGCGTGAATAAGAATGTGTCGGAATATATAGAGAATGGAATCCAAATCCAGGAGGTAGATGCACGGGATTTGGAAGTACAATTGGTGCGTACCGCAGCGCTGATGGATAGGCATCAGCCGTTCGTGGTACTGCTGACGCATTATGAGGAACTGGTGCAGACCGAGCATAACTTGGACTACGTGTTGCTGGGCAAGCTATTGGGCGTGCGTATCGGTTTGGCAGAAGACAAAGCTGCGATCTTGGCAGAAGAAGACAGTTTCCGCCACGTGCATGTGAGCTACGGAAAAGACATCGAAGAAGCCATCACACGCGTGATAGACATAATAGTCACTCTGCCAAATGTGCGCGAGAAATACTCCAAACGCTATATGGCAGTGCGTATGCTGGAGCGACCCGACGAAATGTTGGCCCTGTTGCCACACAGCGAGGAACTGATTCGCGTAGCCGCCGAACAACGCGCACGATTGCTATATGAATACGGCAAGACCGCCAACGAAGTGATTGCACAAGCGCGTCGCGGATTCGTACACGGAGCACTGGAAGAGACCCTCACACACGCGAAGCATGACTCTGGACACTCTTTAGCAGACAAGATAGACAAGGTGCTGACCAACCGATGGGTGGGATTGCCCGTGCTGCTATTGGTGCTATACGGTGTATTCGAATGCACCTTCACTCTGGGCGGTTATCCACAAGAGTGGATAGGCATGGGCGTGGAGGCATTGGCAGAATGGTTGCGCGGCATGATGCCCGTGGCATGGTGGAGCAGTTTGCTGCTGGATGGCGTGCTGATGGGTATAGGAGCCGTATTGGCATTCCTGCCCAATATCATCATCATGTTCTTCTTCCTGAGTCTGATGGAGGACTCTGGCTACATGGCGCGCGTGGCATACACCATGGACAAAATCATGCACCGCATCGGTTTGCATGGTAGTTCGTTTATCCCCATGCTGATGGGCTTCGGCTGCAATGTGCCCGCCATCATGGCAGCCAAAGATATAACCAACAAGAAAGACCGCGCACTGACGATGATGATGGTGCCATTCATGAGTTGCTCGGCGCGACTGCCTGTATATATGCTATTCATCGGAGCGTTCTTCGCCGAACAGAAAGCATTGGTGATGCTGTCACTATACATCTTGGGCGTGCTACTGAGTATCGTGTTTGCATGGGCCATGCAACATACACCCGCCTTCCGTCAGCCCAAGCACGACTATGTGAGCGAGTTGCCCCCCTATCGCCGCCCGACCTTGCGCAACACAGGTTTGCATATTTGGGAGCGCGTAGCGGATTACTTGCAGAAGATTCCTGCTGTGATTATATGGGCAAGCGTGATTATATGGGCGCTGACCTATTTCCCAACAGGCAGCATGGAGCATATGGAAGACAGCTACTTGGCGATGATAGGCCATTGGATAGAACCCGCAGTACGCCCGTTGGGCTTCGATTGGAAGATGTCGGTATGCCTGCTGACAGGACTGCCCGCCAAAGAGGCGATAGTGTCCACCATGGGCATACTCTACCCCGCCGAGAGTGCACTGACCGCCTTCACACCCGTGACAGCATATGCGTTCATGGCGTTCGTGCTGCTGTACTTCCCCTGCGTGGCAACCATAACAACCCTGAGAAAAGAGGTTGGCGCCAAATGGGCATGGTATAGTCTGGTGCAGTCGATGGTGCTGGCTTGGGTGGTGAGCTTCGTGATTTATCAGGTGGGGAGGTTATTTTAGGTTAGAGGTTAGAGGTTAAAGGTTAGAGGCAAGGATTTATGAAAAAGATTATATTAGCAGTATTATTAGCATTCGTGACATGTGCAAGTGTCTATGCACATGCGTGGGGAACGGTGTTGGACGACAAAGGTTACCCATTGGTGGGAGCAAATGTGTATTGGGCAGGAACAACCATAGGCGTGGCTACAGACTTGGACGGACGATTCAAACTGGAACCCACAGAGAAGACCAACCTGCTGGTAACCAGTTTCATGGGTTATCACAACGACACTACCGAAGTGACTGCACACAGCGAACTCACCATCGTACTAGTTAGTGACCTCGTGCTTGAAGAAGTGAATATCGTAGAGCGCAAGATGGCAGTGCTCCGCTCGCGCGTGTCAGCCCTGCAAGTGGAGACACTCACAGGCGAAGCACTGTGTATGGCTGCCTGCTGCAACCTCTCGGAGAGTTTCGAAACCAGCGCCAGCGTGGATGTGGCATACTCCGATGCCGCTACAGGCGCGAAACAGATTCGTTTGTTAGGACTCAGCGGCACCTATGTGCAGATGCTGACAGAGAACACACCCAACATTCGCGGACTGGCACAGTCGTTTGGTATGGAATATATACCTGGACCATGGATGGAAGCCATACAAGTGAGCAAAGGCACCTCGTCCGTGCTGAACGGCTACGAAGCCATCGCAGGACAAATCAATGTGGAGTACCTCAAGCCACAGACACAAGACCCAATCGCTCTCAACGCCATGATCAGCACCGAGACACATGCCGAAGTCAACGCTTCGGGCGGATGGGACCTGAATGACAAAGTATCTACAGGTATCTTGTTCCATGCACAAAACATGTCGCTCGAACTCGACCATAACCACGAC
>JAFYWK010000073.1 GCA_017558065.1 Paludibacteraceae bacterium
AAATAACTCTTCCTTTTGTTTAACGACAATCACTATGACAACTTTAACACAAGAACAAAAAGAGGCTCAAATGGCGAGCATGAAGTCGTTTGATGAGGAGATGCCTTCAGTTGGTATCTTTTGGTACGATGCTCAAGAACACGAGTTCTTTGGTGTGTATAAGAAAGAGCTGACACCAAAGATGATTGAGGAGGCTGCTAATAAGGGATTACCTTTTATCAATTATCCTAAATTGCATCGTCAAGTATGGAAAGAGCAGTATTTCCGTGCTTTGGCATCGCATAAACCCACTCGTTTCACGGGAGATTATACGATGATACCTCGAGGTCGTGTTGCATGGAACATTGATAAGTTCATTGTTTTTGTTGGCAAATGGGCGGAAGATATACAAGATGAATTGACAGAGCTAATCAATCAGCACTTTGCGTTGCCATTTTTTGAGTTCGTATATGATGAGCATTGGGATTTAGGACATGGCTGGTCAGGTGACTTTTAATAAGAATATACCAACTAATATCTATCAATAATATAGAATTATGAATTGGGAAAGGAAAAACACAATGAAGGCGCGCTCTATCTATCTATCTATCTATCTGCCGCTGCGGATAAGAAAAGGTATATTAAATAAGAACCACCCAACAGGCGGTACTCACCTTGCGTGGGTGCCGCTTGCGCGTTTAAATAACAACTAAACAACCTAATAAATATGAAAAATGATTTACTTTTTCGCCATTGGGCAGGGGCCGTATGTCTAATTTGTGCAGTAGTGTTCAATGTACAGCCTTTGCAGGCGACGCACTTAGCAGATACAAAGATTGAAAGAGCTGTTTCATCCTCTGTAATAACATCAGAACTGTCTACTTTCGAATTTCCTGCAATAAGCGATATAACATTAGCAGGAAATAACATTGCTACAGGAATCATATCCAATACAAGCGTAAGGAAAGCATCCAAAGCTAGTACATCCGCTGTCAATATCAGTGGTTCTCTGAACGTTAGCACATTGGCAGATAATTCAGAGGTGGTGCTTACAGGCAACACTAACATTTATATGGATGTGAACAAGACTTTGAAGAGTATCACAGGTGATTATATGCTGACTCTCAGTGGCGGAAACATCCTCACTCTTGATAACGAGGGCGGATACGCTATTGATGTATCTTCAGTGTCTATCAATAGTCCACTTCGCGTACTTGCTTCTTATATTGCCATTGGTGCACAAAACGGTATCAGTATCAATGCCAATGTAGAGGCAACATCTTCCAATACTTGTATCGGTACATTAAAAGGCGACATTACTATCAGCGCGAATGTAACTGCTACGACAAACCATTCTGCTGCGATATTGAACAAAGGAGGAAATATTACAATTAATAGTGGCGTTATAAATGCAATTGGCGCTACTTCTGGCGACTGGGCTTGGGGTATCGCTGCCACAGGAAGCATTACTGCTGCAGAGGGTACTACTATTAATGCAACTGGTGGTACAGCCATTTATGCAGAACAAAGCTATATCAACTTTGCAGGTAAAGTAACGGCTACTGCAAAAGGCACTGAGGGTTATGGTATTTATGCTAAAAACGCAAATGTTACTATTGCAGAAACAAACATTCCTCAATCTTATATTGCAATTGGTGCAGAGCATAATATTACTATCAATGGTACCACAGTCGCTAATTCGACCAATACTTGTATTGGTACAATTGATGGAACTATCGTTGTTGGTGCAGATTTGACAGCAACGACCAGCTCCTCCGCAGCATTGTTATCACGTCAGGGACGAATAGCTATACAAAATGGAACCACTACTGTTACTGGAGGAAAATCAGGAGACTGGGCATATGCTATAGCTGCAAGCGCTCGTGTTAGTTCTCGCGCAGGAACGACTATCAATGCCTTTGGCGGTACTGCTATTTATGCTGAAAATGGCGAAATCAGTCTGTCTGGAATAACCAATATTGAAGCCACAAAGAATGCCATCTATGCAGCAAACGCAACGAATGGAAATATCACAATCAATGGCAACCTAACCGCTGAAACTACAAGCAACACCGCATATGCCGTGGTAGGTAAAAACATAACGCTCAATGGCGGTACAATGAACATCACTTCCATTGCTAACGCGGTTGTGGCTAATGGTAATATGACCCTGTCGGGTAATATCACTGCCATTGCAACGAGTGAAAAAGCTGGTGCATTCAACACTCGCGATGGAGGAAACTTACTAATCAAAGACGGCAGTGTCATCACAGGATCAGCAGCAGGTTTCGGTATCTATGCAGCTGGTAATATTACAATGCAAGGCGGTTCTCTCGTAGCCCGTGGTTATACAGGCACTGCCATTCAGTCTGAAAGCGGTTATATTTCACTCACAGGAACA
>JAFYWK010000074.1 GCA_017558065.1 Paludibacteraceae bacterium
GACATCAAAGTCAATTTAGATTGGAAGTCACCGTGCTTTGGAATACATGTTGGGTGGATTTGTGCGTAGCAAGGGTTAGCGAAGTAAGCACCGTGGCGGTACATTTGCATAGCAGCAGAACCGTTAGAAGCCATCGCGTTGGTAGAGAGGAAGAATGCGTTGCCATAACCACCAGTAGCTACAACCACAGCGTGAGCGAAGTGACGCTCGATGCGGCCAGTAACGAGGTTACGAGCGATGATACCGCGTGCACGGCTCTCGCCATTCTCATCTTTGATAACTACTACGTCCAACATCTCGTGACGGTTGTACATCTTCACTTTGCCCTTACCGATTTGGCGGCTGAGTGCAGAGTAAGCACCGAGGAGAAGTTGTTGACCTGTTTGACCCTTAGCATAGAAAGTACGAGATACTTGCGCACCACCGAAAGAACGGTTGTCGAGCAAGCCGCCGTATTCGCGAGCGAAAGGAACACCTTGAGCCACACATTGGTCAATGATGCTGTTGCTCACCTCAGCAAGACGATATACGTTTGCCTCACGAGCACGGTAGTCACCACCCTTGATTGTGTCGTAGAAGAGGCGGTAAACAGAGTCACCGTCGTTTTGGTAGTTCTTCGCAGCGTTGATACCACCTTGTGCAGCGATAGAGTGTGCACGACGTGGAGAGTCTTGGATACAGAAGTTGAGTACGTTGAAGCCCATCTCTGCGAGTGATGCAGCAGCAGATGCACCAGCCAAACCAGTACCAACTACGATTACGTCAAGACGACGTTTGTTGGCAGGGTTGACCAACTTCTGATGGTCTTTGTAGTTAGTCCATTTTTTCTCCAATGGACCAGCAGGGATCTTCGCCATTTCAGGCGTAATAACCTGCGCAGTTTCTTTTTTTGTTGCCATATGTTTTTGAATTTTTTATGCAAAAAATTGTTATTGGTTCGCCTGTCGGCTCACGAAAATGATTCGCTTTGCTCATGAAAATGGTTCGCTTTGCTCACGAAATTAGTTTATTCGCATACTTTTACGTCGAAGACCATTTTCGCTTTAGCCATTTTCGCGGCTATGCCGCCATGTTCGTGCCGAAGGCACTTATTTTATGCGCAGAGCATGCCGATACCTACGCCGAGGTAGTAGAGAACTACTACTGCGAAGAGACCTGCTACCAAAGTAGCTACTACTGTGCTGATGCACTTAACGCGCTTCATCCACTTGAGGTTGTTGAAGCCCATGGTGTGGAGAGCTGACCATACACCGTGACGGAGGTGGAACCACAATGCTACCAACCATGCGAGGTAGAGTACGCAGTACACTTGACCCCAGATAGGAGTGGTGAACAATGCCTTAACGAGGCCAGCACCATCGGTTGGCTCGTAAACAGTACCCATCATAGCTACGCCAAACTCGTGAGCGCCGCACATGTGCATAATCTCGGTGAATTGCATCTTGAACCAAAGGTTAGCCAAGTGCAATACGATGAAACCGATAACCACAAAACCAAGAACGAGCATGTTCTCAGACTCCCACTCAACGCCTTCGCGCTTAGCGGTAACAGCATAGCGGTCTTTACCGCGAGCCATACGGTTTTGGATAGTGAGATAGAGTGCGTATGCAAAGTGAACAACCACCAAGAAGCCCAAGCCCAAGGTTGCGATCAATGCATACCAGTTTGCTCCCAAGATAGAGCAAATCACATTGTAGGCCTCCTCCGAGAACACAAGCGCGAGGTTCATCGCACCGTGGAACAAAAGGAAGAGCACCAAAGCCAAACCGGTGATACTCATCACCAATTTACGGCCAATAGATGAATCTTTTAACCACATCATAATTTTAAAAGTTTTTTGTTTTTATTGAGTTTATTGTAAATTTTGCCTAGTTTACACAATCAACATGCAAAGGTACGAAATAAATTTCGTTTTACCAAAAAAAACGCTAAAAATATGCTCTACAATATAAAATATGTAAAAAAGCACTTCCTATTTGCTATAAAACTTGGAGATTTAGAAAAAATGTAGTACTTTTGTAGATTGAAATAATTTGGATAATTTTGCACGGAAATGAAAAAACAAAAAATCATATACCTCTTGCTACTTTGGCTTGGTGTGGCTCTTCCGCTTCAAGCGCAAATTGAGGGGGCAGGTAGCAGTGTGTTTCACTTTCTTGATTTGCCTGTGTCCTCGCGAATCAATGCCCTTGGTGGCGACAATGTGTCAATAGCCGATGATGATATTAGTATGGCATTCGGCAACCCTGCGCTATTGACTGACCGTACCGACAAGGTATTGCAACTCAATTACGCCTATTACCTTGCAGGAACCATGTTTGGTAGTGTCTTGTACGGACATAACTACAATGACAATTATTTTGCTGCGGGTGTGCACTATCTGGACTATGGAAACATGGCATACGCAGATGAGAATGGCAACTTGATGGGCGGAATGTTCACGGCCAAGGATATTTGCATCAACTTGATGTACGCCAGACAATTAGGTCCGATGTTCCGCGTCGGTGTTGCTCTCAAACCGATCGTGAGCGTATATGAGTCTTATACCAGTTTCGCTATGGGCACAGATGTGGGCGGACACTTCCAGACGGCTGATACTGCTTTTCAAATGGGACTTACCTTGCGCAATATAGGTTGGCAGTTGAAGACTTTCTACGAGGATGATTTTGGACAACATACCGAGATGTTGCCTCTCAATTTGGAGTTAGGTTTGAGTTATCGCCTCAAACATGCTCCTATTCGTTTGTCGCTGACAATGCATAATTTACAGCGTTGGGATATAGCACCAATGGAAGCGGATGTGAAGTGGTATGACATGCTTTTCCGCCATACGATTTGGGCGGTGGATATTGTGCCAAAGAGCGAGAAGTTCTACCTTACTCTCAGCTATAACCACCGTCGTCAGGCAGAGATGAACTTGACCGATGTACGCAGTTTGGCTGGTTTTGCATTGGGTGCAGGTGTGAAGATATACAAGTTCCGCTTGGGTTTTGCACTTAGCCAATACACCAAAAGCAACTTCACCTATCAAGTGTCGCTATCGACAGACATTAATAGTTTCTTGAAATAATATTGTAAATGGTAAATTGTCAAATGGTAAATAGGATTATTGTTGCCATTGATGGCTATTCTTCTTGTGGCAAATCGACTGTGGCTAAAGCGTTGGCCAAGTATGCTGGTTATACCTATGTAGATACTGGAGCTATGTACCGCGCAGTGGCGTTGTATGCGCGACAAGCGGGTATCAGGTATAGTGAATCGGATAACGGAGCGTTGCTGGCGCAATTGGGCAATATACATATTGGTTTTGTTCAAACGCCAGACGGACAGCATGTTACGCTGAACGGAGAGGATGTGGAATCGCAGATACGCACATTGGAAGTCGGCGAGTTGGCTTCGCAGATCTCCACGATCAAAGAGGTGCGTGCCTTTCTGGTTGCGCAGCAGCAAACCATGGGCGTAGAGAAGGGCATTGTGATGGACGGTCGTGATATTGGTACGGTGGTTTTTCCACAAGCAGAACTAAAACTCTTCCTTACCGCTTCGCCAGAGGTGCGTGCTAAACGCCGCTTTTTGGAATTGCAAGCTAAAGGTGATAACCCTGATTATGAGGAAGTTCTTCGAGCTACCAACGAGCGCGATTATCGCGACACCCACCGTGCAGAGAGTCCGTTGCGCCAAGCAGAAGATGCCGTTGTGGTGGACAATAGCCATATGACACGCGAGGAGCAAATGCAGCATATTATTGATATATTTGACCGTGCTACGCGCTGAAAGGTGAAAACTGAAAAGTGATTGTAACGATTGATGATAATTCGGGTTTTTGCTTCGGAGTGACCACTGCTATTGAGACTGCCGAACGCGAATTGCAGAAGGGACAACTCTTCTGCTTGGGTGATATTGTGCACAACGGACAGGAAGTGGAGCGCTTGGACAAACTGGGATTGGAGACAATTGATTATGACGACCTGCGCACCTTACATAATGTACGCGTGCTCCTGCGCGCGCATGGAGAACCTCCCAGCACCTATCGTATTGCCCAACAAAATGGCATAGAGATTATAGATGCCTCTTGCCCTGTCGTGCTGAAATTGCAAAAGCGTATTCGAGAGACATACCAAGCTTTGCATGGAAAAAGTACGGGAGCACAGATTGTTATTTTTGGCAAGAAAGGACACGCAGAAGTGATTGGTCTGGAGGGGCAAACCAATAATACGGCTATCGTGATTGAAGGCATCCATGACCTTGATAAACTGGATTTCACGCGCTCAATCTACCTCTTTTCGCAGACGACAAAGAGCGTGGAAGAGTTTCAGCAGATTGTAGATAAGATTAAGGCGATGAGGCGAATAGGTGACGAGGCGAGAGGAGAGGATATTGTCTTTGAGTACCACGATACGATTTGCCGCAATGTGGCTAATCGCGTAAAAAAGTTGCAAGACTTTGCCAAGAGCAACAATGTGGTGATTTTTGTGGGTGGAAAAAAGTCGTCAAATGCCAAAGTGCTATTTCAAAATTGCCTTGAGGTGAATCCTTGCACGGTTTTTGTAAGTAGCACAGCAGACATCACGCCAGAGATACTACAGCAGTGTCATGCTGTGGAGAAAGTGGGTGTCTGTGGAGCCACCTCCACACCTAAGTGGCTCATGGAAGAGGTCAGGAAGTATATAGTTGAAAGTGTATAGTATAAAGACAAGAATATATGGAATATAAACCTAAAACAATTGGTGTTCTCACCTCAGGAGGCGATGCACCAGGCATGAATGCTGCTTTGCGTGCGGTGACGCGTGCAGCCATATCCAATGACATCAAGGTAAAAGCCATTTATCGTGGCTACAAAGGTCTCATTGATGGCGAAGTAAAACCCTTTACTACGCAGGATGTGAGTGGTATTATCCAGCGCGGTGGCACCATTATCAAGTCTGCGCGTTGTGCCGAGTTTACCACCAAAGAAGGTCGCCAGCAAGCATATGAAACCATCAAGCGCGAAGAGATAGATGCGCTGATTGTGATTGGCGGAGATGGTTCGTTTACGGGTGGACGACTCTTTGCACAGGAGTTTAATATTCCTGTGGTGGGTATCCCAGGCACGATTGACAATGACCTCTGGGGAACAGATGCCACGATTGGCTACGATACAGCGCTCAATACGATTATGAATTGCGTAGATATTCTTCGCGACACAGCTACCAGCCACGAGCGTGTGTTCTTGGTAGAAGTGATGGGTCGCGATGCAGGTTTCTTAACGCTTAATGCGGCTATTGCTGCGGGTGCGGAAGCCGCTATTATCCCAGAGCGCGCTACGATTATTGAGCAGATTGAGGAAGCCATTGGTCAAGGTAAACGCAAGAGCAAAAACTCCAGTATCGTGCTTGTGCAAGAGCACGCCATTGAGGGTGGGGCACAGGCGGTGGCAAAGATGATGGAAGAGGCGCACCCTGAGTTTAGTTCGCGTGTGACTATCCTTGGTCACTTGCAACGCGGTGGCTCGCCTTCTGCCAGCGATCGAATCTTGGCATCTCGTATGGGTATTGCTGCGGTGCAAGCACTCCTCGAAGACCAACGCAATATCATGGTCGGCCTGCAGGATGACGAGATTGTTTATGTGCCACTCAGCAAAGCGATTAAACAGAAGAAAGATATCAATGCCGAGAAGTGGTCTGCAATGCAAGTGTTGAGTATTTGATGTTAGTATAGTGTTTAGTGAACGCTGTGCCACTTTGTATAGTCTAGAAATAGCGGCTATGCCGCATGTCCCGAAATGTTCAACACTCAACTTTCAACATTTATATAAAAAAAAGCTTGACTTATGGTCAAGCTTTTTTATGTATCAATGGCAGAATAGGATGCCTATGTATAGTCGTGGACCAGTGGGCAGTACGAGTTGCTTTTGGGCGAAAGCCAACATCCAATCGAGGCGGAAGGTAGCATGGATTCGCTTGGTAATGCAATAGTCTATACCTACATAGGGATTCACATAACCAAAACCCTGCTTGTGGAAAACGGCGGTTTGTTCAGCAGTCCAATCATCTTCGCTGCCCTCAACGATATATAGACTGCGCATAGCACCACCGCCTACCGAGCCTCCAATATAAGGCCACACTTTATCTAATCGCCAACAAGCATCAGCAAGTATTCCTCCCCAACCAGTACGGACATAACTGCCAGATTGTAAGATACCGTTTTTGTCTGTTGCACCACTCTTCATGGTAGAACTAAATCCCTCGCATCCTATGCGCAAGTGTTTCATGAGGTGTACGCGCATTGATCCTCCCAATCCATATGTCAATCCTTGTGGGCTGATGTTCTCGCCTGAAGGTAAGACGGCTCCTGCATTTTGACCAAATAGATAACCTGCGTGTACCATCATACCGCCACCGCAACCTTGAAAGATTGCGGTAGAGTCGTTTTTCGCAAATGCAACAGTGGCGAAAAGGGATAATATGAATAGTACTTTTACTCTAAACACTAAACTCTAAAATCTAAACTAGAACAGATACCCCATCTTGATGTAGAAGTTCGCCCATTTGGCATTGTCTTGCTTATCCAAAGCCATAGCCCAGTCCACAGAAAGCACAAAATTCTCGTTCATAGCCGCTTTCAAACCTAGACCTGCTGCCATGTGAGGAAAGTAAGTTTTAGTCAGATCAATATCTTCTGTTGTTGAACCAGTCTCACTCCAACAATTTTTCACGGTAGCAAAATAGCTACTCAACGGCAATTTGAGGGGATCGGTATCAGCTGCATATGCTCTATTGAGTGCTTCCTCATCCAACTCATATGGCTGAGTAATCACACCCAAATCAAAGAATGGTGCCAAACCGATATAGAAGTGTTGGCGACCAATGTCAAACTTCGCCACTTTGCAGCGCAGTTCCACATTCGCATATGCAAAGCCATTTGCCAAAATACGGTTACGCATGATACCGCGCAATGAGTTTGCGCCACCCAATCCCTCGTACATCACGCGTTGGATAAACAAGGTATTGAGATAGGTGTTCATATAGAATGGCGACTGACCTGCGATATTATTTTGTGTACCAATGCGATATGCGAAAGTGACGCGGTCGCGATATACTGGCACATAGTGGCGGAAGTTGAAGTTGAATTGCAAATGATTATATCCCGCTGCCGCTTGCTCGCCAAATGCTGCGGTATAAGTAAAGAACGCGTCCGCATAAATACCCTTGGTTGGGCAGGTTCGTTGGTCGCGGCTATCATAGGTCAAGCCCAAACGCACATAGGGGTGCCAACCGCCTTTGGCCTCGGCTGGCTTGATAAGTCCCCAATTGACATATTTCTCGTACAGACCTTCGATAGCAGGATTCATCGCTTTCGAGTCTGTTGGTTTGCCATCTTCGCCTAATTCGTATTTATGTTTACCATTGAGCATGTCGATATCGCATTCGCCTATCATATAGCCGAGTACGCCAACACCCGCATTCCACTTGATATTCTTCCAAATAGTACCTTCAATATCAGCAGCAAAGCGGAAAAGATCGCGTTTATACTTATAGAACGCGCGCGATTGGTAATCTGCCACATTCATCTTGTTAGGATCTTTCTTCCACTTGTGGAAATCTTGATTATACACAGACTGATAGCCATTGAAACCATAGAAGTCGCACATTGCATCTGGTTGATAGGTAGCGTCAAGGGTCAGGCGATGCTTGGGAATCAAGTACTTGCTGTCGTAATTCACGCGGAAGATGCCATAATTTTTGGTCGTGTAGGCTGCCTCTGCATAGATGGAGTGAATATACTCTGGGTACTGCGAACCATCGCCATAGTAGTAGATATTGGTCAGTGCACCACCTTGGAAACCCAAGTCTGCATCAAATGCCACGGATGGCAATACACCGAAGTTCCAACCTGTTTTAATCTTGCGACCTAACGAGTCCACTTGTTGCACTTTCTCTTTCTTCGCAGCAAAAGTTGGTAATACAAACAATATGCTGATTGCAAAAATTATAATACGCTTCATAATAATGTTGTCTTCTTTATTTTCTATTACCCCAACACCCAAGCCAGTAGTGCACCGAGGTAAGTGCCCATTGCATAACCTACCAAGCCCACTACGATACCTGAGATCAATACTTTCTTATTCTTCATCGCGCCCGCGATAGGTGGTACGAATGGTGGCGAGCACAAGAGACCTACTTGGCAAACGCAGAACAAGTCGCCACTGACTTTAGCAATGCGGCAGAGCAACAGGTGCAAGCCAACTGAGACACCGATAATCCAAAATACAAAGCCACCGATATAGAGTGAACCTCCGTTCACGCTGTTGATATCAAACATTGATGCGACTATCACGCTGAAAATCAGGATAAAGAACATACCCAACTCAAAGGTCTTTGGCAACTCGCGAACCTTCTTAAAAAATGAAGCGATAATAGACAATGTGGTAATAGTCAAGATAACTACGAGCTCATTGAGCGTACCTGTGATGAGCAATGCCAAGCCTGCACCTACCGCCAAGAAAACGAAGCTCAATCCCAATCCCTTCATCATGCCGATGAAGTTCTGCTTCTCAAACATACCGCGGTAGTTCTCCACATCGGCGGTCTCTACTTGGTCTTCATCCATACGACCTTTGTGGGTTATGTCTTTGTATGGCAATAACTTACGGAAAATCTTGTATCCGCCACCCAATAGGAAGAATATATAAGGTGTCGTGATGACCATTTGGAATGCCAACACAATCGCCATTACAGAGCGATCCACATTAAGTGCTGCTCCCAAAGCGTTGAAGTTCATTGTTCCACCCGTGTAGATACCTGCCATCATGCCTGTCACTTTGGCAATCTCTGGCACATTGTTGCGGAAGATGAAATAACCCGATATGGAAGCAATAATGACAGCCACAATACCTGTCACCAATGCCCAAGCCGTTTTAGGCAGCGACTTTGTCCAAAGCTTGAAGTCGCAGTTGAAGAGCATCAATGGAATAGCCAATGGCACTGCCACATTCATGATGGTAGATTGCAGTTTGCTAAAGGTGGCGCCTATAGCGAGGTCTGCAAAATGGAATACTCCGCATAACGAAGCGATGATACCTACTGCGTACGCAAGTACTACAGTACCAATCTTCTGCACAATTGTCCAACGCTTGAACGCCTCAATAATCAATATTGGAAAAATGATATAGCAAGCGAGAATAATATAAACTTTTACCATAATTCAAAATTCTTAATTATTTCGTTTCTTCAGGTTTGTTGAGTTTGCGAGCAAGGTACATATACTCTTGCAAGAACATCCAGAACGGCATAGTTATGAATCCCGTTAATGGTATAATAATCAGCTGCCAAACGAATTGCACCGAGTTGTGGAATGCTGGATCTTTGATTGCCCAACGGATAATCAGCCATGCCAGCCACAATGGCAATGTCACTACACCAGCCACCAATGCCAGAGGCGACATCAGTACGAGCATCAATAGCAATAGCCATTTCGGCATTCGGTGTTTTGGAAACCAGTTCTTGTTGGCTGGGCGATTGTGGTTGAGTTTATCCCAGTTCGTCTCATAATTCTCATCATCGGGCACCCAAAGTATCTGTTCGCGCATGCGGTTGGTCAGTTCTTCGCGCATCGCAAGGATGAGTTTAGGCTGCTCCAAATCTGCATGTTCGGCGATGAACTCTGTCATATTGATTGGTTTGCCGATATTGATGACCAACGTATCCCATAGGTGATACCAGTCGCTATACTCCAAGCCGACAGGCACAATATAGATGGGCTTCTCGTGTCCGAACTTCTCATTAGCGCGCAATGTGATGCGGAAGATGCCTTTTCCCAGTGGCAGTAGTGAGTGCTTTGGGCGGTGGGTCCCTTCTGGCAGAATGCAGAATGGTACGCCTTCTTCCAACGTGCTGATGGCGCGCTCCATCGTTTCGTCGTTTTTGAGTACTTCGCTTGCTCCATCGCGCATACGACGGATAGGCATAATCTTCATAAACCCGAGTATTTTAGCGAACAGGGGTTTACGGAAGATGTCGGCACGCGCCACAAAAACCTTACGCTCAGAATTAATTGACAACACCGCCAGCGCATCTTGCAGCGCGTTGGTGTGATTTGGGGCAAAGATTACAGCCCCGTCTTGTGGTATATTCTCCTCGCCCACATATTTAATGTGGCGATATGAATGTCTAAACATCCAACTCACAAACGGGAGAAGGATTCGATAGCCACGATTCTCATCATGTATCTGCTTCATGGTCACTTCTATAAATTGATTTATAATGATTTTGAGGTTTTTATTGAGTAGATTGCTGTGCGAAAAGAGGGAGCAATGCGGGCATTGTGACTGATTGACAAACAGCAAGATACCTATAAAAAGCCAAAAGTATATAAAAATGTCCAACTATAACTATTAATGGTCAATCTTCTTAAATGGTGAATTTATAGAAGTGACCTAATATCTTCTCAGATTTTGATTCAGTGCTGCAAAGGTACAACATTTTTCTGGAACGAGCAAATAAAAACAACGAAAAGTTACATAAAAATGGATAAAAGTTACACGAAAATGACAAATAAATCTATTTTCTATCCTTAAGGGTAGATTGAAATCGCCTGCCAGTTCTCCGCCAGCCAGCCCCCCGCCAGTCCTTCGCCAATTCCCCATCAATTACGGGTTCATGACGGGTTCATGACGGGTTCATGACGGGTTGGTAATGGTACGTTATAAAAATGAGGCACTCTTGCGAGTGCCTCTATATACCTTATATAATGTATATATAAGGATTATGCGTTAACAGTAGCCATGTGAGCGATGAGGTCGAGAACCTTGTTAGAGTAACCGATCTCATTGTCATACCAGCTAACAACCTTAACGAAGGTGTCAGTCAATGCGATACCAGCCTTAGCATCGAAGATAGAAGTGCGAGTGTCACCCAAGAAGTCAGCAGAAACAACTGCATCCTCTGTGTAACCAAGTACACCCTTCAACTCGTTCTCAGAAGCCTCTTTCATAGCTGCGCAGATCTCAGCATAAGTAGCAGGCTTAGCCAAGTTAACAGTCAAGTCAACTACAGAAACGTCCAAAGTAGGAACGCGCATAGCCATACCGGTCAATTTGCCGTTCAACTCAGGAATAACTTTACCTACAGCCTTAGCAGCACCTGTAGAAGAAGGGATGATGTTGCCAGCAGCTGCACGACCACCACGCCAGTCCTTAACAGATGGACCGTCAACAGTCTTTTGAGTAGCGGTGGTAGAGTGAACAGTAGTCATCAAACCATCGGTGATACCCCATTTGTCGTTCAATACCTTAGCGATAGGAGCCAAGCAGTTGGTAGTACAAGAAGCGTTAGATACGAATTGTGTACCCTTAACGTAAGTCTTCTCGTTTACACCGCATACGAACATTGGAGTGTCGTCCTTAGAAGGAGCAGACATAACAACGTATTTAGCACCAGCCTCCAAGTGAGCTTGAGCTTTATCTTTAGAGAGGAAGAGACCTGTAGACTCAACTACGTACTCTGCACCTACCTCATCCCATTTCAAATCAGCTGGGTTACGCTCTGCAGTTACACGGATAACTTTACCGTTAACGATGAGCTTGCTGTTCTCAACATCAGCCTCGATAGTTCCTTCGAACTGACCGTGCATGGTGTCGTACTTAAGCATGTAAGCCAAATAATCTACTGGGCAGAGGTCGTTGATACCTACGATCTCGATGTCATTGCGTTTCATAGCTGCACGGAATACGAAGCGTCCGATACGGCCAAAACCATTGATACCTACTTTTGTCATTGTTGTAAAAGATTTAAAAAATTAATATTAATTTTGTTGTAAAGTTTCAAAGTTTCAGGGTTTCTAGGTTTCAAAGTTTCAGTTTGTTGAAACAAGAGCCGAGGCTCATGAAACCATGTAACTCTTTAGTTGCATAGCGTGCTATGCGAAAATCGGTGCAAAATTACACTTTTTTTTTGAAACACGCAAATTTTTTGCAGATTTGCTATTTTTGTTTTACAAAAAGGGGTGTTTTTACGCTATTTTCGCCCAAAATCTGCTGGTATCTCACCCCAGTGTTCTGTCTCCCATTTGTAGATAGGTGTGGTCCATGTGTTTTCATGCAGCCATTTTTCGGCGGCACGCACTGCCAACAATAGGTCTTGATTCTTGGCATTCCACTCCAGTTTTGTCTTGCATTGCTTCTGCCTTACCCATGAGATAGCAGTTTTGCTGTCCGAGTACAAGGCCCAAGGTAAATTGTTGATTTTCAAATATGCCAACCCGAGCACGATGGCTAAGAACTCGCCAATATTATTCGTTCCATCCACATATGGACCACGATGAAAAACCTGTGTTCCTGTGTCAGCTATGACCCCGCGAAACTCCATTAGTCCAGGATTACCTGAACAGGCAGCATCCACTGCCAATGCTGGCAGTTTCACACCTTTCTGTATCATCTCTTCTGGAGAGATTGTCTCTCTAATGATTGCTGCTGTTTGCTCGCTATTTGCTGGACGATGAAAAGAAATGTGCTTCTCGAATCCCTCAGAAAACGCTTTTTCGGCTTCTGCGCGGGTAGCAAAACCTTTGTACTTGGCAGCAACTCCTTTCACTTGCGCTTCGCACGCAGCCCACGAGTCGTATATTCCCGCCTCACGACCTTGCCAAACTACATAAAATTTTGCTTTTTGTTTTGCCATGTAAGAAAAAAGTAGTATCTTTGCATCGAAGTTTGGTAGCTCCATCGGGAATCGAACCCGAATCTAAGTCTTAGGAGGACCTTATTCTATCCATTGAACTATAGAGCCGCGAATTGCGGCGCAAAGGTACAACTTTTTTTTGACATATGAAAGAAATACTTGATTTTTTGACAGAATTATCCTGTAATAACAACCGCGAATGGTTTAATGCGCACAAAGATTGGTACCGCGATTGCCACCTGCGATTTGAGCAGTTTACTGCCAATTGGTTGGCTTGCCTTGCAGACATAGATCCTGAATTGGCAACTTTGCAGCCGAAGGATTGTATTTGGCGCATCTATCGCGATGTGCGTTTCTCACACGACAAACGCCCCTTCAAGGAGTGGTTTGGCGTGTTCCCTGCGGCAAAAGGCGGCAAGAAAAGCGATAGAGGTGGGTACTATATTCATGTCCAACCCGATAAATGTATGTTTGCAGGCGGTATGTGGTGCCCTAACAAAGACTTGCTGCACGCTGTTCGCCGAGAAATATTGGCGAACTATGATGAGGTGGAGGACATCTTTGCTAATCCTTTGACCAATAGATATTTCCAAGACTTTGACACCGACCAGATGCTCAAGAAAGTGCCGCTGGGTTTCCCCACAGACTTTGTGCATGCGGATTGGTTGAAGCGCAAAGCATATACTTTTTCTACGCCGCTAACGAATGAGCAGGTGTGTAGTCTTGATTTCCTAGATTTGGTGACGGACATCTCACGCGCAGCCAAACCGATCAACGATTTTCTTAACTATACTTTTGAGGAATACGGAGAGTTTCCTGATAGACGATAAAACAAAATCCCCAGCGGTTGCTGGGGATTTTTGTTTGGATATTGGTTATCGGATATTGGAATTAGAGCAATTCTACTGAGCGGTTGACAAACTTAGCCAACGCCTCACCCTTCAACTGACCTGCTGCCAACATGGCAATGTCGATGAGTTGGTGAATCTTCTCAGACGATGTTGCGTACGCACCATATTGCTCCTTGAGCTGTTGTTTGAGGGCCGCCAACTCCTTGGTCACATTGGTTACTGCATCCTTCTCCTCTTGGCTGAGGTCGGCATCTTTTTTGCCCTTTTGCGCCTCTTGCAAAGTAGTCTCTTCTGCTTTCTTGGCTGCTATTTGCTCCAAGAGTGGGGTAGTGCCTTCAGCACAAGCGGTAGTAATCTCGCCGAGCAATGCCTTCACCTTGTCGTTGGCAGTGTTGATGACCAAATTGTATTGGTCAGGCATATTGCCATAGAATGACATGCCTTGTTGGTGAGCTGACATCTCTTTCATACGGCGCATGAACTCATTTTGGGTCAAGAAAACAGGAAGCGCGTCTGCAGAAACGGCCTCTAAACTTACATCATAGCGGGTTTTATCGGTTTTTGGCAACAGAGATTCGAAAGTGTAGCGAAGCGCATCTTCCTCATTGGCTGTGAGTTCCACTTTCGCTTTGTCTTCTTTTTGAATGATGTTTTCAATGACATCGGAGTCCACGCGCACAAAACGAATGGCACCTTTCTTGTCATTAGCGTCAGTCGTGTGCTCAAAACTCTTTTGCTCGAATTGCGACATAGCGTGCACATCCAATTCGCCGTCCATCAAGAGCACGTCATAACCCTTCTCCTTTGCGCGTTGGATATAGGCATAGCTGGCATCGGCATCTTGTGCATAAAGCATGATGATGTCGCCATTCTTATCAGTTTGAGCCTCTTTGACTTGCGCCTTATACTCCTCGAAGGTAAAATACTTACTGTCCAAGTTCTTCAGGAGGGCGAAGCCTACAGCACGATCATAGAACTTCTCATCGCTCAGCATACCGTATTGGATAAAGAGCTTGATGTCGTTCCATTTTTGTTCAAAGTCCTCTCGGTTGCTCTTGAAAATCTCTGCCAATTTGTCAGCCACTTTCTTGGTGATGTGGTTGGAGATTTTCTTCACATTGTTGTCGCTCTGCAAGTACGAACGGCTCACATTGAGTGGAATATCTGGTGAGTCAATCACGCCATGAAGCAATGTCAAGTATTGTGGCACGATATTCTCCACCTCATCTGTCACGAACACTTGGTTGCAGTAGAGTTGGATCTTATTGCGTTGAATATCAATATTGTTCTTGATACGAGGGAAATACAAGATACCCGTCAAATTGAATGGGTAATCCACATTCAGGTGGATATGGAAGAGTGGCTCATCCATCTGATGAGGATAGAGCTGATGATAGAACTTCTTGTAGTCCTCTTCGATCAAATCCGCAGGCTTGCGTGTCCAAGCAGGATTGACATCGTTGATGATGTTCTCCTCGCCAGTCTCTACTTGTTTGCCGTCCTTCCATTCTTTCTTCATGCCGAAAGCAATCTCCACAGGCAAGAACTTGCAGTACTTAGTGAGCAATCCCTCGATGGTAGCATCTTCCAGATATTGAGCGTATTCCTCGTTGATATGCAGCACAATATCCGTTCCGCGCTCGGCTTTGATAGTCTCTTCCATGGTGTATTCGGGCGAACCGTCGCATGACCAGTGTACCGCCTTTGCGTCCTCTTGGTAACTGAGGGAGAAGATCTCCACCTTGTCTGCCACCATAAACGCAGAATAGAAACCAAGACCAAAGTGACCAATGATGGCAGCAGCGTTGTCTTTGTATTTATTTACAAACTCCTCTGCGCCTGAAAAGGCGATTTGGTTAATGTATTTATCCACCTCTTCGGCGGTCATACCGATACCGTGGTCTTGCACGGTGAGGGTCTTTTTCTGTTTATCAATAAGTACGCGTACGCGTGTATCGCCCAGTTCACCTTTGGCTTCGCCTACACTGGCGAGAGTCTTGAGTTTCTGGGTGGCATCTACAGCGTTGCTTACCAACTCACGGAGAAAAATCTCGTGGTCGGAATAAAGAAATTTCTTAATGATGGGGAAGATGTTTTGTGATGTTACCCCGATGTTTCCTTTTGTCATAATATTTGTAGTTTTAAAAGTTCTAAAAGTTTTGAAAGTTCTTAAGGTGTATCTACAAAAAGTTTGCCAAAGTAGCACGACTGACAATTTGGCAGAATATTGAATATTTAGAAACGATAGTTGAATTTTATTTGCTCATTTCAAAAAAATATAGTACTTTTGCAGCCGAAAAATAGATGTGAAAAGATAACAACAAATATATGTCATTAAAATACGTAAAATACCTTCCTCTTTTTCTTCTCCTTATCGGTTGCCGTACACAAAACACCCTTCCCATCAGGGAGGGGATAGGGGGAGGCTTCAAACCAGACACCACTGCCCTTCCTACCTTTTCAGCAGAGGCATTGTATGTGTTAGGTGCTAAGTGGGAGGCGGATAGTGTGTTGCAGCAGGAGCAAAGCATTGCCGATTACATGGAGCAAGAACTCATACGCTTGTATCCCGAAAAGGCATATAAGGGGTATATCAACAAACTCTGTTCGGTGGCAGACCGCTTGCTGGTTAGTTCGGCGCAACGCCCCACGCTCTTTGTCCCCAAGCAACAAGAATTGCGATTTGTGCAAGCTCATTCATCCAGTAGCGCGTTGTACGCTGTGTTAGATTCGTTGTCGGCAGATGAGGAGTTGCAGGTACTGGAACTCACGCCGCAAGAAGAGGCAGATTGGCAACAACTGCAAGCATTGGTGCATGCAGAGCGGCCGCTTACCCGCGAAGCCTTTGATACGCTCAATATATCTTATTTCGAAGAAGAGAATATCCTACTCACGTTGCTATTGTGGCGTGGACCAAGGATGTTCTACCGCGTGTTGCAGAGCAAGGCGCGTGCGGAGAAACTGGCGTATTACTACTATGGCGAGGCCACAAATAACGGTCGTCCTGGCGATGCGTTCAAGCATATTTATGTGAATGTACTACTGCGCACCTATGTAGGCGAGTGGCTTTCGCATGCGATTATGGATGTGTTTTGGGAGTGGAAGAGCCCTAATGCACCATGTGATTATTATATGGATATGCACAATAATATCATTGGTCGTCAAACGCGCTACGCGGATTTCACGACGATTGACACGCAGTGCAATGCCGACATGCGCCATTGGCTGCAATGGGCAGAGAATGTGCAGCATTTCATTCAGGATTCGGTGAACGGTGATTTTCAGGGTTGGGATAAAGAAACGCCCACTTTCATCGTCGAACCCGCTGCACAAAAGGTCAGCGATACACAGTATATCTATTGGGATAAATAACAAACGAGCGTGCCTTTGAGCACGCTCGCTTTGGTTAATTCTTGAACTGTAATTCGCCGTCGCGGAGTTCGACGATTACAGGTTGTTGGTGGTTGACCTTGCCTGCAATGATAGCTTTGCTCAGTTCGTTCAGCACGAGGCGTTGCAATGCACGCTTCACAGGGCGAGCACCGAACTGCGGATCGTAGCCCTCTCGTGCGATATAGTCAATTGCATCGTCCGTAATGCGCAAGTCTACACCGCTCTGCAAGAGCATCTTATGTACCCCCTCAATCTGCAATCCAACAATATCGCGGATCTGACTCTCATTGAGCGGAGTGAACATAATCGTCTCATCAATGCGGTTCAAGAACTCAGGGCGAATCGTTTGCTTCAATAGTTCCATCACCTGCTGGCTCGTCTTCTCGTGGTCAACACCTTGTTCCTCATTTTCGCGGATGAGTTGGCTACCGAGGTTGGAAGTGAAGATAATCAGCGTGTTCTTGAAATTCACGGTGCGACCTTTGTTATCTGTCAAGCGACCATCATCCAACACTTGCAACAGCACATTGAACACATCGGGGTGCGCCTTCTCTATCTCATCAAAGAGCACCACGCTATAAGGTTTACGGCGAATGGCTTCGGTCAATTGACCACCCTCGTCATAGCCCACATAGCCTGGAGGCGCACCGATCAATCGGGTGGCAGCGAACTTCTCCTGATACTCCGACATATCGATGCGGGTCATCATATTCTCGTCGTCGAAGAGATACTCCGCCAAGGCTTTCGCCAATTCCGTCTTACCCACACCCGTAGTTCCTAAGAAAATAAACGAACCGATAGGACGCTTAGGGTCTTGCAAGCCCGCACGAGAACGACGAATAGCATCGCTAACTGCCTGAATAGCTTCGTCTTGCCCCACAACACGTTTGTGCAACTCCTCCTCCAAATGCAAGAGTTTGTCTCGCTCGGATTGCATCATTTTCGTCACAGGAATACCTGTCCAACGAGCCACTATCTCGGCAATATCATCCTCGTCCACTTCCTCCTTGATGAGGCTCTCACCTTGCATCGCATGCAATGCTTCTTGCGCGGCTTTGATATTTGCCTCTGCCTGCTGCAAACGACCATAACGAATCTCCGCCACCTTGCCGTAGTTGCCTTCTCGCTCGGCCACTTCCGCCTCATGTTTCATTTGCTCAATATGGGCTTTCTCATTTTGAATCGTCGCCACATAACCTTTCTCCTGCTCCCAACGCGCGTTCATCTCTTTCGCCTCGGCTTGCAACGCATGGAGTTGTTCCTCAATAGTGGCGAGCTTGGCTTTGTCATGCTCTTTCTTGATGGCCTCGCGCTCAATCTGCAGTTGCATGATCTGGCGGTTGAGGTTGTCGAGTTCTTCGGGCTTAGAGTCCACCTCCAAACGCAGTTTGGCTGCTGCCTCATCGACAAGGTCAATGGCTTTATCCGGAAGAAAACGATCTGATATATAACGAGTTGAGAGCGTCACCGCAGCAATCAGCGCATCGTCTTTGATACGCACTTTGTGGTGGGTCTCATAGCGCTCTTTCAAACCACGCAGAATAGAGATAGTAGCCGCCTCATCAGGCTCATCCACCATCACCATTTGGAAACGACGTTCGAGGGCTTTATCGGTCTCAAAGTACTTCTGATACTCGTCCAAGGTGGTCGCACCCACGGCACGCAGTTCCCCTCGTGCGAGGGCAGGTTTGAGGATATTAGCGGCATCCATGGCGCCAGAGGTTTTGCCCGCACCCACGAGTGTGTGTATCTCATCTATAAATAGGATAATCTCGCCTGCGGCGTTGGTCACCTCGGTAATGACACCCTTGAGGCGCTCCTCAAACTCACCTTGGTATTTCGCGCCTGCGATGAGGGCACCCATATCAAGCGAGTAGATTTGTTTCTTTTTGAGGTTCTCTGGCACATCGCCACGAATGATGCGGTGGGCGAGGCCTTCCACGATAGCGGTCTTACCCACACCGGGCTCGCCGATGAGGATAGGATTGTTCTTGGTACGACGGGATAGGATTTGCAGTACGCGACGAATCTCATCATCACGACCAATGACAGGGTCGAGTTTGCCCTGTTGGGCGCGTTCGCATAGGTTGATAGCGAAACGCTGTAGGTTTTCGGTTTTGTTGTTCATTGTATTCATAGTTGAAAAATAAGACAATGGTTATTTTTAATTAAAGACAACATAGACAATATTCCGCGGCAATCAACTCCCTGCCGCGGCAAGGAATAGATTTTGAATAATGTTGATGTTGTTTGATGTGATAAGTACAAAACCCATACCAAACACCAATTACTACACCAACCGCCTGCCAATTTGGCAGACGGCTAGTGTGAGTATCTTTATATAATCCTATAATGGATAGCTGTTTAGTGGCTGACTTGCATGATGTTGGCGAAGACACCTGCGGCGGTCACGCTAGCACCTGCACCATAGCCGCGAATCATCATTGGATAGTCGTGGTAGCGTTCGGTAGTGATAAGAATGATATTGTTGGACCCCTCCAATGGGTAGAATGGGTGATTGGCATCCACTGTCTCGAGACTGACACGCGTCTTGCCTTCTTCCATAGTAGCTACGAAACGCCAACGCAGACCTTTCTTCTCCAACTCTTGGCGGCGTGCCTCGAAGTCGCCGTCCAACTCAGGAAGGCGTTTCCAGAAATCCTCTACTGAGCCTTGGAAATAGGTTTCTGGTACAAAGAGATGTTTCTCTACATCCTCTTGCTCCACAGGGTAGCCTGCTTCGCGCGTTAAGATAACCAGTTTGCGAATCACATCTTTGCCGCTGAGGTCAATGCGTGGGTCGGGTTCACTATAGCCTTGTTCTTTGGCACGACGGATCGTCTCGGAGAATGGCACATCGGCAGCAATCTCGTTGAAAATGAAATTGAGCGTGCCACTGAGTACGGCTTCAATGCGGAGTATCTTATCGCCCGAATTGCGTAGGTCGTTGATAGTGCCAATGATAGGCAAACCTGCACCCACATTGGTTTCGAAGAGGAACTTCACACCACGGTCAAGAGCCGTTTGCTTGAGGCGGAGGTAGTGGCTATATTCGGACGAAGCAGCAATCTTATTGGCAGTCACTACGGAAATGTTGTTCTCCAATAGACTGAGGTAAATACCTGCTACATCTGCGCTTGCAGTACAATCGACAAAGACGCTGTTGTAGAGATTCGCCATTTGCAAAGCTGCTTGCTTAATGCTGAAACTGCCCGTGGTTTTCTCCACCGATTTGAGTTGTTCGCGGTAATTGGCAAGATCCAGACCATCGGCATTGAAGATGGCTGTACGGCTATTGGCAATACCTACGACATTGAGTTGCAGGTGTTGCTCGTGGAGTAGCATGTGCTGTTGTTGCTGGATTTGTTCGAGCAGTTGTGCGCCTACTGTGCCGACACCACATACAAAGATATTCAGCACTTTGTTTTCGCTGAGGAAGAACGAGTCGTGCAGCACATTCATAGTCTTGCTGAGTTGCTGCTGAGGCACAACGAACGAGATATTGGTTTCCTTGGCACCCTGTGCAAAGGCGATGACGCTGATACCGTTTCTGCCTAATGTGCCAAAGAGTTTGCCTGCAATACCAGGCATATTGTGCATATTTTCACCCACGATACTCACTGCCGCCAAACCCTGTTGTACGAGCATTGGGTACATTGAGCCAACTTTGATTTCTTCGGCAAACTCACGGGTTAGCACCTCTACTGCGGTGTCGCAGTCTTTATCCTGCACACCCAAAGTGGTGGAGTTCTCAGAGGAGGCTTGACTAACAAGGAAGACGGACACACCAGCTTGTGCTAACGCGCTGAATATGCGTTGGTTGACACCAATTACGCCCACCATCGAAAGACCCGAAACGGTGATTAGTGCCACGTCGCGAATACTACTCAAACCGCGTACATATCGTGTGCTATCTTCGGGTTCGGATTGGATGATCGTGCCTGCATTATCAGGACTGAAAGTATTCAGAATGCGGATTGGAATATTCTTCGCGCACGCAGGATATATAGTAGGTGGATAAACCACTTTGGCACCAAAGTGGCAGAGCTCGGATGCTTCTACATAACTCAAACTCTTGATGGTATAGGCATTGGGAATCAGACGAGGATCGGCTGTCATAAAACCATTGACATCGGTCCAAATCTCCAATACCTCTGCGCCTAAGGTGGCAGCAAGGATAGAGGCGGTGTAGTCGCTTCCGCCACGTCCAAGGTTGGTAATCTCGTCGGTTTGGCTATCGCGTGAGATGAAGCCTGGCACTACCGAGAGATGAGGCATAGGCGAGAAAGCGTGGCGAATGAGTTGCTCCGTGAGTTCGGTATTGAGCAATACTTGGCCTTGTTTGTGTTCGGTACGAATGAATTGCAGGGAGTTCTTACGCACGGCGCCAGGCAACGCAGCTGTTACGATTCGGCTACTCATACGCTCGCCATAGCTTACGATAGCGGCTTCGGTCTTGTCGCTGAGGTCCTTCACCAGGTGTACGCCGAAGAGAATAGAGCGCAGCTCGTCTAAGATTCCTTCCAATTCGAGACATAGCATTTGTCGTGTGGTAGGATTGGTAATCAGCGTATTGACCATATCCATATGGCGGCAACGAATAGCTTGATATACTTCCATATACTCTTCGCCTGCTTCGAGTGCCAAATGTGCTGCTTTGAGCAACTGGTCGGTAATACCTCCCAAGGCACTGACTACCACAATGCAGTCATCGGTCTGCTGACCAATGATATGCTGTATTTGACGAATACTGTCTACTGAACCTACGGAGGTTCCACCGAATTTGAGGACTTTCATATAATAATAAAGACAACTTAAACAACTTGCGCGGCAATCAACTTCCTGCCGCGCTCAAGGGGATTATTGATTCAATATTTGGGTAATCTGTTCTGTTTCGAGCAGGAAGCCATCGTGCCCGAAGCGGGATTCTATCTCAAAGTATTGGGCATTGGGTATATGCTTTGCCCACTCGCTACTCTCGCATGGAGGGAATAATCCGTCCGAAGTGATGGAGATGACAATGCTCTTGGCTTGTATCTGCGCCAATGCCGCTTTGACGCCTCCGCGGTGGCGACCTACATTCTGGCTATCCACACAGTGGAGTAAGTAGTAGTAGGAGTACGCATCAAAACCGCGTTTAACGAGTTTCTCGCCTTGATAACGCTCGTAGGAAGCGGCCCGACTGGCGAAGAGGCAGTCGTCATCGGTCTCGTATTGGGTGAGGTTGTAACCATCAAAACTGCGATAGGAGATGAGCGAAATGGCGCGCGCTGCTTCCAATCCTTTGCGTCCACCGTCAAGCGACTCGCATGCGCGGAAGGTAGGGTCGGCTTCGAGTGCCATGCGTTGCACTTCCATCCATGCACTCAGCCATGGCGATACACGAGGCGCAGTAGCGATAAACGCTGCTTTGCGAATGCGTTCGCCCTCCATGATTGCCCATTCAAGGGCATGGAAACCGCCGATGGAACTACCTACGAGAAGGTCAACTTGCTTTATTCCAAGGTGCTGGCGCACCAATGTGAATAACCGTGCTGTGTCACGAACTGTGAACTTTGGGAAATCGAGGTATCCCTGTGGATTCGCGACTTCCGATTCCTGATTCCCAAAATGTCTTGGTCCTGTGGTGCCGTAGGCAGAGCCGAAGATATTGACGCAAACCACGAAGTCTTTGTTGGGATTCACGCAGCAACCTTCGCCCACCATCTCTGGCCACCAGTCGAGCGGATCGGAGTTGGCGGTTAGGGCATGGCAGAGCCATACTACGCGGTCGCCTTGTTGATAAGGGCGCTCTGAAGTATGATAGACGATTTCGAGTTGGTCAAGCGTGCCACCTGCCTCGAAGGAGAAATTATGCGTTGTGAGCTTGTGTAAGTGCATGTTCGATGTCAGCTATTAGGTCATCTGCATTCTCCAAACCGATACTGAGTCGCATCAGGTCTGGGTCGATACCCGCAGCAAGCAGTGCCTCGTTGCTGAGTTGGCGGTGGGTATGGGATGCAGGGTGAAGGATACAAGTATGGCAGTCGGCTACGTGCGTCTCGATGGTCACTAATTGCAGATTGTCCATAAAACGATTAGCAAAAGCACGGTCGCCCTTTACAGCAAATGCCATCACGCCACATGAGCCGTTAGGCATATACTTCTGTTGGCGTGCATGCTCGGGGTCGTTCTCCAGTTCGGGATAGCGAACCCATGCTATGTCGGGGTGCTTCTCCAGCCACTGAGCTACCTTGTGGGCGCTCTCGCAATGGCGAGGCATACGCACATGCAGGGTCTGCAAACCGAGGTGGAGATAGAAGGCGTTTTGTGGACTTTGGATAGACCCTAAGTCGCGCATGAGTTGGGCAGTCGCTTTGGTGATATATGCCAGTTTGCCGAATGCCTCTGTATAGCGCAGTCCGTGGTAGGAAGCGTCGGGTTCGGTGAGGCAAGTGAACTTATCGTGCTGAGCTTCCCAATCGAAGTTACCGCTGTCCACAATCACACCGCCTACTTGCACGCCATGACCGTCCATGTATTTAGTGGTGGAGTGGGTGACGATGTCTGCGCCAAACTCAAATGGACGGCAGTTTACAGGGGTAGGGAAGGTGTTGTCTACAATCAGTGGTACACCATGTTGGTGGGCGATGCCTGCTATACGCTCAATATCTAAGATGCGCACATTAGGGTTGGAGAGTGTCTCGCCAAACACGAGTTTGGTGTTCGGACGGAAGGCTGCTGCCCATTCCTCGTCGCTGGCATCTTGATCGATGAAAGTGATCTCAATGCCCATCTTAGGGAATGTCACACCAAAGAGGTTGTATGTACCGCCATAGATACTGGTGGTGGTGATCATGTGGTCGCCTGCTTGGCAGATATTGAAGCAGGCAAAGAAGTTCGCTGCTTGACCAGAGGATGTCAGCATAGCCGCTACGCCACCTTCCATAGCAGCAATCTGCGCTGCGGTGGTGTCGTTGGTGGGGTTTTGCAGACGGGTGTAGAAATAGCCACTCTCTTCGAGGTCGAAGAGACGGCCCATCTGCTCGCTGGTTTCGTATTTGAATGTAGTACTCTGAATGATAGGCACTTGGCGTGGTTCGCCTTTGCCTGGATTATACCCTGCTTGTACGCAGAGTGTGTCGATATGTAGTTTCTTGTTCATATTCCTGCCTTTAATCTCTCACCTCTAACCTTTATTCGCCCCTTCTACGATGAGCACAATCTCGCCTTTGGGTGGTGTTTGTTTGTAGTGTGCTGCTAATTCGAGGAGTGTGCCTCGTTGGGTGTCTTCGTGTAGTTTGCTGATCTCGCGACTCACACTTGCTCTGCGCTCGCCGCCCATAAACTCCGCCAATTGTTCTAAGGTCTTCACCAGTCGGAAGGGCGACTCGTAGATAATCATCGTGTGCGTCTGTTCTGCAAGGATTTTCATGCGTGTCTGACGGCCTTTCTTCTGAGGTAGAAATCCCTCGAAATAGAAGCGGTCGTTAGGCAGGCCCGAATTAACCAAGGCGGGCACAAAAGCTGTTGCGCCGGGCAGACATTGCACTTCTACACCTTTTTCTACGCAAGCGCGCACCAACATAAACCCAGGGTCGGAGATACATGGCGTGCCAGCGTCGGAGATGAGTGCCACGGTCATGCCTGCCGCAATGCGCTCTGCCATGTCGTCGCTGGTCTCATGTTCGTTGAACTTATGATGGCTTTTCAGCGGCGTATGGATATCGTAGTGTTTGAGCAGTACGGACGATGTGCGGGTGTCTTCAGCGAGAATCAAATCCACTTCTTTCAAGATGCGCAGCGCACGAAAAGTGATGTCCTCGAGATTGCCGACGGGTGTAGGTACGATGTAGAGCATGATGCATTATTATATCTCCTAACGCTATCGCGTAGAAATCCAAACTATCTAAACCACATTTTTTGTTTGGATTGTTTAGATTTCTCGAGCGTAGCGAGTAGGATGTTATTAACTAAAGCGGCGTTTGAGTACATTCTCGAAGAGTTGTACTGCGGTAGATTCTTTGTCCCACTCGAAGTTGTCGAGCACATAGTCCATCGCTTCGCTGAGCGAACCAAGCGCATTGAGTTCATCCAATGTCTTTTGCATCAGTTCGCCATTGCCAGCAAAGAGTTCGCGTTGGAAGAGGAAGCGATCACCTAAGGAAATAGCTTGACGGATATCCTCCACCGCAGAACCAAACAATGAGGTTTGTGTTGGCGTAGGACGTGGTGCTGGTTTTTCTATCACAGGTGCAGACTCTACTACAGGAACTACTTCTACCACTGCTTGAGGTGTTGGTTCTACAGGGATAACCACAGGCTCTGGCTCCACCACTGGCTCAAGTTCCAATATAGGTGCAGGAGCAGGTTCTTCTACCACTGGTTCTGGCTCTAATTCCACTACTGGCTCTTCTGTTGATATGGGCGCATCATCAGTGATTTCTAAAGTTTCTAACCTATCTAATTCCTCTGCAAGTAGCTGTCTTTTTTCTTTTAGGATTTCAATCTCTGGGTCCTCTAACCATTCGCCTTTCGCCTCTAACCTCTCGCCTAATCGCCTCATTGTCTCATTCGCCTCCTCGAGTTGCTGTTCGAGTTGTGCCACACGCACCTCTAGAGCAGAGAGTTTCTGCTCCAGAGCTGTTGTGTATGCGGTTATTGATTGAATAAGATTATTCATAGTTTTGTTTTGTTTTGTTTTGTGTAGAGTTGTTTAGCGTTGTGTAGTGTTGTGTAGCGGTTATACCATTCTACACCATTCTACACCATTCTACACGATTTTTATTTCGTTGCGTCTTCGAGTTTCTTCATCATTGCGAACATAAAGATAGCTGCGATAGCACATACAGCTACGAATACGCTCCATACGCCCCACAATGGCATGTCGCCCCAGAGGTTACCGCCGATAGATACGAGGTAGTTACCGATAGCGGTAGCCACGAACCAGCCACCCATCATCATACCTTTGAACTTAGGAGGAGCTACTTTACTTACGAATGAGATACCCATTGGGCTGAGTAGCAACTCAGCGAAGGTGAGGATCAAGTATGTATAGATCAATACATTAGCATTCACGAAAGTAGGGTCACCTGTTACGCGTGCCAACTCTTGTGCGTTAGGAGTGAGGAGCCCGATACATGCCACAGCCATCACGATATACGCGATAGTAGCTACCACCATACCGAGTGCAATCTTGCGTGGAGCAGATGGCTCTTTGCCTTTCTTAGCAAGTGCACCAAACAGTGCCATGCTGAATGGGGTCAATGCTACTACGTAGAATGGGTTGAATTGTTGGAAGATAGGAGCGCTCAAGGTGATACCTTCAGGAGAGATGTTCAAATACTTGTATGCCAACACGCCCAACGCTGCTACGATAACTACGCCAGAGATAGCTTTGGTCTTTTTCTCTTTGCTTTGTACGAGGGAGAAACCTGCATAAACGATTGCCACAATCATCACGAGGTTGATGATGTCAAACCACATGGTCTGTACGCCTGTGCAGAGTGGTTGTACGAACTCGTTAGCGAAGTAGGTGAGTGTCAAACCATTTTGGTGGAATGCCATCCAGAAGAAGATCACCACAGCGAATACGAGGCAGAGTGCCACGATACGCTTCTTGGTTTGCTCTGGTGTGAGTTCCTCAACCTTTGCGCCACCTGTTGCAGCAGCTTGCTTAGCAGAGTTCTCCACGTGCTTGAACCATGGACGGCATGCGTAGTAGATAGCGATACTGAGTACCAATGATGCGCAGGCTACCATAAATGCGAAGTGATAACTGTCGTTTACACTTACGCCAAGACTGGTTTGTGCCCAATCCATGATCTTCACAGCTGCGGTAGGAGCGAACATCGCACCAATGTTAATCGCCATGTAGAAGAGTGAGAAAGCCGCATCGCGTTTGTCAGCGTACTTAGGATCGTCGTAGAGGTTACCTACCATAACTTGTAAGTTACCCTTGAACAAACCAGTACCGAAACTGATAAGTACCAACGCAGCAATCATCGCACCCATAGCAAGTTTATCTGCGCCCAATGGTACTGCGAGTAAAACATAACCTGCAAACATAACCATAATACCGATGGTTACGCACTTTCCGTAGCCAATCTTGTCAGCCAAGATACCGCCTACGAGTGGCAAGAAATATACCAACGCGAGGAAGGTAGAATAGATTTGTCCTGCGGTTGCAGCTTCCAATCCGAAGTTCGCACGGAGGAAGAGTGCAAATACGGCTAACATGGTGTAGTAGCCAAATCGTTCGCCTGTGTTGGCAAGAGCCAATGCAAACAGACCTTTTGGTTGATTTTCAAACATAAATAAGTTCGTTTTTTTATGGTTAATAATTATTTTTGCTGTTAGAATATGCGTTGTGCAAAGATGGTGAGATAGTCCATCCAGTTCTCCCATGTGTGTCCGCCAGCGGATTCGTGGTATTCGTATGGATATTGCTTCTCATCTAAGTATTGGCGATAAACCACATTGTCCTGGTAGAGGAAGTCCTCTGCACCGCAGGCAATCCAATAGAGTTGGGGTGGATTGGCAAACTGTTGCGCGAGCAATGCCTCTGTTTGTTGGTAGGCAGGCTTTTCTGATAGCGCCAAATCGCTGATTGCCAATGTACGTTCTGCGCGATGCTCGCTCATGTATGGGACATATAGTGCGGAGAAGATACCCACATAATCAAACGATTGGTTGAGCAATGCGGCAGTGTGCATAGTGTGAAAACCGCCCATGGAGAGTCCTGCGATAGCGCGGTGCTGTTTGTCGGTGAGGGTACGGAAGTGTGCTTCGGTCCACGTGATGAGTTGGCTGAAGTTCTCCTCGAAGGTGCTTTCCATCCAGAGGCGTATCTCCGTTGGGTAGTGCTTGCCTGTCTGCTCAAGATAACCGTTGGGCATTACGACAATCATAGGTTGGCATAGCTGGTTGGTTATCAGCGAGTCGAGGATAGCTTTGGCTTTGCCTTTGGTAAGCCATCCTGCCTCATCGTCGCCACTGCCGTGCAGTAGATAAAGCACTGGGTAGTCCGTCTCAGAGGCGGCATATCCTGCTGGTAAATAGACTGCTACACCTGCCTCTCCGATGCTGGAGGGATAGGATGTTACGATTACTTGACTGGGTTCAATGGCTTGTTTCGCCTTTGGGCAACAACCCACACATACGATTAGCAGAGCTAATAGGATTTTGCTTTTCATATTCTGTTATTTGCTTTGTTCATCCATAAATCGCCGCAAAGTTACAAAAAAAAACTGAAACCACCAAACAGTTGTGTGTTTTGTGGTGTATTATCGTGATTTTTTGTTTTTGAAGATAGTGTATTGTATCTCTATAATAATGCTGCAAAAAGTAGCGGCAATGATGAATAAAGTCGCCGCTGATTTGTGTTTTAGAGCTTCTAAAGTGCGATTGTTATTGCAAAGACAAATTTTTGCTGTTGCAGCTACTTCTGCCGCTTGTTTGTTATTAGACGACAATGATTTGTTATTGGAAAAACAACATCAACAACTTGCGCGGCAATCGTACGCGGAGCAATCGTTCAACCGAAGGGAGATAAGAACCCTCTGCCGCGCTCAAGGAAAATAAATAATCAACAACATCAAATCAACAACATTGCGCTCGCCAACACCGCGAGCGCTCAAGGAATTTCCCTATATATTATAGTTGTGCTGAATCTTCGGCGTTTTTGTGTTTTTGCGCCGAAGATTGGGGATTTTGAAAGAAAAATAGGTGCGAATGACATGCGGAAGTTGCTGTATTATAACAGCTTCTGCGTGAGTGTATTTTTTTTTGAAAAAAGTTTGTGAGTGCCGAAGGTTGCGCCGAAGATTTTATTTGGGATTGCGTATCGGAATTTATTGTTTTATGGGTTTGCTTTTAATAAATTTGTATTGCTGTTGAAATTTATCTAACAATACCATACAAGAGTGGAAATTTTCATTCTTGGTTTTTGCAGGGTCGGTTTCTGTATATGCAATATACATCACATCATGTGACAACATGGCATCTACCATATCTTGCCCAAAGTACACTTTTTCGCTGATAGATTCTTCTGATTGAATCTCCAAAGCATCTTCCCTTCCAAACGATGCACCATTTATATCGTCTATGCCTTTTGAAAAAGCAATAGCTACAAATACAACAGGATCGTCAGGCAGTGTAAGTGTCAAAAAATCATTTTCGGGCGATAAGACTACATCAAGAATGCTAACATGGTTCGCATCGTCATACTCTTCATACTTTATTACGGCTTGATTCAAGCATGAATAACCTAATGTTTCTAATGCTGTTGTATCGTAATACCAAGTCGTTATTACATTGGTTAATGGCATTAGTAGCGTGTCAATAGTAAATGTCACTTCTTCTGGAGTATTGATAGTTTCATCCATCATCAATTGCAACAAGGTGCATGCCAAACTCTTTGCGCCAATGCGAATGTTTATATCTGGATGATGTTCCACATGGCATTGCATCGTGTCAATCAGTTGTAGGATATCACCTTTCACTTCCATGATTGTGCGCGTACTATCTAATGTGGCATGGAAGATGTGACTTAGCGTGGAGTCGGTTATGTTGTCTTGCTCAGAAGAGGTTACAGGTTTGGTGCAAGAGGTTGCAACAATGACTATCAATAAAATAAGAATAAGCTTTCTCATATGCATGGTTATTTCCGTTAAATTAAATTGTTATATGAATAGTTGGCATCAATAATTCTTTTCTGACATTTTTGAAGACTACTTAAAAATGATGAGCGTCCATGATATTCAGCAGAAATAGAATTGTATCGTTTAATTTGCTCTTGATAGAGCGATATAATTTCCTGATATTTAGGAAACAATACCTTAAAATGTTCTAAACTTTCTTTATAGTCAAATTTATCTTTCTTCCTTCGTTCTTCTTTTGTCAAAAAGAATTCTGCTTTTTTATCCCAATAGGATTTTTGTTTTTCGATTTTATCTAATTGTGTTTTTTCTTTATTGTATATATCTTTAAGTTTGTTTACTTCATATTCTATACTTTCAATTTTAGAATTAAGTGTTGGTAAAATAGTATTGTTGATATTCACAACTTCTTTGATGTATGATAATAATTCATCATTATATAGTGTCAATTCAAAGATGTTTTTAACAAACAATAATGCTCCAGATAGCTTTTCCGCAACAAAATTAAAACCTCTTTCTTCTTCTGTGATATTGCTACTATAATTGGAGAACGCATCAACATTATATACTTTTAAATACTTTTCCTCTTTTGTTGGTCGGATGCTTTTTAAATAGAAGTCAGTATTTTGGTAGAAATCATTGAGACCACTGATCATACTCCTAAATTCATCTATTAGCCAATTTTGTATGAAATCATCTGGTGATGAGGTAATCATATTGCTAAATTGTATAACAAACATAATCAGTTTTTTCCAATTTTCTCTAGCAGGAATATATCTCCGTGTGCACTTTATAAATGATTCTGCACGGGCATAGTAATAGGTAATATAATCAGAAAGTGGTGTTAATAAGCAGTCCTTATATTTTATGGCTACATTCAGATATGATGCAGAACCATAACAAAAATTAGTTTTAACAAGCACATCAATATCTTCCGTTATATTCCATGCAAATGTATCCCATCCTATTGATTCTGTAGAAAGCAATCTAATAGAAGAATCTATTTTTATATCTAGCGTAACGCGTCTATAAGCTGCTGCATATAAGCCTCTCAAAACATCTTTAGCAAAAGATTCTTTTTGTGTTTGATTTAATTGCTTTAAATATTTTTCTGATTTATATTTAGGAATGCTTCTGTAATATTCATCTTCTGTTAAAATATTGATTTTTACATGTTTGTTAATATCAATATAACTATCTTGATATGCGAATAGGTGGGCGTATTCAGATGTGTATTCTCGAATAAACCCGTTTTGTATAACAAGATTTTGCAAATCAAGTAATGTGTAGTTTTCGTTATTTACATAGTCACAAATTTTATTAACTAAAGATTGATTAATATTCATTGGTAACTCTTCGTACTTGAGTTGTCCATTTGCTTCACGAATAATGCTAATGGATTGATGATTTATGATAGGTAAGGTAAGCATAAGTTAATGTTGGTATAAAGTTTAGTTGAATAAATGAAGATAGATGATTGTGCAATCTTTATGGATAAACCATTATGGCGGATTATACTCCCACAATTATTTTATATCTTCGTTAATAGGAAACTTTATTATCGTTTATATTATCCTATTATGCTTTCTGAATCTAAATTAAATTTTGCTAGATTCTTTTGGACAACCTCTTTGCTTGTGTTTGCATAGCAATAAACACAAAGATGATTACATGTATTGTACATACCAACATCTTTGCTTACCATGCAACCACAAATTTTTCTCTGTCCCTTGTCTTTTAAGTTCTTTCGAGAAACAGGTATTTCTGGTATCTCTCCAAACAAATCAGGTGTAGGTAACTGTCCTGTTCTCAAATAATAGACCAATTCCTTATCCTCGCTCCAAAGTTTTTCCATTAACTCTCCATCTATACAGCGATTATGTTCTATGCCGTATTTATCATAATCAAACTCTTCTGCACATGTTGCGAATTGTAGATTCCAACCTTGATTATTCCACTCTTGGCGGATTTTACAGAGTCCATCTATGATTTCACCGCGTTGCACTTCTGTAGGTTCTGCCATTTCAATCGTTTCACGAGTAAAACAGGAGGTTTCTTTTACTAAATTATTTTGCACTTTACGATATGATTTAACATCCACGAAACTAAATACTAGTTTATCCGTAAAGTTCTTAAGCTGATTTCCTATATTCGCAATTCGTTTAAGATGTTCTTTAGGAGTCAAAGTCTTGGTAATAATGATAGGATCATATCTCCATATGACACGCTCTTTTCCTATCAATTTAGATAAGTCTTTGAAGGTTTCTATGCGTTCTGAAAGTGATGGTACATTTGGCTCAAAACCTTCTGCAATATAGTCATTTAATGTCACTTGAAAATAATAATGTATCCCTCGTTTATCTAATTCGTGGAGATATGGTATAATTGGTTTGGGATTTTTTGTCCAAAAAACAATTACTTTGCATTTTGCAAATGATATATACATAGGCTTTTGATTGAATGGATTATACCAGACACAATAGCCTTTCTCCAACCGATTGAAGAACCATTTTGCATAGAATGCAGGAATATCTGTAGAGCGACTTGCAGATATTATAACAGGAGCGGTTGCTTCTACCCTATTATCTAGATATGTGTTAATAAATATTTTGTCCATCACTTGTATATTGTTCTTAAATACTCTATGATAGTAGGAATGTTTATTTGTTTCCAACAATCAACTACCCAGCTTTGTTTTTGATGTAATCGATTATTAGCATACATTTCAAATCTTTTAATGGTAGAATCATTATCTATTGGTTTATTAGCATAAAATATAGGTTGTCCCGATTCGTTTTTAAAATCATCGTGGTGATTATTTATAAACCATTCTAAATCTTTCTTAACTTGGTTTCTAACCTTGTTATCATGTGGCAATAGGTGTTTGATTACATTGTATGCATTAGAATCATTAATAAACAATTTGTTTTGGGGCATCACCGGTTGCACATCTATAGAACTCTTTGATTGTACTTGGAGCTGCTCTGAAAACAGGCTCAACTCAAGTTCTTTTGTGGCTTTAGTGGTGCGGGAAATCTCATTCCCAAAATGCTTCTTTAATAATTTATATGCTGCATCCTTTGGTGACAAATAATCATCCAAGATATTCATGAAGGCTATAGGATTACCAACTTCTGACTCTAAATTAAGTGCGATTTCAATAGAATTCCAATATTCTGGCTTCTGATTCTTACGACCTATAGACATATAGATCTTCCGTATTTCATCTTGGAAGTCAGAAAAAGAGTTATATACATTGTGATTTTGAAGAAGTTGTTCTTTTAGCTTCTTATAGATATTCGTTTTAGGACTAATTAAATTATTTAATATCAGTAGAAATGCTTCTGAATCAAATTGACGACTCTCAACATTAATTGCTCTATCTATACTCTCCTTTTTTTTATCCGAAAGTTCTGATTGTGAGAGTACTTCGTATACCTCATCTCTTAATTTTGGATTAGTAGGTGTAGTCAAATCTTTATCTTTAATCTCTATACTATCTACTGGAACATGTGATATATTTATACCAATACATTGGGTAAGATGTCTATAATGTGTCTTTATAAATGCATGATTTAAATTATGTGTAAAACACTCCGTAAAGGTCTTAGGCATGTCTGCATATCCAAAAACCATACCTGCAATAGCTAATGACTTATGAAGCGAAGGTATTTCAGAATTAATGAGATAATCTTCTAATTTACCGAAGTCATCAGGGTCACCTTTCTGACAAAAAGCAGCGTATGCAAGAAAGTCTTCATCATCATATGAATTGATGTTAAATTCGGTATGAGATAGAAGGTTATTATTTAAAGCGTTCAAATAGCCTCGTACAACGGAAAATTCTTCTTCTGTCACAATGCTTTTGTACTGTTTGCAGATAGCAATAGAGAACGAATAACGATTGTCTATAAAATCCAAGCTATTATATATTTCCTTCATTGTTTCTCTGTAAACAAATTCTAAAAAGCCAGATTCAGGAATGCCCGTTAATGTACTTTGTTGTATAATTGGCATTTCATCAATATTTGGATATTTTTGTCCTCGCAATGCGTTAATATGCTGTAGGATGTTATTTATATGTTGTTCTTTATATTCGTTATCACAGGTAACACTAAATCTATGCAATAAAAGAGGCTCTACCTGATAAGTCTCAGGAATGTGCTTTTGATGTTTCCAATCATTATACCATCCATGTGATATGATATAATTTAAGATGTCTCCTTCTATTCGATATTGTTGAGAGTCTTTAGCTATAGCTTCCTCTATCATCTGTTTTTCGTTACTTTGTTCGCGAAGAACCTTGTTCAAACTGTCATAGAGGGTTTCAATGTACAATGATTGATTAATAGGATTGTGCGTGTTCGTTAGAGCAGAATCTAGGACATCACTAAGTTGGTTCGTCAGATGATATAATTTCACGACAGAGTAAGACATATCTTTCATAACTCCTAATTAGATATGCCAAGTAAAATCCCTTAAGTTTATTTATTCTTCTATCAAAAGCAATATGATTAGAGAAGTCTTTTCCTGATTCTCTTAAAAGAGAATAATCGTATTTCTGAACTTGTATAGGATTCTTAATCGGGAAAAATGATTTAGCATACAATCGTGTCATTTTAGTAGTAAGACTGCGTCGTTGTGAAGAATACACAACACGATAGTTCGCATCATTATAGAAGAAGAAACCGCAACTATATGGTGTAATATAGATAGTTTGATCACAATAGTATATACCATCTATACCTGATTCGTAAAATAGTTCTTCATCGTAGCATGAAGTGTCTATCCTGATATAGATTGGGAAGTTCTCTTCGTCTGTTGAAGGAATATGAAATTCAGGAATGTTTTGATATAGAGCAATACGATCATTCAGTTTGTTTGCTTCTACACGAAGGAATCTTTTCATTCCAAAGTTTCTTCGTTCGTAGAATCCAGCAGGTGAGATTGACTCACTTGACATTATGCTGTTAAAATTCTGCGAACAAGTTGGTATGTATAAGTGTTTAGGTGTCATAACTCTTCTGCTTCTAAATTATGGAGTGATGTTTCATATAATGCTGTTGGTATCGCATCAAAATAGGAAGATAATTCTGATGAATACATAATGTATAAAGACTGATAGGTTCTTGTCATTGCTACATAAAGAGCATTCTTTTTTGTCTTCTCGCGTTCTAAATCAAAGGTTGCTGCACCATCACAACATTCTGGTAAAAATACGGTTTCAAATTGTAATCCTTTTGAGCTATGATATGTCATTAATTTGGGGTTAGAAGAGTTAAAGTTCAACTCTATTTCCATATCGTCTCGTATCCTAGATTCTACATTATAACCTTTATTTTTAAGATAAGAATCGGCATCTTTAACTAAAGAATTCGTAGGAAAGAGAATACCTACATCTTCAAGGTTACGATTCTTAATAATTTCCATTATTCTATCTAATTGTTCATGGAAAGATGTATATTTTAGAACATATGGCTTTTCACGCCCTTCATTAGTGCAACGATCTTGCAGTTCATCGAATTCAGAATTGATATATTCTGCAACTGCAGCTATTTTCTTTGGCAAGCGATGATTAAAGACAAGTTGATCATCGGGGAATCCTGTTACCAACTTAAGTTCTTCCATATTCGCGTTTTTTTTATCTTTAAGGAACTTATACAATTGTTGTGCCGAATCACCATATAGAAGCATCGCTTTTTTTGCATGTTCTTTCATCATTAAAATATCTTCACAAGAAAAATCTTGCGCTTCGTCCACTATAATATAATCATAATCCCCTTTTTTCCATCCTGTACATTCCCATTTACCCGTTTCATCATCTCGTTCCCAGCCAAGACATTTATTAAAACTCTCTACGCAAGTAGAATTAAGTCCTACCTGTTTGATACCATCTTTCATATACTGACGCAGAGATTTTGTGTAAACGACAAACAATAAATCGCCTTTCCCTTCGTCTTGAATTTGCTTTGCCTTCCATAAAGCAAGAATAGACTTACCACTACCAGCACAACCTTTAATGATGCAGGACTTGTCTGTTTTACGATTGATTACCTTCAATTGATAATCATCCAACTGATCTTCTTTTACAAAGAAATTTCTTTTTGCCATAGTTATTTAGTTTTAATTTTATACGCATCTAGTATAGTACCATTACCATTGGACTTAGAGTACTTGCATAAACAATCATTCAACTCGTTATTCCGATTACTATTGATGAGATATTGATAATCTCCATCAACATCTAAGTGTAAGTGATTGATAAATTGTTTGTGTGAAACAATACGATATGCAACCTTGCTTATATCGTTATTTTTTCTACTGTGTCTAACAGAAAATTCCTTTTGAGTAAAGCAGGGTAACATACAATCATCATTATACTTCGCACAACACAGTGGAAGCAAAACTCCTAATTTTGGCTGCTTGCGCAGAGCATCTCTAACGCCCATGTTTAGTAGTTGAGAATAATACTGATTATCTGTTTTTGATAATGTTGTAACATCCAAAACCAAAAACATTCCCTCTGTGGAAAGTAATTTCCCAAATAGCGTTAGTAATAATTGATAGGGATTAGCCATTTTACATATTCGGCGCGACTCTAACTCGCAACCGAATTTACACATTTGAATAAAATCAAAATGTTGGGTATTGTAATGTTCTGCTATCTTTTCAATGTCATCCGTACAGCCGATAACATTCTGCACTGTAGTAATTGTATATTCACGACGAGATTTTTTTGTTACATAGGCTGCAATCTCTTTGAATTTCTCCAGAGAGAAGGCATTTCCATCTATCGCTTCTACCTTAAATTTCACATTTGTAGGAATATACTTTTCTAAAACTGTTAGCAGCCCTACTAACTCTCCACCTGTTCCACAACCCAAATCCAAAATATGAATTTCTTCTTTTTCTTTGATTAACTCAATGAATTTCGAGTTTTTACATAAGTCATCGTATATACAAAAGGCTTCGGCATAACTTCTAGGGAAATAGGTTCCTAAATAATTTTGTACTTCGTCTTCAGAAAGGTCTAAATTGAAACTGTGTTTTTGATAATCTGGGTTGTATTGTGCTCTTAGTTTTTCGAATATTAAACGATCTAACCATGACGGAAGGGAAGTATGTGATTTTAACTTTTCTACGACAGGCAAAACATCCGCACTTAGCGTTGCTTCGCTCTTGACTAATGCCCTATTACCAACTTCATGTACTTCTTCGACAATAGGCATTCCTATTTCAAATGTTAAGTGGTCGGTAGTTGCTTGTACATCTCGTTGCAACAATTTGCGTACTTTATCTACAATCGAAAAAGCATTGGGAATTTTGATAATAAGAAACCACTGTCGTTTTGGGCGCAAATCAGGGAAAGTCGCTCTTAAGTTAGCATCGTCATATCGATAAACATTGAGTGTATAATCAACTTTACCACAAATTTGCTTGATAAGTTTTTCGATAAATATTGATAAGCTATCTATTTCGGATTGAGTATCCTCGTCTATATCCTGTTTCGGATTAGACTTGCTTCCGCGGTTTTCGAATCTTTTTGGTTCAACCACATCTTCTTCAAGAGCCTCATCCAAAATCATTATATCCGAATCTGCATGAAAATCTACAGCAGTTTCTTTAGGAGAATAATTTTCATCTAGGCATTCCAAATCACTATATTCCTCTAAAAGGTATCTGCGATCAAGATACAATGATTTAAGCAATGCAAGAATCTCCTTATGCTCAAACTCAATGTTTTCAGATGTAATGTCCTGTACCTTCTCAATGAATGAAGTATTATCAGCTATATGTAACCAACACTTGGTATCGGGCGTTAGTCGAGAAGAATCAATCGCCTCTATTGGTTGGTTGAAAACTACTAATGAGTTCAGATTTTGAACTTGTTTATTCGTTAAATGAGCCGTTGTTTTCAGCCCTTTTTTTGCCTGACTTCGATTTAACGAAACTTGTTGATATACTGTTTTTTTAGATCCTCCTTTTATGATTGTACCATCAGAGAGCATCCACTCTCCGTTATCTGCTGCAATAATTTTGCCGCCATAGTTCTTAAACTCAACAGCAATGATAGCGTCATTCTTGATAATAAACCCATCTAATTCAACATTTCCGATGTTGAAATTGCCTATAAAAATACATGTATGTGACTTGTTGCCATAATATTCTTTAAGAGATTTACATAATGAGCGAAACTGCTCTCTTTCAGCTGTGTGATTGTAATCGGAGAACCTATAAACAAGCAATCCCATTGTATTAAATTTAAGTTTAAATCAGTTTGTGTTATTTTGCGACCGCAAATATACAACATTTTTTTGATATGGACAAATAAAATCGCAGAAATTGTTAAAATTATGCAATTTTCATGTTTAGAGAACGAGTTGATAGTATAAAACTTTAGGAAACGAGACAACCTTTTCAGGAAGAGAGTCAATCTTGTTAGGAAATGAGTAAACTTTTTTAGGAAGCAAGACAACCTATAAAAGAAAGCAATCTTAATAAACAGCACTTTTTGTGGCAAGGAGTTGAGTCGAAGTTCTCTCGGTCGTCTCTCGGAGTTCTCTCGGTGGAATGAGGCAAGGTGTAAGAGAGGAGAAAAGAATGGCAATCTTAATAAACAGCACTTTTTAGTGGTTGGGAGTTCTTAGGTAGTTCATTGGTTCATCTTTGGTTCTTCGTTGGTCTTTAATAGTGCGCTTAAATACAAGGTACAAAGGAACAGAATCTTAATAAAAGTGCTTTTTTAGAGATAAGATATACACGGCGGACCACCGCCGTGCACATGACAGACTGCGGGAACATAACTACCCAAAGACATGAACAACTGTGGGAACATAAATCCCCCACAGACATGACAGACTAAAAGTACTTTTTTGGGGTGGAGAAACAAGGATACACACGGCGAACTACCGCCGTGCACATGACAGACTGCGGGAACATAACTACCCAAAGACATGAACAACTGTGGGAAGATAAATCCCCCACAGACATGACAGACTAAAAGTACTTTTTTGGGGTGGAGAGACAAGGATACACGCGGCAAACTACCGCCGTGCACATGACCGCCTATAGGAACGCAGGAATAATTCGAATACTATTCTACAATCAGACACCAGCCGTGTTTGTCTTCTACTCTACCGTATTGGATGTCTTGCAAAGCGTGGTAGAGTTTGGTCAATACAGGGCCTGGTTTGTCGCCAAAAGAGTAGGTGATATTATTGTCTGGGTCAACGACTTTGGTCAAAGGCGAAATGACGCATGCGGTTCCGCATGCTGCTGCCTCTTGCATATCTGCCAGTTCCTCAACACGAATCTTACGGCGAGTGACCTTCATGCCCATCTCCTTTGCCAATGTCATCAGTGAGTCATTGGTGATACTGGGCAAGATGGCGCTTGATCGTGGCGTAATATATTCCCAGCCTTTCGCCTTTAACCTTTCACCTTTAACCTCTTTTATTCCAATAAAATTAGAAGCCGTGCACTCGTCGATATACTTATGCGTTTTGGCATCGGTGAACATACACTCATAGCCCATGGCGTGCGCCGCTTCGCTGGCGCGGAAAGATGCCGCGTAGTTACCACCCACTTTCCAGCAACCCGTGCCTTGTGATGCTGCGCGATCAACAGAGCGATTGACCATGGCAGGCATACCTTTGAAGCCGTTAGGGAAGTAGGGACCGATGGGGGTGGGGATGACTACAAACTCGCAGTCTTTGCCGGGTCCAACGCTAATATCGGGTGTGGTGGCTACCAATAACGGACGGAAATAGAGAGTGGCACCTGTCTCGTAAGGAGGGAGGAAATCGATGTTCATCTTTAGTGCCAAGAGTACTGCCTCGCAGAAGAGTTCGACAGGAACGGGTGTCATGAGCAGTCCTTCGGCGGATTGGTGCATGCGTTTGGCGTTCTCCTCCATGCGGAAGATGCGCACTTTGCCGTCGATGCCGTGGAAGGCTTTGAGTCCTTCGAAGCACTCTTGTCCATAATGCAGACCCGTGGCTGCGGCATGGATAGGAATCATCTTGTCGCGTGTGGCATAGGGCTGTTCCCATACGCCATTCTTGCACGCCGCACGAACGATATAGTCCGTTTCGGTATAGTGAAATGTGAGTTTACTCCAATCAATCATGAATTTTGAATTATGAATTTTGAATTATGATTGCGGTTTCGGGACCGTATTCAAATAGCAAATCTAAGATACTCTGTCCGTTGCCGAAGCAAGGTTCTAAATCCAATCCTTGCCAATCGGTTGTGAATTTTGAATTTTGAATTTTGAATTCAGAATTACGGATAAGTTGATGAATCACTTCGTGGATTTTCTCGTTGAAATCGACTAAAAAGCGTGTTTCTTGTTCGTAGAACGGACGGAAGAAATCGGCATAGTAGTCGAAATAGGGTGTACGTTTGTAGGCACTCACGAGGGCAATCCAATGTTGGTGTTGCCAGCGCTGTTGATAGCTGATCTCTACATCACGGGTGAGTTGTTTGCTATCAGCACGCTTCACGGGTACGCTTAAAGTTAGCGGACCATCGGGCGTGGTGATGGTGCAGCGATTGCGATAGGTTTGTTTGGGAAAACTCTCCATGACCTCAATCTGCATTGCCGATGGATTCGCCAAAAACTGGCGATACCATTCCACAGAACCCATATATGTCGTTGGTAAAATCATTCTTAGCACTTGGCGTTCGTCATCCAGCATCCTGATGATCACTCAAAATTGCTCAATCCGATTCGATTCCATCGGATATGTCCTTTGCCCCAAGGGTTGTCTTTCTCGATGCTGAGCCAAACGAACATTGGGCGGCCAACAATGTGATCTTCTGGCACAAAACCCCAGTAGCGGCTATCGGCAGACTTGTGGCGGTTGTCGCCCATCATCCAATAATAATCCATCTCGAAGACATAGGGTTCGCCTACTTTCATAGGTTTGAACTCGTAAGCATCGGCAATGCGTTTGTAGAGGTGGAAGTTCTCCTCGGTAATCATAAGCGTATCGCCTTTGGCAGGGATATAGATGGGTCCGTAGTTGTCGCGTGTCCACGAGTTATGCCCCAATGGATACACTTCGCCGCCTTGGTCTTCTGGCTCGACTGTGATACTCAGTACATGAGGGTTCTTCTCGAGTTCGGCTTTCATGGCTGCGGTCAAAGGTAGGCGATAGAGTCCGTTGCCATTGCTCTCGCGGTCCTCTTTGGAGATGCCGAGTTTGCTCAGATAACTATTGCCCAATACATGACCATCGGTTTGGACAATATAATTGTATTGCAAATATGGGTGTGCGGGTTCTTTCACACCATCGATATAGATTACATTATCTATGATTTGCAACGAGTCGCCTGGGGTGCCGACGCAACGCTTCACATAATTCTCGCGGCGGTCCACAGGGCGAACAACGATTTCGCCAAAGACATCCTTGCGGTTCTCCACCGTGCGTTTGCCGTAGTAGTGGCAGAGGGTGTAGTAGTCGGGGTTCTGCATCTTGGTGCAAACGGTGTCACCCGTAGGGAAGTTAAAGACCACGATATCGCCTTTCTCCACTTTGTCCCAACCTTTGAGACGCTTGTACTCCCATTGTGGGTTCTCTATGTAGCTCTTGTCGCCCCATGGGAAAGTATGTTGCACAAGCGGCATGGAGAGTGGGGTGTTAGGCACGCGCGCGCCATATGCCATTTTGTTCACGCAGAGGAAGTCGCCCACGCGCAAAGTCTTCTCCAGCGAAGAGGTAGGTATTTGGTAGTTTTGGAAGATATACACATTGATGAAATACACCGCCACCAATGCAAATACAATGGCATCAATCCACGAGCAAATGGTGTAGAGGGTACTATTGGCATATGGATTCTTCTTGCCAGCAGCCTCTTCCTCTTTGGTGAGGGGTTTGTACTTCTTCCACCAGTTCCAAGGGATATACTTGGTAGTAAACATATCAGCAATGATTGGCAAAAGCACGAGCCACCCGAGACTAGCCCAATCGCCCCATGCTACCCATACGACAAATGCAATGTAGATGGCGCACCATACGCCGCATGAAATCCACCCTTTGGTGGTCACATCTTTGATTCTATCTTGAAAAGTTTTCATCATCTATATTTGTATGTGTTTAACTAAGAATTACTTCGGTGAAATCGTGCCAACCTGTCTTACCTTTCATCCATTCGGCGGCAATCACGGCGCCGAGGGCAAAACCTTTGCGCGATTTGGCGGAGTGGCTAATGGTGATAGTGTCCACTTCGCTATCCCATATGACGGTGTGTATGCCAGGCACTTCGCCCTCGCGGATAGACTGGATACTGGCTATGGCAAGACGCTCTTCGCCTATGGCCTCTTGCAATGTCTTGGCGGTGCCGCTGGGCGCATCGAGTTTGTGAACATGGTGCACTTCGGTCATGTGGGGCGTATAATTGGGATATGCCTCCATGAATTTTGCCAATTGACGATTGAGCGCAAAGAGGATATTCACGCCAATGCTGTAGTTGGACGACCACATCAGGGATGGAGTAGAGTTGTGTAGCGGTTGTGTAGAATGGTGTAGCAGTTGTTGCTTGAGGGATGCAACATCCCAACCCGTTGTGCCGCAGACCACAGGTACTCCCGCAGCCCATGCGCGGCGGATGTTTTGCTCCGCCGTGTGCGGGGTGGTGAACTCGATAGCCACATCCGCTGAAGCAAAGGCCTCTGAATCAAAATCACCAAGGTTATCCTGATCGATGATACACACCACCTCATGCCCACGCTCCAGAGCGATGGAGTGGATGATATGTCCCATTTTGCCGTATCCAATTAATGCAATCTTCATTCTGTGTAATATATGTATTGTTATATGCGCAATGCACAAATAAGCGTGCAAAATTACAAAAAAAAATACATATAGGCAAAAATAATAGATAAAAAAGCATTTTCAATTTATATTTTCTTGCATATTCGCAAAAAATATACTACCTTTGCTGCCGATATGTACACAACAATGAAACGGCTAAACCTGCTTTTTGCATTCTCTTTGCTTGCTATTCTCGTGCAAGCCATGGTATATACGCCTACTTCTTTGCCTAACCCAAAGGTGCAAGATAGGGGTAATTATGTTTGTAATCCCGATGAAATCGTGGCAAGTAGCGATGTGGTGCTGCTCAACCGTTTGGCTCGCCAATTGGAGGATTCAACGCAGGTAGAACTATGCGTGGTAGCAGTGAATAGTATCGGTGAAATGGAGGCTTTTGACTTCTGCTATGAGGTTTTTCAGCGTTGGGGAATCGGCAAAGAGGGTAAGAATACGGGTGTGCTCTTGTTCCTTGCCGTGGAGTCGCGCGATGTGCGTATTATGACAGGTGGCGGCATTGAGGGGGTGATGACGGATGCCGTTTGCCATAGCATCATACATGAAACAATGATGCAGCCGCTCCGCAATGCGGATTATTCGGATGCCATGGCATTGGGCACATTGCGCATATATGAGGTATGTACCGATGGCGCAGCGCCAGAGGAATTGCGCCAAATGACATCTGCCACCAATCGCTATCATTATGCCGATGAATCCGGGGAAAACGAGCTCTTTGAATTGTTATTAGCTGTAGGCATAGTTATAGCACTATTGATTTTTGCATTTGCGATAGTGGCTATGCCAAAGAAATGTCCAAAATGCGGCAAACGAGGTATGCGCAAGACTAATGAACAAATCATTACTCGTGCAACCACTAAGAAAGAGGGATTGGGTGTACGCACCTATATATGTGAACACTGCGGAAATCGTGAAGATAAATCGTATGTCATTCCAAGAGAAGTACCTACAGTCATCATATCTGGTGGAGGCTCTCGTGGAGGGTTTGGTGGAGGCAGTTTTGGCGGTGGATTCGGCGGAGGTAGCACTTTTGGAGCAGGTGCAGTAGGTAAGTTCTAAATAACAATGCTAACAATTCTACACAATGCTAAACAATATTCAACAAAGCAATATATGAACAAAAAGACTTTAACATGGATTGTGGTACTTGGAGTACTGGCAATCGTAATCATTTGGGGCGTTGGTCGTTATAACGCTATTATTACTGCAGAAGAGAATGTGAACACTGCTTGGTCGCAAGTGGAAAATCAATATCAGCGTCGTGCAGATTTGATACCCAACCTTGTTGAAACAGTGAAAGGTTATGCTGCGCATGAGAGCGCAACACTCGAAGATGTGATTGCTGCTCGCGCGAAAGCGACACAGGTGGTTGTGGACCCTACCAACGCAACCGCAGAGCAGATTGCGGCTTTTCAAGCTGCGCAAGGCGAACTCAGTCAAGCATTGGGCAGACTGATGGCTATCTCGGAGAACTATCCTGACTTGAAAGCCAGTCAAAACTTCGCTGCTCTGCAATCGCAATTAGAGGGCACAGAGAATCGTATCACAGTGGCTCGCAATAACTTCAACGAAATGGCTCGCCAGTTCAATACGATGATTCGCCGTTTCCCAACCAACCTTATCGCTAACGCGATGAACGCGGAGAAACGTCCGTATTTTGAGGCAAACGACGGTGCGGATAAAGCACCACAAGTACAGTTCTAATATGGATATTCTTCTCATCGTATTAGGTGCGATATGCCTGTTGTTGGGGCTTGTCGGCTGTGTGGCACCCGTAGTGCCAGGCGTGCCGTTGTCGTATCTGGGGCTGCTACTATTGCATTGGACGGAGCGCGTACAGTTCTCGTGGCAATTTCTTGTTGTGTGGGGAGTGGTAGTGGTTGTTATTCAAATACTTGACTACTTTATTCCTGCGTGGGGAACCAAGAAGTTTGGTGGCACTAAATATGGTGTATGGGGTAGTACGATTGGTTTGTTTGCTGGCTTTTTGATGGGACCATTGGGCATTATTATAGGACCCTTTGTAGGCGCAGTAGTAGGAGAGTTGATTTATTTCAATCGTCATCCACAAGACACGATAGGGCAACCTAATAACACGAACTTCAATCGTGCTTTGCGCGCAGGTTTTGGTTCGTTTGTAGGTTTGTTAGCAGGCACATTGGTTAAGGTGATCTGCTGCGGTGTGATGATCGCCTATTTTGTTAAAGAACTGATTTAAGTATTTGATATACAAAATAATAAGAGGCGGGTGATTTGCCCGCCTCTTGTTTTATCTCAGTGCCTCGCGCACGGCGTTGAGTATGGGTTCAACGCTCATGGGGCTGCCTACTGCTCCGCGCATCCATGCATCGGGAGTGAGACAACCCTGTTGATAGATACGGGTGTATTCTTGTGCCCATTCTTGGGCAGTTCCGCATTGGGCTAAATGCTCCTCTAATTGATATTGAACGAGGTTGCCAATAGGGTAGGCTGGCAGGTACAAGGCGTAGCCTATCATATGCGAGTAGATCGCTAATAATGGACTATCTTTTTCGCCTAAGACAGGAGCGTAATACTGGTTCCACACCTCACTGGCGATACGGATCACCGCTTCGCGTAGGTCAGCGGCTGTGGCTTTTGGGTTAGCGTACAGCCATTGCCACATGCGCATGTCCACCAGACTGACACCCATGATCTCGTACATGCCCCAAATAAGGTCAAACAGTTGGTCAGCATGGGGTTGCGATTGTGTAGAATGGTGTAGCAATTGTAGGTCTCGTTCCTGGAAGAGGAAGGCGCTGGCCTCGGTGAATCCTGTGTTGGGAATGCCTGCAAGCGTGTAATGGTCGATGTCGTAGAGCGAAATCACTTCTTCTACATTGTGTCCGAACTCATGCACGGCGATGTTGTAGCCCTTGTAGTCCATACCTTTATTACCTACGCGCGTGCGTAGGCGTGCGGGCTGCTCTCTGCCCACACATGGGCGAGCATGACCCGAACCGCGAGCAGCTTCCACTACGATATGCGATGCGATTGCGTTCGCCTTGTCGCTGGCAAAACCCAAGTCCATCAGCATGCGTGGCATGTCTTTTTCGAAGGCATAGGCATCGGGATAACGCTTTTGTGTTTCTGCGGTCAGCGCATCTTCGGAAATACTGCTGCGGCTCTTGAATCCATCGTACCATATGTCATATGGACGCAGATCGCGCCTCAAGCGCTCGCGGATGATAGCAGCCACTTGCTTCACCTCATCCGATTGGACGAGTTGGGTAAAGAGCGATTCTATCTCTTCGAAAGGTATTTGCAAGTCTTCGTTGAAGGTGCGCAATATATGTGTAGGGGCATCACTTCGATAGGTATCGATTTGCTGCGCAGCATGAAAGATGTTGATGATTTGCTGATAACGGCTATTGGAATTTTGAGTTAAGAATTTTGAATTATGAATTTCTTCGTTGATAGGGGTTGCGGTATTAGAATATGGCGCCCATAAGTATTGGTCGCTATTGACCACGCAATCTGGTATCTCTTGACGGATGATGCGTAGCATGACTAGGTAGATCATCTCTTGCTTCTCCCTGCCTCTCGCCTCTAACCCTTCGCTTTTCGCCTCCGCATAGTTCGATTTGAGTTCATCGCGTAGGTTCCAGTGCGAGAGCAATGCCATGGGCTCTGGCCAGAGTTGCTCGCCTTGCTCGTTGCGCAGACAGTGCATCATGATATTGTAACCCGCGATATAGTTTTCGGCTTCGCTGAGTGCTTGCGAGTAGTTGGCTACCACATGGCCAGGCACGCGACTGCTGAACACATCGCCCAAACGAGCGTATGCCCATTCCTGGCGTGTCCAATCCTTACCCAAGGTGTTTTTCTCTTCAAGCGAGTAGTGTGGGAAGTTCAGCACGCAGATATGGGCAATCTTATTGGCGAACATATCTTCGGCGAAGTGTGCCATTGGACTATATCCGCTGATAATCCAATCGATTTGTGTGGGATCCCCTTTGCCTAACAGGGCTGTTGGCTCTTGCAGAGTGTTGTTGAGCATGTCGGCACTCTGTCTGCATTGCTCAAGGATGAATGCCATGCGGTTGTAGAGTTGCTCTTTCTCTGCGTCGGTGGCGGCGTAAGAGGAGGCGATCAATGTTTGATAGTCAGTTTCGGTGCCGTCGTTTTCTCTCCATAAAGCGGCTACTTGCTTAGCACCGCGTGCCAGCATCGCAGAATCGGCTGTGGGGTGCGCTTGTAGCACGGTGGTGATGGCAGATTGAATTTGTTGTTCACTAATCATAGTTGCGTTGTTGTGGCATGCTGCTAATAATAGCGATATGCCCAGTAGAAAAATAGGATGTTTCATACATGTGTTGGTATTTGCATACAAAGGTACAACAAAAAATCTAACTATGCAAATATTTGATATGATTTTGCACGCTTTTTGTATGCGGGCGGATAGTTAACCTAAAAATAAATCACATTTAACTATGAAACAAGTATGAAAACAAATTTAAAAACCTTATTATTGGTCGTGGCTTTATATGGCACAATAACAGTGCAAGCCAACGATTATGTGATGCTTCATCCTTTGGATACATCTACTTTGCCTGCTATTCCAGACAAAGATTATAGTTGTACTAAGGTGCGCTCTACTTTGAATAGCGATGTAATCTGGGATAATATACAGAAGCAACTATTGAATCACAATTTCTCGGCAGAGAGTATTTACAAGCAGATGGCGAAGCTCTATCGCAATACGCACAATCACTATGTAACTTTTCCTGTAGCATATTGGAGTCAAACCCCACAGGGTGATTCGTTGATGGTGTCTGGGCGTGTCTATCTACCTAAACAGCGATACCTCAATGGCATTGTGATTGCCTGCCACTATACGATATGTTCGGATGCTGAGGCTCCTAGCAATACTTTTTCGATGGAGAGTATGTTCACGACAAAAGGATATGCTGTGATTATGCCCGATTATGTGGGGTATGGGTTGTCAAATAAAGAATTGCATCCTTATTTACATTGGCGTAATGCTGCGCAGACGGCAGTAGATTTGCTAAATAATATGCCATCTCTGCTGGATTACTATGGCTATTCCTATCCTAAGGATGTGGTAGTATCAGGTTATTCACAAGGTGGGTCGGTGGCTTTGGGTGTAGCACGCATGATAGAGGAAAATGCTTCAGCACTCCCTTGGACAGTGCGCAAACTCTATGCTGGTGCAGGTCCGTATGATCCTGCGGCTACATATGCTTATTGCGTGGAAATAGACACAATGGGCATACCTGCTGTCATACCAATGATAGTGATGGGATTGAGCAAAGCGTATAACTTGGGATTTGAGTTGGAAGATTTCTTCTATGAACCCTTATTGTCTAATTACGATGAGTGGATAGGTTCGAAACTATATACTGTACAGCAAATCAACGATTTAATGGGAACTACTTGTATGAGTAAGTTGATGACCGCGCAAGCTTTGGATATGAATGACTATTTGGCAGAGATGCTATATGAGGCATTAGAATGGAATAGCAATGTGGGGTATGACTTGCAATCGCCTGCCTATTTCTTGCACAGTGTGGAGGATGAAATCGTACCTATTATCAATAGCGAGAATTTGGTAGCGGAGATGCCTAATGACTCACAGATAACCTATGACTTTGGTGAATATGGTTCGCATATAGCTGCTAGCATACCTTTTATGAAGTATATCTATCAAGACCTATAAAACCTTATCTTATTCCTCCCCATAGAGGGGGAGGTCGGAGAGGGAAAAATAACCTTAAACAAACTTTTTACAACTATGAAAAAATTTTTCCTTGTGGCTTGTTTTGCAAGTATGTTTGCAGGATGTGATTCTGCTGTGGTGGATAATTCCACTGTGAAATCTGTGGATCTAAATCGTTATTTGGGTTACTGGTATGAGATTGCTCGATTTGATCACACCTTCGAACGTGGTATGGAGTACGCGATGGCGCATTACTCGTTGCGTGATGATGGCAAGATTGATGTGCTGAATACGGGCATTAAAGATGGTCGTGCCAAGGATGCTAAGGGTATTGCTAAGATTACCAATGTGCCTGGACTGTTGCGCGTGTCATTCTTTGGTCCGTTTTTCAGCGACTATCGTATTATGTTGTTGGATGAGAACTACCAATATGTATTGATCGGTGGTAGCAACAGTAATTACCTGTGGATTTTGTCCCGCACACCAGAGTTAGAAGAGGCTACTAAAGCACTTATTCTTGCCGAAGCCGATAGCCGTGGTTATGACACGAGCAAACTCATTTGGGTGAAGCAGAAATAGAGCCCCTTAATGTTGATAAGAAAATCGCCCACTTCGAAGGAAGTGAGCGATTTTTGTATATGGCACTTTGTGCAGTAGTGGCGACAAAGTCGCGGTGATGCACGCAATGCGTGAGTAATGCAATTACTTATTCAATGCCAACGCTACGTTCACGGCGCAAGCTACGTGACCTTTAGCACGGGTTGACCCTCTAGCGAGGCTCGACCCTTACTTGCTGAGCGCAAGTGCTACGTTCACAGCGCAAGCTACGGTGCAACCTACCATTGGGTTGTTACCGATACCGAGGAAGCCCATCATCTCAACGTGTGCAGGAACTGAAGAAGAACCAGCGAATTGAGCATCAGAGTGCATACGACCCAAAGTATCAGTCATACCATAAGAAGCAGGACCTGCAGCCATGTTATCTGGGTGCAAAGTACGGCCTGTACCACCACCTGAAGCTACAGAGAAATATGGCTTGCCAGCCAATACGCGCTCTTTCTTATAGGTACCAGCCACTGGGTGTTGGAAACGAGTTGGGTTGGTAGAGTTACCTGTGATAGATACATCTACGTTCTCGTGCCAGAGAATAGCCACACCTTCGCGTACATCGTCAGCACCATAGCAGTTCACCTTAGCACGTGGACCGTTGCTATATGCTTTGGTCTTCACGATATTCAACTCGCC
>JAFYWK010000008.1 GCA_017558065.1 Paludibacteraceae bacterium
GTCTTGGTCTTCTACAGTCATCTTGCCAGAGGAGATATGTGTTGAGTCGGAGGCATATACACCTGCGGTATCATGCACAATCACCTCCATGCAATCACCTCCCGTGGAAGTGAGGCTATGCACCGCATGATAATGACCATCGGCATTGGTATAGACCGTATCCGGGTAATCCCATTCCTGGTCAAACGTGCGGACAACTACTTGCATATTCTCCAGCATGTTGCCATTTTCGTCATAGACATATCCTTCCACATCATACTCTGCGTATGGACAACCATAGCACGCAGTCAAGACAAATGCAACACTAGAGAGTGAGAACAGACGAATAAAACGCTGTAAAAGATTGTTGTACTTTTGGCGAAAGTTTGTTTTCATATGTGTACTATTTTAAGGGTTTGCAAAGTTACAATATTTTTTTGAATTGTGCAAGTATTGGTAAAAAAATCTGAATAGATAATTAAGTATTCTAAGAGCATTTTTCCTCGGTACTCCTATAGGTATCTAACGTAAATCTATCGTGTATCTAACGTATATGTATCGTATATGTACCGTAATTAATAGCGGAGGATTAGCGTATCTGAGGGACCTTAGTGAGGACCACTTGTTTCTTTTCTACATAAATTTGAGTTATTGTTCCAAGTGGTTTTTCATATACATAGTTAAAACCATCTATCACTAATGTAGGATTCCCACGGAAAGAATATGGGCACACATATGGAGTACCATATATCTCTTGACCATCTTCTGCATAATGGATTGTGGAGATATACAAAGAATCCGCAGTTGCAGTATAATGGAAAGGCAATCCAGTATCGTATTTAGTTGAAGAAATATACAATTGTCCATCTTCATCAAATGTAGCAGTCCAATGATCGCCAACGACATTCCAATGACCGATAAGCGATTGAGGGCCTTCAGGTTGCTCGCAAGCGGTAAATAAAAAAGCAGTTGCAAGTAGAAAAAAGATAATTGACTTTTTCATAATTGTACTATTTTAAAATTATACATAAATTTGTCGTTTTAGAAGCGATAGCCTATTGCTACGGAGAAGAGGCGCGAGCCATAGATAGGTCCCAAAGTGACTTCTGGCCAAAAAAGAGGGAATGTACACATACTTCCTACCTCCGCTTCGGCAAACCAATGTTCGTTACCCACATTTACTCCAAATAAAGTAGCACTAAGTGCAACGCCCTGTGTATCATGCTCAACACCCATACCCCACTCAATTGGTATTGCAGAAGTAAACTTTGAGAATGTATATCCCACACCTAGTGAGGAATAGAGTTCAACTATTCGCTGACGGTAATAAGTGAAGCGCACAGTTGGCATCAAGGTAAAATGAATCAGTTGATTTTTTGCATGACTATCTACGGTGGTACGATAGCCATTTAGCATATGGAAACGGTCAGTAGAAGCGATTATATCAGCTTCAACTCCCATTCCAACAAGAGGGGTCACCTGAAAACGATACCCTAAGAAAAAATGACCTACGGAAGTCAATTTACGCGAGCTATCTAATGCCATACGGTAGTTCATCAGATATTCATGTGCTTGGGGGGCAGGCATGCCTTGTACAAGATCAAGATAGTTTTCATTCTCAGAAGGAACTAGATTAGCAGAAGTCAAACGCTCATTCATTTCGGACAACAATGCATCTCCCCAACCTAGACGAATCGCATGACGACCGTGCGTATAGTCGGTTGATTGCGCAGCTAAAGGCAGTTTCACGAGAAAAAGAGCGAAAAATATATATGCTTGGATTCTATTCATTGCAGGAGGGGAAATTAGGTTGAACGTAATATGTTGCTAAAGAAAAATCATCTAATAGTTTCATTGGTTTTGCTGTCACAATAACAGTATCACCTACCGCATAGTTTTCGAGTAATGGGTGGTCTAAACGATAAAAGTATTTAATATCACTATCAATAATAAAGTAATCATTATGTATCGCACGCATAACACAATATAACTCGCCCATGAAATAATCTAGCTGTAAGACACCTCTAAAAGTAAATGTCCCAGGTATATAAGGCAGCTCATACATCGGGTTGCTCGGTGGAGTAATTGTATCCTTTAGGACACGGTCGCGATCTTCTGTGTTTTGGCCAAAGCTACTACCAAAAAAGTCTGAACCACTCACAAAGTCCTCTAGCGATAAGGAAGGAGAATTAAAGTGCTGATCCACTGGAGAGCATGCAATAAACATGCAGGCAACGCTCATGAACCATAAAATGAATAAAATCATTCTAACCAATAGATTTTGTGACACTATTTTCATACGCAACTTATGTTTAGAAATCCACTGCAAAGGTACTGCTTTTATTTGACATACGCAAAAAATAAACTGATGCAGTATAGCATGCAGACAATTTGTATATAATTGATTTAGTGCGCATTATAATTTTGTGAAAATAAAAAACTGATGCAGGCACAAAAAATGGCTTGCAGGAGTGGAAAAAATATTGTAATTTTGTGGCGCAATAGCGAATCAGGAACCAAGAACCAAGAACCAAAAACCAAGAATCAGGACTAATTTGTTATGAAGACAAAAGTGATAATCATAATAGCACTAGTACTATGTTGCTCATGTACAAACAAGACCGCTATCGAGAATGGTGAATTGCAAGAGGCAATATCACAAGTGTGGTTGGATGCAGATGCGGCACAAAAGATGTTGGATAGGATAGACACCAACGACTTGAGTGAGTATGAGATGCAGCGATATCGTTTGGCAGAAGCACATCTGATGCTTAAGCGCGAATTGCGATTGCCTGCAGGAAGTGATATGGAGGCATTGGCGAACTACTTTGAGAGTTGTGGCGATGTGGCGAGTGCGTCCGAAGCATATTATATACAAGGTGCGTATCTCAATTGGATTGGCAAGAACACAAAAGCCATGCAATACTTGAAAAAGGCAGAGAATTATCCTGCCTTATCTATCATTCAAGGTATGACCTACTACAAGATGGGACGCATCAGCGAGAGTGAACAACTATACGACATCGCCTTGGAGAATTACCAAAAAGCACTACCCTATTTGGAAGAAGAAGGATTGCCCTTATATTTAGCATCAGTATATCGAGAACTAGGACGAAACACACACAATGAGAGCAGGAATCAGTACTTTGATAAGGCACTAGTAGCTGCTCGGTTTATGGGAGATACGATTTTGCAGATGGATATTCGCTATGCTCAATTGTCTGCAAATCAAGACAATTCGCCAGAATTGGCAAGCATATGTCAATATATGTGCCACACGGCAGGGCAGAAACGCTACGCATATGATCTGGTAAAATACTACATCCGTACCAACAAAGCAGATTCAGCACGCATTTACCTCGATATTTTAGCGGCAGACACCACCGCACAGATATGGAGCGAGCAGCAATACACACTCTGGCATAGCCAATATCTGCATCTAAAAGGAAAATATGAAGATGCATATGAATCTTTGTACGAACTATATGACACCTATTACAGAGAATCCGAGGAAAAAGGTAGAGCAAGTGCATTTGTAGCTGCGCAACACTATGATAATGAGGTTGAAAAAGCAAAGAACTTGCAGTTGCTGTTGGACAGGCAACGACTCTATATCATATTGGGATCCGTATTGGTTAGTGTGCTTTTTCTTGTGATTCTAGCGATTCTATTCATATCTCATCAACGCGCAAAGCATTTGGTAGAAAAGACTAAGAACGAAGAAGAGATAGCTAATCTGCAAAACGAATTGAGGATTCGTCGCGAGTCATTAAAACGCATTATCAATCAACGTATTGAGTTGAGCAAGAACTTGCAAGAAGCAATACTTATTCGTAAAAAGGAAGAGAGTATACCACAATGGGCAAAAGACTATATTGATCAAAATATTTTCTCCACAGAAGAACAATGGCAAGGTTTCTTAAAAGAGTTTGAGGGCGCGTATGGCAATATCCTGACAAGATTGCAGAGTGCTTACCCTCGATTGACATCCACAGACCTGCAAGTGATAGCCCTATATATACTAGGTATAGACAACTCAGATATCTGCCTACTAATGGGCGCTACCCAACGTACTATTTGGAGTCGAAGAATGCGCATCAAATCACGCATAGGATTGGGTGAGAAAGAGTCGCTAGATAAATGGTTGGAAGAGAGTTTAGTGTTTAGTGTTTAGTGTCAAGATAATGAATAGACTGCCTAGAAAGGCAGTCTATTCATTGATATATCTTCTTCAAATTTACTTCGCGTAACTAACTGCGCGAGTCTCGCGGATGACTGTGATGCGGATTTGACCTGGATAAGTCATCTCATCTTGGATGCGTTTAGCAATATCGAATGAGAGCAACTCGGTCTCCTTGTCGCTAAGTTTGTCGGCACCTACGATTACACGGAGTTCGCGACCTGCTTGGAGTGCATAAGTCTTGGTAACACCTGGATAAGACATCGCAATATTCTCGAGGTCATTAAGACGTTTTACGTATGCCTCTACAATCTCGCGGCGTGCACCTGGACGCGCACCAGAGATAGCATCGCAAGCCAATACGATTGGCGCGATAATAGACTCCATCTCGCACTCCTCGTGGTGAGCACCTACGGCATTGCAGATATCAGGTTTCTCGCCATACTTCTCGCACAGGCGCATACCCAATTGTGCGTGTGGCATCTCCATATCCTCATCACTCACTTTACCAATATCGTGAAGCAGACCTGCGCGGCGTGCTTTCTTGACATTCAAGCCAAGTTCCGCAGCCATAGCAGCACAGAGGTTAGCCGTCTCACGTGCGTGCATGAGAAGGTTCTGACCGTAGCTTGAGCGGTATTTCATCTTACCGATGAGGCGAACAAGTTCTGGGTGCATGCCATGAATACCAAGGTCAATCGTGGTACGTTTACCTGTTTCGATAATTTCCTCTTCCACTTGCTTGGTAACCTTAGCTACCACCTCCTCGATACGTGCAGGATGGATACGTCCGTCTTGTACAAGTTGGTGGAGTGAGAGGCGCGCAATCTCGCGGCGCACTGGATCAAAAGCCGAAAGGGTGATTGCCTCAGGGGTGTCATCTACCACGATTTCTACACCAGTAGCAGCTTCAAGGGCACGGATATTACGTCCTTCGCGACCGATGATGCGACCTTTCACCTCGTCACTATCAATATGGAAAACAGTGACAGCATTCTCCACTGTAGCTTCAGAAGCGATACGCTGAATGGATTGGATGATGATTTTCTTGGCCTCTTTGTTGGCAGTTAAACGGGCCTCATCCATGGTATCATTGATATATGCCATGGCTGCTGTCTTAGCCTCGTCTTTGAGGGTTTCCACCAACTGCTTTTTTGCCTCTTCTGCGGAAAGACCAGAGATTTGCTCCAATTGTTGCTCTGCTTTCTTTTGCAGATTATCAATCTCTTGTGTCTTGCGCTCAATGGCTTTTTGTTGGTTCTCAATCTGTTGTCGTTGGTTATTCAAGTCGTTTTGTGCGCGTTGCACATCGCCTTGTTTTTGGTTGAGTTGTTGTTCGCGTTGCTGAAGGCGTTGTTCTTGTTGGTGAAGTTTTTGCTCTGCTTGACGCACTTGGTTTTCGTGTTCCAGTTTGAGAGCAATAAACTTTTCTTTAGCTTCAACAATTTTGTTTTTCTTTATCATTTCAGCCTCTTCGGTTGCTTTACGAAGAACACCGGATGCATGATAGCGGAAGATGAGGAAGCAGATTCCTGCACCTAAAATCAACGCTACTATTGCAATTACTAATCCTATTAAAATGTTCATAATAAGTAAAATTTTTATTCGTTGTTTTTTTGTATTGTTTTTAAAATTAATTGATTCAGTTCTTGTATTTTTTCTTCAATGGGCTGCAAACGATGGGCATGCGCATCTGCTTGTAAGTTCACCGCCATATCCAACGCCACATACACCCATATTTTCTCAGCCGACTGATTGGGTAATAACTGGCAATAATAGCGATAGCGCTCATTAATCATCTCACCTGCATTACGGTATAGCACCTCCTTATCCATCGGCACTCTCAATGAGACGTGATGTGCATCCAATTGCAGATTGATATTTATTTTTTTTTGCTCAGACATGTTTTATTGGGCTAACGCATTGAGGGCTCTATCGATTTGTGCGATGAGATTCGTTAAGCGTTGTTTCACTTTATCACGATGTTCTGATTCAGCAGTATCTACCACAAGAGCATATGCCGTTTCCAAATGACTGTACTCCGTTTTTAATTGTACTAATTCGGAGTGAGTTCGCATAATCTCATCTCGCTGGCGTTGGTTCTCATCCTGCAAGGAGAGAATTTGTTGCTGCAAATCTTGATATTGCTCAATCAATACTCGCAGATTATCTTCCAAATGAGACAAAGAATCCACTATGCTGATGTTTTATGAATTAGATTATTAGAAACTATATCCAACACCCAATCCCAATGTACCCTTGAATTGAACACGCTCTGCCAAATTGCCATCGGCATCAGCGATTTTCACGCCATTGTAGTATTTGAGCGAAGTAGAGAGCGTAACATTCAGGCATTTGAGGAATTGATAGGAGATAGCAGCATCCCAATCTACATCAAAACGGCCAAAGCGTTGGTTGTTGTCTTGATAACCAATATATTCCATACCATCAAACGATTGATTTGCCAAGCCCAAGTCTGCGTAGTATTGATTGTTGGCATCTTTATAAATCTTCGTTTTGTTCCATGCGTATGGAGTATAAAGACCAACAGAGGTGATAATCTTCAAATCCTTGTAGGTGTAGTTAATAGCGCCTTTAATAGAAAGACCCAGTTCTGCACGCATATTGCAGTCGTAACTCTTTTTCACCAAACCTGTTTCTTTATCCACATCGTATTTCCATACGGCGTATTTTTCCTTCAACTCCATTTCAAGATCCGCTTGATCAGTAGCATATTTTTTAGCCAACATATCGCTGACATACACCGTGCGCAGACGACCAGCTACTGGAGAGAGATAGACCGAGAAAATATCATTCGGTTTCCAGTCAATACCGACAGAAATATCCGTGTATGAAGGAGCAAGGAACTTAGAGATAATAGGATCGTATGCCTCCGAAACGCCATATTTACGGCCTGGAGCAAATTGGCTCTGGAATCCTGCGGAAGCAGTCAAATACCAAGTCTTAGCCATCTCCCAACCAAACTTGGTTGTGAAGTTAATCTTGTCACTTGACTTTTGGAATGGATCAAACTCTTGGTCAATCCACGAAAGACCATATTCCAAGTCCAAATTAGTTTCCCACGATACACTATTCTCAGCGTACAACAGACGCACCTTGCCAAAAGCAACTCCCGTAACATTATTGTTTCCACCAGCAGCCCAGTTTACAAGTCCTGTAGCACTAGCATTAAGTCCAAGAACACCTGTACAACTCCATGGGGATGGTTTTTGCTCTGCCTCTTGGGCGATAACCATCGTTGCCAAGCATAGAGTGAAAACGGAAAGTAAATATTTTTTCATGTCAAATAAGTTTTATGATTATTTTTAAAATTGAGCAGCATCATATACTTGGTCTGCGATTTCATTTCCTGCGAGTTTTTCAATCAAGCAGAAAGCAAAGTCTGCGCTCAGTCCAGGTCCTTTAGCAGTAATAATATTCTTCGACTCTACAACCAAGCCATCAATATAACTCTCACCCAGATATTCTTCAAATCCTGGATAGCATGTCGCTTGCTTACCGGCCAAGACTCCCAGTCTACCTAACACAGAAGGAGCAGCACAGATGGCGGCAATCAGTTTCTCTTGTTCATTGTGCTCAACCAACAACTGGCACAACGCTTCACATTCGTGCAACTTAGTAGCGCCACCTGGCAAGATTAACATTTCCGCATCAGCAAAATCCAGATTCGCAATCAGTGCATCTGCTTTCACTGGGATATTATGTGCACCCATCACCCATTCTTGTCCTGTAACAGAAACGGTGGTCAGCGCAATATTAGCACGGCGCAAAAGGTCTATCGTGGTGATAGCCTCTATTTCTTCAAAACCATTGTCTAAAAAAATGTAATTCATAGTAGAAACATTTAATTAAGTTTGAAATTATAAGTAATCGAACCTATTTGTTCTTTATCTCCTTCTGTAAATTTTGCTCTGCGAGCGGCATCCAACGCCAATTGTTGCGTATAGCGATCGGAAATAGTGGTACCATCTCCTATAGATGCAGCCACCACATTGCCCGCCTTATCCACTCGGATACTCACCACCACCTTACCTTGCTCTAAGAAGTCAGTTGATGGTTTTGGCATTGTTTTCACGCTTCGTCCTTGCAGAGACCACATATTGCCATCCACTTGTCCAAAGTTCTTGCCAACAGGATTACCCTTGCTGGTTGCCGCAGGTGTAGCAGTTGCATTTTCTGCGTTTGCACCTTCGGTCGAACCTGATTGTCCAAACAACGCAGCCATGGCTTGTGCCTTCTTGATGGCTTCTTCCTGACGGGCTTTCTGTTCAGCCAAGGCCTTTTCACGCTCAATGCGTTCTGCCTCCAGACGTGCCTCTTCTTCCTGCTGCTTACGGAGCAGTTCTTCCTGTTCGGCTTGGCGCTTGAGTTCGTCTTCGTTTTGCTGAGCTACGGGCAAAGACTCCTCATCCTCTTGGGCCATTAGATCGTTGTCTGATGGCTGAACAGGAGTTGGAGCAGGAGCAGCAGGTTGCTGTTCTGCTTGCGTCATTGGGTCTGGCATAGGGAGCACATCAGGCATTCCTCCACCCTCGTCTGCATCTCCAAAGGTGATAACAATCCCCTCATCCTCCAATTGGAGAGGTGCGCTCATAGATAGTCGAAGCAACAAGAATAGTAGCAACAACAAGAATATAATCGTTCCTGCTCCAGCTATTATATGTGACTGATAATCTTTCACTTCTTTGTAGCCAAAACGATTTTCATCTTATGTTCATTGGCAATATCCAACACATTGACAATATCCCGATAAGGTATATCTTGATCTGCGTGCAATGCGACATACATCGCGCTATCTTGCTGCTGGATAGTACACAAATAAGCCTCCAAGTCTTCTGCCATAATAGGCATAGGTTTCTGACGACCAAGAGCCACATAATAGTTACCCAAATTGTCGATACTCACTTTTGCCACCACCTGTTTGGTTGTGCTTTTCGCACGCGCCTGGGGTAGATTAATCTTAATATCATTGGGCGAAGACATGGTACTCACCATCACAAAAAAGAGCAATAGCAAGAATATCAAGTCGGTCATAGAGGACATGGCAAATGTCGCCTCAACCTTATTTCGTCTTTTCAGAGCCATTTTGATTTACAATTGGACGATTTACAATTTATCAATTTATACTGGCTCGTTGAGCAAGTCCATAAACTCCATGGTACGTGATTCGAGTTGGCGCACTACACGGTCAATACGAGATACTAAGAAGTTGTATGCAAACATAGCCAAAATACCAACAATCAAACCACCTACAGTAGTCACCATTGCTTGGTACATACCCTCAGACAATGTAGCAATCTCTATTACGCCACTGGCATTTTGCGCCATATTGAAGAACGTCTGCACCATTCCAAGCACCGTACCCAAGAAACCGAGCATAGGCGCACCCGCAGCGATAGTAGCAATAAGCACTAAGCCCTTCTCCAGTTTGCTCACCTCCAAGTTACCCACGTTCTCAATGGCCACTTGCACATCTTGCATAGGGCGACCGATACGCGAGATACCTTTCTCCACCATACGCGCAGAAGGTGTATCTGTACGTTGGCACAATTTGATGGCAGAATCCATGTTACCATCCTTGATATAATCACGTATGCGATTCATGAATGTCTTATCCTCTTTGGTCGCTTTGGTAAGTACGACCAAACGCTCAATAAACAGATAGAGCGCAAAAGCCAATAAAATGGCTAATACTATCATAATCCATCCACCATATTGAGCCATAGTGAACAGATTGATGGTCTCCTCTACAGGTTGTTCTACCACCATCGCTGTATCTTGTACAGCGGTCATCATTGTGTCCAGATCAGTTTGAATTTGAAAGAGCATATTTGTATTGTTTAATAGTTTCTTTTATTCCTAAATATAATGCATCTGCTATCAGCGCCTGCCCGATGCTAACCTCATCCAGCCAAGGGAATGCAGATACAAATGCATTCAGATTACGCAAATTAAGGTCATGCCCAGCATTCAGTCCTATTCCCAATTCGTGTGCTTTCTCCGCAGCAGCACGATACATTTCAATGGCAGCAGCTGGATTCTCATCATAAAGCTCGGCATACGGGCCGGTATATAACTCTACCCTATCCGCACCTGCTTTGGCAGCATATTCCACCATCACAGGATCAGGATCCACAAAGACTGAAACACGAATACCAACATTCTTAAAGCGCTGTATGATGGCTGTCAGTTTAGCAAAGTGCATCTGTGTATCCCAACCATGATTACTTGTCAATTGTTCGCGCGCATCAGGCACCAGAGTCACCTGTGTGGGTTGTACCTCCAAGACAAGTTCCATAAACGCTGGTTCGGGATTTCCCTCTATATTAAATTCAGTCGTCACAATATCCTTCAACGCATATACATCCGCGCGGGTGATATGACGCTCGTCAGGACGAGGGTGCACAGTAATACCCTCAGCGCCAAAGCCTTCACAATCCTTAGCAAACTGCTCCACATCAGGCAGATTACCACCACGCGCATTGCGCAAGGTAGCCACCTTATTAATATTTACACTCAATCGGGTCATAATCGCTGCAAAGGTACAAAAAAAATTGCACATACGCAAGATGTGACACAAAAAAAGACAAAAAAAATACGGTTATGAATTTAGGGGTTCGAAGAAGCGTTGCATCTCGTCAAAACGAAAAACAGAATCCGAACCATATTTCCAAAGATGAAGACGAATCTTGCTCATCGGTTTATCTTCACCTAATTTGGTTTTGGAATAGAACTTATCTGCATAGCAAATCAGGCGTTCTTCTAATGTGCGAGGCGTATAATCTTGCAACGGTATAGGCAATTGTTCGCGCACAATCTGCTCCATAGTGATACCCGTACCCGTATGTCGCTCCGCAATGTGGGCATGCTTTGGCAATCCCTCTTGGCGCAATATTTCCGCTCCTAAATACCCGTGTTCGATATACGCATGCGTACCCATGCAATGTATTTTAGGTGCATTACATAGCACTACTCCTATATCATGCAGCATAGCTGCTTCCTCCACAAAGACAGGGTCCACTTCGCCCTGCTCCACCCATTCGGGATGAGCCTGTAATATGGCAAGAGCACGATCTGCCACCTGACGAGAATGTGTCAGCAAAATATGCTGAAGTTCCACATTATCACCACAATACTTTGCTATTATCTGATTATAATCTATCATCTCACTATTAACTGTCAACTGCCAACTGCAATCGTCATTTTCCCCAATTCAGTTTATCTTTGAGCGATTGCATGAATGTCTGTCCGTTGATTCGCACCAGTTTGATGGTACGCTGTGATCGTTCGATATGCAATAGCACATCTTGGCTCAACACTTGACTACGTCCATCTACGCTGAGCAAGAAATTGCCATTGCGACTTGTGATCTTAATATCAATCTTGCTGTCATCCAATACTACCAACGGACGAATATTCAAGCTATGTGTTGCCACTGGCGAGAGGATAATGGCATTAACATGTGGATCCAGCAGAGGTCCACCTACACTGAGATTGTATGCCGTTGATCCTGTAGAAGTTGCCACAAGCAATCCATCCGCTTTATAATTATGCAAGAACTCGCCATTCAGCGTGACATCCACAGTAATCATACTGCTTAGTCCAGATTTTAGGATAGCCACCTCATTGAGCGCATATGGCGAAGCCAATTTGCCATCTTGTTGGCAAGACACCTCCAGCATACTACGTTTCTCAATCGTATAATTATTATTCACCAGTTGATCAAGAACCAATTCTACATTATCTGTCTGCACTTCTGCCAAATATCCCAAGTGACCACAGTTGATACCCAAGATGGGTATATCAAGATGCCCCACGAGTGCAGCTGTGGTCAAAAAAGTGCCATCACCACCCACTGACAAGGCAAAATCAATCGTTTGATTGTCATGGGATACATAGTCATCCACCGATGGAAATTCACGATTGATGGCCTCATGGCGCAATTCCTGAGAAAGCACTATCTCTACATCTCGTTGCTGCAAGAAATCAATAATGCGTTTTACCTCACGGATTGTATTCGAGCGAAGGGTATTTCCAAAAATAGCGATTGTCATAATTTTTTTTCATTTAGGCAACCGGTGTCCGGGGCCGGATTCCACCATTAGTTATTCACGCGGATACCATTGAGCAGCGCCGCAGCATCCATACGTTTTTTTCCGGGTAGTTGCAATTCCAGAATATCTATATAGCCATCTGCGCAAGGAACGATGATATGCCCTTTTTGTTCAGCCACTTGTGTGACAGCCACTTTATAAACTTTGGCACCCTTCAGCACATCGCAGAGAGGATGATTGGCTGGCATATGATCAATCCATGCAGCAGGATATGGACTCAACCCACGCACATGATTGCGTATCTGTTCTGCGGGACGAGAAAAGTCTATCGCACAAGTATCCTTGAAGATTTTGGGTGCGGGACGAAGTTCAATGCTATTATCTTGTGGGAAAGTCGTGATAGCCAGCCCTTTATCCTCCGCTTCGATGATAGCGTCCACAGTACGTGTCACCAATCCTGCTCCCATAATCATCAGTCGATCATGTACCGAGCCAACATTCTCATCAGGGGCAATCGCAATACGTTCCTGAAGAATAATATTACCCGTATCTATCTCGTGCTGGAGCATAAACGTAGTTGCACCCGTCTCATGGTCGCCGTTCATCACTGCCCAATTGATAGGCGCTGCACCACGATACTGTGGAAGCAAAGAAGCATGTAGATTAAAAGTGCCCAAACGTGGCATATTCCAAACCACCTCAGGAAGCATACGAAATGCTACAACAATCTGTAAATCTGCGTTGTAAGATTTCAGTTCAGCCAGAAAATCCTCATCTTTCAATCGTTCGGGTTGCAACACAGGAAGACCTACCGACAAGGCATATTGCTTCACAGCAGAAAACTGCAACTGATGTCCACGCCCAGCTGGCTTATCGGGCATAGTGACTACGGCTACTACGTTATACCCACCCTCTACTAAAGCTCGCAAACTCTCTGCGGCAAAGTCAGGTGTTCCTAAATAGATAATTCGTATGGATTGTTTGTTTAGCATTGTTTAGAGTGGTGTAGAATTGTTTAGAGTTGTTTTAGCGGAAGGTATGTGAGAAGCCAATACTTATAAATTCTTTGAATTGGATATTGGTCTTTCTGGTAGGATCAATTTCTACCGTACTATCATAGCGTGGATGCAGCATCACTTTGGCTGACAAGTAGCGATTGATAATAAAATCAACATCCACCTCCAACTCAGTCTCTATACGTTTGTAGTTGGTAAAGAAGTAGAAATTGGCTTCTACAATAATTTCGCGCACAGGACGCCATTTCCAATCAATACGAACCGAACTACCTAATTCGTTGAGACTATTTTTTCCTGCCTCAATACCATAGTCTGTCACATTCACTTGCTCGGGGTTAGCATTCAGCGCATATACCAATTTATAGGTAGCAGGAGAGATGTTGATATCCAATCCTTTAACTGGTTTATAATCAATACCGACACCCCATGTAAAACGTACTGGAGTCAAGAAGGAAGAGGCCAACTCGCGGGTATTTTTTCGCCAACTAGGCATTAAGTTCGTACGCAACTCAGCCACGGATGACAAATACCAATGTTTGTGCACCTGATATCCCACCTTACTATTAATCCTAAACACGTCATCGGTAGTATTGATGAATCGCAAGGAATCGCCACTAATGGAACTAAGACCGTATCGCCACTCACCTACATTCTCCCAAGACAGATTACCCTTCTTGTAGTTAAGTTTGCCCTTTATACCCGCCAACATCGCGAATGCATTTACGGCACCTTGATACCAGTTATCCGTGGCATAGTTTTGAGTGATTTGGAGCGACAAATTGAGTTCATATTTCCAAGGCGAATCATTGTATCTCAATGCGCGCTCAATATCCAAACGATCCTCTTGAAGGTCCTTGACGATAGCTCTTTGGACTTCGAGGTGCTCTAACATAGTCTGCTTCAAACGATTAGTATCACTCACAGCCACATACATATCCACGTGATGGGTGGTGATATATCGTCTTGCTTTGGCACGGATAGCAGGAATAGAATACTCATTATAGCGAGTAGTATCCGTCAGAGGTGCATACATAGTAGGCACATACATCAGCGGCATACATAGTGGATGGGGATATTTCTCCCAAATAGTATCTTTGGCATGCAGCAACTGGCTTTGTCTCGCTACTAACTGGAGCAATATATCCTCTGTGTTCGGCACCGTATCGCTGAGACTGTCCAATACTACGGGGACCACTAGAATGGTATCTTGTTTCTCGACAGAAATAGCGATTGTATCTCCCGATGAAATGGTATCTAAAGGAGCCGCAGTGGATTGTTGACTACGCAAAAGGTGCAACAGATTGATATCCACCACATCAGCATCCATCGTTTGCGCCCATGTAGGCAACGCAAACAGAAACAAGATCAACCATATGTAAGATAATCTTCTCAAGATAAAGCAGGTCGTTTATAAGCACGAATGATTAAATATATTCCCCATATCACAAATGGCAATGAGAGCATCTGTCCCATATTCAGGACATGTCCTGCCTCGAATAGTTCTTGGTCGTTCTTAATAAACTCCAACATAAAGCGTGTAAAGAAGATTATCTCTAAGAACACGCCTAAGAGTAATCCCTCACGCTTGTATGCTTTTCCCTTCCAGTACATGAGCCATGTCACAACGAAACCTATGATGCAATAAATCATCTCATAGATTTGTGTAGGGTGACAAGGCACAGTCTGTCCATCACGCACGAAGATGAAGCCCCATGGTAAATCGGTAGGCGTACCATAGATCTCGGAGTTCATCAGATTGCCCAAACGAATCAAAGTGGCTGTTACACAGACACCTACCACCAGGCGATCCATGATCCACAGTAGCGAAGTATGGAACTTCGGCTCTTTGGAGAAGACTTTCTTATTCAGCAACCAAGCCGCGGTCAGCAGACCAAAAGCGCCACCGTGACTAGAGAGTCCTCCTTCCCAAATCTTGAGCAGTTTGAGGGGATGTTCTATGTAAGGATTACGGTAGTTGATGGTCCATCCGAATATTTGCACAGGGTCGGTAGAGATACCCATGTACTGACAATAGGCCTTCATGCCTGGCAGCGTGACATCGTGCCACTCATAGAACCAGCAGTGTCCCACACGCGCACCGACGATAAGACCAATCACCATCCACATGAAGAGTTTGTCGGTCCATTCAGCAGGGCAGTTCTCATTCTTATACAGTTTGACCTGAATCAGATAGCACAAATAGATACCTATTGCCCATAACAAACCATACCAACGAATCCCCCCATCTCCGATATGCACCAGTATCGGGTCTATATCCCAAACTATAGCTGATAACATAATTCTTAATTCAAAATTCTTAATTCAAAATTATGCCTCCATTTTACCATGGCATTGTTTATATTTCTTGCCCGAACCGCATGGACATGGGTCATTTGGACGAGGTTTCTTTTCTACGCGCAGAGGTTCTGGGCGTTGCATCTCGCGCGTGTCGCGGTTCGCCGCAGCCGCTTGACCACTGGCTGCTGCAGCGCGTGCCACAGCATCCTTCTGGGTGCGATAGCGTGAGTAGTCTTGGCGTTGTTGTGCATGCGCTTGACGCAACTCTTGTGGGTCGCGGGTTGGTATCTGACCACGAAGCAGAATAGCTATCGCACGGCGATTGAAGCGGTCGAGCATTTGTTTGAAGATATTGAACGACTCCAGCTTGTAGATGAGCAATGGGTCCTTCTGCTCGTAACTTGCATTCTGTACGGACTGCTTGAGTTCATCCAATTGGCGCAAATGCTCTTTCCACTCGTCGTCGATGACAAAGAGCAACATGCGTTTCTCAAACTCACGTACCACCTCGCGGCATTCGGTCTCATAAGCGGCTTTGAGGTTAACTGCCACATTATATGCACGTTTGCCATCAGTGATTGGCACGAGGATATTCTCATACATCGCGCCACGCTCCTCATACACGTTCTTAATGACAGGGTATGCCACCTTTTGCAAAGTATCCATACGACGCTTGAAGGTTTCTAATGCCTCCTCTGCGAGTTTATCGGCTAAGACATTCTCTTTAGTAGCGCGGAACTCCTCCTCGGTGAATGGCACCTCCATTGCAAATACTTGCATCACATCCATCTGCAAGCCCTCATAGTCCATGGCATCGCGTGCATCCGCTACGATAGTAGCCGCTGTGTCATAAATCATATTGGTAATATCCACGCCTATGCGCTCGCCCATGAGAGCGTGATGGCGCTTTGCGTAGATGACATTACGCTGTTGGTTCATCACATCATCATACTCAATGAGGCGCTTACGGATACCAAAGTTATTCTCCTCTACTTTCTTTTGTGCACGTTCAATGGAGTCAGAGATCATCTTGTGCTCAATCATCTCGCCTTCTTGGAAGCCCATGCGGTCCATCAATCCTGCCAGACGATCCGAACCGAACATACGCATCAGGTCGTCCTCCATACTCACGAAGAACACACTGCTACCTGGGTCACCTTGACGACCAGCACGACCACGCAACTGACGATCCACACGGCGGCTCTCGTGGCGCTCTGTACCAAGGATAGCCAAACCGCCTGCCTCTTTCACCTCTGGTGTGAGCTTAATATCAGTACCACGACCAGCCATGTTGGTGGCGATAGTCACCATACCCTTGCGACCTGCTTCGGCTACGATATCTGCCTCGCGTTGGTGCAACTTGGCATTCAACACATTGTGTGAAATCTTGCGCAAGTTCAGCATTCTGCTAAGCAACTCACTGATTTCCACCGAAGTAGTACCCACCAAAACAGGGCGACCCGCCTTGACCAGTTCTACGATTTCATCAATCACAGCGTTGTATTTCTCGCGCTTGGTGCGATAGATACGGTCATTCATATCCTCGCGAGCGATAGGACGGTTGGTTGGGATTACCACCACGTCCAGTTTGTAGATATTCCAGAACTCGCCTGCCTCTGTCTCCGCAGTACCGGTCATACCCGAAAGTTTATTGTACATACGGAAGTAGTTTTGCAAGGTGATGGTCGCAAAGGTCTGTGTAGCAGCTTCCACTTTCACATTCTCTTTCGCCTCCACCGCTTGGTGCAAACCGTCTGACCAGCGACGACCTTCCATCACACGGCCCGTCTGCTCATCGACAATCTTCACTTGGTTGTCATCGATGATATAATCCACATCTTTCTCAAAGAGGGTGTATGCCTTCAGCAGTTGGTGCACGGTATGTACGCGCTCGGATTTCACGCTGTAGTTAGCCAACACCTCATCTTTCTTTTGGCGTTTCTCCTCATCAGAGAGACCTGCTTTCTCAATCTCAGCCACCTCACTACCTACATCTGGCAACACAAAGAACTGCGAGTCTTCCATATTGCCTGTCAGGGAGTCGATACCCTTGTCGGTAAGCTCAATGGTCTTATGCTTCTCATCGATGACAAAGTAGAGTTCGTCGGTGGCGATATGCATATGCTTCTCATTCTCTTGCAGATAGAACTCTTCGGTCTTCTGCAAACGCACTTTCACGCCAGGTTCACTGAGGTACTTGATCAGCGCCTTGCTCTTAGGCATACCCTTGAATGCGCGGAAGAGCGCTAACTCACCTGCCTCGCGCTCCTTCTCATCAGCGCTACCCATCTTGGCTTTGGCTTCAGTGAGGAGTTTGGTGGTCAAGGTGTTTTGCGTGCGAACGAGGAGCTCTACGCGGTGCTTGTATTCATCATACATTTGATCCTCACCCTTGGGCACTGGACCACTGATAATCAATGGAGTACGCGCGTCATCAATCAACACTGAGTCCACCTCATCCACAATGGCGTAGTTGTGACCACGTTGTACGAGGTCCATAGGGCTGGTAGCCATATTATCGCGGAGGTAGTCAAAGCCAAACTCATTGTTCGTACCAAAGGTAATATCGCACGCGTAAGCGCGACGACGCTCGTCGGAGTTAGGTTTATGTTTATCAATACAGTCCACTGTCAAACCGTGGAACATATACAACGGTCCCATCCACTCGGAGTCACGTTTGGCGAGGTAATCATTGACAGTCACCACGTGTACGCCCTCGTGTGTCATAGCGTTGAGGAATACAGGCAACGTAGCCACAAGGGTCTTACCCTCACCCGTAGCCATCTCAGCAATCTTACCTTCGTGGAGTACCACACCACCGATGAGCTGCACATCGTAGTGCACCATATCCCATACGTGCTCGTTGCCGCCTGCTGTCCATTTATTGAAGTAGATGGCTTTATCGCCATCAATCTCCACAAAATCAAATCGGCTGTCAGCTGCCAAATCGCGATCCATCTGAGTTGCAGTCACTACAATCTCCTCGTTTTGAGCAAAACGACGGGCAGTACTCTTCACAATGGCGAACACCTCTGGCAATATCTCACGAAGCACATCTTCATAAGCAGTCTTGATATCCTTTTCGATATGGTCAATCTCGTTATATACTTTTTCTCGTTTGTCAATCTCGAGGGCCTCGATATTGTTTTTCAATTCTGCGATACGCGCTTTCTTGTCTGCCACGCGCTCCTGAATACGAAGCATGAGGGCGGCGCTACGGGCGCGGAGGGCATCATTGTCCAAGGCATCAATCTCACCGAACACAACTTTGATTTTCTCTACATACGGCATAATCTCGCGCATGTCTTTTTGCGATTTATTGCCGAATAACTTAGTAATAAATTCTACTAATCCCATTTTTATTTCAGTTTATAATTAACAATTAATCATTCATATTTGTGCATACCTACACAAATTAGCGTGCAAAGGTACAAAAAAAAATGCACAAATACAAGAAATAACCAACAAAAGTGCATTTTAACAACAAAAAACTCAGCCCGCAGACTGAGTTTTTTGTTATTATTGCGAATACGCAGTTGTCTGCGAGTACGCAACATTTAATTTAAATCCTTCACGAGGCGCACACTGATTGCACGATACAAGTCATTTGCTTTTCTACCTGCTTCGCGTGAGTAGAACTCAAGGCAAGCACCTTGGGTAGCTGACCAATAACGACCAAAATAGGTAGGATAAGTAATAGTTGTCAGATCGGAATCAGCATAGCCCACTGCTGGAAGGAATACTGCGCCAGCAGCCTCCATCGCAGCCCATTGCTCAGCTGTGAGCTCTTGGTGTGCAGCAAAGTATTGCGCGCCATAATTGCCATTAAAACCAGGAACAAATGTGAGTTCTGGAGTATTCTTCCAGTTATCTGGCAAGAACACCAAACCATTCACGCCTGCTACTTGTGCAGCACCGCAAAGCTTAGCGGCACGTGGTCGGTTCCAACGCAAGTAGCCCCACTCGTCCGATGTCAAAGTACGCCATGTATTCTTCTCATCATCGCCGATATAAGATGCTCCCCAATCTGCGAACGCGCCACTATACAAGCTATCTACATTAGAGGTGCTGAGTCCCCAATGCACTTTCTCAGAACTCCATGCAAACAAGTCAACCCATTTCTCATCAGCATCTTTCTCATAAGAAGAGAATGTAATACCAAGATATGACAATTGATTGTCAGCGAATTGCAATTTTTCAAAAATAGCATCCACCTCAAACTCATCTACCCATACCAATTGTGTATCTCCTGGATTGATGATTTCCACCTTTACAGAATCTACCCAGCCAGTCTTATCCACCTTGGCACTATCTACGCGGATATGAAGATTAGGAAACTCTACCGCCCATTTATCAGCATTCTTCACAGAATCCACATAATATTTTTTATTCTTACCGCTACCACTGGTTTTGATATAAACAGAGTCAACCATCAATGTTCCAGGATATCTATGGAACATCAGATTACCTTTCGCGAAGTCAACACGCTTATCAGGACTTACTGAAAATCCAGCTTCTGTTGGGATGTTTTGGTCATCTTCGTTAACAGAAGGTGTGTCAGGTTTGCATGCGCTAAAAAATAGAGCTGCTGTAATAATGGTTAAGAAACCTATTTTTTTCATTTGTTTTGTGTTTTTTGAGGGAGTTGGTTCCTAACAACCCGTTGGTATAATTCAATTGAAAGCGTGGAACCTTACCTTCATCTATCCCATTTATGAGACTCAACGGCAAACGCTTTACTTATTGTCACATTGATTGTGCCTGCAAAATTACAACATTTTTTTTATTCCACAAAATATTGTACACTTTTTTTTGCATTTTCCTTTATTTAATGGTAGCACCTTGTGCATTATAGCGATGACCATTGAGCAAGATATAAAGATAACCATTCTCTACAATCTTACCCTCTGAAGGAGTAGCCACCACATTGTCCACTGCGGTAGGATCTGGTTGCACATATTCAGCATGCACATTGTCAATGTAGAATGCACCAGAACCAGAGAGCAAGTTGCTACCGCCTACGAGACGCAAGCCCATCAATTGATAATCAATACCCGCAGGCAATACCGACAGATCTGGTTCGCAATAGCGCCAACCAGCGAAGTCGAAGTCGCAGACTTTTACAAATTGGTTGTCACCGTCCACGCCGTAGTGGATATACAAGCTATTGAATGAGTAGTCTGAGAAGACATACATACCCAACTTAGATACATTATTGCTGATAATCAAAGTAGGATCAGTCACCTTGAAGCGGGCCTCACCACCTGGGGCTGCAAAGACATATGCACATTGGTTGGAATAGGTACCTGCATATTTCTTGTTTTTATAGCAAAGTGTATTAACAGACTCTACATCAATCGAATTCTCCTTATCGCCCTCGAAGAACTTGGTTTCCATGTCATGCACAAGTGGCAAAGCAGGAGTCAGTTCCTCACCCGTGCGGAAAGGAATCTCATAGGTTCCGTTGAGCAATATACCATCCATATCCTTGATATTTGCATCCAGCACCAGTTTGTATTCGGTATTTGGTTCCAATGCTTTGGTCAATTCAAATGCAGCATAGCCGTAAGGTTCTGGAGCCGCGTTGTATTTATACGAGCGTGTATTAACCGCCAACTTATTACCCGCTGCATCATATACTGCCATATTGTTACGCACAGAGCTTGTCACGATCTCGGCATCAAACACAGCGATGAACGATGGTGTCAGAGGCACATTTATTTCACCCATTGCTGGATAGGTTTGGATAATGCTTATCGAGCCACGATTGCTGGTGGTGAAAGAGAAGGAGAATGGCTCTTTGAGATGATTATCGTAGGTAGCATCTGGGTGGCAAGCACCAATACCCAGAGTTACAGTGTATGTCACACCTGGCTCAAAGCGAGTTGCTGGGGTGAAACGCATAGTATGGTTATCATCCTCAAAAGTCACTTTACCTTCTACCGCAGGAGCAATCTCAAGGGCAGCTGCCGTAGCTGCGGTTTCCATATCCCAGTTGAATGAGATAGTCACCTCTGTAGACACCAGCACCTCTTCACCCGGAGCCACTTTTGGACTGTAGTCAATCACCTCTGGAGGAGTTTGGCGCATCATTGAGAGTCCAAAAATACCATACGATATCTCGTTATTCTTCACCTCCAGTGTTTGTTCTTGTGGATAGTAACCTTCTGGTTTTGCTTTCACAGTATAAGCGCCTGGTTGGAGGTTCCAGAAGTAGTACACACCATTATACAACGTATCTGTAACGTATGTATCCAGGAGTTGGTCTCCTTGCCAGAGTTCTACAACGCCACGATTGATTGGGCGAAGCATATCACGGGTACCCTTACGAGCGTTGTAGTCAGGGAACTCTTGCTCTTGATAGACATCGTGGATCTTACCACCGATAGCGCCATAAGGCAATTCGCCATCACAGAAGTAATCATAAAATGTCTTCGCGAATTGGAAAGACTCTTGACGCTTGTAGTCGATATTCATCAATCGGTAAGTCTCAGGCAGATAGTCGTGCATCATACCCTCAGAGATAGTACCTGGCACGCCCAACCAACGCATTACGCCATAGCCATTGCTCCAGCCCATGATAGTACGAGCGAAAGTCTTGTCACCCGCAATATTTGGTTCGCGTGACCAGCAGCTCACTTGGTTAGAGTATTGGTTTTGACCCATCAGCGTGGTGATTTTGCGTGCCTCGTTGCAGATCTCTTCTGGCACTTTCTCTGGATATCCATTCAAGCCATAAGGGTCACCTGGGGTGATACCAGAGTGGAGGTGAAGGATATAGTTAGATGGGTTACCTGCATTGGAGTGGATAGAGAGCATAAAGTCCGCATCCCAGTTTGTTGCCTCAGCAGAGATAGCAGACAGGTTGCGGTCATCATCGGTAGTATTGTGAATACGCGACATCTTGGTTTGGAAGCCCAGATCACGCAACATAGTGTCAAGGCGCATACCTTTGTCCAAGTTAGATTGGCTCTCCCAGAAACTTTGTTCACGGGTATAACCAGGTTGCACTGTGGAACCAATAAAGATAGGGAAGAGATACATCAAACGGTCGTCCGAGTCATAGCCACCGTGACCTGGGTTGATATAAATCTTATAGTCAGCAGGATTGGTAGAAGTCGCACGCTTTGCCTGTCGCTTCATTTGATTGAGCATTGTGCCATCCAACTCTTGCACCAAACGAGGCATATCCTTGCGGATGGGCTCCTCAGTGAGATTGATTTGCATAAGGCGAATATCGCCATTATCTGTAGCATAAACGATACGACCAGACTTAGCATCTACATCAGGATACATACCCATATCCTCTGGAACTGACAAACGCTCTACTACAGCACCATCAACCGACGCCATCATAATAGAGGACTCGGTGATAAAATAACCATCGTGGTTATCATCCATACCCACTACATAGTCGTTGCCATACCATACAGGAGCATCGAAATCTTGACCCAAGTTGATAATCTCATTACCGTTGAGGTCGCAAATAGCTGTACCCTTCTTGGTATTGAAGAGAATCATCGTTTGGTCTGGTGAGAGCGATGACCAGATGTAGTTGACATCGCCGTGAGGTTTGAGCACAATGCGCTCACCATTGCGATAGAGATTGAGATCCAGATTCTCGTTATCTACGCGAAGCGCTGCATTATCTTCTGCAATTGCTCGATAATTCGCATTGGTGTGCGTAAGATACGTAATCGTTTCTGAATCCACAAAACGAGGTGAATAACCTTCGCCAATGCGTGTATCGCTAAGAACACGTATGTCTGCACTCAACGAGAGAGCCACGCAGACCATTGCGATAAAAGTAAAGAGTTTTTTCATAAAAGTATTATTTTGTTGTTTAATATGGTTCAACGTTGAGTGCCAAGGATGGTGTATGTATGTCCATTATGGCGAATGAAGAGCTGACCGTTCTCAAGGAACTTGGTGAGTTGCTGGGTGGCAGTAGTATGCTCCACACCGGTACCTACGCCTGATTTTTCACCATAAATTTGGTAAATACCCGGCAGGGTAACGTAACGTTCTCCCTTCTCGGTAGAGGTATTGAGGAAGCATTTCACCAATTCGAAATGCAATGGCCAAATAGCCACGTCTGTACCGAAATAGTGCTCTACTGGGATATCCAACACAAATTCGCTCGCACCATTCGGTTCGATAGTGATGTTCACGCCTTGAAGTGCATTGTTAGCACGTACCGTCGCATAAACCTTACTAAAAATAGCATCTGTAGTCATAGGAATACGGATGGTATCTGGGCGCGAATAGATTGGAGCATCGCGCTCAAATTGGATGTAAGGACTACGAGCAGACTTGTATGTAAAGAGCAAATTAACTGGTGCATCTGCTTCCTCGGGCACTATAAGCCCAGGGTTAAAACCAGAAGAGCCTTTGAGTTTCCAGTTACTTGCAATGCGGAAGTCATCCCACAGCATCTCGTTACCTGTAGGAATCTCCACATTCACCAAGATGGTATCGCGGAAATCGCCCAACTCGCCAATTACCAACGTAGAACCATTGGCAACACCTACTACAATACCAGTCTCGTCCACAGTTGCTATTTCTGGATGGAGCGATGTCCATGTCAGAGCGGCTGGAAGAAGGTCGATTGTAGCGTTGTTCACTGTGCCTTGTACCTCTATCTCATATGGGTGAGTAGCATCACATAGCACGGAGTCCAAGCGAATAGCGATAGGCGCAGAAGTCATCAGGCGCACCTCTAATTGGGTAGCAATATCACCCAGATGCGCATGCAAGATACCACCGTTCTCGCCAGACGCCAAGAAACGACCATCTTCGAGAATCTCACCCAATGCAGGGTCGCATGAGAGAGTAACACCCTGCACATCCGTATCAATCATCACACCATATTTATTGTAACCCAAGAACTTAGGCAACGCTACACCATAACGAGGCAATGAGTAAATAGGCATATAAGGTGCTATAGATGCGATGGTATTGTCCACCTCTGGCACATCAGCTACAGCAAACATACCATTGCCACAAGCGCGCTCAGAGCCGTCCGATCCATTGTTCATCTGACCCAAATTGCGCACATAGATGCAGGAGCTTCCGCCGCCGTCCCAGTTAACGGCATTGTAGGCGCCATAGTGCTTGAGCATCTCACCCAGCACCTTGGTATTACAACCTGCGCTGTTGATGCTACGGCCATCTACTACCAACATATATACGGTGTCGCGTGTATACGAAGTACCGAAACCTGTACGTGGGTGAAGTTCGTTCCAAAAGCCATCCTGTACGATGACACCATTGTGCAAGATTTGGTTGTAATTGTCCGAACCAATCGCTTGGGCAATATTCACCAATTCGCCATCGAACTTAATTTCAAAATCGAGGGTCAGTTGGTCACCTACATTGAGTTTGTTGAGCTCTGCCGCCATCGTGCCATGGCCAGAAAGAACGGCATATTCTTTGGAGAGTGGCATCGAACCTACCTGCTGCTCCACCTTTACCACTTTGGCCTTCATCACACCTGTGGTATTCCACTCTTCCCCTTCCAACAATTGGATTTGAACCTCAGTACCATATGCATTGGTAGCAGTAGTAGCACCGTTGAGGTGATTGTAGAGCACCAATTCGTTTTCAAGGCGATTATAATTGGCGTGCGCAATATTCAATGTCGTATCCGCCAAAACGAGCTTCATAGAAATAGTGTGCTGTACGGCAGTGATACCCCTACCCTCTGCGTCAATCGCGCCCAAGCGACGTGCAGTACGGTTGGCTACAGGCGTGTGCGCATACTCTTTGTTGACAATCGTCGTGCTGACAGGCAGACCTACATCGCCTTGTGTGACAAAGAAGTCGCCATTCGAACCAGCAAAAAAGATCTTATTATCTGTGGTGCTGCGAATTGCCATATTAGATGGGCGCTCAGTACCGATAATCTTGCCTGAACCTAACGCCTGCTCTACATGCACATATGGATTGCGGGTATCCACCGCAAGCAGAAAAGCATCCATGCGTCCTTTGGCATCGCTGGCGCGAAGGAAGCGTAACTCATAATAGGTAGTACCAGGACCTGCAGGGTACATAGACAGGGTGTCAATCGTGTACTCCACGCCATTCAAATGAATATTGGCAAAGGATAATACACTAACGCAAATAGCGAAAATAGAAAGTAGAATTTTCTTCATGGTATAAATGATTTACTATAAAATACACAATAATTGCAATTTGCGTGCAAAGTTACTACTTTTTTTTGAATTATGCAAACGTTTGTGATTTTTTTATGAAAAAGATTATAGCTGAGGTTTTTTTTATTTTTCTATGATCTGTTCCGTTACCACTCCGTTACCACTCGGTTACCACCCTGCATATCCTTGCCCCACCCTCACTGACGCACGAGAAATTTGGGGTAATTTTCTGTAACATACTGCAATTTTAGTAGTGAATCAGGTAATTTTCGTCAATTTTTGGCTTAATTTTCTATAATTTTTGTTTTAAAAATATTCCTTGCTTTTTAGTGGACAAAAAAAGGAGTGTGCCGAAGCACACTCCCATATGAAGGTTATTTCTTCGTTAAGAATTACTTAACCTCAGCACCGAGAACATTGTATTTAACGCCGTTCTTGAGGATGATTACTTGACCATTCTCAATCATCTTGCGTGCACCAAGTTCTACCTCTACGTTCTCAACGCCAGTCTCAGGACCTACGTAGTCTGGGTCAACGATGAACTTGTAAACACCATAACCGTTGTCGTTAGCATAGAGATAGATAGTAGCAGTGTTGCCATCAACCTCTACAGAAGGCACAGCAGTACGGCAGCCGTTAGTTGCAGAACCCAAACCATTATTTGGGAAGTACCACAATGGCTCAAGACCGTCGAAGCTACGAGCCTCGTCAGCGAACTTGTAGAGACCGAATGCTGAAGGAGGAGCAGATGGAGTGTGGGTAGCAATCATTACCATGAAGTACTCATCACCTACTTGGAACTCTTGGAGACCATTCAAACCTTGATGCAACTTGGTGGTGTCACCTGGGTTGTTCCACAATGCGGTACCAGCAGGGCACTTGATGAAGTCTTCCACCAACATACCACCCTCGTCAATGAGAGTAGGCAAGGTATTGAAACCATCTACGTAGAAGAGTGCTCCGTACTCATCTTGTGGGAAGATTTGAGGTGCAGTACCCCAACCACCTACGAGTTCGCCTTGAGCATTGATGAGGTGAGACTTATCTGACTCAGCATCAATAAGAAGAGAAATCATCTCACCTTGACCAACCTCACCGTCCTCAATGAGCCAACGATAAGAGTTGAATGTACCAGTAGCATCAGCTGCCATGATACAAGCGTTACCATATACATCACCGTTTACACCGAATGCGTCGAAACGGCAAGCGATCTCAGCATAGTCAGGGTTGTCACCCAATTTCTCATCAATGAGCAACTCAGCAGCACCAGTCTCCAGATCTACTACGTAAACCATGAAGTGTTGGTTTTGGCTTGTGATACAGCCAGAGATCAAGCAGTTACCCTCGCTATCAAACTTGATGTCGTTATATTTCAAAGTAACACCATCACCCCATGTGCCATCCTCGTTCTCAACCAAGAAGAGGTTCTCACCAGTAATCTTAATTGGCTCAAGCATATCGCCTGTAGCACCGTCCACGCGAACGATAGACTCAGTCTCGCGGTTGATGAAGTACATGATACCGTCTTTAGCAGCCATACCACGAACAAAACCAGTACCACCAGGTTTGTTAGCAGCATAGTTCTCCTCTACTACAGAGATTACCCATTGGTTCTCGAGGTTGTATTTACCATGACGTTGTGGGTAAGCATAAGTATCTTTCTTACCAGCGATTGGGCGAATGATACCAGCCACATCACCTACGAATTGGAAGGCATTGTAGTAAGCAGCAACAGCGGTAATAGTAACCTTGCAACCTACTGGGAATGCAGCAGGATCAAGTACCATCTTGTAGCACTTAACAGAGTTCATACCGTCAGAAACGGTTGGGTTGTTGTAAGAGTCATACTCAGTGATAACCAAACCAGGAACGGTAACGAGTTGACCGAAGTATTTAAACTCAGTGTCAGATACGAGTGCAGTAAGGTTCTCGAAGTTAATAGGAGCAGGCAAAGTAGCGTCTTCTACATCCACCTCAACGCAGCTCTTCACCTCAGGAGCACCACCGTAGAGCACCTTGGTACCCTTAACGATAACCTTTTGGCTAGCAGTAAAAGTAGGGTTCTCTTTCATGTAGAGCAACATACCACCAGTAGCGTCTTGGATATATACGTTCTTACCTTGGATGAAAGTAACCACACCAGATACTTGAGTCTCGGTGTCATCTGCCATAGCTTTTACCTCAGCGATAGTAGGTACATAGTCAATCCACTTAGCGTAAAGAGTGCCAGTAGTTTCTGGAGTCAACACTTTCACTTTAGCGCCAGTGAGTTCAGCGTTGGTGCACCAGCCAGCGAAGGTGTAACCCTCTTTGTAAGGAGCATTGAGAACAAACTCGCCTTCTGTAATCTCAGTTGGGTTAGCGAAAGCGTGCTTCCATGCTGGAATATAAGCCTCGTCTTTACCTGCTTGTGAGAAGTCTGCAGATACAGGCCAAGAAGCACGTTTGCTCTCCAAGAAGAAAGCTGCTACAGCATAACGCCAGCCAGCAGAAGTAGTACCTTCTACAAGAGCAGTAGCACCACCACTTTGCCCTACAGTAGGATCATTGTTTTGAACGTTCATGATGTAAGCCTCGAGCCAGTCCCATTTCTCAGCACTCAACATGCCTGAAACGTCTGTCAACTTACCGCAGATGGTAGTGAAAGAGCCATCACCAGCAGCTTTCAACTCATCGAGAGTAGCCAAACCAGTAACACCACAATCAGCCATACATGCTTGGAACATGTCGTTTTTGTTCAACCAATTGTCGTCATTGGTCACACCACCGTTGAGCTCGTAAGTAACGGCAGCAAATGATGTTGCAGCTGCAAAAAGAGCTGCGCAAAAGATTGAAAATCTTTTCATAAAATTGTTGTTTTTTTTGGTTAATAAATTGCTTCCTCATCCGTTGTGGACACGTCCACGGTGGACCTTGGTTGCGTTAAGTAAAAATTGTTTATGTTTTTTTGTTATTGTGCTTTGTTGCCCAATAAAGAATAGCGTTGCCCGTTGCGATAGATAACCACCTGACCGTTCTCAATCACCTTGGTAGGCGATGTGCTAATAGTTGGATTCTCGACATCGGTCAACGATGAGTCCATCGTAAATGTAACCACTTCTGAGTATTCGGTCCATCCACCCTCTTTGGCTGCCTCTACACGTACATACCATACACCATCAGCAATACCGTCATAGGTATATTCATAACACTGCGCATCTGTGCGGAAGCGCTTGGTTTGACGGCTTGGGAAATTTTCCTTTTGCGAGAACTCCACTTGGAATCCAGAGGACTGCTGTTGTTTCCAGCGCACAGTGACCGATTGACCGCCAATCACCTCACCAGAAGTTGGAGCGATAATCTCAGGTACAGGCACTGGCAGAGCCAATGTGCGGAATTTCACGGCATCGGATTCCACCACCACATTATTGAATCGAACCGTAGCACGCACAAAATAGTTCTTCGATGCCAGAAGCACCATTTCGGGTAGCGTGATTCTTGGAGTAGCAGAAGTGCCCGTAAAGAGGATATCCTCCTTGTCGAACGCTGATGCGTTAGCCACTTCAAAGGTGTATTCTGCACCGTCGATAGCCACGCTGTCGCATACAAAAGTAGGAGTAAGCGTTTGCACCGTGTCACCCTCCGCAGGAGAAATCACGTGGAAGAAACCACCGCGGAAAGAATAGATATCTGAATACGTATCTTTCTTATTGATACTACGTGTGCTCACGCGCCAATAGTAAGTCTCTTCAGAATCCAACCAATAGACAGAACCAAGGAAGAAGGTAGTATCCACAGTCTCACGCTCGTAGTCCACCGTAGAGAAGTCAGCTGACTTAGATAGTTGGAAGAAATACGAGTCCGCCTCTGGTGCTGCATTCCACGAAGCATAGCATGGAAGGAGTACATCGGTATCGTTGTTCGCAGGATAGAGCAAGGTAGCCGCATCGGACTTGCCCCATGTGGTATTGTCCATTGTGCGAGCAGGGAACTCGTTGCCAAAACGATCAAGGACTGCTACGGCAAACGTGATAGGTGTACCCTCTACAATACTCTTATCACCCAATTCAAAGAAAGTACCATAGGTCGTACCAAGCAAATATTGACTGGTTCCTGCAGCACCTATTTGACCAATCTTGTTGGTAGGAATAGCATATACCGCATAACGCAAGTTATCCGCAGGAGCATCCCATGTCAGCGCGCCACCATTGTCCTTAATATTGCTCACATATAGGCAATCGTCGGTGCGGTACCATGTCATCTGTGGCACGAGTGCAGGCAGATAGGTAGCGTTATCACGGATATGTCCGATAAAGGTCTTTACGGAACGCATCTTGTTGAGACCATACCAGCAGAAACCAGGTGCGCCAAAACGGTCGTAGTGACGATTAAGATTGATTTGATCCACAATCTCCGAAGCATGGAAAGTGGTGGAGGTGGTGGTGACATTATCTTTCACCATATCGCTCAGACTTTGGCTCACATACATGTGACGACCGAAGTGTCCTGCCATATCCGACCACCAACGGGTGAGTTGGTCATAGTCAGAAGACGAACCAATCTTCCAATACACCTGTGGTGCCATATAGTCGATGGTATGCTCGTTGTACCACGCCAGTGGGTCCGCATAGATGCCATTGTATTGCCAGTCGCCACCGATAGGCGAAGGCTCTACACCATACTTGTCGGCAGAAGCACCTGCTTTACCCGCAGGACCAAGACCAAAAGTCACCCAAGGTTTGATTGCCTTGATGGTGTCATTGACCATACGAATCATCAGGTTGTTCTGTGCGCGACGCCAATCTGCACGCGACATGCCATTGGCAGTGGCGTTGTATTGCTCATTGTCATACTCATCCTTATAGCCCGATTGGTGGAAATAGTCATCGAAGATGACACCATCGATGTCGTAGTTCTCCACGATGTCTGCCACCACTTTGCATATTTGCTCGCGCACCTCTGGAAGAGCAGGGTTGAGAATGGTGATACCACCACAATTGACGAGCCACTCTGGGTGGGTATTGTGATAATCCTTCTCGTGGTTCTTGCCATAGGTATCATCGGAGCTGGAATAGCGATATGGGTTCATCCACACATGCACCTCGATACCCTTGTAGTGCGCATAGTCGATGAGCAATGCCAGCGGGTCGTAGTTAGGTGCTTTGCCGCGTGTGCCTGTGAGGTACTTGCTCCAAGGTTCGTACTTGGAATTGTACATCGCGTCGGAGAAACCACGCACTTGGAAAAGCACAGCGTTCATATTGGCTTTAGCCAGCGAGTCCACTACTGCAATGAGCTCTTGTTGCTGTGCCTGTTGTCCAGATGCATCGGAGCGGCTGTGCGACACTGGCCAGTCTATTGCCCACACTGTGGTGAGCCATGAGCAACGAAACTCACGCTTAGGAGGCAGTTGGTCACGGGTTTGTGCTTGGAGCGATAGCACCAAACACAAACCTATGACAAGTAGCGATATTCTATTGACAAACTTCATTAGAAGAGTTTTGTAGGAATGTTATTAATCACCATACCATATACATTGCCACTCTCAAGTACTGACTCAATCTTATCGGTTTTACAATTGTAGCGATAGATACCAGTAGGAGCGCAAGTAGCATCATTATGGGTATTACGGAAAGCGAAGTATGCACAATCGTTCACCTCATCGTATGCGATTTGGCAGATAGCAGCGAACTCAGAAGTGTGACCCTCCACAGCAGCAGGCGAACCTGTCTTGTTAGGTACGAACTCCAACTCGCCGAACAACTTCTTGTATGGTTTGAGCTCGCTGGCCTTGGTGATAGCATTCAATTCGTCGATGGTACATACATAGAAGCCCTCGTTACCTGTACCGAAGAGTGTGAAGCAAATCTTTTTGCTATTGGTAGCATACACAAAGGATTTAGGCAAGAAGCTTGCACCCTCCAATGCAATACCTGCCTCTGGTTGAGTACCACCACCAGTAATAGCAGAAAGCAAAATATCGCCATTCTTCCAGCGGAAGATACCTTGACCGTTGTAGTTCTTGCACCAATACCAGGTATCACCAATCATACCGATAGAGCCACCAATACAACCATATCCCCAACCGTTGTTGTAATAACCGAGGGTAGTATGTTGTACATAGTATGGGAACTCGCTTGCGCTATACACCGCATCGCGGGTTGAGAGAGGCACTTTGATAACACCCGTGTTACGGTCTGTAAAGTAGAGGTCGTTATCAATAATACATCCATAGAATGGGTCTTGGAAAGCAGGACCGCCTGCGTTGGAGATCATCGTCTCAATCTTTGAACCGTCCTTAGCGATGACAGAAATCTTACCATCGCCACCATTGGCTTGCGCATCTTCGTTCTGGAAGTACCACGCAGTACCTGCATCCAACACGTAGAGTGAAGGTTCCTTGTAGAGGAGGGTGAATGGGTGTTCACCAGAAGCGAGACCCAAGTCGAATGGATAAATATCCATATCCTCTGGTTTGTCGCTGATGAGTTTGTATGCCATGAGGTGACCGCCTTGCTCAGCATAGTAGAGGGTTGGCACCTCTTTGTTGTAACCTACAGGCACATTGAGTACTGCCTCTTCCAATGCACGACCGTCCATCTTCACCAAGAGACGAACCGCTTGCGAACCCACGTTGCCGAAGATAACCTCACCAGGCAGGGTGTCAGATGAAGTCTCCATCACTTCGCCTGCTACACTCTTGGTACGAGCAGGGAAAGACCATACATACTCCAGTTTACGGTTCTTAGGGTTAGGAACTTCCAGCGAGAATGATACAGGGGTAGAAAGCACCTCGCAAACACCGCCCTCAATAGGATTAACAGAAACCAATGGCTTGATGTCAGAAATCATCAGCACTTGGCTCTTGGTAATACCATTGATAGAGAGTTTCACGTTGTATGTACCAGCCACATCAAATGGGTGCAATACGGTATCACCCTCTGCTGTTTTACCATCACCGAAATCCCATACGGCTTTGCCCTCTGTAGGAGAAGTATTGATAAAGGTGACGTCAGAGTCAATATAGTAATCCAAATTGTAGTCACCATCGATGCGATAGGTGAAAGACACAGGATCGGTAGGCAATTTTTCCACCTCAGGCACATTATCTATACATGATGCTGCAAAGAGAGGCAGCAGTGCCATCATACCTATTTTCAACACATTACTTTTCATATTCATGTCTATTTATACGGTTATTTACCTTTAGTTGATTACAATTGGTTTAGAAACAGTCTGACTGTATGTACCCTTCACGTCATACACACGCAGCACCGCATCCAGTGAATAGTTGCGCTTGTAAGTTACGTCGAACTTAGCTTCTGCATTCTTAATCAGCGCCTCAAATGGTACTTTCTCCCAATAGTAATTCATAGAATCCATTACCCAAGGTTCTACAAAGATTGAGTCTTTGCCACCAACCGCAGCACCTTTCAAGGTATCCATTGGGAAGTGGTAATATTTAGCCACTGTAGAGTCAGAAGATACATTCCAGTTGTAAGATGAGTCGGTATAGAGCGAGAAATCGGTCAAGAAACCCAACTTAGGATATTGCGCTGCATAAACGGCATAAGTCATTTTCTTTTTCACCTCATCCTTGAAGTGTTGCATATAACCTTCGCCGAAGTAAGTAATCATCTTGGCAGAGTCAAACTCAGTAGGTTGTACCCATGTGAGTGGAGACAACGTACCGCTGACTGGGAATGTACCGCTGAAAGTATATGCATGCAAAGAATCATTGTAATATTCCTCAAGGTGAGGGTACTCTGCGATGTATTGCAGCACACGTTTCTGTGTGGTTACTGAGCTGATTTCAGAGTAAGTCAGCCATGAGCAGTTCACAGTCTTATCCAGTGTCTCGCTGATGCTGTACCAAGCTTCAGAGTGGGAGATTTGCTCCACCGCAGAATAGTATTGAGCAGTGAATCCCATCGCGCCACCCGCTTTGACTGCGGAACTCTCGATTTCCCAATACGCCTCAGGTCCCACAGCACCTGTGATGGTATTGTCATCAATGAAATCGTGTTTCTCGCACGCTGCAAAAGCCACTACCAAGGTAGCCATTGCCATTATTTGAAATATCTTTTTCATATCTTTATTAGTATTTTCCTCGTTGATAATTACTTCCATTCAATATTATTGGAGCATACCACTTTATCGTTGTTCTTATGCGCCCAAATCATACGTCTTTTCAGTACGTTGAAGTCCAAAATCTTCTCACCAGCAGCGTTGGTGGTGTAATAACCGATACGGTCCAACTCTTTCTTGTTGTACTTGGTCTCAGTCTCGGTATCAGCATTCAAACGTGCTACCCATGCATTGGGTGACAAACCTTCTGCTTCGTCCACGCCGTTGGCATAGTCTTCAGGTGTGCACCAATATGCTTCGTACAAGTTATAAGGACGACGCAATGAATAGGTATTAGGATTACCTTGCTTGTCATAGAAGTTCACAGAGTCACTCTTCAATGGGTCACGGTGCGAGAATTGCGCAGGCACACCATTGTGAACATGCTTCACAGTATAAACATACACTGGTTGGCTGGTTTTAGGATCATAGTATGCAATACCATTGGTCGAAGAACTGTAGTTGTAGCGACGCATATCGGTCCATTGCTCAGGTTGGAGATACATAGCCACATACTTTTGTTGCATGATGTCAGCAATATTGAAGTTGTCTTGAATGGTCTTAAACTTGATATCGAAGAAACGTCTGTATTGGTTCTTCAAGTTTGTACCCAACGAACCATTGGTAACTTGTGCTTCTGGCATGCCATAACGCTCCATATTGAACTTGGTTGCCTCCATAGTGGTGTTATATGCACCTGCATTATCGCCAGCCCAGTATTGTGCCTCCGCCTTGATGAACATCAACTCCTCTTGGGTAATGAGGGCGATGTAACCCGTGTTTTGAGTATAAGGGTTGGTCAGGGTGGTAGAAGCATAGAGATCAGGATAGTTGGTCAATTTCTTAGATTGATCCATACCGATATTACTCTCAAGGTGCAACATTGCTCCCTTCTCAGAAGAGCGTTGCTCAAAAATCTTGGCAGCACGAGGGTCCAATGCGTAACCACGGTTAGCAATAAAGTTCTTATCAATACCACCCAAAATACCGTGCAAGAAGAAGGTAGTTGGGATAGAAGAAGCCAGACGGTTGTCGCGGCTCTCCCAAGAGTTAATCTTTGGAGCAAAAGGTCCCCATGGACAGTTAGACTCTGTTACACCACCAGGATAGTAATAGCGTGGCTCTTGCCAGTTGGCATCATTGAGCACATGATCTACCATCTCAATAATCTTGTGGCAGGTAGCAGGCGTATTGTCCCAGTTAGGCAACTTACGCAACCAGAGACGTGCTTGGATAGCGCGGCAATACATTTCCCATTTCTTCATATCACCCGCATAGATGCGATCCATCTTCTCGGTGATAGGCAAATTGGTAGGGCAGTTTACCCAAGTAGGGTCGTTGTAGAGACGAATCAGCTCTTCTGCCTCAGCAAACATCCAATCGTACACCTCTTGTTGTGAGTCATACTTAGGAGCTGCAGATTGATACACCTCTGAGCGAGGCATATCGCCGAAAGCATCGGTAGTAAAAAGAGTAGATGCCAGCATGACGGTACGACCGATGAGGATAGCGTTGCGGTTGCCATTCTCCTCTGCAATCTCGTTCATCTTCTTGATGTTAGCACCCAGGTCATAGAAGTGGCGGCGCCACATAGGGTGACGGTTCACACCGAGGAACTCCCAACCTTGGCTATATGGATAGCTACCTGTCTGGCTCTTACCACTGGTAGTGAGTGCTTGTGATAGATAGACACCATACTCAGCGTGGTCATAGCATATTTGCGATGCATAGAAACAAGCCACAGGCAACACTTGGTCCACCGATGTTGTGATAGGAGAATCCTTGGTGGTATTCACATTCAAGAAATCCTCGCAACTGGTGAGAAACATTGCTCCTAAAAGAGCGGGTATTATAAATAACTTTTTCATATTCCTTAATCAATTATAGGGTTAGAAAGAAGCAGTCAAACTGAGGTTGTAGCTGCGTGTGTTAGGAATTGGGGTATTGTCAATACCTGCAGAACCTGTACCACCTTGACCTGTAGATGCGTTGCAGACAGGGTCAGTTCCAGTATATTTGGTGAGCACGAAGACATTGTTGCAAGTGAAGTTAAGCTTCAAGCCCTTCAATGCCTTTTGATTCTTCATGAGTTTAGCAAAATCGTAACCCAATGTCACGTAGCTGAGACGAATGTACGAACCGTCCTCGATGAAGTTGGTAGATACATTGTAGAAGTAGTTGCTGATAGTGGTGTAGTCAAGCGTAATAGGTGTTCTATTTTGCTCGTAATATACCTTACCATCTGCATCGGTATGCTCGGTCACACCTTCAAACACCACTTGGCGTCCACGGTATTGCTCAAGCATCTTATGATTACCATTGGAGATGAGGTTACGACCTGTCACGTTGAGCACATCACCACCGAGACGACCATCAAAGAGGAATGAGAATTGTACGCCGTAGATATTCATGCTACTGCTCAAACCAGCTTGGAACTTCGCTTCACGGTTACCGATAAGTTCGTTCTTGTTAGGATTAATCTTTGGATAACCATTAGCGTCCACAATGACTTGACCATCGGCATTGCGTTGATAATCCTTACCCGTGAGCGCGGTAGTTGAACCACCGAGGTATGCAGAAGTAAAGACGTCACCATATTGAGGACCAGTAATCTCGTGTACGTCCTCTGGCAGACCTACCACCTTACCGCGGTTGAGACCGAAGTTGAGGCCGAGGGTCCAGTTGAGGTTCTTACGTTTGAGAACGTCTTGCTCCAATGTAAATTCCACACCTTGGTTAGTAATCACACCCTCGTTACGTGTTTGGAGAATGTAACCAGAAGATGGAGATACACGCACGGTCACGATTTGGTTGTCCACCTTGGTATTGTAGTATGCCACATCAAGGCGAGTCTTGTTGTCAAAGAACTTGATATCCATACCAACCTCCCATGAGTATGACATCTCAGGTTGCAAGTCGCGCGATGCAGATGACATGGTAGGATCGATACCATAACCACCATCTGGATATGTACCAAATTGCTTGAATCGGCGGTCATAGAGGTATGCAGGAGCATCCTTACCTACTACAGCATAGTTACCACGCAGCTTCCAGTATGAGAACCAGTTGTTCTTTGTCTCATTGAGACCAGGAATCAACTCAGAGAGGATGATACCACCGGTAACAGAAGGATAGAAGAATGGGTTGTTGTTGATGGTAGAAGACCAGTCCCAACGACCTGTCACAGACAGTGATGCCAAGCCCTTATAATCACCACGGATCTCACCAAAGTAACCAAAACGGCGGCGACCACTGTGACCCAATGTACGGTCGGTCAGATATACCTCATCTTTATTGGTATTAGAGAGGCTATACGTACCAGGGATAATGAAGTCCACGCCGTAAACAGATGTAGAGAAGCCCTCTGACATCTTGAGCTCGGCACCCGCCATCACGTCAATAGAGAAGTCCTTAGGCAACTCAATCTTATAAGTGGCATTCACACCTGCTGTGAAGAGTTGGCTGCGACCTGTAGATGCTGAGATAGCACCAAAACTGGACTTACTCATATTCTTCACATCATCACTTGTCAAGATATAGTTGTATGGATACTCATTCACCAACCACTCTGCATAATCCACATATGACAAAGAATCCTTCAAGAATTGGTTACGTTGTGCTTGATAGTCCTTCATAGCCGCCTCGTAGTTAGCTTGGCAGATAGGACAATCATGTGCTGTACCACACTTAGGACACTTATTCTTCTCAGAATCAGGAGCCACTGGGATTGTAGGCGCTGTAGGTTTAGAAACCGAAGGACGCACATATGTATCATCCCAACGTGGAACAGAATAGCTCTCTGATGTAGTATTCTTGATATCGTAGCTCACACGACCCACGATTTGCAAGTTCTTCACAGGTTTAAGGGTTACACTACCGTTGATGACATTACGAGTTGCCTTCGCCACACCACCATCGTTGTAGATACCATACAATGGGCTCACAGGCGCATTGTATTTCTCAATATCTGGCAAATAGCGGAAACGTGGGAAGCCATCCTCACGTTGATAATCAGTCATATCATCGGTAATAGGCCAGCTATATGCAGAACCCACACCACCGGTAGAACGTGACTTAGTATCACTAATATTGATATTCATAGCAAAAGTCACCCAATCAGCAGGCGAAAACTGCGCCTTGATGAGTGCACCAAAACGTTGCTTATAATCCTCAGGAATGATACCCTCTGACTTAGACCAGTTAGCAGAAGCATATGCTTGGAACTTCTCGCTACCACCATTGACAGAGAAATCGTATTTCTGATAGAATCCCGTCTTGAGGAAATTGCCGATATTGTCATAAATCTGCTGATCATCGCTGAGCAATGGACCCCAACCGCCTGATGTCTTATCGCGGTAGAAACCTTGTGAACCAGGCATATAGGTATCTTGCAACTCAGGCAAGCGAGTAGGAGTATCCCACTGCCAGCTACCGTTGGCTTGTACCTTAATCTTACCCGCCTCACCTTGCTTGGTAGTAATCATGATGACACCATTGGCAGCATCCTGACCATACAAAGCGGCAGCAGCAGCACCCTTCAACACGGTGATATTCTCAATATCGTTAGGGTTGATATCCGCAGCAGCAGTAGCACCACCATTAACAGGCACACCGTCAAGGATAAAGAGAGGCTCGTTGCTCTGGCTATTATTGACAGATGAAATACCACGGATGATAATTTGGCTACCCGAGTTAGGCGAACCACCAGCGTTAGTCACAGACACACCGGCAATCTTACCTTGGAGCGAATTAACGAAGTTGGAGTTTTGAGACTCATTCAGCGACTCACCACCGATGTTTTGCACAGCGAAGTTCAAGCGTTTCTTCTCTTGAACCACACCCATAGCTGTTACCACAACTTCTTCCATTGCGATAGCATCAGCACTTAGGCGAATATCCATCTGAGGGCCTGTCACCTTCACCTCTTGGGTCTTCAAACCCACATAACTTACCACCAGAACAGCACCGTCTTGTACCGTCAATTCATACATACCATCAAAATCGGTAATCGTACCGTTTGATGTACCTTTCTCGAGAACAGATGCACCAATAACTGGCAAACCATCCTCCGTAGAAATAACCACACCACTCACCGTGACGCTTGCCATCATAGCAACCGACAACAACGAGCATGTTAGCACAAAGAGTAGTTTCTTCATAAAGATTAGATTATTTATAATGTTTTTATTGTTTTTGCCATTTTGTAAAATACTCGGACATCATATTTCTTTCCCCTAATCGGCGGCAAAGTTACGAAAAATAATCGACATTTCCAAATATCTACGAAAAAATAACATTTTTTATCCTTCATCACTCCTCAGCAGAAGCAGCACGATAAGCGTCCATCGCTTTCTTCACACTGCCGTGCAACAGGAGCAAGTCCTTGGCCTTGTCATAGTCCAAGCCCAACTCATCAACGAGCATACGCGTACCACGATCCACAAGTTTCTTGTTGCTCAGCTGCATATTCACCATCTTATTGCCCTTCACACGGCCCATCTTAATCATAGTGATAGTGGTAATCATGTTGCAGACCAGTTTTTGCGCTGTACCTGACTTCAGGCGAGTAGAACCCGTCACAAACTCAGGACCCACCAATGGCTCAATAGCAATCTCCGCCACTTGACCTACAGGCGAGCCTGGATTGCAAGAAACAGATGCTGTCAAGCAACCAAACTCACGTGCGCGCTCGAGCGCGCCTATTACATAAGGTGTAGTACCCGAAGCTGCAATACCTACCACAGTATCTAAGGTGGTGATATTATGCTCCAGCAACTCCTTCCACGATTTCTCAGGATCGTCCTCAGCGTTCTCCACAGGATTACGCAACGCATGATCACCACCTGCAATCAATCCAATCACAAACGATGGTGGCATACCAAATGTAGGAGGAATCTCGCTGGCATCCAGCACGCCCAAACGACCACTGGTACCCGCGCCCATGTAGAAGATACGACCGCCTTTTTGCATGCGCTCCACAATACCCTCTACCAATTTCTCTATTTGAGGAATACACTCTTTGACAGCCAAAGCCACCTTCTGATCTTCCTCATTCATCTCGTGCAGTAATTCGCCCACCGATTTCTGATCCAGATTATCGTGCAGCGAACTCTGCTCGGTTATTTTTACAAAATCCATAATTCGTTAATATTTACATTGTAGGAACAACATCTTTCTTATGGTACTCTTTCAAGCCCTCCATAGGACCTTGCAGAATCTTACCCACTTGGAAGCCATTATCTGCCAATACTTTCTTCAACACATCTTGATAATAATAAGCAATAGAGCCAATAAAACCAACTGGCAACGCTGGATATTGTGGCAAAATACGTTTAGCAAAATAATCAAAGTGATCGTAAACAAGTTGTGCAATCAATGGGTTTTCAAGGTTCTCAGCGCAGAAACGGCTGAGAGAGGCTAAGTAACGATTAGGGAAAGGTTTACGATACACGTTCTCGATAATATCCGCAGCAGTAATGCCATATTGGGTCAAGAATTTCTCCTTGAGCTCATCGCTCAATTGGTTCTTCAAGAGGTCAGCTACAAGGCGCTTGCCGAGCACCGCACCACTACCCTCGTCACCGAGGATAAAACCAAGCGCAGGCACATTCTTCTCAATCTCCTTGCCGTTCCAGAGACATGAGTTAGCGCCCGTACCCAAGATACAAGCCACACCCTTCTCACCACCAAGCAAGCCACAAGCCGCACCTACCATATCAGAGTACACTTCAATCTTAGCGGACTTAAAGATGGCCTCCAAGGCATATTCCACTACTGGAATCTTCTCTGGAGTACAACCCGCACCATAAAAGAAAATGTTGGTAATACTACCCGCCCACATGGAATGAGCCATCTGAGGAAGAAGCTGATTATTAACACTGTTTTTGATTGCATCTGAAGTCTGTTGAAATGGATTGATACCATCCGTAAAGAACTCCTCGCAATGACCATTAGCCGCCATCAAACACCAATGTGTCTTAGTCGAACCTGAATCTGCTATTAAAATCATATCTCTTTAATTTGTTTTGTTATTATCGTAATTTTTCTAGTAAAGTAGCGCCCTAAACCATCATCGCGCACATACTACACTAAAAGTAACTTGCAAAGGTACACATTTTTTCTCACACGCGCAATAGCACGTGCGTGTTTTATGTTGTAAAACATATAATTTTTGCTATTTTATTTTTTTTTCTGCAACCGTTTGCAGGATTCGAATATTTTCCGTACCTTTGCAGCACAATATGTAGTATATTCAAAATTCTAAACAGAACATGAGAAATAATCTTAGCCAACTAATTTCTCTTAGCAAAGTCGAAGAGAAATTGTATCGTCCTGCGGATGCGTATGAGCAATCACGCGTCACCCGTATGGAGCATGTAAACACAACTATCGTAGAGAAACCACAAGAGGGTATCGCTGCCGTAGCTGCACGTATTGCAACACTCATCAACCGCCGCGAGGCCAATGGTCAAAAGACCGTTCTCTCACTGGCATCTGGTCGCTCTATGCGCGACTTGTTTGTCGAGCTCGTTCGCCTGCACAAAGAGGAGGGATTGAGCTTCAAAAATGTCGTGGTATTCGGCTCGTACGAGTTCTATCCATTGGTGGACAACAACCTCGGCAGCATGGCACAAATCCAAAGCCAATTGCTCAACCACATTGATATTCTGCCAGAAAACGTACACACCTTCCCTGGCGACCTGCCAAGAGAGACGGTATTCACTTTCTGCGAGGAATACGAGAAAGCTATCGAAGCCGCTGGCGGCATTGATATTCAGGTACTTGGAATCGGCCAATGCGGTAATATCGCAATGAACGAACCTGGTACCCAACCTAACTCTTCTACCCGCCTCGTGATCATGGACGGCAACTCACGCGTGGATGCCAAATCCCTGTTTGGCAACGTAACTCAAGTGCCTACATGCGCCATCACATTGGGTATTGACACTATCCTCCAAGCAAAAGAGGTGATCCTCCTCGCCTTCGGTCAGCACAAAGCGGGCATCGTCAAACAAGCGATAGAGGAAGTGGCTAACGCCGCGTGCCCCGCATCGTTCTTGCAACTCCACAAGAACGCTTCGTTCGTAATCGACCTCGATGCTGCAGGCAAACTCACCCGCATCAATCACCCTTGGAAAGTGACCAACTGCGAGTGGACCGACCAACTCGTTCGCCGCGCTGTGGTATGGCTTTGCGAACAAACCAAAAAGCCTATCCTCAAGCTCACCAACAAGGACTATAACGATTTCGGACTCAGCGAACTCATCACCAAATACGACTCTGCATACAAGTGCAATATCAAGGTATTCAACGACCTGCAACACACCATCACTGGTTGGCCAGGTGGCAAGCCAAATGCAGATGACACCAACCGCCCTGAGCGCGCTAATCCATTCCCAAAAGATATCGTAATCTTCTCTCCTCACCCAGATGACGACGTCATCTCGATGGGTGGTACTTTCCAACGCCTCATCAACCAAGGCCACAACGTACACGTGGCTTACGAAACCAGCGGTTGTATCGCCGTTTGCGACGAGGAGGTAGTACGCTTCATGGACTTCATGAAGGGTTACAAACAAATGCTTATCCCTGGTGATGAGGTGATTGAGAAGAAGTACGACGAGTACATGAACTTCTTCCACAACGAGAAGGTAGGCGACAACGACACCCGCGAGATCCTCAACCTCAAGGCGCTTATCCGTCGTGGCGAGGCAACCGCTGCGTGCCGCTACATGGGTCTCCCTACCGAGAACATCCACTTCCTCAACTTGCCTTTCTATGAGACAGGTACCATCAAGAAAGGTCCTCTCTCTCAAGCTGATGTGGACATCGTAAAAGCTCTTCTCGAGGAGGTAAAACCACAACAAATCTTCGCTGCGGGTGACCTCGCAGACCCTCACGGCACACACCGTGTATGTCTTGACGCTGTACTCGCTGCTCTCGACGAGCTCAAGCACACCGCTGCTTGGGATGAGTGGCTCAAAGACTGCCGCATCTGGATGTACCGCGGCGCATGGATGGAGTGGGAACTCGACCTCGTAGAGATGGCTGTGCCAATGTCTCCAGAGGAGCTTCGCTCTAAGCGCAACGCTATCCTCCGCCACGCCAGCCAAATGGAGTCTGCTCCATTCTTGGGCGACGATGAGCGTCTGTTCTGGCAACGCGCCGAGGATCGCAACCACGACACTGCAAAGATGTATTCCGACCTCGGACTTGCTGAATATGAGGCTATCGAGGCATTCGTGCAATATCATATTCTTTAACAAGAATTAACACTTTTATCTCGCTTTCCTCTGCTATGCCTTTTGGCAGAGGATAAGCAGAAGATAAGCAGAAGATAGGCAGAAGATAAAAAGCGAAAATAATCATTTTATTTATTAAAATTTATGAAAAATATCACATGTTTTATTCCTTTCCAAAGTGAGGAACAAGTACAAGCTACCGTAGCTAACTTGAAGGCTCAAGAGCTCGTAGCAGACATTCATTTCTTGCACGGTGACATCCGCTCAACAGCTACTGTTCGCGAGATCGCTGAGAAAGCTAACACCGAGTACACTTTGATCTACACCAAGTACACCACCCTCTCATTCGTTCTCTTCGCACTTGAGCGTATGGAGGCTCTTATCGAGGACACCCAAGCAGCTATGGTTTACGCAGACCACTTCAACCAAGTAGGTGAGGTTCGTACCAACGCTCCTGTTATCGACTACCAATTGGGTTCTATCCGTGACGACTTCGAGTTCGGTTCTGTTCTCTTCTATCGCACAAGCGCTATCAAGGAGGCTGTGGCTCGCATGGATGTGGATTATCAATACGCTGGTCTCTATGACCTCCGCCTCAAAGTGAGCCAAAAAGGCGCTTTGGAGCACATCAACGAGTACCTCTATTATGATGTAGAGCTCGACAACCGTACCACTGGCGAGAAGAACTTCGACTATGTAGATCCTAAGAACCGTGGCGTACAAATCGAGATGGAGCAAGCTGCTACCCAACACCTCAAAGATATCAACGGTTACCTCGCTCCTGGCTTCAAGGATGTGGATCTCCACTGCGATGGCTTCGAGTATGAGGCATCTGTGATTATCCCATGTAAGAACCGCGTTCGCACCGTGGGTACCGCTATCAAGAGCGCACTCAGCCAAGTAGTTAAGGCTCCTTATAAATTCAACGTTATCGTTGTGGATGACAACTCTGAGGATGGAACCGTAGATGTAATCAAGAGCATCGTTGCTGAGGGTCATGACAACCTCGTATATATCGCTCAAGATAAGACATGGCACGCTATCGGTGGCAACTGGAACGTAGCTCTCCACCACCCAAAATGCGGTCGCTTCGCTATCCAATTGGACTCTGACGACACCTACTTCGATGAGAACACTGTTCAAAAGTTCATCGACGCTTTCCACGAGCAAAACTGCGCTATGGTGGTTGGTACCTACCAATTGACCGACTTCGACGGTAACCTCATTCCTCCAGGCGTAATCGACCACAAAGAGTGGACACCAGACAACGGCCGCAACAACGCTCTCCGTATCCACGGTCTTGGCGCACCACGTGGTTTCTACACTCCAATGCTCCGCACTATCAACTTCCCAACTACCAAGTACGGTGAGGATTATGCAGTAGGTTTGCGTGTAAGCCGCGAGTATCAAATCGGTCGTATCTATGACGTAGTATATAACTGCCGTCGTTGGGATGACAACTCTGATGCTAACTGCGATATCGTGACCATGAACAACAACCACTTGTACAAAGATCGTATCCGTACATGGGAGTTGAAGGCACGTATCCAAATGAACGAGGGAAAATAAATGTAGAAAAAGTTTTAAGAGTTTTAGTCGCACCTGCGGTGCTGTTCTAAAGGTGGGCTACTTACGACTAATCTACCCTTAAAACCTTTAAAACTTTTAGAACTTTGAAACTTTTTCAACTAATAAATGAGATGTTCTCCCGTGAGCTTGCTTCTCACGGGAGAGCTTTCGTTAACTACGACGCTTTGTCTCAAGTCGAAGTCAAAGACATGAATATCGACGGTTTCCCTGCCAAATTGTTTTTCAACCCTGCTCGTGTGCGTAGCGTCATGGCGGATGTCAGCCCCGAAGCTTTGCAAAAACGAGCCTGCTTCCTTTGCCCCGATGGCGTAGAGGAGCACCAACTCACCCACAACTGGGATTCACCCACTGGGCACACCTATTATATACGTGTGAACCCCTTCCCTATTTTCTCTCCGCACTTCACCGTTTCATCCTCCGTGCACGAACGCCAAGAACTATTGCCTCACCTCGAGTCGATGTTGCACTTGGCAAAAGAACTACCCGAGATGACCATTTTTTACAATGGCCCTATGTGCGGTGCCAGTGCCCCCGACCATATGCATTTCCAAGCTGTGCCTCGCCACAGTCTCCCGATAGAAGATCATTTCTCCACCAACTATGCCAACGCCATATTGGTGCAAGAAACGGACTTACAAACCCATTTGGCAGCAGTCAAAAAAGTCCTCGCCATGGGCACTATCCCCGAAGAAGCCAGCCAAACAGGCTCTTTGACCGTAGGTGCCTCTCATGCCGAAGAATACGAACCCCGATGGAATATTGTTTCGTGGTACACGCCATCGCCAAATGGCGATAGTGTAGAATCGTGTAGCATGGTGCAGAATAGTGTAGAATCGTCCGCTGAAAATACAACGCTACACCACTCTACACAACACGACACCACCCTACACAACGGTATGTTTCATACCGTCATCTTCTTCCGCCGCGAATCCCGCCCAATGTGTTTCTTTGCTCCAGAGGAAGAACGTATATTATTCTCCCCTGCCACCGTAGAGATGGCTGGTATTGGCATTGTGGCCAACCGCGAGAGTTTCGACCGCCTCACCCCATCCAAACTCCGCGACATCATCCGCGAAGTGGCAGACACCCCATATCCAAAAACTAATAGCCAATAGCCCAACATGCGCCAATACAACCGACATATTTACATCGTACTGTTATCCCTGCTCTCGCTTTGCTTGCTCTGCGATTATATCCCTGCACTCCGTTTTCTCGCTGCATGGGTAACTCCTCCTGTAGTGCTTTTCATTGGACTAGTATTCGCGCTGCTTTGCGGACAAGCCTACCCTACTTTTAATAAGAATGTATCCAAGAAACTCCTCCAATACTCCGTCATCGGTTTGGGCTTTGGTATGAATCTCCAAGCCTCGCTCGCTTCGGGTAAGGAGGGAATGCTCTTTACGATTATATCCGTCGTAGGCACCTTGCTCATCGGTATGTTTATCGGTTGTAAAATACTAAAACTCAACCGCAACACATCCTATCTCATCAGTTCGGGAACCGCCATCTGTGGAGGTAGTGCCATTGCTGCCGTAGGACCTATCATCAAAGCCAAAGACACCGATATGTCTATGGCATTGGCGACAGTGTTTATCCTCAATGCCATTGGTCTGTTCCTCTTCCCCATCTTGGGTCATTGGCTAGGACTCAGCCAACAAGACTTCGGTACATGGGCTGCTGTTGCAATCCATGACACGAGTTCCGTAGTCGGTGCAGGTGCCGCTTATGGCGAAGAAGCACTACAAGTGGCTACAACCATCAAACTTACCCGTGCACTATGGATTATCCCACTAGCATTAGTCACATCGGTCATCTTCCGCAGCGAAGGCAAGAAAATCAGTATCCCATGGTTTATCTTGTTCTTTATTGTAGCTATGCTCATCAACACCTACCTTCTCGCAGACTATCCCGAAGTAGGTAAGTTCATCGCAGGTATTGCACGCAAAGGACTCATTATCACGATGTTCTTCATTGGCGCCTCCTTATCTATTGATGTCATCAAATCCGTTGGCATCCGTCCGCTATTGCAAGGCGTCCTGCTATGGATTATCATTAGCGCAGCCAGTCTTGCATATATCCTACTCAAGTAAAAAACGTATAACTATCATAACATCATGAAACCCTTCCCTTTCCTACTGTGCCTAATGAGTTTTTTGGGCTGCAAGGCAGCAGACTTCCGCTCGGTGGATGCGGAGACTTTTGCAAAGGTCATTGAAGACACTACCGTCATTCGTTTGGATGTCAGAACAGCCAACGAATATGCGCAAGGGCATATTCCTGGTGCGCTGCTTATTGATGTCACTCAAGCCGACTTTATGCAGAAAGCAGAGCAACTAATTCATAAAGACAAGACCATTGCGCTATACTGCCGTTCGGGCAGAAGAAGCAAAACCGCAGCACAACTGCTCGCCAAACATGGTTACCAAGTAATAGAACTAAACACGGGTTTCAACTCGTGGAAAGGCGAAGTAGAACGATAATTAACAACAAAACTATACACACATGAAACACGAAATTGCAGTGGGCGTTATGACCGCCCCAAAGATTGAGGCCGTTATTCCTGGTCCTCACTCCACACCAGAACATCCAACCTTCCTTCTCAAGAATGTTCGTATCGGCATCGGTTTCCACTGGGACCGACTCGAAGATCAAGAGTTTGAAGGTACACTCGAAATACGCGACAACGCAGATGGCACACAAACAGCCATCAACCGCCTTGATGTGGAAGACTACCTCAGTTCGGTAATCACTTCTGAGATGTCTGCTACCTCTTCCTTGGAACTCTTGAAGGCGCACGCCGTTATCTCACGCAGTTGGGTACTCCGTCCTATCATTAGTCCTTCTACATGCACCGACAAACCAGACCTCAGCGATCCAGATCGCCACGTGATATGGTACGAGCGCGATGCACACGAAGGCTTTGATGTATGTGCCGACGACCACTGCCAGCGCTACGAGGGTATCACCCGTCGTGATGAGCACCCTGAGGCGGCGGCTAATGTGCAAAAAGCGATTGATGCTACCCGTGGACAAGTATTGATGTACGACGGCAAAGTGTGTGACGCACGCTTCTACAAGGCTTGTGGTGGCGCTACCGAACTCTTTGAGAACGCATGGGCAAACGAGCACTACGACTATTTGGAGCCCGTTCGTGACGAGATTGGCACTCCCCTACCCGACTTGACTATTGAGGAGAATGCACAGGAGTTTATCCGCACTTCTCCTTCTGCATATTGCAATACCACCGACGAGCGCATCCTCAACCAAGTATTGAATAACTACGACCAAGAGACCAAGGACTTCTACCGCTGGACGGTACAATACAGCAAAGAGGAGCTAAGCGAGATTATCCGTGAGCGTTCAGGCATTGACTTCGGCGAGATAATTGACCTCGTGCCTATCAAGCGCGGTCCATCGGCTCGTTTGTATGAGATGCAGATCGTCGGCAGCAAGCGCACGATGGTAATTGGCAAGGAGTTAGAAATCCGCAAATGGTTAAGCAAGAGCCACTTGTATAGTAGCGCCTTTGTGGTAGATCGCAACGAGAATGGCGACTTCATCCTCACCGGCGCAGGCTGGGGACACGGTGTAGGTTTGTGCCAAATCGGTGCTGCTGTGATGGCTGACAAGGGCTATACCTATGAGCAAATCCTTGCGCATTACTTCCCCGGTAGCGAACTAAAAACGATTTAATCCGAATGACATAAAACGTATATGCCATACGCTAAACGACAAAAAATCGCCCAAGTGGCGATTTTTTGTTGCATATGTCAGAAAAAAGCAGTAACTTTGCACGAATTTTGGCTTTCTACGTATTTTACACATAGAAAGCCTTGAAACATTGAAACTTTTAAACATTTTAAACAGCCCTTAAGGGCCTGAAGACATGGACGCAAAATACAATCCTAAAGACATTGAAGCCAAGTGGTATCAATACTGGCAAGACAAGAAACTATTCCACAGTACCCCAGACCATCGTGAGGCATACACCGTTGTGATCCCTCCACCAAACGTGACAGGTGTGTTGCACATGGGTCACGTACTCAATAACACTATCCAAGATATCCTCGTGCGCCGCGCACGCCTCGAGGGTAAGAACGCATGTTGGGCACCTGGTACTGACCACGCTAGTATCGCTACCGAAGCTAAGGTCATCAAGCGCCTCAAAGAGCAAGGCATCAACAAGAGCGACTTGACTCGTGAGGAGTTCCTCAAACATGCTTGGGCTTGGACCGAGGAGCACGGAGGTATCATTTTGAAGCAATTGCGTACACTCGGTTGCTCTTGCGACTGGGACCGTACCGCCTTCACCATGGACGAGACACGCTCCAAAGCCGTGATTGATGTATTCTGCGACCTATATAACAAGGGCCTCATCTACCGTGGATTGCGTATGGTTAACTGGGATCCAGAACGCCAAACAGCATTGAGCGACGAGGAGGTGATCTACCAAGAGGAGCACTCCAAACTCTATTACATGAAGTACTACGTGGCTGAACAGTTGACAATTGACAGTGAACAGTTGACAGCAGAGGGCAACGTGATTCATAAAGATGAAAAGGGTTACTACGCAGTAGTAGCTACCACCCGTCCTGAGACCATTATGGGTGACGTGGCTATGTGTATCAACCCTAAAGACCCTAAGAACCAATGGTTGAAAGGTAAGCATGTGATCGTTCCTAAAGTAGGTCGCGTGATTCCAGTGATCGAGGACCGCTATGTGGAGATTGAGTTTGGTACCGGTTGCTTGAAGGTGACCCCTGCACACGATGTAAATGACTACGCATTGGGACAAAAATACGACCTCACCACCTACGATATTTTCACCGCGGACGCGCATGTGAACGTAGAGGGATTGGAGGCAGACATCTATCCTAATGTGGCTGCTTACCAAGGCATGGACCGCTTCGACTGCCGCAAGCAAATTGTAGTGGATCTCCAAGCCGAAGGATTGGTGGAGAAAGTGGAGGACTACACCAACAAAGTGGGTTACTCCGAGCGTACCAATGTACCTATCGAGCCACGCCTCAGCTTGCAATGGTTCATCCGCATGCAACACTTTGCTGATATCGCGTTGCCACCAGTAATGAACGACGATATCGTCTTCTATCCAACTAAATACAAAAACACCTACCGCAACTGGCTCGAGAACATCAAAGACTGGTGTATCTCACGCCAACTCTGGTGGGGACACCGTATCCCTGCGTACTACGAGAAAGCGTTGCTCGAAGAGACAGGCGCAGAGAACTATCCAGAGGATAAGATTATCGTAGCGCCAAACATCGAAGCAGCTGCCGAGAAATCAGGCTTGAGCGTAGATGCGTTGGTACAAGACGAAGGTGCATTGGATACATGGTTCTCATCATGGCTCTGGCCAATTAGCCTCTTTGATGGTATTGAGAATCCAGGCAATGAGGAGATCAACTATTACTATCCAACCGCAGACTTGGTGACTGGTCCTGATATCATCTTCTTCTGGGTGGCACGTATGATTATGGCAGGTTATGAGTATATCGGCAAAATGCCATTCCGTCATGTATATTTCACTGGTATCGTGCGTGATAAGTTGGGTCGCAAGATGTCTAAGTCACTGGGTAACAGCCCCGATCCATTGGATTTGATTGAGCGCTTTGGAGCAGACGGCGTGCGTATGGGTATGATGCTTTGCGCTCCTGCGGGCAATGATATCTTGTTCGACGATAACCTCTGCGAGCAAGGACGCAACTTCTGCAACAAGATCTGGAACTGCTTCCGTCTCATCAAGGGATGGGAGGTTGCCGACATAGCTATGCCAGAGACCAATCAATGGGGTGTAGAATGGTTCGAGGCAGTACTTGCTAAAGCACAAGCAGAGGTGGCTGATCTGTTTAGCAAATACCGCCTCAGCGAGGCGTTGATGGCTATCTACAAGCTCTTCTGCGACGATTTCTCAGGATGGTACTTAGAGATCATCAAACCTGCATACGGTCAGCCAATTGATAAGGCAACCTATGAGAAGACTATCCAATTTATGGATACGATGCTCAAGCTCTTGCACCCATTCATGCCATTCATCACCGAGGAGTTGTGGCAAGCTATCGAGGAGCGCCAAGAGGGCGAATCACTCATGGTTTCCCCACTCAACGCTACACAACCGCTACACAACACTACACAACTGCTCAACGATGCTGCACAATGCTTCGATATTATCTCTGCTATCCGCAATATCCGTGCGCAAAAGAATATCTCTCCTAAGGAGGTATTGACACTCGTTTGCCCAGAGGCATTGCCAGCAGTGGTAGTGAAATTGGCGAATGTAGAGTTGGCTGTAGGTGCTGAGAAGAGCGCAGGTAGCGCATCCTTCATCATTGGTACCACCGAGTATAGCGTGCCATTGGAGAAGTTCATCAATGTGGAGGAAGAATTGAAGAAACTCGAGGCTGAGTTGGCTCACCAAGAGGGCTTCCTTCGTGGTGTGATGGGCAAACTCAACAACGAGCGCTTTGTGCAAAACGCCAAACCAGAGGTGGTTGAGTTGGAACGCAAGAAGAAAGCCGATGCTGAAAGCCGTATTGCCACCATCAAAGAGGCAATTGCTGCGCTGAAATAATCAGCGAGTTGAAAAAGTTTTAGTCGCAACAGTGTTGCTGTTCTAAAAGTTTTAAAGGTTGAATGAAAAACTTAGCATCACTTCGCGCAGAGATTGACCAGCTGGATGAGCAGTTGTGGGAGATCATCGGCAAGCGTGTGGATGTGGCTCGCCAGATAGGCGAATGGAAACATCAACATGGTGAATCTATTGTGCAAACACAACGCTATCAAGAGGTATTGCAGCATTGCCGACAAGTGGGCTCGCAATATGGTCTGAGCGAAGAAGTAATACATGAAGTCATGAACGCTTTACATACAGAGAGTATCAGGGTAGAATCCTGATGCTTTTTGTTTTGGCATGGTTTTTGTATAAGGAAAGAAAGTTCGTAAATACTAAAAATTTATCATATGCAAACAGTTGATATTCGTGAACTTCAAGAGCGCATTGAGCGCGAGAGTTCATTCGTAGATGCCCTGACCATGGGCATGAACCATGTGATTGTAGGTCAAAAGCACTTAGTGGAAAGTCTTTTGATTGGTTTGTTGGCAGATGGACACATCCTCTTGGAAGGTGTTCCTGGCTTGGCAAAGACATTGGCTATTAACACATTGGCAAAATTAGTAAAAGCAGATTTTAGTCGTATTCAGTTTACCCCCGACCTGCTTCCAGCCGATGTGATAGGTACACAAATCTACTCACAAAAGTCGGAAGAGTTCAAGGTAAAGCAAGGTCCTATTTTTGCTAACTTTGTTCTTGCGGACGAGATTAACCGTGCCCCAGCGAAAGTGCAATCAGCACTGCTTGAAGCGATGCAAGAGCGTCAGATTACCATTGGCGAACAGACTTATAAGTTGGAAGAACCATTCTTGGTATTAGCGACCCAAAACCCTATTGAGCAAGAAGGTACCTACCCATTGCCAGAGGCACAAACCGACCGTTTTATGCTTAAAGTGGTGATTGGCTATCCAAAGAAAGAAGAGGAGATGCAAATCATTCGCCAAAACATAACAGGCGAAAAAATCACTGTTACCCCTATACTCAGCACCGATGAGATTGTCAAAGCGCGCAAGATTGTTCGCGAAGTGTATATCGACGAAAAGATTGAGAAATACATTGTGGACATCGTGTTTGCTACTCGTCAGCCAGAAGCATATGGTCTGGATAACCTGAAGCCAATGATTCAGTTTGGCGGTTCGCCTCGTGCAAGTATCAACTTGGCATTGGCTGCACGCGCATACGCCTTTATCCATCGCCGTGGCTATGTGATTCCAGAAGATGTTCGTGCTGTTTGCTACGATGTACTCCGCCACCGTATCGGACTCACATACGAGGCAGAGGCTAATAACATGACCACCGAAGATGTGATTACAGAGGTGCTGAACGCTGTGCAAGTGCCATAATATTTAGGTTATAGGACGCCCTTTGGGCTATAGGATGCGGCTGTGCCGCTATAGGTTATAGGACAGATTATGACTTCAGAAGAACTATTAAAACGGGTACGGAAGATAGAGATTAAGACTCGTAAACTGAGTCGCAATATCTTCGCTGGCGAATACCATTCGCAGTTCAAGGGACGCGGTATGGCGTTCTCAGAAGTGCGTGAGTATCAGCCAGGCGACGATGTTCGCTCTATTGACTGGAATGTGACCGCACGCCTCAACAAGCCTTATATCAAGGTCTTTGAAGAGGAGCGCGAACTGACCGTAATGCTGCTGGTGGATGTGTCGGGCAGCCGCAATTTTGGTACACTGAGCCAAATGAAGCGCGATATGATGGCTGAAGTGGCGGCGACGCTGGCTTTCTCCACGATTGCCAACAACGATAAGGTGGGTGTGATATTCTTCTCCGATAAGATTGAGAAATACATCCCCGCACAAAAAGGAAAGACCCACGTGTTGCATATCATTCGCGAACTGCTGAGTTTTGAACCTTCGTCCAAAGGTACAGATATGGCGCAGGCGCTACAATATTTTGCCAACGCACAAAAACGCCATTGTACGGCATTCCTCATCTCCGACTTTATCGGAGCAGGCGCTATGGATAAGCCATTGCTGATAGCATCGAACCGACACGAGGTGAATGCCATACAGATATACGACCGCCGCGAAGCCGAACTACCCAACATAGGACTGGTGAAGTTCCACGATGCCGAGTCGGACAACGACCTATGGATAGACACTTCGCTGGCAAGCGTTCGTGGTGATTATGCGCAAGCATGGAAAGAGAATCAAGACTCGCTGGAGCAACTCTTCACGCGCACGGGCGTAAACCATATTAGTGTGCGTACTGACGAAGATTATGTGAAAGCCCTAATGCACTTATTCAAATGCTGACAACAATATTGGCACTGGTGGTAAGTGCCGCAATAGATAGTACCACCCTTTTTATTGGCGATCAGACCGATTTGCATTTGCGTGCCACTTGTGAGATGGGTGAGCAAGTGCAGATGCCCGTATTGGGTGAACAACTCATTTCTGGCATAGAGATTATAGATCGCACTATTGTAGATACAACCACGCTGCAAGATGGACGCGTGCAATACAACCAATACCTAACCCTCACTTCGTTTCAAGACTCGCTGTTCTACATCGAGCCACTGGCATTCGTGAGTGGCGATGATACGGTATGGAGCGAGTCACTCATGCTGAATGTGGTGCAACCATTCGAGATGGATAGTGCCGACATGGCTATCACCGACATCAAAAGTATATACAACGCCCCTATATGGTGGTGGGGCATACTGCGTTGGGTATTATTGGCATTAGCAATAGCAGGCATAGGTGTGGGAGGATACTACCTCATCACTTATCTACGCAGTCGCTACGGTGATGCACCCGCTACAGCCGTGCCTACGGAGCCATTGCGCCCAGCCGAAGAAGTGGCACTGGAGAAACTGGATGCTATCCGCGAGGAGAAGATCTGGCAGAGCGGACAAGTCAAAGAATACCATACACAACTCACCGATGTGGTGCGCGAATACATCGCTCGTCGCTTTGAGGTGAGCAGTACGGAACAGACTTCGGACGAAACGCTACGTGCTATGCGCGGGTTACTCACAGACAAGAAAGAGTTGTACGACAACCTACGCAAGATGCTGACATTGGCAGACTTGGTGAAGTTTGCTAAGTGGACTACCACTCCCGATGAGAATGAAATCAGTTTGCGCAACGCATATACCTTCGTCAAAGAAACCACCCCTGTTGAAGAAGAACCTACAGAAAATTAAATTGTACATTGTCCAATTGTAAATACTATGACATTTGCTAACCCTGGATATTTATTTCTGCTCCTACTGCTGATTCCTGTAGTGGGCTGGTACATATGGAAACTGCGAAATGCTCGTGCATCGGTGCAGTTGTCCTCCACCGATAGTCTGCGTCGTCAGCCCAAAAGCCTTCGCGTATGGCTGATACATGTGCCCTTTGCTTTGCGAGTGATGGTGATTACCCTATTGTCCTTGGCATTGGCACGCCCACAGCTGAGCAATCGTTGGCAGTCAGAATCCACCGAAGGTATCGACATCATGATGGCGCTGGATATCTCAGGCACTATGTTGGGCGAGGACTTGAAGCCCAATCGACTGGAAGCAGCCAAAACCGTAGCAACCGATTTCGTACTATCGCGCCCTAATGACCAGATTGGTTTGGTAGTGTTCGCAGGCGAGAGTTTTACGCAATGCCCATTGACTACGGATCATGCTGTATTAGTGAACCTATTTCAGTCTGTGAAATTCGGTATGATAGAAGACGGAACTGCCATTGGTTTGGGATTGGCGAACGCAGTGAACCGCATGAAAGATTCTGAAACGAAGTCCAAAGTGGTCATCTTGCTCACCGATGGAAGCAACAACCGTGGTGACATCGACCCTATGACCGCAGCCGAGATTGCCAAGACCTTTAACATACGCGTATATGCCATTGGTGTAGGCAGTTATAGCAAGGAAGTGCGCGTGCCTATTCATACGCCATATGGCGTACAATATGGTACGATGAGTTCGGAGTTTGACGAGAGTACCCTGCGCAACATCGCACAGATGACAGGCGGCGAGTATTTCCGTGCTACGGACAACAATAGCCTGAAGGCCATCTACCAACAGATCGACCAACTGGAAAAGACCAAGATTCGCGTTCGCGAATACTCCAAGCGCACCGAGCATTTTGCGCCATTCCTATTGGCTGCCCTGCTCTGCCTACTGATGGAATTACTGCTGCGTTTCTTCATTCTACGAACCGTTTCTGAATAATATTCTTTAAAACTCTTAAAACTGTTAGAACTTTCAACTTTATAGAATATGTTTAGATTTGCAAATATAGAAATGCTTTGGTGGCTAATCACAATCCCCGTATTTGTGATTGCATATATCATCATCACCAAGCGCAAACAACGCCAGTTAATGGAGTTTGGTGACCCTGAGCTGATGGCACAACTGATGCCTGATGCCTCTAAGAGTCGTCCTATCGTTAAGTTCACGCTGCTCATCGTAGCACTTACGTTACTCATTGTGGCTGCTGCTCGTCCTCAATATGGACAACAAGAGAAAACCGTGAAACGCCAAGGCATCGAAGTGATGGTGGCGTTGGATATATCCAATTCCATGCTGGCAGAAGATGTGGCACCTAATCGTTTGGACCGCGCGAAGCAAATGCTGAGCAAGATGATTGACAACATGACGGACGACAAAGTGGGTTTAGTTGTTTTCGCGGGCGAAGCCTTTACGCAACTGCCTATCACATGCGACTATGTATCAGCTAAGATGTTTCTCAATACCATCTCGCCCAAACTCATCCCTACCCAAGGTACGGCTATCGGCGCAGCGTTGCAAACGGCTATCCGCTCCTTTGGCAGCCAAGAGAGCGATGCGGGCAGAGCCATCATCCTCATTACTGATGGTGAGAACCACGAAGATGATGCTACAGCCGTAGCCAAACAAGCGCAGGAACTGGGCATACAGGTGTTTGTGATTGGTATTGGTAAACCCGAAGGCTCACCCATCCCTATACCTGGCACCAACGACTATATCAAAGACCGTAGCGGACAAGTGGTAGTCAGTCGCCTCAACGAGGAGATGTGCCAAGAGATTGCCCAAGCAGGCAAAGGAGCATATGTGCGCTGCGATAATACGAATACAGCCATGCGTGCCCTGCAACAGGAGCTCGACCGCATCGCTACCACCGACCTTGAGACCACCGTATATGCCGACTATAACGAACAATACCAATCCTTCCTCCTGATAGCATTACTGCTCTTGGTGATTGATTGCTTTATTCTGATGCGACAGAATCATCGCCTCAATCGAATGGACTTGTTCAAAGAGAAAACTGAAAAGTGAAAACTGACAACTGAAAAAGGGATTTAATATGCGATTTTTATTGACAATCATATTATTATGTGTAGCCTCGCTGCTCTTTGCGCAGCAGGAGAGTGGCGATGTGCGCCGAGGCAATCTGCAGTACAACGACTCCAACTACACCGAGGCCGAAGTAAACTACCGACGCGGTTTGGAGAAAAATAACCAATCGTTTGAAGCACACTTCAACTTGGGCGATGCCCTCTTCCGCCAAGAGAAATACCCCGAGGCATTGGAGCAATACGCCGAAGCCGAGAAACTGCTGAAGGCGGATGACAAAACGAGAAAAGAGAAAGTGGACAGTCGATTGGCTGACACCTATCATAATATGGGTAACGCCCTCTATGCACAGCAGCAATACGACAAGGCAGTAGGTGCCTATCAACAGTCTCTGCGCTTGAATCCCAAAGACAACGACACACGATACAATCTGGTGAAAGCGATGCAACAGTTGCAACAACAGCAACAGCAGCAGAACCAGCAAAACCAAGACCAGCAACAACAGCAACAACAAAACGATTCCACTCAACAGCAACAACAGCAAGAGCACCAACAACCGCAACAAGAACAGCAACAGAATCAGCAGCCCGAGCAAAACGAACAGCAGATGGATAAAGAGACGGCTGAACAGATTTTGCAGGCACTGGAGCAAGACGAACAAGAGACACAAGAGAAACTTCAACGCCAACAAGGCAAGAAACGTCGCGTAGAAAAAGAATGGTAAGATTATGAAAAAGATACTATCCATATTATTTATTTGCAGCATGGCACTCATCACCTATGCTGCTGATGCAGTAGAGTTCAAGGCATCAGCACCTGCACAGGTGATTATGGGCAAACCCTTCCAACTCACCTACTCGGTGAACCAACGTGCCAAGGACTTGCGCGCACCCGAGTTTGTGGACTTTGACTATATCGCAGGTCCATATACATCACAATCATCCTCCACATCGTTTGTGAATGGCAAACGCACTTCGTCGTTCACGCTCACCTACACCTATACCCTTATACCCAATAAGGAAGGTGTCTTCACCCTACCTCCTGCCACGATAAAGGTAGATGGCGAGCAATATACCTCCAATGGTGTACGTATCACCGTACTCCCACCCGATGAGCCTACCCATGCTGGTGCAGCCAGACAACAATCTGGTAACGTGAGCGCATCGACACAACAACGCGAAGCCGCTAATGTGAACGCAGAAAACATCTTCATGCGTACACTCGCCAGCAAGACCAAAGTGCACGAACAGGAAGTCATATTATTGACCTACAAACTCTATTTTGCAGGGGTCGATGTAGCTCAATTCACCAACAATACTCGCCTGCCTGAGTTCAAAGGATTCCTCAAACAGGAATTAGAGATTGGGGAGATACAAACCGAGTTAGAGCATTACAATGGTCGCAACTACCAGACTGCTGTCATCTACCGCACCCTACTCTTCCCCCAACGCAGTGGCGACATTGTGATTGATCCAGCGCAGTTTGAGGCGGTACTACGCGTGCAAAATCGCGCCCAAGTACGTAGTATCTTTGACGATTTCTTCAACAGTTATACCACTGTGGCTAAGCCACTTACAGCACCCAGCGTAACAATACACGTATCCGAGCTTCCAGCTGGCAAACCCGCTGGTTTCAGCGGAGGCGTCGGTCAGTTCGCTATCAACAGCCGTATATCCAACACCGATCTGCAGGCCAACGAAGCTGTCACCCTCACACTCACTATTCAGGGCGCAGGCAATATGAAACTGCTCAAAACGCCAGCAGTAGATTGGCCAGAAGGTTTTGAGGTTTATGACCCAAAGGTAACCAACAATTTCAAAAACACTCTTTCGGGTGTCAGTGGTACAAAGACCATTGAGTATTTAGCCATTCCACGCGCTGGGGGCACATACACTATTCCTGCCGTGCAATTTGCGTACTACGACACACAATCCGACACCTACAAAACGCTCTCTACCCCCGAATATACGCTCAATATTGCGCGTTCTGCCAACGAAGAAAGCAGTGCTGCTGTAGTCAATAATTTCGTACAAAAAGAGAACATCCAACAGTTTGGCAGCGATATCCGCTATATTTATACCAATGACCAACCAAGATTCATCCTGCAAGCCTCCTCCCTCACGTTTGGTTCACTTGCCTTCTGGACTTGGTATGGTGCACCAACGTTACTCGCAGCCATACTATTCTTCCTCTTCCGCAAGCAGATCAAGGAGAATGCTGACATCACCCGCGTTCGCTATAAGAAAGCCAACAAGGTAGCACAACGCCGACTGAAAGCAGCCGAGAAACTCCTCAAAGAAAACCAAAAAGAGGCATTCTACGAGGAGATTGAGCGCGCGGCATGGACCTACCTCAGCGATCGTCTATCCATTCCTACAGCGCAACTCAACAAGGAAAACATCGCGCAGATACTCAGCAACAAGGGCATCTCACAAACCGTCATTGGCGAACTGCATCGCGTGCTTACCACTGCTGAGTTCGCTCGCTATGCTCCCACCTCCGACCACGCTATGCAAGACATGTATAACGATACTACGAATATCATCAATCAATTAGAGAACGCAAAACTATGAAACTCTTATTTATATTCCTCAATATCCTCTTCTCGCAAGCCAATGCACAATACGCAGAAGGCAATTATGCAGAAGCTGCAGCGCAATACGAACAGGTGATTGCCGAACAACCATCGGCAGAGGCCTACTACAACCTCGGCAATGCTTATTTCAAACAGGGCGAACTGGCGCAAGCCATCCTCGCCTACGAACGCGCCTTGCGCATTGAACCTTCGTACAAGGACGCCAAGCACAACCTCCTGTTTGCACAATCACGTATCGTGGATAACATCGAAGATACCCAGTCTTTCTTCCTCTCCAATTGGCTCAAAGCCATACGCAACGCGCTCAACCAACAGACATGGATGATACTATCTATTGCATTGTTTATCTGCATGTTGATAGGATTTTTCTTGTTTGCGTTTAGTCAAACTGTATGGGTGCGCAAGACGGCTTTCTACACCAGTTTGGTGGCATTGCTAATCTCCCTCGCAGCATGCATCAATGCAGGCAGTCTCCACCATCGCGACACCGCGCGTGCCGAAGCCATCATCACACAGGGTATTGTCAATGCCAAATCTTCGCCCGATCGCTCTGGTACAGACCTCTTTACCGTACACGAAGGTACCAAAGTTGTGATTACCGAAACCATAGGCGACTGGTGCTGTATTCATGTTGGCAATTACATCGGTTGGATGCCACTCGCACACCTCGAACGGATTTAACATTTGAAGCAAGGCAACGACATCATCATCACAGGCGCACGCGTTCATAATCTGAAGAACATCGATGTGCGTATTCCACGAGATAAACTTGTGGTCATTACTGGTCTGTCGGGTAGCGGCAAATCCTCATTGGCATTTGATACCATTTTTGCCGAAGGACAACGCCGTTATATGGAGACTTTCTCCTCCTACGCGCGCGGATATATAGGTACCATGCAGCGCCCCGATGTGGATAAGATCACAGGCCTATCGCCTGTTATCAGCATTGATCAGAAGACCACCTCGCGTAACCCACGATCCACAGTAGGAACGGTCACGGAGGTGTACGATTTCCTGCGCCTACTCTTTGCGCGCGCAGCGGACGCCTACTCCTACGCTTCGGGCGAGAAGATGGTGCAATATACCGACGACCAGATCCTTGATTTGATTCTTAAAGAGTATGCAGGACAAAAGGTGTTGATCCTGGCACCTATGGTCAATAACCGCAAAGGACACTACAAGGAACTCTTTGAGACCATTCGCCGTAAAGGGTACTTACATGTCCGCGTGGACGGCGAGGTACAGGAAATCACACCTGGCATGAAACTCGACCGTTACAAGAATCACACGATTGAGGTGGTGGTAGATCGGTTAAAGGTGAAAGGTGAGAGGTTAGAGGTTAGAGGCGAAGAAATAGGCGAAGACTTAAAGCGTCTTCGCGCCACAGTGGATAAGGCCATGACACAAGGCGATGGTGTGATGGCTATTAGTGTGGTTCAGAATAGTTCAGCAGTTGTTCAGAATGGTTCAGCATCGTCACTACGCTACTTCTCTCGCCACCTCATGTGCCCCACCACAGGTATGAGTTATGCAGAACCTGCACCGCATACTTTCTCCTTCAACTCGCCACAGGGTTGGTGCCCTTGCTGTAGAGGATTAGGTAAGGTGAAAGGCGAAAGATTAGAGGCGAAAGGCGATGAGGAATTGGACAATATCATCAAGGATGATGATAACTGGTACACACGCATGCTTGCTTATGTACAGCAGGGAGATGAGGAAAAAGAGGAGAAAGAGGAGCAGTGGGTAGTATGTCCCGCATGCCAAGGACAACGCCTCAGCCGCGAAGCACTCAGTTTCCGTATAGCCGATAAGAATATCGCCGAACTCTCGGCTATGGACATCACGGACCTCAGAGCATGGCTCATGAATGTGCCTGCCAAGCTGAGCAACAAACAGCGCGCCATCGCCGAACCCATCATCAAAGAGATCATCTCCCGCCTCGGCTTTATGCTAAGCGTCGGGCTATCATATTTGTCCCTCTCGCGCTCATCGGATAGCCTATCGGGCGGAGAGAACCAGCGTATCCGTTTGGCAACGCAGGTCGGCAGTAAGTTGGTCAATGTGCTCTATATTCTCGATGAGCCCAGTATTGGTCTTCACCAACGCGACAACCAGCGCCTCATTGACTCGCTCAAGCAGTTGCGCGACATGGGCAACTCCATCATTGTGGTGGAGCACGATGAGGACATGATGCGTCAGGCAGACTATATCATTGATATTGGTCCTAAAGCGGGTCGTTTGGGCGGACATATCGTCTTCAGCGGCACACCTGCCGAACTCCTCAAGTCAGACACGCTTACTGCCAAATACCTCAGCGGCGAACTCTCCGCCACTTTGCCTCTCACCAATAGCCAATCACCAATAGCCACTCTCCCTTCCCTTCAGGGAGGGGATGGGGGTAGGCTTCTCGTTCTCCGAGGGTGCAAAGGCAACAACCTCAAGGGCGTGGATGTGTCTTTTCCTTTGGGGCAGATGATTGCCGTCACAGGTGTATCGGGTAGTGGCAAGTCCACCCTTATCAACCAAACGCTCTACCCTATCCTCAGCCAACATTTCTACCGCAGTTTGCGTACGCCACTGGCATACGACAGCATAGAGGGTATAGAGCATATCGACAAAGTGATTGGCGTGGACCAATCGCCTATCGGTCGTACCCCGCGTAGTAATCCTGCCACCTATACGGGCGTCTTTACCGATATTCGCAACCTCTTTGCCCAACTCCCCGAGAGTAAGATTCGCTCGTGGAAAGCAGGTCGCTTCTCGTTCAATAATGCGGGCGGACGCTGCGAAGAGTGCAGCGGCAATGGCTACAAGACCATACAAATGCACTTCCTGCCCAATGTGTATGTGCCCTGCGAGGTGTGTGGCGGACAACGCTACAACCGCGAGACATTGGAGGCACGTTTCAAGGGTAAGTCAATCGCTGAGGTACTGGATATGACCATCAATCAGGCAGTAGAGTTCTTCGAGAGCCAACCGTATATATTGAAGAAGATCAAGACTTTGCAAGATGTGGGACTGGGTTATATCAAACTGGGACAATCATCCACCACGTTATCGGGTGGCGAGAGCCAGCGCGTGAAATTGGCGACCGAGCTCGCACGCCCAGGTACAGGCAATACCTTGTATATTTTGGACGAACCTACTACGGGTCTGCATTTCGAGGATGTCCGCGTACTGATGGGCGTCCTGCGCCGCTTGGTGGACAAGGGCAATACCGTGATTATCATCGAGCACAATCCCGATGTCATTCGCTCCTGCGACTATATTGTGGACATGGGTCCCGATGGCGGTCGTGAAGGTGGCACCGTCGTCGCCACAGGCACCGTGGAAGACCTCCGCAACAACCCGCATAGCATCACTGGCAGGTATATCTAAAAACTTTATTCCCCACCAATCAGCGAGCAATTACGGGTTCATGACGGGTTCTTGACGGGTTGATACTGGCACATCGCTGGCACATCAGTGGCGTATCCATATCCTATAGTAGCTATTTTTCCATCAAAAACATCGGACTGATAAGTATAAGCATTTTTCGTTGCACCTTGGTGGAGAAAATGTAAATATATTTTTACACAACAAGATATTATTTGTCAAATAATCTTTACACGATGACTGAAGATAATTTCCTTGCTAAAGAGAAACATACGACGGTGCAGAACAAGAGATAAAGGCCATTCCCATTTGGTATTGGTTATTATCTTAATTTTTATCGGGATCTTACACCCTACTCTACAAGCAAAGCCAGCGAAGATGTATCACAGTATTCATCAAAGCAATACTTTCTTGGCGTTGTTTGGGCTTCGTCCCTTGCCCACTCCGCCTCGTTGTATTGCTTTGATTAGCTGATGGCAAAAATGGACTGCAATAAACTATGGGAGAAGAACAACACGGAACCCAAGGTAGTAGTAGCGATAGCCAGGAGAGTCGCAGTTACGGAGGGCAACGCGACAGTAGGAAGCACTGCTGAGCCAGCCACCGCCCCGAATCACGCGGCAGGACCCCGACGATGAACCCGTAGGGTTAGTCTGCGCATTGCTGCTATAACTGCCATACCAGTCCTGACACCATTCCCATACATTACCACTCATATCGTACAATCCCAGTTCATTCGCCTGTTTTTGTTTTACGGGGTGTGTCTTGCTGCCACTATTATCTGTGTACCAAGCCACATTGCTCAACGTATTGCTACCTGCATACTTATATCCCTTGCTCTTATTTCCTCCGCGAGCAGCATACTCCCACTCCGCTTCTGTAGGCAAACGGAAGTTCTTGCCCGTCAATTGATTGAGTTTTGTGATAAATGTTTGGCAATCATCCCAACTAATATAATACATAGGATAGCTGTTGCCTACACCATATAATGAAGTACCATACGTACCTTTCTTTGCTTGCTCTTGAATGGTTGTGCCCATCACCGCCTTCCATAACTCCTGTGTAACCTCTGTTTCACCAATATAGTAATCCGATAACGTCACTTGATGCGTGGGCTTTTCATCGCTCTCCGCATCACTTCCTTGCTCCGAAGTTGCACCTATTGTGAACGTGCCACCCTGCACCTTAATCATATTAAATGATACACCATTAACGGTGATAGTTTCTACTGCTCCGCCTTGTGGTGCGGCAGGAACTACTGGCGCTTTGGCAACGGTCTTTGTCAGTGTAAAGTCCAACATACTCTCTTGGTTTTCTGCTATCTGCACCGTCTTTTCTTGCTGGTCATATCCGTCTTTCTCCAAACGGATTGTGTGTGTACCTATCAGCAATTCGCTAACAAACAATGGACTGGTGCCTACTTTCTTTCCATCCACATACACATCCACATCCGCAGGCGAACCATCCACAATCAACGAGCCATAGATAGGCAACGGATTATTGAGCGTAATAGTCTGTCCTGCACTTTGTGCCGTGATACGCACATTCGTATATGCAGTATGGTGGCTCGCTTGACGCACTTCTACACTATGCTCGCCTAACTCCAATGTGCCCGTCCAACGAGTAGTCCCCAAGCGATTGCCATCCACGTAAATATCGGCACCCTCATTCGTTGTCAAAGTCACTTGCGCGAAGTTCGCCTCCAACGAGGGGCGGATAGTTGTAGTCTTGCCCTCCTCAATAGTGATCGTGGTGGAATAGTCCTTGTATTTCTCCTTTTGAATACGTAGCGTATAAATGCCCGAACTCATCTCTCTGTTATTCAATGGTATAGTACCCAATTGTATCATACCACCAGTAGCGGTATTTGTAGCAAACACATAGCCACCTTGCGATATATTATCCCCTGCTATTGTCAGCCAACCAAACTGCGGTAGCAAATCCACCGTCATTTCTGTTTGCGTGGCAGATACGGTAAAAGCGCCCTCCTTTGTATGGTATTTATCCGCAGCAATACTATAACTGTATGTCCCATAATTGAGCATTTTGCTCGCTATGCCTCCTTCGCGCATAGGCAGAATCTCTTGCGCGCCATTCTCCACAATAGTCACCACAGCATTGGCAGGCGTAACGCGGAACTTAAAGAACTGGCGTTTAGGGGCTTGCGTAGTCACAGGTGCTACATATTCCTCCTCTGGCACAAACTGCACCGTACAATCATACACACTATTGGGTTGCAACTGCTGGTTTTCAACCAATAACACCCTATCACATCCATCGCCACAGTCCACATACACCGTAGGACGGCGAGCGGGAATGAGAAACAATATCTCGTTGGAGTTCTCTGCAAACCTATCCAATACAGCCGTCTGAGTTCCCATATATAGGGTCAAGGTCTGTTTAGCCATCGTTACCTCGCGTCCGCTCCCCTCCAAGTGCATACGCACAACAGCATACGGGAAAGTCACATCCAAATCGGGTTTCTCCCACTTACCAAACTGATTCTTATACATCGCCAGCACCGATGCCATCGGCACTTGTGCAAAATCCTTCACTATGGTCACAGACTGCGCTGCCAAAGGCATCAGCCCTAACCAAAAGCACAATAATGTTACTATGATTTTCGTTTTTCTCATATACTGTGGTTGTTAATCCAAAATTCCTGTCGCTCACCAATGTTGGGTGAGCGAAATATTGTTTATATTGTCTTCAAAAAACATTTATCATGTTTTTACCATTCAACTCGCAAAGGTACTATATTTTTCTGAATTGTGCAAGAAAAGAGCTATTTTTTTCGCAGTTTCATTTTTTTTGGGGTGCTTTACAATGTTGTTAAAAATTCGTTCAATTCGCCGTTCTATGAAAGAACAATTTTGTCCTATAACACCTAATCTATACCCGCAAACATAGTTTTCTTGCCTATGGATTTGCGTATGTCCATTTTTTTTTGTAATTTTGCACCCGAAAACGAAAGCCATGAATTTATCACCTCTCCTCATACTCACCCTGGTCATTGGCATCATTTGGTTTGTGCCTATCGTGTGTCGCAAGATTCACGTGCCAAGCATTGTGGGCTTTATCTTGGCGGGTATTGTGATAGGACCATCGGTACTGGGAGTCGCGGGGCAGACATCTATCTTCCAAATTCTCGGCTCGCTGGGCATGCTGTATATCATGTTCCAATCAGGTAGCGAAATCGATATCAATGACTTCAAGCAATATAAGTATCGCTCTCTCTTCTTCGGACTGTGTACATTCTTCATTCCTTTTGGTTTGGGTCTTATTACCAGCCGCTTTCTCCTTCCTTTTGGTTGGCTGCCCAGTCTGTTATTAGGCGCCATGTATGGTAGTCACACGCTGATGACCTATCCTATTGTCAGTCGTTATGGCGTGCAGAAGAATGTAGCAGTCAATATCACAGTGGGAGCCACTATGGTGGCTATCATCCTGTCTCTCATGGTGTTAGCCATCGTAGAAGGTTGGAGCCGTTCGGTACAGAGCATCACGGAGTATGCGATACAATTGGCATTAGTGGTTGTATTCCTATTCAGCGTACTATGGCTCTTCCCACGCTTTGCGCGCATGTTCTTCAAGCGCTATCGCGACCCTATCTCCGAGTTTATGGTCGTGATGCTAATGCTGGTCGGTAGCGCATTACTCGCTGACTTGGCTGGGCTTGAAGGCATCTTAGGTGCCTTCCTATGTGGTGTATCGCTCAATCGCTTGTTGCCTAACCGTTCGCCACTCATGAACCGTATCAATTTCGTAGGCAATAGTATCTTCGTGCCATTATTCCTCATCAGCGTGGGTTTGATGATTGATATTCATGCATTCTGGAGTAGCTGGACCACCGTGACAATAGCCATTGTCATGATCATCACCAAGTTGATTGGCAAGGGTCTCTCAGCGTGGATAGCGCAAGTCGTGTTCCGTTTCTCCAAACACGAACGACAACTCATCTTTGGTCTTACTCATGCTACCGCTGCAGGTACCTTGGCTATCGTAACGATTGCCTACCAGATGGGCATCTTGTCTTCGGATGTGCTGAACGCTTCTGTCCTTATGATCTTGGTGCTATGCACGACTGCCAGTTTCATATCCGAACACGCCGCCAAGGAGTTGGCCTTGCAGGAGAGTGCCAAACTGGAATCCGACCACGAGGACGACTACTGGCTCTTGACCTCCGTGGGCGATGACCTCCGCCCCGCTATGCGTGAGATAGGCGAGATGGCTTCGCTGGATAATATCGAAATCAAGCAGTCGGCAGACTGGCAAGATGTATCCAATATGGTGGAACACACCAGTAAATCGGTTATCGTTTATCACGAATCCCAACCTATCAACACCATCAACCGCCTGGTGGTAGCCGTTCCACGCTATGCCGAGAAGGAGCGCGACTTCATCACCTGCTTTGGTCTGGTGCGCCGTTTGGCGGGCGAACTGGGTGCCAAAGTGGTGTTCTATGCTCACCCCGATACGCAAGTAGCATTGCAAGCCATGTGCCGCCGCCCTGGCAAGTACCTACGCGCTTCGTTCCGCAACATGGACGGATGGGAAGAAGTCGGCATCATCTCGCAAACGATAGTGGAAAACGATATGTTGGTACTGCTGTCTTCGCGCAAATCCACTGCCAGCTACAATCCACTCTTTGAGCGTATTCCTACCATGCTCACCGAGCATTTCACACACTTCAGTTCGATGGTCGTTTACCCAGAACAGCTCACTGGCGGACCCGATATGGACACGCTGCTCATGGAGATTCCACCAGCCAGCACTACTTGGTCTATCATCACGCGCGTTAAACGATTTTTGCGCAAGATATGGGAGGCGATAAGGTTGAAGGTGAAAGGTTAGAGGTGAAAGGTTAGAGGTTAGAGGTGAAAGGTTAAAGGTTAGAGGCAGGAGATATGTCATACTTACAACGATTAGCACAGGTTTTTGCCCATGAAGTGGGCGATGGATTATCGGAATACACGTTTGTGTTTCCCAATCGCCGTGCGGGATTGTTTTTCCGTCGCTATTTAGGTCAGGCCTTGGATAAACCCATCTTCTCGCCCCGCGTGATGACAATCAACGAGTGCTTTCGTTCCCTATCCAATCTGCGTGTGGCTGACCAACTGACACTGGTCATGCGTCTATACTCCCTGTATCGCGACCTGCGCCCTGACCCAGACCCATTGGAGCAGTTCTTGCATTGGGGCAAGATGATGTTGGCAGACTTCTCGGAGATAGACAACCACCTGGTTTCCAACGTGGAAGCCCTATACGAGGCCGTCAAAGACGTGCACGATATAGACGACCATTTCCTGTCGCTCACCGACACGCAGCGCAATGCTATCAAGAAGTTCTGGGGCGACTTTTATGCCGCCATCGACAAGAACGACAACCAGTTGCACCACCGATTTATCCGCACATGGGAACTACTCTATCCGCTCTATCAAGGGCTACGCGATAGTCTCCTATCCGACCAACTGGCATACGAAGGTCTGCTCCATCGCCATGTGCTGGAGCATTGGCAGCAGATACCCGATAGCGCTTTTGAGCAGCACTATGTGTTTGTGGGCTTTAATGCCCTCACCGAGTCGGAGCGCCAGTTGCTGATTCATCTGCGCGACCGCGGTTGTGCCGACTTCTATTTCGACTACGAGGACGCCTATCTCTCCGACCCAGAGAACCGCGCTTCGCTTTTCCGCGAAGACAACCTGCGCACTTTCCCATCGCGCTACACAGTGCCTGAGCGCACCAGTACCGAACGTCCGACCATCACTCTGCTATCGGTGGATTCCACGGTGGGCGAGGCACGCGAGGTGTATCATGTATTGAACGAGCTCTACCCCAAAGACACGCCACTGACTACCGACTATACGCGCACGGCAGTCGTGCTGCCCGATGAACAGCTGCTTATCCCGCTACTCGACTGTTTCCCAGCGGGGGTGCAGAAGATCAATGTCACCATGGGTTACCCGCTACGCGCTTCGGAATTGTATATGCCCATTGCCTACCCAGAGCAATACTTCTCACCCATGCCTGCAACGGGTGCGGAGATGACTGTCGTCCTGCGCCAACGCCTCAGCGACATGCGCACGCCTGCCAACAGCGAAGCCTACTACCTGCTTACCAAGGCGTTGGATATGGTGGAGAGTGCACTGGTGCAATATCCTCAGATCCCTATCTCTGCCGAGGCGGTCATGCAAGTACTGCGTATGCTGACCATGCAGAGCACTATCCCCTACACAGGCGAACCGCTGGACGGCTTGCAGGTCATGGGTGTGCTGGAGACACGCGCATTGGACTTCGACAACCTCATCATCACGGGCTTCAACGACGATCTCTACCCCGGTCGCGCGCACAATAATAGTTTTATACCCTATATCCTCCGCCGCGGGTTTGGACTACCTACCCCCGAGAGGCAGGATGCTATTTTTGCTTATAATTTCTACCGCATGCTGTCATACGCCAAGCGCGTATGGTTCATCACCAATGCGGTAGCCGATGACCAACACTCAGGCGAAGTGTCGCGCTATTTCTATCAACTGCAATGGCAATACGGCGTGAATATCCAGCAAGTGAATGTCATCAATGCCCTCTCTTCCCCCGCACCCAAAGCCAGCGATATCTGCAAAGATGAGGCGGTGCTACAACTGCTCTCCGAGGCGCAGCAGCGGGGCTTCTCCGCTTCGGCGATGAATGCCTATCTCTTCTGCCAAAAGAAGTTCTTCTATCGCTATGTGCTGGGTATTCACGAACCCGAGCAAGAGGAGGACGTTGTCACCTCCGAAGCTACACAGGGTACCGTGCTACACGCTATCATACAGCAGCTATACAAGCCCTATATCAACCGCACCGTCACTCCAGCCGATATTCAGTCTATCTTGGACTCACTCACGGAGGAGCGCTGGGATCAGTTGCCTATCGATGCTATCCGCACCGACCTATTGGCGACCCTCATTGTCAAGAATTATGTGCGCTATATATTGCTCTACGACCAACAACAGGCGCCTTTCACCTATCTCAATGGCGAACAAAAAGTGCGCCATACGCTATCCGTGCCTAAGGTAGGCGATGTGCTTTTCTATGGCTATATTGACCGCCTTGACAGACAGGGCGACACACTGCGGGTGATTGATTACAAGACGGGTAAAGCCCAAATGGAGTACCGCGATATGGAGCATATCTTCGACCGTTCAGAGAATCAGGACAAGGCACTCCAGACCATGCTCTATTGCTACTTATTGGAGCACCATGCCCCACAACTGCTGCGTAGCGCATCGTATCTCGCACCGCATATCTATCCTGTACGCCAGATGGCGAAGACAGACGAAGTGCAGACACTTGTCCATCAGAAGGGAAATACTTGTTTTGTTTGGAACGAAGAGATGAAGCATGCGTTCATCGAGGGATTGACCACCCTCCTTCAAGAGATGTTTGACCCTGCCTTGCCGTTTGCTCCGACCACTGTCGGCAAACGCTGCGAGCACTGCGCCTTTGCCTCGCTGTGTAAATAATCAATACCCAATATCCAATATCCAATATCCAATACCCAATACCTACTCCATCGCCTGCAACTTATCCTCCATTTGCAGCAGTTCATCGCGCAGGCGTGCTGCCACATCAAAGTTGAGGTCTTTCGCTGCTGCCAACATTGCTTTGCGTTGTTTATCAATCGCCTTGCGTAGGTCTTTGGCGTTGTATTGCTGCCATGCGGCAGTCTTCCAGCCCTCCTGAATCTTCTTCTCCAGCACCTGTTGTTCCTCTTGCTCTTTGCGCATGAGGGCTATCAGCGGACTGGATTCAATCTTCTTATTGAGTGCCGTAGGGGTGATGTTATTCGCTTCGTTGTATGCCATCTGTTTGGCACGGCGACGGTTGGTCTCGTCGATTGTCATTTGCATGGAACGCGTGATACGGTCGGCGTACATGATCACATGTCCATTCACATGGCGCGCAGCACGACCTGCGGTCTGTGTCAGCGAACGGTGGTCGCGCAAGAAGCCCTCTTTGTCGGCATCCAGAATAGCCACCAGCGACACTTCGGGCAAGTCCAATCCCTCGCGCAGGAGGTTCACACCCACCAGCACATCGTATAGTCCGCGCCGTAGGTCTTCCATGATCTGCACACGCTCCAGCGTATCAATATCCGAGTGTATATACGCCGAACGCACGCCGTAGCGGCGTAGGTATTCGTCCATCTCTTCCGCCATGCGTTTGGTGAGCGTAGTCACCAGCACGCGCTCCTCACGCTCCACACGCTGGCGTATCTCCTCCATCAGGTCATCCACCTGATGATCCAATGGGCGCACTTCTATCTCGGGGTCCAGCAGACCTGTAGGACGAATCAATTGGTCTATTACCACTCCCTCCGAACGCTTCAGCTCGTAGTCCGCAGGCGTAGCCGATACGTAGATGGTCTGACCTGTTTTTTGCTCAAACTCATCGAAGGTCAATGGGCGGTTGTCGCGCGCCGCAGGCAGGCGGAAGCCATATTGCACGAGGTTGTCTTTGCGCGCTTTATCGCCACCGAACATGGCATGAATCTGCGGCACAGTAACGTGGCTCTCGTCTATCACCAGCAGCATATCCTTGGGGAAATAATCCAGCAAGCAGTACGGCGGTGTACCCGCCTCACGGCCATCAAAATAGCGGCTATAGTTCTCTATGCCTGAGCAGTAGCCCAACTCCTGAATCATCTCCAAATCGTATTTCACGCGCTCCTCTATGCGTTTGGCATAGAGCGGTTCGCCTATCTCCTGGAAATGCATCACCTGATTAGCCAAATCCAATTTGATTTGTGCCATAGCCGTTGCCACCTTGTCGGGATTGGTGCAGAAGATCGTAGCGGGGTAGATATTATAGGTATCAAACTCATCTATCACGTCCAGCGTCACCATATCCAGCGTGGTGATGGCATCTATCTCGTTGCCAAAGAACTCGATGCGCAATACATAATCGGCGTATGCGAGGGCTATATCCACCGTGTCGCCCTTCACGCGGAAGCGACCGCGTGTGAGTTCATTGTCGTTGCGCACATACTGCGATTCTACCAGGGCATGCAGCAATGCCTCCAGTTTGAAGGGTTTGTACTTCTCCACCGTAATACACGACTGGCTAAAGTCCTGCGGGTTGCCAATACCGTATAGGCAACTCACCGACGACACCACCACCACATCCTTCCGTCCGCTCAATAGTGCCGCTATCGCGCTCAATCGCAGTCGGTCGATCTCCTCGTTGATAGAGAGGTCTTTTTCGATATACGTGTCTGTAGAGGGGATATATGCCTCGGGTTGGTAGTAGTCGTAGTAGGAAACGAAGTATTCCACCGCATTGTGTGGAAAGAACTGTCGCATCTCGCTGTATAGCTGTGCAGCGAGGGTCTTGTTGTGGCTGAGAATCAGGGTTGGGCGATTCGCTTGGGCAATCACATTGGCTATTGTGAAGGTCTTACCCGAACCTGTCACGCCGAGTAGCGTCTGTGCTTCTGCTCCCATACGCAGACCGTCCGCCAGTTGGCGGATTGCTTCGGGCTGATCACCCATGGGCTGGTATGTAGAACTAAGGCGGTACATATTCTAAGCCTTTAACCTTTAAGCTTTAACCTCTAACCTCACTTCACCCTTCGCGTATTCAACTCCCTCTGGTATTGCCTTGCCACTGCGCTATGTTTGCTGTAGCTGGAGGAGAACACGTGTGTGCCTGAGAAATCGGGGTTGGCGCACATGTATAGGTAATTCGTCTTGGGTGCATTCAGCACGGCATCTATCACATCGGGGCGAACCAAACGGATTGGTCCTGGGGGTAAACCGCGCTGGGTGTAGGTATTGTAGGGCGAATCTATTTTCAGGTGGCGTTTCAGCACGCGGCGCATTTTGAAGTCGCCTACTGCAAAGATCACCGTTGGGCAGGCCTGCAACGCAATACCCTTGCGCAGACGGTTCAGGTAGAGCGAAGCGATGGTAGGATGTTCATCTTTTCTGTTGGTTTCCGATGCTACGATAGATGCCAGTGTAGCCACTTCTGTAGGGGTCAGCCCCAATTTCTTGGCTTTGGCAAGACGCTCTTCGTTCCAGAATCGCTGATATTCCTTGTGCATACGCGCAAAGAGTTGGTCAGCGGTCATGCTCCAATAGACCTCGTAGGTGTTAGGAATAAACAGACAAACGGCAGTCTCAGGTGTTAATCCAAAATGTGCCAGATAGTCCTTATCGTCCAATCTATTCTTCACTTCCACGGAATCCAACATCAGTCTGTCTCCCATGAAACCAGCCAACTGCTCAGGCGTGCGAATGGCTTGCGTGAAAGATAATTTGATAGGTGTCTCTTCGCCTAATTGCAATCGGCGTACCAGTTCGCGGTTGCCTATCTCGTTGGCAAAACGATAGTGACCGGGCTTAGGTTGCTGAAAATGCAGATATTTGCACTGCAAGCACCATGCGAGTTGCGATGTCATTTCATAATCGCCCAACATCTCTGCCATCAGCGAATCGGCTGTCATGTCGGGATAGACATGGTAGCTATGTGCTTCGCCATCGTGGCTAACGAAGTTAGAGATGGCATAATGATAATATTGTTTTGCGAAAAAACCGACTATAACCAACAAGACAGAGGTTATGGCGGCGATGATGATGATATTTCTTCTTTTCATAATCAAGTTGTTTTTACAAAAAAAATCCATGTGCCTTCGTTCATATGGCCCATGGATTTTTGTTGCGGAAGGGACGAGATTCGAACTCGTGGTACGGTTACCCGTACGACAGTTTAGCAAACTGTTGGTTTCAGCCACTCACCCACCCTTCCCCACGCCGTAGCGTGCTTGGACATGTTATGTCTGAAATGCTTTTTTTTCGAAAGCGGCTGCAAAGGTACTACAAAAAATGCAAATACGCAAATTTTTTTAGAAAAAAATGCATTTTTGGATAAAAAAAGTGCACATGGGCTGCATTTCACTCGTTTCTTCGCATACCACTCGGTTTGTCACCTTGTCGCTTTGTCACCCTACGAAAAATTTTTGTTGTTTTTTTTACTGGCTATTATTCTGCCAAAAACACCATGCCCAGTCCACGAGGAACTGGGCAAAGGGCATTACTACTTTTGATATTGTTAATCGCCTGTTTCTCCTGTAGGAATATACCCTGTAGAAACCGAGATGCGTGTATTTCTATCACCTGAACCTGCACAAATCGCTTGCATGGATTCACAGGTAACGGCAGTTGATTGCGGTTGAATATATTGCTTTTTCATATAATCGAAATTTTATATAGTCTTACTTGATTACTTGTCCTTGGGCATTATACATATGCTTACCTTGTATAATCACCAATTGTCCATTGACAATGGCTTTGCGAATATCCATGTTCTCACCTGTGATCTCATCCACACCAGCAGGTACACCTTGTGGAGAAACTCCCATACGCTGACGCACGCCTTGTGCAGGTTGTGCAGGATCAAACAAACTCATCTGCGAAAGATCGAAATAAGCACGATTTGCACCCACTTTGCTCTGGTTGACTTTACACAACTCATTGTTTAAAAGAATATAGTGGTTCTCATTATCTACTATATTATCTTCCACAAACGAACCAATCATACCATTACTACTTCCCGCGGAAGCAGCCACCTCGCCCGTGAGTGCAACTGCAAGCAGATTATCTTTGGCGTAGAATATATATGGCACACCAGCTTGCAACGAAGACACTGTTTCAATGACAATGCTTGTTGGAGCACCATCTTTCAGCTCCTTACCAACAACAGTATAGAAATCCGCACCCGAACATGCCGCAGACGCTTGAGGCAAACAGATAGTGCCGTAGCGATCAGGGGTAACATTGCGAGTGTATATTGGATTCTCATCTGTAATTTCACAACCCCAATATGCTACGCCCCAAGCATCGGTTCCATAAGCGGCTGATTCTGTGACCTTCACGCATATATCTTTATCTATAGACTCTTTAAAATAGAACACTCGTTGCTTACCACTGACTCCGAACCCTGCCGAGTACACATTCTCATCGCTGCTTTGATTGACATTGCTAATGGTCCAAGCCTCAGCTCCAATGTACTCCTCCGTAGTTAAAGTCCAAATATCAGTAGTTCCAACGCGTGTAAATGGATAAGAGTGTACATGATTGCCACTATAGCCATGCGCTTTTGCGCGACCTACACGCAGATAAGGCTGCGCCCATTTCGTTTTCGTATTATCAAAATAGATTGTATGCCCTGCTTCTACCGTATGTTCTGGTGCTGGATAATCAAACCACCTTTGGTTCCAATCATCGTTCTTGGCATGGCTAATGAGTTTTCCATTCCATTCAGAAGCTTGATAATAAGCATCATAATAGATGGCATAGGTCTCTATATATGTAGTCTCTTCATACAGTTTGAAGTTCATACCATAGACTTGTTCAAATGGAATTTTAATGATTCCCTTGTAAATATGCGAGCCATTTTTAATAGGCGACATTGTCACCTCTTTATTCAATTGCACAGCAGGTTCATCGGTCCAATTCAACTCCAGATGCACACTTTTTTCGTAGGTCCAACCATTTACCCAATTCAACTCCTCTGGCACCAAATACACCGTGTATTCATGCAGGTCAGAAGTGTTGTTCCAATAGAAATGCGTTCCACTGTTATGAGGTCCATCGGTCAATATAAACCAACGATCTTCGGTCAAATCATAACTATACTCATACAAGCGGTTTGCTCCGTCTGGATAAGTGGTAACAGGAGCGGTAGCATCCGCATTGTCTGTGATTGTAAAGTGCGTGTAGTTCTCATAATCGGGTGTCTCGCATCTCCACCAATCAGTACCTGCTATCGGTTCAAACGCATGGGTATAGACATGATCTGCGCGACCAATACGCAAATACACATTGGTCCATGCATTATCGGTATTCTTAAAGTAGATATAATGCCCCGATTCGCTGTCATATGTATTTTTTACGATTAGTTTACTCCTATTTACATCTACAATCACCTCATAATCTGTCGCAGCAGCAATATTCGTTACAAATTTTTTATCATCTGCATCCAAAGTTGCAATGTCATATTCCCCAGCACCTGTAATAGGAGTATTGACAATAGTCGCACCATAACCATCTCCCCAATCCTTCTGATTCAAGAACTTCAATTCGCCTTCTTTCTTCAGGTTTAGTACAGCAGCATACTTTCCACTATTTGTGGTTGTTTCTTTCATTTCTATTGCGTTTGATGGAGTCCATCCCGCAGCGGTTGCGTTGCCTATCGCATAGATGGACGCAAGCGGAGAATAAGTTGCATATCCTTTATCTGCTAACCCCGCACCATCAGCTACTATGATTTGAGGTGCTTCACCCGTCAAATCCACACGCAATGACCAACGACCTGCCGTAACGGAAAAGGCATTGTCTGGATCTTCATAACTTGTGCGAAGTGCCAAATCCATTGCCCCCGCTGCAAGTGGAGTATTATTCTCTGTGGGACCATAAGAAGGCACCCAATCTTTTTGGCTAAGAAACTTCAGCGAACCGCCGTTCAAGTTTCCCACCCATTCGTAAACGCCATCGCTCACCCTTTCCATTAATGGAGCAGTTTCCAAAGACCAACCAGTAGGTGTTGCATCACCAATCAAATAAATCCGTGTAGGATGGGCATTAGACACCACGAAGGGTAAAATTACCAACAAAAAAGATAATACGATTTTTTTCATAATACAAATATTTTAAGAGGTTAATATTCTTAATTTCGTTCAATTTTAACGGCATATCCACCACCTGATGCGGTGAAGATTTTCAGTTTGCTCTTATTGCTAACCACCTTCTTCTCTATCACATATGCCTGAGGATTTGTTTTGTAGTGCGCATCTTTTGTGTCACGATAGATGGTAGCTGTATATTTGCCCTCGGGTAAGAAAGACAAATCGAGCACCGATGTACGGGGTTCATAACCATTCGTTGAACCCACAAACCATGCCTCCACATCTTTCTGCTTACGAGCAATAGTCACATACTCATATGGCTCTGCCTCCAAATAATAAGGCGCATCCCACTCCACGGGTACATCCACGATAAACTGCAACGCATCTTGGAATCGCTCATAATTTTGTGGCAAATCTGCCGCCATCTGCAATGGGCTATATAGCGTCACATACAGCGATAGTTGGTTACAGATGGTCGTATTACACCATGAGTTGCTATTCGGATTTATCTTGTGTATGTCATTCTCAAAGATACCCGGCGTATAGTCCATCGGACCACCTATCAATCGAGTAAAAGGCAACATGGTCGTATGGTTCGCTGCCGCCCCACCAAAGGCCTGATACTCCGTACCCTGTGCCGACTCGTTGGCTATCAAGTTAGGCCATGTTCGGCACAAACCGGTCGGACGAACTGCCTCGTGTGCATTCACCATAATCTTGTACTTAGCCGCCTTCTCAATACAATATTGATAGTGATTAACCATCCACTGCGAATAGTGATGCTCGCCGATAGGCAACAGGTTGCCCACATATCCCGATTTCACCGCTGGATATTCATATTTGTTCATAAACTGATACGCCGTATCCAACCATCGCTCATAGTTGCGTATCGCACCCGACGTCTCGTGGTGCATAATCATCTTAACACCTTTGCTCTTTGCATAATCGTGAATCTCCTCTACATCAAAATCAGGATATGGTGTCACAAAGTCATACACAAAGTCCTTCTCGTTGCCGAACCAGTCTTCCCAACCGATATTCCATCCTTCTACCAGCACGCCACCAAAGCCATATTTGGCAGCAAAGTCGATATAGCGTTTCACATTCTCAGTAGTAGCACCGTGGCGACCATGAGGTTTCGCTTTGGAGTAATCTGTTTTGCCGATATGGATAGAGGGGAAATCCCATGTATAAGACCAGTCGCGCATACCTGCAATCATCTCCCACCATACACCCACATACTTCATCGGCTTAATCCATGAAGTATCTTCAATCTTACAGGGCTCGTTCAGATTCAGCACGATACGCGATGCCAAAATATCTTTGGCTGTTGCACCTACCATCACCACGCGCCATGGGCTCACAGCATCAGTTTGGATATGACCTTTCGTGCCATCAATATCAGGAGTCAACCACGAACGGAAAACCATCGTGCTATCATTCAAGTCCAAGTGCATACACGAATAGTTGACCAATGCTGCCTCATGGATATTAAGCCAAATACCATTGTCGGTTTTCAGCAGTACAGGCGTCTGCACGCCCGTAGAAGAGAACGCTGTTTGCGATAAGTTCGCCTTGCGCGCACCCTCTTGCAAGGCGCGGATTTCACTCAGGCGGCAGCGCGTATATTCGTACTCCTGCGTATCGTAGTCACCAGGAATCCAATAAGCCGTAATATCGCCTGGCATAGCGAACTCGGTCAATTCCTCCTCAATGACAAAGTAGTTAAGATTGCGTTGTTGAGGAAAGATATAGCGGAAGCCCAAACCATCGTTAAACAAACGAAAGCACACCTGTATATAGCGATCAGCTGCACTTTGACGGAAGGTCACTACCATCTCATTGTAATGGTTGCGAATCTCGCGTTCCTCCCCCCATACAGTCGCCCAAGTCTCATCAAACGAAGTACGCTGCACCGCTTCATCCATCTCAAAACCAGCCATCAGACTATGTCCCTTATCCGTATGATTATCAAACTCGTTTGTACCAAAAGCCATACGCCCCTTTTCACCACGCAATTGCAACCCCAAATGAGAAGGCAACACCACAGGTGTCTGGTCAAAAGATAGGGTATAAGTGGGCTGACCATTGTCAGTATACACAGACAATGCCAATCGTCCATCGGGCGATAGGAGCCTATGCTCCGCTGCCATAGTGGTTAGTCCACATAGCAGACCTATTATCAAAAAAAACTTCTTCATACTGTGTATCATCTTTTGATTATTCATATTCAATCCATAGCATTGTCCAGTATTTCAAGGACGGAACGGTGAGCGTCAGCATACCATCGGCATAGTCAAAATCCAGTTCTTGAGCCACCGAGAAATTTGCATCGGGTGTAGCCACATACACATGTGCAGGTTGCATTTTAGCAGGCAGTCTAACAGACAAATCAGTCAGCAAATCAGGTTCGCCTTGATTGGCATTGGTGTCGCACCAATCCAAATGCACAGCATTGCGATAGGATAACAGGTGAATAATATCCCTACCCTCTTGCGCTTTGCCCACGGTAGCCACTTGCCCCTTGACTGCAGGCCACTGGTTAAAGACGCATTGCTTATCCATGCTTTCCACATCCACTCCAAACCATTCTCCACCGTCACGCAGCAGGTTCTCGTAGGCAGTAATGAAATCGTAATAAGCAATCATAGCACGATACAAATCTCCGTGCATCGACAAGTTACTATTTGGGAAATACTCATTGCATAGCATGTGTTCGCCCATTTGCAGAATGGTACCACCCCATGCGTGAGCCGCAGCTGTGGTCATCAGCACACCAGATGTATTGAAGTAACCTCGTCCTTTGATGCCATGATTATAATCCATGTACGCTGCCAATACAGTGGCTTTACCACCACTGAGCGTATAGTTCTTGGTAATCACATCCGACAAAACAGTGTAGCCACGGTTGGTTGGTTTATCCCAAACCTCAGTGTAGAGAAAATCCACAGGGGTCTTAGATATTTTGTCTTGCCCATATTGTCCTACAGCATTCATCACCAATCGTTTCTCAGGTTGCAGTTGCTTGGAGTATTCTATCATAGGCGCAAATCCGTCAATTAAGGATATCGAATTACCATTGTAATCATACACATTGCCTTGCGGTCCCAACTGGTCGATTTGCCAACCATCAAAATCAAAGACTTGATACACATCGTTATTCCTCTCGCCAAGATATGTCTGCCACGCTTTATTATTGGGGTTAACCACATATATGGCACTCTTGAATGGCGATGATAATGGATGAAATACAGGCGTATTGTGTTGTCTATCACTAAAAACATACCAATCACGGCTGACACCATCCTCGTGAGCATCGTTCAATGCGCCATAGAGGAGGTTATAGAATAGGCACTGCATATTGCGTTCGTGTGCTGCCGTTATATAGGCATCCACTGTGCTGCGATAGCAGTTGCGGGAGATAATATCCGTCCATACATCCATAGGCGAAGTCGTAGTGCCAGCCAATGGGCGATGATGTTTCCAATGCCAGTCCTGAAATTGCACATAGTTGATATGAAAGCGATTGAGCGAATTGACAACCGTCATTATCTCCTTTTGGCTGAGATTGCCATAAGCAGATAAAAAGCCATTGCGCACAAACTTCTCGGGTGTAGAAGATACATCTACAGCCACCGACGCATATACACTATCACCCACATAGAGGTCCACCAAGTAGCCCCGATAATCCTGTGTAGGAGGTCGCCATGTCCATTGTGTGGAGGTGAGCACATGCTCTTCTACGGTTTCGCCCATATGACGATAACGAACCATCACAGCAGAGGCACCAGGCATCTGGTTGAGCGAAAAAACGACCGATTCGCCAGGTGCATAACATGCCTTGTCTGTCGAGAGTTGAACAGCAATATAATTTTCGCCATAGGTAATGGGGTCTAACACAGGGTCTATGCCATTGCATGCCATCATACCAATTACCATCAGGATGTTCAGAGTGATAATACTTGCAAAGCGTTTCATATTTCGTTGCTTTTTAGATAGAATCTTTGATTTCATAACGTGTAGTGCTTATTGCTGTTGAAAACTAATGGTTTGTTTATCCGCATGAATATCTATTTGCCAATTACCAGCGACTGGAATCGCCCATTTATTATCTGGCGTGTTACCTACTATATATGTACCATTCTCAGTGGGTTCACAATTGGCAGTAGGTGCCAACAAGAACTGCCCACTCCAGTCGTGTACAATCTCCGTGGGGAACTTAATCTCTCCTGCGAATAGTGGTCCGCTGTAGCTGAAATGATTGATGTCTTCAGCATCTTGCACCAATGCAGTCACATTATCCCAAGACCAACCGCCTGGTGTAGCATCGCCAATCATGTATATTTCGTAGAAGATTGGTTCTTCAAAATCTCCACCCAAATCCACGACTGTCATGGTCAGATTATCCACATGGGCTTCAATGCGGTAATTCGATTTTTTAGGTATCCACCATTTACAATCAGGATAGGCTTCTTCTGTTGCACGATACACCATTTTTGTGGAATCTTCGGCATTGCGCACATAGCATGGCAGCCATTCGCCTGGTTTGAGCAACAACTTGAATTCTCCCCTGCTTAATACGCCTTCATAGGTAAATAGACTAGGGTCTTCTGTATCTTGTTTCATGTATTGTGCGCGTTGGGCATCCCAACCATTAGGAGTAGCATTACCTACAAGATACAATTCTTGAGGACGCTCCGCATACGGCATAACTACCAGAGTGATGATGGGTGACACTTGCACTTCCCCTGTCATCACTATGGTGGCTATCACACGGGCTTGCAAGGTCGTATATGCTTCCAACTGAAGAGAAGGAAAATAATGCATCAATGTATCTTGCCATTCCGTATGTGAGAAGGATAATGTATGAGATGCTGTTTTGCCCAATACCCAATGAATACCATCAGCAAATGCACTATCGCTATCCAGCAAATCTATTTGCAATTCATATGCAATAGCAGAACCCGTACCGTGATTGGTACCGCTGGTCCAAATAAACTCAACTATCTGACTACTACCCTCTCGTTGATTCAGCACAATAGTATCTGGAGACACCGACAAAGTTAATTCCTCTTCACCCTTATCAAGGTTGATTGAATATTCGCAACCTAATAACAGGGTTGCTATACATAAACTGATAAAAAACGATCTTTTCATATTACCATCCTGGATTTTGGGTTAACTTAGGATTTGCCTCTCTCTCTTGCGTAGGGATAGGCAAGAGCAAGTGTTTGCTGGTTGCAGCAGTCTTACCTATCGAATGTAAGAAATTGAGCGCATAATTATCTTTATAGCGAATCATATCGAACCAGCGATGTCCTTCAAAAGCCAACTCCATACGACGCTCATGGATAATCTTCTCTCGCATTTGCATTTGGCTCAAGCCCTCAATAGTTGAGCGATTGGTCAGTCCTGCACGGCAACGCACCTCATACAAAGGTGCCTCAGCCAAGGTGGTTTGTCCCATTTCGTTGAGCGCTTCCGCTTTCATCAACAGCACATCGGCATAGCGAGTGACTACCCAATTTTGATTAGAGGTATTATAATCAGGTGATTGTGTCTTGGTAAGCAAGAACTTACGCACATTATAACCTGTGGTGGAATATGCCGAGCTATAGGTCATTCCGTCGAAGGTAGGACAGCCCGTATAGAATATCGTTTTCTCTTTGCGTACATCGCCTGTTTCGTATTGGCTAACAAACTCTGCTGTAGGTTGGTTCCAACCATAGCAACCTGCTGCCATACCCGAGTTGCGAGGGCCTGTAAAAGTGGATAACCAGGATGATTGATTCTCATTGGACCAGAAGTCATAGTTGGTCTTACCGTAATACTGCACTTCGAAAATAGACTCTACTCCATTTTGCTTCGATGGATTCCAGAGGTCTGCATAATTCGCTTCCAACTGATACCCCATTTTCCTGATTTCCTCGCACAAATCTACCACCAGTTGATAATGTTCGTAATCCTGATAGTGTGTCAGATACACGCGTGCCAATTCTGCCATAGCAGCTTCTTTAGTGGCACGACCGATGTGCTCCAATGTATAGGCAGAACGTTTGGGCAATAGGGTGATGGCTTGGTCTAAGTCCTCCACAATTAACTCATATACTTCTTCTGCTGAGGCGCGTGGCAAGAGCAAATCGCTATTCGAGTCGGCAGGTTCGGTCTGCAAAGGTACCCCACCAAATAGACGCACCAAAAGGAAATAGTAGTGAGCACGCAGAAAATGTGCTTCGCCCAAGATACGATTCTTAATAGTTTCATCTATATCCATCGCAGGCACCTTTTGCAGCACAAAATTACAGCGTAAGATACCAGGTGAAGGTCCGCGCCATAAATCCAAAGCAGCAAAGTTATCCGCATCGGCAATAAAATTGGCTAAATCCACTGTTTCTTCGCCATCTGTTCCACCGCCAGCACCCACCTCGCTATTACCTGCAATAATATCCAATGTCCATATACGCATATTATATAGTTTTGCCCATTGCAGAGGCTGGTATGCGGCATTGATAGCGGCCTCGGCATCTGCAAGGGTTTGAAAACCTTGTGATGTATCTACCGAATCATATGGCGAACGATTCAAGAAATCGCAACCAGAAAGTAGTAGTGTCAATATCAGCACCACATTCAAAGGAAAATATACTATCTTTTTCATCATCATAGCCAATTAGAATGTTATATTCAAACCAAAGGTAAAATTACGCGTTACTGGATACACATTCGTATCAATACCAGCCCCACCCACTTCAGGGTCAAGACCTGTATAACGAGTTAAAGTAAATAAGTTCTGCCCTGAAAAGGATAAACGCACTTCGCTCATATGCGCCTTCTCTGTTAAGCGCTTTGGCAAGGTATAGCCCAATGTGATACTCTTGAGACGCAAATAAGAGCCATCCTCTAAGAAACGATTGCTGACGCGGTTATTCTTATTAGGGTCTGAAAATACGGCACGCGGCATGGTGGTCGATGGGTTAGTAGGCGACCATCTATCCAAGACAGTAACCAATTGGTTTTGCGCCACAGACATCGCCTCTAGTGCTGCGCGATTACCATTATAAATTTGGTTACCTGCAACACCCTGCAAATAGATTTCCAAATCAAATCCCTTCCATGCAAAAGCGTTATTCATTGAGAATGTGAATGTTGGCATAGGCGAGCCGAGGATAGTGCGGTCATCATCATTGATAATGCCATCGCTGTTCAAATCACGAAAACGAATATCTCCAGGTTGGGTAGAGGTAAACTTACTGCTACCCACGGTCTGAATAGCCGAAGCATCTATCTCCTCTTGTGATTGGAAAATTCCATCCACCACATAACCATAGAACGAACTGAGGGCATATCCTACAGCATGGATATTATTGCCAAAGTACATTGGCACATCCCCGTTCAACGATAAAATTCTATTGTGATTATATGCGAAATTCACGGTTGTTGTCCATTGGAAATCCCCTTTGAAGTTGAGTGATTTCAGCGACACCTCCACACCCATATTCTGCATCTTACCCGCATTGATATTAGGCACCGCCTCGTCCGAATAACCCGATGTAACAGGCACCGACATGGGGACTAACATGTCATTTGTATTCTTGATATAACCATCAATATTGGCAAACAAGCGTTGGTCTAATAACGCCAAGTCCACGCCGACATTATATTGCTCAACTGTCTCCCAACGCACATTGGGATTAGGCAACACCCAAGGTGCTAAACCTGCTACCTGTTTACCTCCGAAACTATACTGTACCGTTTGCAATTGCGAAGCGTAGGCATAGTTGCCCACAGCAGCTTGATTACCTGTCAGACCATATCCAGCACGAATCTTCAGATCAGACACCGCGAAAGACTTGTTAAACCACGGTTCCTCGCTCACGCGCCACGCCAATGCCGCAGAAGGGAAAATGCCCCATCTATTCTGCTTAGCAAAACGACTACTACCATCTGCACGACAGGTGGCAGTAATCAAATAGCGGTTATCGTACCCATACGACACGCGTGCCATGAATGAGAGCAATGCCCAATCGGATTTATTGCCTGCAAGAACAGGATCAAGTGTTCCGTTGGAGAGTTGCTGCGCAGACTCACTGATGAAACCTTGGATAGAGCCACTCATAAACTCGTAGGTATTCGCCTGCATGGATTCACCAATCATGGCAGTCAAAGCATGTTTCTGCTTGATAGTTTTCATGAAAGTCAATGTATTATCCCACAACCATGTCACTGACTTGTCGAATGAACGAAAGGCTTCCGATTCAGGCTGCGCTATAGGTGCCCAATCGTATTGAGGTGTCCACTTATTGGTATCCCAATACATTACCTGCATACCAAAAGTGGACTTAAAAGTGAGACAATCCAATGGTTTGATCTCCGCATAGATATTTCCCAGCAGATTATATCCGTTGGTGGTGGACTGATTCTCCATCATCTTACCGATAGGGTTTGCCACATCGCCTACATACATCGCCAAACCTACTGGTCCAGCCCATGTGCCGTCTTCGTTCTTAATAGCTTGCGTAGGCAAAGCAATCATTGTATTGAGGATATTATAGTCGCCTGACTGCTTCACATCGTGATTCAAGCTCAACTTATGTCCAAAACGTAGCCATTTTAGCAATTCCGTATCGTGATTAAACTGAATCGTAAGACGCTCATAGGAGGTAGTTTTAACAATACCTTTTTGGTTGAAATACGCACCAGATACATAGAAATTAGACTTCTCTGTGCCACCAGAATAATTGAGAGAATAGTTTTGAGTAGGAGCAAACTGATACAACTCTGATGTCCAATCCGTACCCGTACCTAATAGTAGCGGATCCGTGAAGGCGATATTCTGTGGTTGACCAGCATGGGCCATCATCTCATTGTGCAACGAGGCAAATTGATACGCCTTCAATAGAGGTAATGTGCGCTGAATTTGGTCAAATCCAAACGAAGCTTTGAGGGCTATGTGTCCCTTCTCCTTCGCTCCCTTTTTCGTTGTAATAATGACAACACCATACGCACCACGCGAACCATAGATAGCCGTAGCAGAAGCATCTTTGAGCACATCCACCGTAGCCACATCGTCCATATTAATCATATTCAACGGCACATCGGTTGGTACACCATCTATCACAATCAATGGATTAGAGTTATTGATGCTACCCATACCACGAATAGCCAAACTCACATTGCTACCAGGGGCACCAGAACCCGTTACCTGCAAACCTGCCGCACGCCCTTCCAACGCAGCGCCTAAAGAAGGCGATGGCAATTTCTGCAACTCTTTTTCGCTCACTTGGGCAATACTACCCGTAAGGTCGCTCTTCTTCTGCACACCATACCCGACCACAACAACCTCCTCCAGTTGCTCCGTGCTTTCGTGCATCGTAATACGAAGGGCGGAATTATCATTGGCTGTAACAGAGAGAGCATCATAGCCCATGTAACTGATTTGTAAAATAGCAGGCACCTCAACATCTAACTCAAACTTTCCATCAAAGTCAGTAATCGTGCCCATAGAGGTACCTTCTAACATTACATTGACACCTATGAGCGGTTCTCCACTCACATCCACAATGACACCATGGACTTGTGCTCTCATGGGAAGAGCACAAGCCAATGCAAGCCATAATGCTGTCAGTATAGATTTATGTTTCATATGACTTATTTAACAATAATTTTCTTGGATTGAGTAGCAGACTTAACAATATAAATACCAGCGGGCAGTTGATTCGTAGAAATTTGCTCATCAGTAACCATACGCAGATTACCCATGATATCGTAAAGCATAATAGCACCATCCGAAGTAACTATTTCAAGGGCGTTCAACACCTCTACGACTACTGATAATGTCATATCCTTGAGATTGACAGTCATTTGTACCTGCGCATTAGGGACAAAAAACTTATTGTCCTCTTCCCCAAGCAATGCCAAGTTATATTCACCTGTGGCGTGAATAACAGTATTCGCATGAGTAGCACCATAAGCCAGAGCCAAGAAATCTTTTTCCGCGAAGAACTTCAATTCACCCTCTACCAAATTGCCTTGCCATGTGTATATTCCCTCTTCTTGAGGCAGCATTATCTGCGTATTGTCATCCCAACTCCAGCCACCAACAGCAGGACCTAATATATATAAGGTGTCGGGATATACTACATGGTTGGCTTGTAAGGTAAGTGTACCTGTCACAATATTAACTGATACCACATACTCTGTAGGTAATGCAGGAGTTACCACAAACTTCAAATCAGTTGAGTCTAACTGCATAAGCGCATACTCACCAGCACCTGTAATAGGCGCATTGGCAACGTTAGCGCCATAGCCAGCACCCCAATCTTTTTGGCAGAGGAACTTCAATTCACCAGAACTCAACAATAATGTATCTACATAAACACCAGAATTATCCGCTGTTTCTGCCATCGCGATAGCATCAACGGCACTCCAACCCGCTTGTGTAGCATTACCAACAGCATAAATAGTATCTGGATATTCCACATACCATTTATCTTGTAATCCCGTTCCATCTGAAACGGCTAATTTAGCTATCGTATCGGATATATCAAGAGTAAGAGAATAGCGACCAGCCTTAACCTGAAAGGCGTTATCAGGTTCTTCATATGAAGCTCGATAGGTTAGCTCTACAATTCCAAATTCCAGCAAATCGCCATTAGCTTGTGGACCATAAGAAGGCACAAAATCATGCTGAACAACAAACTTGAGTGAACCATCTTTAAGGTCCCCTACAAACTCGTAAATGCCATCAGCTACTGGCTTCATCACAATGGCACTATCCAATGACCAACCACCAGGCGTAGCATCACCAATAAGAGAAAGATTGTTCGCAAAACTTGAAGAGGTTGCAATCAGCGCAACAAAAACGAAAGAAAGTAAATGAGTTTTCATAAGCATGTGATTTTTTAGTTTGACATGCAAAGGTAGTAACATTTATTCACATGCGCAATAACAACACATAAAAAAGTAGCGGATTTACCAACCCACTAAAAACTAATAAAATAATTTACAATAAGTTACATTTTTTTCAATACCACTATAAAGTAGTAACTTTTGCCTCAAACAAATCGCGTTCGCATTTCGCAAGATTGCGCATTCTCGTACGTGAGTTATATATTGTAGAAAGTGAATAGCGCAAAAAAGAGGCAATTTGTACACTATCGGTAATCCCTAAGCGTATACAACACAACACACGCAAATCGGTATTCAAGCGTTCTCCATTTTTCATTCGAAACTCTACTCCGTCCACCAACAGTCCTTTAACATCCTCTACAAAATTAGGAAAGATATTCAAAAATGCTTCATCAAAATTATGATAAAAAGCACTGAGTTGCTCTTGTGTAAACTTCTGCGAACTAATTTCTGCTTTCAATTGCTTGACATTATCACTTTTGATATGCTGATGAAGCATCTTACGCCAGTTATCAAAACGGTCAATCAATAGAGAAGCCATTTCCATATACCGCCCTACATACACCGTTTTGATCTGATTACTTTGCTTCAAATCCATGTTCGTTTGATGCAATTGCTTATTCAGCGTTGCCAATATAGATCGTTGACGCGCATAGTACCGTAAAAAGAGTCCCATACAGATAACGATTACACCGATGGATATATTCAAGAGATATAGCAATTTCACGCGCAAGTCAGCTTCTCGTTGATAGGCACTTTCAATAATAGGATAGATGGTTGCCACTTCCATAGAACGCCCTCTTAACCCGCCAGCATTCGCATCATCTATTGCACATTGCATATAACGGCGAGCACGATCTATATCACCCGTTTCATATAATAACATAGCTAACTCGCGCAAGGACACATACTCACGAATAGCTCCTCTCAAATCAGAACACGCTGAAACAATCAAATGATGTTTTTCGCTTTCCACATCACCTAACGCCTCATATATTTGAGCCATCGTTATTGAAAACGCAGCTTGCTCTTCTGGTAATATCGTATGAAGAGAATCATATCGCAGGAGTACCTCAAGTGCCTCATTATACGCCCCACTCGCAGCAAGCGCATCGGCACGCACTAATTCATATACAAAACTGCCTACAGGTTGCACTTGCATAATAGAATCCCGATAATCTTGGGTTAGAGAATCATAGATATGCTTATCATCTTTTGTGATTGCGAAATCGGCTAATAGGCCATAAAGGGTTCGATGCAGATGAAAATAATATGGTTGTAAAAAGTGCGCTATCGGCGATAGTGACACCTCGTTGATGCAAACCATAGCCTCATAATACATTCCCGACCGCATTAACACTTCTGCCTTATTCAGTTGCGCCGCCTGTTTATATTCTATGTTATTCAGTTTATCTGCAACAACCAAACGCTTTTGTGCATAAGTCAATTGGGAGTCTATATTAAATGCACGATACATATCAAACAACTGACCATAACAAGCAAAACGGAAACCGTCAGTCGTATCTAACAAAGAGGTCAAATACACGGAATCTATACGGTGTTGATATTGCGTTTGAATAGACTGACGCTCACTGATCAACGCATCCAACTCAATATAGGAAGTATCCACATTACGACAAGATATCAATAGCATGCTACATGCCATAATTATCATACACACTTTATCTCTTTGCATAAACTATGATTTTAGTTTTGCAAAATTACATAAAATTTCCGAATTATACAACATCGGAATAAAAAAGAGATGATTTTTTTACTGAATTGCTATATTTTTTTGTATCTTTGAGGCAAAACAATATATAATCAAGCATCTTTCCGCGGGATTTATAAGGACCACTGAAACGCACGGAACGACACGGAAACACGATACACATTGTCTCCTTGCCCTTAGGGCAGAAATCTAAACTATCTAAACTAAAGGCAAGGAGTATGGATGATTGAAAACAATTTAGCGATCTACTGTGTATAGTCACGTACAGGGTGGTAACGAGGTGGTAACGATGTGGTAACGAAACGTGAAAGAGACTAAGGAGTGAAGTGATGTGGCGGTTGAGCGGAGCCGTGTTTTTACCCTCTTAGTATGTATTATTTCCCCTGTATAGGGGGAAATTATACTAAGGGGGGTACGGTTCCTGCTCAAAACAGGCATGGAAATTCCTCTTGCGGTACCTATTTTGAACGAGGAATTGGGCAAAGGGCATGCTTATCCGTTTTGTCCCTCATAAAAAAACATGCCAAAACATTTGCATATATCACCAAAAAGCAGTACCTTTGCAGCGTTATTGAAATAAGCAATACTATGATTACATTCATTATCTCGCTCATAGCCCTTGTGGTGGGATTTGTTCTCTACGGCACGCTCGTGGAGCGTGTGTTTGACATTGATGAAAAGGCACAGACACCTGCCATTACCCAAGCCGACGGTGTGGACTTTGTGCCGATGAAACCATGGCGAATATTCCTGGTGCAGTTCCTCAATATCGCAGGACTGGGTCCTATCTTCGGTGCCATCATGGGTATCTTCTATGGTCCGTCGGCATTCCTGTGGATTGTGTTGGGTACCATCTTCGCTGGTGGTGTACACGACTACCTCAGCGGCATGATTTCGCTGCGCAAAGGTGGCGCTTCGCTGCCCGAAGTAGTAGGTACAGAACTGGGCAAGGGCATTCAACTTTTCATGCGTCTGCTCTCAATCGTGTTGCTGGTATTGCTGACTACCACTTTTCTTTCGGGTCCGGCGACCTTGCTGCAAGGACTGGCAGGATTGGGCACTATGACCTTCCAAGGGCATCTTATCCCTATTGTATGGGTATTGATTATCTTTGGATATTACACATTGGCGACGGTACTACCCGTAGATAAGTTGATCGGACGTTTCTACCCTATTTTCGGTGGGGTATTGCTCTTTATGGGCATCGGCATTATGGTGGTGATGCTCAGTCGGTTTGGCGCAGAGATGCCCGAACTCACCGATGGTTTGCACAATCGTCAGACCAACGGTTTGCCACTCTTCCCGATGCTATTTGTCAGCATTGCCTGCGGTGCCATCTCGGGTTTCCACGGCACGCAATCGCCGCTGATGGCACGCTGCGTGACCAACGAACGCCAAGGGCGTTGGATCTTCTACGGCGCCATGGTGGCAGAGGGTATATTGGCATTGATTTGGGCTGCCGCAGCAGGCACCATGTTTGCTGACCCAGAGGCAGGTTTGTACGGAATAGATGGACTTCAGGCCTTTGCCGCAGCGCACCCTGGCGAGAATATCGCCGCATTGGTGGTAGATAAGGTTTCTCGTTCGTGGTTGGGCACTGTAGGTGGTATCTTAGCGATTATTGGTGTGATTGCCGCTCCTATCACTTCGGGCGACACGGCATTGCGTTCGGCTCGATTGATTGTGGCAGACTTCATGCACCTGAGCCAACGCCCTATCCACAACCGACTGATGATTGCCATTCCGCTGTTCTTGTGCGTGTTTGGTATGGTTTTCGTTGATTTTAATGTCGTATGGCGCTATTTTGCATGGACCAATCAAACTTTGGCAGTCTTCACGCTGTGGGCAGGAACGGTATTCCTCTACAAGAACTCGCGCACAATCAAGAAATACCCATATGCCTATCTCATCGCGTTGATTCCTGCGCTGTTCATGACAATGGTGTGTGTGAGTTATATCTTCATTGCGCCAGAGGGCTTGCAGTTTGCTAAGATGGGTCTGAGTTGGGTGGCATACCTGATTGCAGGCGCTACCACAGCAGCATTGCTCATTGGCTTTGCCTATTGGGCGAAGGCAAATAAGTAAGGATTTTTGTGTGATTATTTGCGCAATCCAAAATATTTCACTACCTTTGCAGCGTAAATTGTGTAATTATACCCTAATATCATAAAAATATGAAACAAATACCCACACTCCTTGTAGCAGTACTCCTGCTTTTGACTGCTAATCTCAATGGTGCAAACGTAAAAACAGGCATCGAAGTGCTACGCGAAAACAATTTCGACATCTTACAAGGCAAACGAGTAGGTCTCACCACCAACCCCACTGGTGTCGATAGCCAACTGCAATCCACCATTGACATCCTCTGGCAAGCACCCAACGTGAATCTCGTAGCCCTCTACGGACCCGAACATGGCGTGCGCGGAAACGTACACGCGGGTGACCACGTGGACAACGAAGTGGACAAAAAGACAGGCCTCAAAATGTACTCCCTCTATGGCAAAACACGCAAGCCCAACAAAGAGATGATGGACGAGATAGACGTCATGGTCTATGATATCCAAGACAACGGTTGCCGCTCATACACCTATATCTCCACACTGGGCATGCTCATGGAAGCATGCATTGAGCACGGCAAAGAGCTGGTCGTTCTCGACCGCCCCAATCCACTCGGTGGCAACAAGATCGAAGGCAACCTGGTGGAAGATGGATATATCTCTTTCGTGAGCCAATTCAAGATTCCATACCTCTACGGTCAAACACCTGGCGAGTTGGCACTATACCTCAACGCCACTGACTATGAGAACAAATGCCAACTGACCGTGGTAGCGATGGAAGGCTGGACACGCGACATGACGTGGGACGAGACAGGACTGGAGTGGATAGTGGCTTCGCCACATGTGCCACAAGGCAAATCTGCCATATTCTACCCTGTGACAGGCATCTTCGGCGAGTTTGGATACGTGAATATCGGCGTGGGATATACCCTTCCATTTGAAATCATGGGCGCACCTTGGGTTAGTGCAGACACCCTATCCGAAGCACTCAACGCCCTTGAGTTGCCAGGCATAGAGTTCCGCCCAATACACTTCAAACCATACTACAGCGTATTCAAAGGCGAACAATGCCAAGGCGTGCAAATCCATATCCTCGACTACGAGAAAGCCCGACTGAGCGAAATACAATTCCTCGTCGTGCAAGAGATGATGCGCCTGTGGCCAGAGCGCAACTGGTTTGAGCTATGCGACCAAAAACGCTTCGGCATGTTTAACAAGGTATGCGGTACCAATTATATCCGCGAAGAGTTTGGCAAACGCTACCGCTGGGAAGACATCCGCGACTATTGGTATAAAGATGTGGAAGCATATCGCGAAGCAAGTAGCAAGTATTATCTGTATAAGTAAGGTCACAAAGCCCATGACACCTATAGGCCCTATAAGCCCCATAGGACCCATAAGACACCAAACAACATGAAACGATACATCGAACGATTGGCGTGGGGAACAGATGCAGGATTCTACCGCCTTATCCCACAAGAAGTGCTGCACCCTGCCACAGAAGCAGATGTGCAAACCATCATCAAACGTGCACACAAAGAAGGTAAACACATCACCTTCCGTGCTGCTGGTACCAGTCTGAGCGGACAAGCCATCAGCGACAGTCTGCTCGTAGTGTGCGGCAAGAAATGGGAACAATACACCTTGGGAAAAGATGCAAAAACGATCACCCTGCAACCCGGTATCGTGGGGCAACGCGTCAATGATATTCTGCGCCCATACGGCAAGTACTTCTCCCCTGACCCTGCCAGTCTCAAATCGGCTATGGTGGGCGGCATCGTGATGAACAACGCCAGCGGTATGTGCTGCGGCGTACACGCCAACAGTTACCGCGTACTGCAATCCGTGCGTATCATCCTGCCCGACGGCACACTGCTCGACACTGGCGATGAGAAGAGCCGTGCAGCATTCGCCATGAGCTACCCCGCGTTCTTGCGCAAGATAGAAGAACTGCGCCAGCAAACACGAAAGAACATCGCACTCACCGAGCGCATCAAACGTAAATACAGCATCAAGAATGTTACGGGACTGACTATTCTGCCTTTCGTGGAGTACGACGACCCATTTGACATCATAGCCCACCTCATGGTAGGTTCGGAAGGCACCTTGGCATTCCTATCCTCTATCACCGTCAAGACAGCCGACATCACACCATTCTCCGCATCGGCACTGCTGCTCTTCCCCACCACCAAGTCCGCCTGCGAAGCCATCACCGAGATGAAAGGCACAGGCATGCTGTCCGCGGCAGAGTTCTTTGACCGTAAAGCCATGCAGACGGTAGAGAAAGACTTCCCCGAACTGCAAGGACTGCCCGCCGATGCTGGTGCCGTACTTATCCGTACTGACGCCTGCACGCAAGAAGAATTAGATAAGAAAAACAGCAGACTACAGACAGTACTGGACAGTTACACCCTCTGCCAATCGGCACAGTTCACATCTGACCCTGCGCTGACGGGCAAGTACTGGGCTATGCGTAGTGGTATCTTCCCCGCCGTAGGCGGCACACGCGAAGTAGGCACCACCTGCCTCATCGAAGACATCGCTTTCCCCATCGAACATTTGGCGCAAGCTACACTCGACCTGCAACAACTCTTCCGCGAACATAACTATCCCGAAGCAGTCATCTACGGTCACGCCCTTGAAGGCAACTACCACTTCATACTCAACCAGCGCTTTGACACGCCAGCTGCCATTGAGCAGTACGACCGCATGATGCGCGCTGTAGTGGATTTGGTAGTGGATAAGTACCAAGGCAGTCTGAAAGCCGAACACGGTACAGGTCGCAACATGGCACCATTCGTGCGTCGCGAGTGGGGCGATGATGCCTACCAACTGATGTGCGAAGTGAAGCGACTCTTTGACCCAGAGAATATCATGAACCCAGGTGTCATCTTCAACGAAGACCCACAATCCTACCTACAACACATCAAACCATGCCCCAAAGTGCATGAGATGATTGACCGCTGCATCGAATGCGGATTCTGCGAAGTGAACTGTGTGAGTTGTGGTTTTGCCCTCTCCAGCCGTCAGCGCATTGTGATACAACGCGAGATGAAGCGACTGGAAGAGATAGCCTACCCCCAACCCCTCCCTGAAGGGAAGGGAGTAGATGCGAGAGGCGAAAGGCAAGAGGCGAAAGGCGAGAGGCGAGAGGCGAGAGGCGAAAGGCGAGAGGCGAGGAGGATGCTGCGCGAGTTGCGCAAAGAGTTTGCGCATATAGGTCGCGACCTCTGCGCAGGCGATGGATTATGCTCCACCTCCTGCCCTATCAAGATCAATGTGGGTGATTACATCCATATGGTGCGCGAACACGATATGAGTGCCGCAGGCAAAATCATCGGTCAATGGGCAGGCAAGAACCTCGCCACGATAGGCAAAGCCCTCACCCCTATTCTGGGCGTGGCACATGTAGCGAAAACCGTGGTAGGTGATAAAGCAACAAGGTTATTAGGAAAGACGATGCACTACGCTTCGGGCGGATTAGTTCCTCTGTGGACACCATCACTGCCCAAACCTGTGACCCAAAAAGACATTCAAACAGCCAAAGACTATGGGGCTATCCATGGCCTGAAAGGATTGCAAGATAAGCGTGTGGTATATTTCCCATCCTGCCTCAACCAACGATTGAGCGCACCAGGGCAACCTCTCGTGAACGACATGACCGAACTGCTCAATAAGGCAGGATTCGAAGTCATCTTCCCTGCCAATATGGAGAACCTATGCTGTGGCACGATTTGGGAGAGCAAAGGCATGCCCGATGAGGCACAACGCAAAGCCGCCGAGCTGGAACTCGCCCTGCTCAAAGCCAGCGACAATGGTCGTTGGCCTGTGCTATGCGATCAAAGTCCATGTCTGCACCGCATGCGACACACCATGCAACATCTACATCTATACGAACCCGCCGAGTTCATTGATAAGTATGTGCTGAGCGAAGTGGAAATCACACCGCTCGACGCCTGCGTGGCGGTACATGTAACCTGCTCTACCAAACAAATGGGATTGGCAGACACCATTGTACGCGTAGCAAAAGCATGCGCCAAGAATGTATTAGTACCCGAGGAAATCGGTTGCTGCGCTTTTGCTGGCGACAAAGGATTCACCGAACCCGCACTCAACGAATGGGCACTGCGCAAACTCAAGCCACAGATTGACAAAGCAGGTGCTACCATGGGTGTGAGCAACTCCCGCACCTGCGAGATTGGACTCACCACCCACTCGGGCATTGAGTATCATGGCATAGCCCATCTGGTGAATATGTGCGCCAGCGCACGAGAGAAATGATAAGAAATCCGAGAGCCGGGAGCCGGAAGCCGGATACCCAAAAAACAAGAAAATGAATAACATCGAAATAGAACGCAAATTCCTCGTTCTGAACGAGGACTACAAACAATTAGCCACGAGCCACTACACCATTCAGCAAGGGTATATATGCAAGGAACCCGGGCGCACGGTGCGCGTGCGTATCACCACCCAGGCAGATGGTTCGGAGAAGGCCTATCTGACCATTAAGTCCAAACCCAATGCCAACGGTTTCTCACGCTTTGAGTGGGAAAAAGAGATTGCCCCCGCAGATGCCAAGCAACTGATTGACATGTGTTTGCCAGGCGTCATCAAGAAAACCCGCTGGCTGATTCCCGCCTCATCGCCTAATAGCCCCATCACTTCATCGCCTCTCACATGGGAGGTGGACGAGTTTCATGACCGATTGTCAGGACTGGTGATAGCCGAACTGGAATTGGAGCGCGAAGATCAGCCCTATGAGAAATTGAGTTTCGTGGGCGAAGAAGTCACAGGAAATCCACGCTATTACAACGCAAACATGTAAGAAATACACTTTTTTTGTCTAAAAATCAAAATAAATTTGGTCAATTCAATAAAAAGTTGTAATTTTGCGGGTCATTTTGGTGTAAAATACGCCAGTGACCCTAAAAACATACGGAAATAAATAACAAAACAATATTATGACAACATTACAAAGAATTAGAAATCATGGCGTTATCCTCCTCGTTGTTGTAGGAGTAGCTATGTTAGCGTTCATTTTGGGCGACTTTTTGAACTCTGGTAGCAGTTTTTTCAATCGCAGCCGCGAGAACGTGGGTGTGATTGCTGGTCACAAAGTGCACTACACAGAGTATGAGGCAGCAAAAGACCAATTAACCGAAGTGTACAAGATTGAGAGCGGAAGCAACGACCTCAACGAAGATGTAACCATTCAACTCCGCAACCAAGTATGGCAAATGATGATGATGGATTACACCTTGCGTGAGCAAGCAGAGAAGATTGGCATGGATGTCACCGCAGAAGAGCTTAGCAACCTCTGCATTGGCGAGAATCCTCACCAATTGATTCGTCAACGTCGCGCGTTCTATGACGAGACAGGCAGCTTCAATCGCTCAGCGCTCATCAACTTCTTGAACTCATTGGCACAAGAGGCAGAGACCCCAGAGCAAGCTGCCAATATGCAACAAGCTAAGAACTACTGGATGTACTGGGAGAACGCTGTTCGCTTGACCCACCTGCAAGAGAAATATGTGGATTTGTTGGGCAAATTGGTGACAGCCAACAACTTGGATGCTAAATACACCTTCCAAGCACGTCAAACCAGTGCAAACGTATCCTTCGTAGAGCAACCTTATTTCGCAGTGGCAGACTCATTGGTGAAAGTGACCGATGCTGACATCAAGAAGCTCTATGCAGCACAAAAAGAGCAATACAAGCGCACACCTAACCGTTCGTTGGTATATGTAAGTTTCCCTATCGTACCTTCAGAGGCAGACTATGCTGAGGTAGAGAAACTCATGAAGAGCCTTGAGAACGATTTCCAAACAAAAGAGGATATTGCTGCTATCGTGAACAGCAACTCCGACATCTTGTATGACGGTCGCGACTACTCTGAGACTACTATTCCTGCTGAATACAAAGACTTTGCCTTTGGCAAGGGCGCTAAGAAAGGTCAATACACCGAATTGACATTTGCTGATGGCACCTACGCTATGGCTCGCATCATGGATTGCGGTTACAACCAATCAGACTCAGTACAACTGATCTTGGTTGCTAACGGCGAGGGCACAGAGGACGTAGAATTGGGTTGGTACCAAGCAAGCGACTTGCAAAAGACCATCGCTGGTCCAGCATTCGCAGGAAAAAAGGGCAGCCAATTCACCGTATCTACAGGCATGGGCGAACAAACATTCAAGATTGCTGACAAGAGCAAGCCAACTCCAAAAGTGAAATTGGCTATCCTCAGCCGCAAAGTGACTCCAAGTAGCAAGACATACGGTTTGCTCTACAACGAGGCAAAACAATTCATTGTGAACAACAATTCACTCGAATTGCTCCGTCAAGCCGCTCCAGAGCAAGGTTTGAGCCTTACCCCTGTGTTTGCATTGGATGCTAACGCAGACAAGGTGAACGACCTGAAGAACAGCCGTAGCATTGTACGTTGGGCATATGAGGCAAAAGAAGGTCAGTTGAGCGACGTATTTGAGTGCGGCGAGCAATTTGTAGTAGCAGCATTGACCGAAGTAAATGAAGGCAACTATCGCACTATTGACGAGGTACGTGCTGAATTGCAAATGCAAGCTACTGCAGACAAGAAAGCAGCATACATCATCGACCAACTCAATGGCGTGAGCACATTGGAAGAGGCAGCTAAATTGTTTGACACCGATATCAAGGAAGCAGAGAACATCACCTTGGCATCCAGCCGCTTGGGCGCAGCAGGTATCGAACCAGCAGTGATTGGCGCAGCCTTGGCACTGGAGGAGAACGCTACTTCTGCTCCTATCAAGGGTAACGCAGGCGTGTACATGGTACGCGTAAGCAACAAGCAAGTAGCAGAAGGCGAGTTGAACGCAGAGCAAGAGATCAGCAACCTGAACATGCGCACCTCTTACTCATTGCCTTATCAAGCCATCTCATTGATGGAAGAGAAAGCAGAGGTGGAGGACAACCGCGCTCGTTTCCAATAAGAAGATACTCGTTGTGACATAAAAGTGTCGAGCATTACGCTCGGCACTTTTTTTATACAAAAATTTGTATATCTCAAAAAAAAGTAGTACCTTTGTGCGCTTAATTTAATGTCATATGAAAAAACTACTACTTTTATCCGCTATCCTGCTGTGCCTACCAGTAGCAGCGCAGCACGGGACAATCAACATTCAAACCAACTTGGACAGTACCGTTATCCAGCAATACGCTATTGATACGCTGGAGAGTTATCAAGTGGGACCTGGTATCATCTACACACGTTTTGATATTACCAATGCCACCTCTACACGTCATTGTTACATCTACGAGGTGGATTTAACCAATCCCTACAACACGGTAGAAGAGAGCCATAGTACCACTATGGGTAATACCGAGCGCATGGCAGATGCCCATGTGCGTCTGGATGCTCCAGGACACCGCTCGATAGGTTCGGTGAACTGCAACTTCTGGATTGTATCCACACAAGACGACGGCAAATACAACAATCTGACGGGCGTGCCTTGTACAGGTCAAGTGCGCAATGGTAAGATTGGTACGAACATCACCAACTGGAATATCGGTCACGGTAATGCAGACCCTGTTTTTGGTCGTTCACAAGATATTGGCTATTTGATGATTGATGAGCAAAAGAAGGCCCATATCGACCAATTCTCATGGGACGCACATCTCGCCATCAAGGGACAAGCGATGCCAATTAGCGAAGTGAACCGCAACCGTAGCAATCCAGCAGACAACGAAGTGGTGCTATTCAACTCGGATATGGGTACCAAAGCCACCCTCACAAAAGATGTGATTGATGCACGTCTGGGCACAAACCTACCTATGGTGGAATTGGTAGTGAAGTTAGACCAAGACTGGGCTATCAACCAGCACATGTTTGCAGAGGTAGTCAGTATCAACAATACGGGTGGCACCAAGATAGAGGAGGGCTATGCCGTTCTTCGCGGTCGCGGCACGGGTAAGACCTTCCTTGAGACAGCCAACATAGGCGACAAAGTGCAATTCATCATCGGCATGTATGAGTCGCATACAGGCGCCAGACCCAACATCAAGCAACTCAGCGCAGGTAACTGCTATGTGATGCGCGAAGGTCGTCTCACCAATCGCAACTGGAACGAGGATTACAACAACAAGAACTACCCTCGTACAGGTTTTGGCGTAAGCAAAGATCACAACACCCTATGGATGATGGTGATGGAGAAGCCAGGTATGTACACCCATGAGATGGCCTCTATCCTTCGCCATTTCGGAGCGTGGGAAGCGGCTGGTGCAGATGGTGGCGGTAGCGCACAGTTTAACTTAGATGGACAAATCATCAACCCTACCACCGAAGGTTCGCCTCGTGCTGTGGGAAATAGTATCTTCCTGTTCTCTACCGCTCCTGATGATAGCATCGTGACAGAAATGCGCACCACGAGCACCTTTATCCGCTTGCCTAAATACGCAGCTATCAAACCGGATTTCTTGGGTTACAATCAATATGGCATGCTGGTTAATAAACAACTGCAGGGCGTAGAACTGAGCTGCAATCCTGAGACTGGATACATCACGGAAGATGGCTACTTTGTATGTCTTGGTAGTGGCACACTGACTGCCAAATTCGGCAATGCCTCTTTGCCACTGGATATCGTATTGGTGGATGCAGCCAACCCTAAACTGCGTTTGGATAGTGTAATTGTATCTACAGGTTGGGATTATCCAATTGAGATCAATGGCGAATTGGATAACAAGCAATTTGATATGCTGGCTTCTGCTTTCGAATGGACCATCGACGATGCCACCATTTGTCAAGTGGAGAACGGCATTGTGAAGGGTTTGAAGAACGGTCGCACCACTATACACGGCACGATTGGTGATATTACCCTGCACCTGATTGTCAATGTACAAACACCAGTGCACACCCCTTATCTATGGGAGAACATGATTAACATAGAGGACCGCTGGACGATGAAAACAACAACTTCTAAGTGGAATACTTCTTTTGCTGCTAACAGCGATGGACTCGCAGAATTGTATGTAAATTATACAGGTGGACGTGCTCCGCATGCGACCCTAGAAGCAGATTCACTGCTCTACTCTACTCCATATGCTATGGAAATGCGCTTGACACCACAAGGCGAGTTGATTGAGAAAATCATCTTCACATTGCAACGCGCGGGTGACAACACTAAATATGCATACACCGCACAAAACTTGGTGGCCAATGAGCCCACAAGTATCTATGTGGATTTCAACGAATTGTTTGGCGTAGAAGATGATCACGCTATCTATCCTATCAATTTGAATACCATCAAATTCTCAGTTGCTACATCAGCGGCGAAACAAGAATACCGTATTCCTATCGAAGGTATTTATTTGCACTACAAAGGCATACCAGGTCAAACGACCGATGTGGAAAATGTCACGCAACACTCTACCGCAGAGAAAATGCTACACAATGGACAATTAATCATCATTAAAAACAATAAAAACTACAACATTTTAGGTCATGAAATCACAGAAAAGCATTAATCCTTGGTTCTGGGTACCCACCTTGTATTTCTTGGAGGGTATTCCATACGTATTGGTAAACCAAGTATCCACCATGATGTTCACCAAGATGGGTGTGCCTAATGGTCAGATGGCATTGTTCACATCACTCTTGTACTTGCCATGGGTTATTAAACCATTTTGGAGTCCATTTGTGGACTTAATCAAGACCAAACGCTGGTGGACCATTGCCATGCAAGTGCTCTTAACCGCAGCATTCATTGGTCTCACTGTCAGCATTCCTCATCCAGATGCCGCTATGATCGCAGCACAACAAACACCGATGAGCATGTTCACCGTGATGTTAGTCATCTTCTGGATCACCGCCTTCGCTTCTGCCACACACGATATTGCAGCTGACGGATTCTACATGCTCGGATTGTCACAAAACGATCAAGCATTGTTTGTAGGTATTCGTTCTACATTCTACCGCATTGCTACCATCTTTGGTCAAGGTGCCGTGTTGTACATCGCAGGTCGTTTAGAGGCAAGCACAGGTGATATTCCTATGGCATGGCAAGTCACCTTGCTCATCACCTCTGTGCTTCTGGCAGTCATCACCCTGTGGCACGTATTCTTCTTGCCTAAGCCAGCAGCAGACACACAACGTCAAGCGGAAGCAGGACAAGAGGATTCTACCGAAAAAGCAAAATCCATCCTGTATGAATTTGGACGCACCTTCATTACTTTCTTCCAAAAACCAGGTGTATGGTTGGCTATCATCTTTATGCTTCTGTATCGTTTGCCAGAGGCATTCCTGATTAAGATGATCAATCCATTCCTCGTGGCTAATCGCGAATTGGGCGGTCTGGCAATGACCACCGACCAAGTAGGTTTGGCATACGGAACGATCGGTATCATCTTCCTCACCATTGGTGGCATCTTGGGCGGCATGTACGCATCCAAAGTAGGATTGCGCAAGTCTATGTGGATTATGGCGGCATTTATGACCCTGCCTTGCTTGAGTTTTGTATATCTGGGCGTCTTCCAACCAGAAAACATCGTAGCGATCACCACCGCCATAGCAGTAGAGCAATTTGGTTACGGCTTTGGTTTCACCGCGTATATGTTGTATATGATTTATGTTTCTGAAGGCGAATACAAGACCGCACACTACTCATTCTGCACAGCATTCATGGGACTGAGCATGATGATTCCAGGTCTGTTTGCGGGATACATTCAAGAGGCATTGGGATACAAAGATTTCTTCTGGATGGTCATCGCATGCTGCGTTGCAACGATTGCGGTAACATTCTTTGCATATCATAAAGTAGATCCTGCTTACGGCAAAAAATAATTCCATACATAATGCAAATTAAACGTATCATACCTAACTCACTGACCTGCGCAAATCTTTTGTGCGGGTCAGTGTCTGTTTTTATGGCAACGCAGGAGCAATTTCTCTGGGCGTTCGCCTTCATCATTACAGGGGCTATCTTCGATTTCTTTGACGGTGCTTCTGCTCGCTGGTTGAAAGTACCCTCTCCACTGGGCGTACAACTCGATTCGTTGGCAGATGACATCACCTTTGGTCTGGCACCTGCTATGGCACTCATGTGCTATCTCAAACCCATCATTGGTTGGTGGGCGCTCATCGCCTTGCTGATTGCAGCCTTCTCGGCTTTACGACTGGCTAAATTCAATATCGATGAACGCCAAACGACCTCATTCATCGGATTGGCCACCCCACCTAACGCTATTTTTTGGGCTTCACTCGTGTGCTTTCTCCATAGCATCACATTGCCCACTTGGACCGCATGGATACTATTGGCTATCAGTCTCTTGAGCTGCTATCTACTCATCAGCGAGATTCCATTCTTTAGTTTGAAATCGGCTGGAAAAGACAAAAAAAGCATGGTAATCTTTGCATTGGGTTGCTGTCTTATGTTGGGACCTTGCTGCACAGTAGCTTTCATCGAGCACCAAGTATCTATAGCCGCTTTGGGTGGAGCTGTGTGTGTCTTGTGGTATATCCTCTACAACGGAATCATCTCCATCTCTCGAAAATGAACAAACGAATATCCCTTCTCACCCTACTACTCTGCCTGGTTATTCTAACCATGCAGGCAGAAGTGATGCCTGCTGGCTATTACAACGCTATTCAGGACAAAGCTGATGCCGAATTAAAAAAAGCTCTCTTCCAAATCATCAAAGGGGGAGAGCGCTACGTGTATGGCCTCAACGAATACCATACCACTACCAAAGTGCAAAACGGAGATACGCTATGGCGTAAAGGCGATTTAGAAGCATATGGCACGTGGCATGGATTTCGGAGTAGTGACCAATTGTCCGATGGCACTATTTGGGACATGTACTCCACAACCAAGCGCTACTTTCCTATCAACGATGGTAGTGCGGCGGGAATGGATATTGAGCACAGTTTGCCTAAATCATGGTGGGGAGGCAATGAGAACGATGCATTCAAAGACCTCTATCACCTCAATCCAGCAGATCGCGTAGCCAACAACAACAAGTCCAACTACCCTCCTGGGTTCCTCAACGACTCCAACAAAGTAAACAACGGCGTTTTCTTCATGGGAAAAGACAAGGAGTGGAATGACTATGCGTTCAGCGTGATTGATGAATACAAAGGCGATTTCGCACGCGCATACTTCTATATAGCCACCGCGTACCATGATATGAAATGGAGTGATAGTTATGCCCAATATGTTACCAACAACTCCTACCTGACCTTCACGCCTTATCTCATCGAGGTGCTTCTACGATGGCACCGAATAGATCCTGTTAGCGAAAAGGAGATTCATCGTTTGGATGCCATATCCAGCATTCAGCACAACCGCAATCCCTTTATCGAATATCCAGAATTGGTAGAATATATTTGGGGCGACATGAAGGGCAATCGCGTGGACCTCGCCCAACTCATACCTACCACATCATCCGATTATCACATACCAACCGACCAGATCAACCCTATGGCATATCCTGCTACGGAGGTTACAGCCAACTCGTTTGTAGCGCATTGGAAAAATCAATCTAAGCGTTTCTACAAACTGGAAGTGTTCACCGTCCAAGAATCAGGAAGCAATGACACCCTTGTATCTATGCCTGGATTCAAGAATGACCTGATTAAAGGAAACAAGCAAATCCATTGGCTACTGGAAAACGGTAATGAAGCCCCATACACCCTCATGGATGGTAATTATGCCATTTGCTCATCCACCACTACAACCAAACGCCTCATTCGCTTCGACAATTTCGGTTCGGCTCCCGCAGACACCTATCTCACGGTGAAATGCTGCGTATATAAGGGCGACCAAACAGCCGACCTTATCATTAGAGGCAACAACGACGAAGTGCTCTACACCCAACCCCTCACATTAGATGAAGCGTTCTACACCTTTGCTATTCCCAAAGGAACAACCACCATATCGCTCATTCAAAAGGAGATTGGCAGTAAAAGCAAAGGTTACCACCGTATATCGTTTCAGCAAGCATATCTGTACACAGGTGACTATGTGCGAGAAGAAGTGCAAATTGATGGTTCTCCATTTCAAGTTCGCAGCACTTCTCACCGTGTTAACCACACCACCTATGACACGCCCCTTTATTATCGCGTAACACCAGCGGGCTTGCGCGCAAGTAATACCGTTATGGTGGAAGAAGAGAACAACGTAGGTTTTGAACAACCCACCGTGTCTTCGGCACATAAGAAGATTATCCAAAACGGAGAGTTACTGATTATTCACAACCAATGCACATACGATGTCCTCGGTCGAAAAAAATAATGTATCACTGCGCCCTGCGCTGGCATTTGCAATCCCCACGGTCCTATTGCTCATTTGTTTGGGGACGGCATTGCTGGTGTTTCCCAAAGGAGAATTACACCTCATGTTGTGCCAGCCACACACTGCATTCTTAGACACATGGATGCCACGCTACTCCAATCTCGTAGATTGGCTGCCATATGTATCTGTGGTGATACTGCTCTTTTATCGGGCAGGCTGGTCCGTCTTCTTAGCGGGGAACTTACTCCTTACGACAGCCATTGTTCAACCTATCAAACACCTATTCAACGCTCCACGCCCTCTCGTTTGGTTTGGAGAAAACATGCCAGACATTGTGCTACCGTTGGTAGAGGGGGTAAGAATGAATCATTGGCATTCATTTCCCTCTGGACACACTGCCACCTTCTTCACGCTCTTCTTCACCATCAGTCTGCTAATGATGGATACTAAGATAAAAGCAAAAGGGGTTTATGCTTTCTTATGTTTTATTCTTGCAGCGATAGGCGCATACACCCGAATCTATCTTTGCCAGCATTTCGCATTGGATATTTTTGGCGGAATTATTTGCGCGTTCATTTCGACATTACTTATCTACTATTTGTATGTTCCGCGTACAAAAAACACCCATTTTTGGGCATGGAATGTACAAAAACTGAAAAAAGAACAAAAAAGAACATATTTTTTCTAAAAATATTTGGTCAATTCAAAAAAAAGCAGTACCTTTGCACTCGCTTTCGTGAAGGGAGCATGAGTTCCTTTAAATAATGAGACATTGAATGGGCGTTTAGCTCAGCTGGTTTAGAGCATCTGCCTTACAAGCAGAGGGTCGGCGGTTCGAATCCGTCAACGCCCACCATTCATTCCCATTCGGGCGTTTAGCTCAGCTGGTTTAGAGCATCTGCCTTACAAGCAGAGGGTCGGCGGTTCGAATCCGTCAACGCCCACAAAA
>JAFYWK010000075.1 GCA_017558065.1 Paludibacteraceae bacterium
CCAACTCAGTTGGTAGCATGCAGCAGGTCTTCTGACTTATTGCTCGTTTGCTTAGCCTTCCCACCTGATAGGCAGTGACTTAGATACGAAACAAACGATATTGCAAATCACAGCAGCGGGTCTGTGCAGGAATCTCACCTGCTTCCCTAAAGCGGGTCCCCGACGAGCCTCGTGGGCGAGTGGGGTGCTCTTAACTGAATGCGGGTGCAAAGGTACAACAAAAAATGCACATACGCAAGCAAACGAACACTTTTTATAAGAAAATAATTGTGTCGGAAAACAAACAAGCCCCCGAGAGGAGGCTTGTTATGAGGTAATGTGAGGGAAACGAGGTGAAGTATGAGAGGTGATTATTTCACTTCTATTCCCATAACATTGTAGGTCTTGCCGTCACGGAGAATGAGGAGTTGACCATTGTACATAATCTTTTGAACAGATTGGGTGGGTGCATTCACTTCTTCTGTAGCCGTAAAGAAAGAATCGTTATGTACGCATCCATATGGGGTATAATAAGGGTTGTCCGTAGTATAAATACAATCATCGTTATGATAAGCACATAGCAACACACAAGGTCCTATACCTATCCGATTTGTCGCACTATTCTGCACAATACCATCTTTAGATCCAACGCCTTCTATCCAAATCTTAGGATATAATCTTTCGAATGGAGTCTCATAACCTTCCGACTCTTGAATTATCGCATTAGAATAGATTTGTAACCTTCCATCGTCCAATGAGTCTATTTCTGTGATGACATGTGTAAGCGTCTTGAAATCCTTGTAATGATCGATACCTCCAAATATTTCCAGCGTATCTCCTACTTGTGCACCAAAGTCATAAAGTAGGTATTCTGTATTGTCGTAATGCACAAATACCTTTTTATTTTCCGCAAAGCGCAATGCGGCAACATATTCTTTATTCGAAGGCATTGTACTTAAACTAAAACGCCCTGTAAGTCTTTGATAGGTCAAATCATTGATTGTAGTATCTTCTTCCAACTGATAAATGAAAGTATACGGCATATATGGGTCATCTCCACCTTCAGGATCCCACCCATGATAAAGCACGTTCCACGTATCGCACCATTGGTCTTTGTAGGAAGATTGGTAGCCATCACACAAGCACTCTGCACCTAAACGCTCCATTTCGGCATCGTCCATTTTGTAGAGGAGTTGACCGTTTTTGCTTGCGCAAACGAGGTGTTGGCTAAAAACATCGGAATACAGCGGACCATTGGCTATCAGTTGGTAAAAATCATTCCACGCATAACTAGTACCAAAACTACCAATTCCCTCTACGTACTCTATACCATTATCAAAAGTCCATTTTTTGTACTCCTTGCCGTCAAGAAGTGTTATTGTTGATACTTCGGTTACGAAAAGCGGTTTTGTATATTCCCAATCTGCCTCATATTTGAAATAGTCCACTATACTTGATAATTCCTCATCAACATACAAACGCGGTAGCGAATCGCCTACATTTAGGGTAAAGTCATATAATACAAGATCTTTCTTCTGTGCAGCACTATAAACTAATATTTTGTTATTTTCTTCGCGTAGCCAAAGACTCCAATATTCATCATAGGTGTTATTCGTTCCAAACAATAGATATTGCTTTCCATCAATAGTGGTGGTTTCTATTTCTTGCATTAAATATGAATTCGATCCCCAAACAGTACCTACTTCATTTTCGTTGATGTTTTTTAAGCAAGTTGTTCGTTGCAAGCCTGCGAGAGTCGGAAACAATTCTTTGGATATTTCTGTTTGCGAAAATCCATGCATACTTATTAGTAAGCACAATATTATTATAAGTCGTTTCATAAGTGTAAGTATTTTATGTGGTTATTTTGTTACTTCTATTCCCATGACATTATAGGTCTTGCCATCGCGAAGAATAAGTAATTGACCATTATACATAATCTTTTGAACAGATTGTGTGGGTGCGTTCACTTCTTCTGTAGCACTAAAGATAGGATCATTATACACGCAACCTAATGAGGTATAATAAGGGTTATCCGTAGTATAAATACATTCATCGTTATGATAAGCACACAATAGTTCAATTCCTCCAAGACCAATTCTGAGTGTAGCAACATTTTGTACAACACCATCTTTAGATCCAACGCCTTCTATCCATGTTATAGGAATAGATCTTTCATGCCATTCGTCTTGAAGATTTACCATTAACTGCATCTGCAACTTTCCATCATCCAGCGTGTCTATTTCTGTAATGACGTGTGGAAGTGTCTTGAAATCCTTGTAATGATCGATACCTCCAAATATTTCCAGCGTATCTCCTACTTGTGCACCAAAGTCATAAAGTAGGTATTCGGTATTATCATAATGGATAAATACTTTCTTATCATCGGTAAAACGCAATGCAGCAACATATTCTTGCGACAAAGGAGATGCTAAACTATAATGAAATGTCAGTTTCTCATACTCCATTTCGTTGATTATAGTATCCCCTGTTAATTGAAAAATAAGGGTAAGAGGCATCTCTATCTCATCTGCGATCCAACCATGATAAAGTACATTCCACGTGTCGCACCATTGGTCTTTGTAGGAAGATTGGTGTTTTTCTATCTTACGATAAGTGAAAACATATTTGGGATCATTAGCGGGTGTTACACCTTCAAAACGACTCCTTAACTCAATAGGCAATCCTTCTTCATTATAAGTATAATGCCATGAAGAGCGAGAATATTTAATCAGATTATTTGTTGAGAGCATACGTATGTATACTGGGTGCGTTGTTCCTTGCCCAAAAATTGGATCGTAAACAAAAGCATTGTCTATATTGAAGAAAGGACGTATTTTGTCGTCATATTCATACTCATTCTCTCTAAAAACATAATTTCCAGTTGGGTCCCAAATATCGTCCATCTCTGGTACACGGTTTATTTCTTTGACAATATTGCCATGTTCATCATATTTTAAGATGGTATAACATTCTGGGTCGTTATCATACCATATTGAATCCATCTTACCACCTCGATAACAAAAATGCATGATATTATTTACGTACTTAGATGTAATCAATCTTCCTACATTGTCGTATTCAAGATCGTATGTGTAACTAACATACACATCTTTGTGCGAAATTTTTGTCAAATTTCCCCTTGTATATTCATAATTATCAACAATGGTATCATATTTCACTCTACCTTGTTCAAAATATGTACTATGTATTATTCTGCGTACTAAACGATTATTATTGTCGTACTCATAGTATGCCTCTTTATGGTTAGTTTCATCATCGTACCATGTGATTTTTTCTACGAGATATTTTTTGCGTAAATCACTTGAAATAGCCTCTATATCATTGTTAAATGTAGTACTAGCTACATCTGTTTTTGCAAAACTTGTTGCTGTGCCATAGGGAGAACTTGATTCCGAAAACATTTGTGTGCTTATGAGTGCACAAAAGAGAAAAAGTAATGCTCGTTTCATAAGGCTATACATTATAAGGTTATACAAATTTTCTGCAAAGGTAGTGAATTTTTTTGAACTGAGCAAATTTTCTGTGATGTTTTTTAATACAATTTACCCCCCCGTTAGTTGCTGGTAGTCAATATGTTACGATGTGATTTTTGCAAGTTTATGTTTGTGGATTGGATTTGAGAGTGTGGTAGATCATGGTGCGGATGAAGGCGGGGAATTGGGCGTATTGTTTGCCTTTACCAGTCTTTGGATCAATGGGCGCTTGGGCGTCTGGGTGTTTGCCACGGGTGTTGGGCAATTGAGCCTCATAACGACGGCGGAAATCCTCGAGCAATGTGCGGGATTCTTCTAAGGTGTAATAGTCAGGGATTTTATTGATACGGCGTTCGAAGAGTTGTTGCTCGGTTGGTCCGTCGGGTTGGGCTGCTTGCAGGATTTGGGCAGTACGGCGACAAGATTCTTGCCAAGCGGTTTGGTTGGCGAGTTCGGCTCCCTGAGCAGGGTTTTTCTTCCAGTCACGAGGGTTTTGAATAGCATAAGATTCCTGCTTGCCTTCGTGAATGACGCGACCGTTTACACGGTATTTCTTTTGGCGGTTGACAATGTTGCTACGCTTGCTGAGTGAGCCGTGGATCTCGGCAATAGGATGGTTGAGGGTAATTTGTGCCATAGTTTGATAAGTTTAAAAGTTTCAATGTTTCATGCGCCTTTGGCGCTTGTTTCAATAGTTTAAGGAGTGGATTATGCTTTGATCTTATAGTGAAAGTTGCTTAATCACCTAAGAATAACCTATAAATCACCTAAGAATAACCTAAGAATCACCTAAGATTTATAGGTGTATTTCGGGTACAAAGGTACAACAAAATTTGTAGATGTGCAAATTTTGAGTAGAAAAAGTTTTAAGAGTTTTAAAAGTTCTAAGGGAATAGGGTGGTTTGGTTGAGAAATAGATAAGTCAACTATTTCAGGAAATGAGTCAACTTTTTTAGGAATGGAAGCAACATTTTTAGAAACCCAATCTTAACAAAACGCACTTTTTGTGTTTTCGAGTGCATATCTCACTACGAAGTTAATACGTGATGCTCACAGTGCACTTGAAGTTGCGTTTGGGCATAGGATAATTAATAATCACATCGTAGTCTTGTGATAACAGATTATTTATATCAAGCGCTACGCGCAAGATTATAGGCGAAAGGCGATGAGGCGATGAGGCGAGAGGTTTGATCTCCCATTCTCCAAATACGTTCAAATCGTGGGTGTACCAAGGTTGGGTGTAGTTATAAATGATGTTCTCCTGCTGGTTATAGCGTTCGCCGACATAGATGAAACTATAGTTTAAGCCATACTGCTGCCAATCGTTTTGCCAGCCGAACATGCCCACTGCGCTACCAGAATGCCATGGGATATAAGGTATCTGATGACCGTAGTAGGAGTCGCTAGGGTCGGTGACATCAATCGCCGGTTGGTAGGTGTATTGCGCTTTGGCAGTGAGGTAGAAATCCATAGGTAATACGAAATGCAGTTGTGCATTCACGTCTAAACCGTTGATTTTCACCAATCCGAGGTTGAGCATTGTCCAACGGAACTGCTGACCTTTTGGGTAAGCGATAATCTTGTCAGATATGCGGTTGTAGTAGTAATCGGCATTGAGGCTGAACTCAGATCCCTTTTGCCCCGCAATGCGGAAAGGTTGCGTGAAACTCAAACCGACATTATGTTGCTTTGCCAACTCAGGTTTGAGGTAAGCATTGCCCATATCAGTGTAGTAGAGATCGTTGA
>JAFYWK010000009.1 GCA_017558065.1 Paludibacteraceae bacterium
ATGGTCTGCAGCTAAGGTACAATTGGGTTGGTATGGCGACAAACCATTGCATGTGTTTGTGTCCAAGGATAAAGACTTCTTTGTAGCGATTTATCATGAGGATGTGGTGTTGTACCAGAAGATAGAGGCAGTTGATCCAACGAGTGTAGAGCCACAGGTGTTGGTATTGGATATGTCCGCTTTGCGTGCATATGTCAATGACGGCAAGTTGTATGTACGTTTCTTGACCGACTCCGATGCTCGTTTGGTGATTGAGCCATTGACGGAGTAATATATATAATGTTCGCGTGACGTGCATGTGCGCACACCTGCGCACATGCACGACGAGAACACCCCGCCTCGGGCGATAACATAAAACAGTTTAGAGCGTAAGCGATAAAAGCTCCTTGCCTTTAGCCTTTCGCCTCTAACCTTTAACCTAAAACCGCAGCTCCGCCGCGCAGTGATCTTTGTAATTGCAGTCGGTTGTACCCTCGGCGATGCCGAGTAACGCCGCAAAAGAACAGCCCTCTCATTTGTGGATTGTCAATGTGCATGGCACATTCTTCCAATCCACAAAAGGGAAAAAAAATGACAATAATTGACGAATAAAATTGACTTGAATTGTTGTTTAATCCCCGCGGCTCCGCCGCCCACAATGCTCGCTCTGCGAGCCTAAAGCGATCTTTGAAATAGTGGAATTACCAAAAAATGAGAAAAAATGCATTTTTTTCTCTTATTGCTTGTGTATATCAGAAAAAAATACTACTTTTGCGCACAAAAGTAATCAATAATTATTATGAATACGCAAGCACATGTGAATTATGATGGTGGCGTGCACGTGCACGAGGAGCCATTGGTCAATCCTAATTGGCAAAGTCAAGCCCATTATTCTCACGAAGAATTTTGGGATATGGCATACGCTGACATGGGCAAACGCTATGGCATGAACGACATCCGTGAGGCAGAATGATGCGCGTGATTAGATATAGTGCCGATGCCTATAGCGATATCGTCAATCTAAACGACTATATCGTTCAGCAATGTTGCGCTCCTTTGACTGCTAAACGCTATCTTGCAGGTTTGGAGCAACGGATTTTGTGGCTGAAGCAAAATGCAGATTTGTTTCCTATCGTGCCCGAGTTATCTTTTCAGTTGGGTTCACCCATCCGCCGCTTAAATTATGAGCGAATGGCAATCTTGTATTCGATGACAGATGAAGCGGTGTATATCCATCGTATCATACCTCAGAGCATGATTTATTAAATAAATAATACATTAAAGTTAACGGTAATTCCACAAAACGGAGTTACCGTTTTTTATATGGAATCACATATACCTATGGCTTGCCACTTATGTGCCCCCTATCACCATTGGAACCTCATTGGAACCTCATTGGAACTTGATTGGAATCTCACTATAGGATAAGCATAGGATAAGTATGGGATGGCTCTCCTTTCTATGTCCATTACGCCGAATGTTATTCGGGTAATCGCAGAGGGAGAATGAGCGCCCCGCCGTCTGTTTAGTCTGCGGGGTCCCCGATGACGCTTGCGTCATGGGGTGCATTTCGGCGGTAGTCCGCCGAGTATCCGCAGTCGGTCGTACCCTCGGCATATTTGCCGAGTCTCCCGTGGATGGTTGTACCCTCGGCATATTTGCCGAGTCCCCCGCAGTCGGTCGTACCCTCGGCATATTTGCCGAGTATCACCGCAAAAGAACAGCCTCTCATTTGTGGATTGTCAATGTGCATGGCACATTCTTCCAATCCACAAAAAGGAAAAAAATTGACAATAATTGACAAATGAAATTGACATTAATTGTCGTTTAATACCCGCGCCCCTGCCGCCCCTAGTACTACTAGTCCGGCTAGCGCAACTATAACAACTATAGCAACACCCCGCCCTCGGGCGATAACATAAAATAACTTTGAGTGTAACGAAAAGTGTCCCTGCCTTTACACTTTACACCTTACACTCTACACCAAAATAACCCTCTATCACTCCCCTTCTTTTAGGAAGGGGTTGGGGGTAGGCTGATAACCTAAAACAGCAGCTCTGCTGCCCACAACGCTCGCTCTGCGAGCCCACAGTGTTCTTTGAAATATTGAAATTACCGCATATACGCGAGAATTATTCATAACGATGTAGTTCTTGTGTATATCAAAGAGGATGGTATTTACCACAATTCTTCCAAGTGAAATACCACAATTTTTCCAAGTGAAATGCCACAATTTTTCCAAATTATTTGCATAAGTCAATTATTATTAGTACCTTTGCAGCGGATTTGAAAAATGATAAAGACATGAGGTATTTTAAGCGTATTTCAGATGAATTGTTGCACCAACGTTTGCAAGCGATGGGTGCCGTGTTGATAGAAGGCCCCAAGTGGTGTGGTAAGACTACTACGGCTGCCCAACAAGCCCAATCAATCATTCGCTTGCAAGATCCAGACGAGCGAGCCAACTATGATATGATTGCTCAAAATCGTCCCTCGTTGTTCTTGCAGGGAGAAACACCTCGTCTGATAGATGAGTGGCAGGATTATCCTGTGGTGTGGGATGCTGTGCGTATAGAGGTGGATAAACGCCAAACAACAGGTCAATTCATCTTGACGGGTTCCAATGTGGTTGATGAAACACAGATTCGCCACTCTGGTACGGGACGCATTTCTCGTTTGCAAATGGGTACAATGAGCCTTTGGGAGTCGCAAGAGAGTAATGGACTAATCTCGCTAAAAGAGTTGTTTGATAATCCTCAAATGGATTTAGATGTGTTGTCCAATCTCTCAGTAGATGATTTGATATACGCTGCATGTCGTGGTGGATGGCCTGCTGCTGTGAGTGCAAAAACTAAAAAGTCTGCATTGTCCGTAGCGCGTGATTATGTGAATACGGTTTGTACTTCTGATATTATGCGTATAGATGGCAGTAACCGTAACTCAAAACTCACACGCCAAATACTGCGTTCGTATGCACGCAATATATCCACTTTAGCAAAAACAGGTTCGTTGTTGCAAGATGTCGTGGCTTCTGATGATGTGGATTGCTCTCGTACAACTTTTGATGACTACGTAGATGCACTGGAGCGATTGTTTGTGATTCAGAATATTGGGGCATGGTGTCCTGCTATTCGTAGCAAAACGGCAATCCGTAGTGGTGATAAGCGAGGGTTCTGTGACCCCAGTATTGCTGTAGCGTTGCTTGGATTAACACCAGAATCTATGCAGATGCAGTTGAATACATTCGGATTTATTTTTGAGCAATTGTGTATTCGTGATTTGAAGGCATATACAGCTGATCAATATGCTACGGTGTCTTATTATAATGACCGATATGGTTTAGAGGCGGATATCGTTTTGCATTTGGATGATGGACGTTACGCGCTTATTGAGTGTAAGTTGGGAAGTGCCGAGGTGGATGCAGGTGCAGCTCATTTGTTGAAGCTACAGGATTTGATTCGTGAGCATAATCTGACGGAAAAGCAAGTGCCTATTCGTGAACCAGACTTGTTGATAGTTCTTACAGGAGGCAAGGTCGGATTACGCCGAAAGGATGGTGTGTATGTTATCCCGATTGGCTGTTTAAAAGACTAATATCGATTAGTGGCTGTAGTATAATTTAAGCGGTAATTTCAATAAGCGGAATTACCGTTTTTTTTGTGGAATCAATAGTCAAGACAAAACATTTTGGACTAATAAGTTCAAAATCTATAAAGGGACAACTCACGCCCTTTGGGCGTACAAAATAACAAGCGGCTCCGCCGCATAAAACGCTCGCTCCGCGAGCAAAGTGACCTTTAAAATAAATAACCACGGCTATCTCCAATTGGCTGTATAGCCTCGCGGTTCCGTCCGCGAGTCCCCCGTGGTTGGTCGTACCCTCGGCATATTTGCCGAGTAACGCCGCAAAAGAACATCCCTCTCATTTGTGGATTGTCAATGTGCATGGCACATTCTTCCAATCCACAAAAGGGAAAAAATTGACAATAATTGACGAATAAAATTGACTTGAATTGTCGTTTAATACTCGCGGCTTTGCCGCCCCTAGTACTACTAGTCCGGCTAGCGCAACTACCGCCCTCGGGGCGACAACATAAAATAACTTTGAGTGTAACGAAAAGTGCCCCTTGCCTTTACACTTTACACCTTACACTCTACACCAAAATAACCCTCTATCACTCCCCTTCTTTTAGGAAGGGGTTGGGGGTAGGCTAATAACTAAAAACAGCGGCTCCGCTGCCCACAACGCTCGCTCTGCGAGCCCAAAGCGATCTTTGAAGTATTGTGATATTTTGATAAAAAAATGCCAAATCTTTTGGTCTATTGAAAAAAAAGTTGTATTTTTGCAAAAAAAATCAATAGAACATGAAAGAAGTAAGCAGAAATGAGTACCTAACTCGTTTGGAAAGCAAACGAGGCAATCGTATGGTAAAGGTAATTACAGGTATTCGCCGTTGTGGCAAATCGTATCTGTTGTTTACCCTGTTCCGTCGTCATCTATTGGCGCAAGGTGTGGATGAACAACATATCATTGCGTTGGCTTTGGATGATATGCTCAACGAAGAGTACCGCAACCCTAAGGCGTTATATCAGTATGTGTTAGACCGCGTTACTGATAATCAAATGTATTATATCCTCTTGGATGAGATACAATTAGTTGAAGGCTTTGAGGCGGTGCTGAATGGCTTTCTGCATCGTGATAATCTGGATGTGTATGTCACAGGTAGTAACTCACGTTTCTTGTCCTCTGATATTATCACGGAGTTCCGTGGTCGAGGTGATGAGATTCGCGTCTTTCCATTCCGTTTTGCAGATGTATGTACGCTCTACGAGGAGCATCCACAGGTATTGCTGAGTCAGTATTATTATTATGGCGGTATGCCACAAGTGTGGATGACGGATAATACAAAAGAACGTGAGCAATATCTTCGTGCTTTGTTTGACAATGTTTATTTGTCTGATATTATTGGTCGTTATCATTTGCGCGGAGTAGAGGAGATAGGTATGCTAACGGATGTCTTAGCTTCGGCAGTAGGTTCTTTGACTAATACTACGCGCTTGAGAAACACTTTCAAAAGCGAGTGTAAATCCGATATTTCTCAAAATACCATTGGTAGTTACATTGAGTATCTGAAGGATTCTTTTCTTTTGAACGAAGCCAAACGTTATGATATCAAGGGGAGGCAGTACATTGGAGCGCAGCAGAAGTACTATTTTATAGATTTGGGTTTGCGTAATGCGCGTTTGCAATTCCGTCAGCAGGATGATGGTCATTTGATGGAGAACATGATATACAATGAGTTACTTTCTCGTGGTATGTTAGTGGATGTGGGTATTGTACCAGTTTGGGAAAAGGATGAAAATCAAAAGTTGATTCGTAAGCAGTACGAGGTCGATTTTGTGGTGAATAGTGGTAGTCGTAAATACTATATTCAATCTGCTTTTGAGATGCCAACTGGCGAGAAACGCAAGCAAGAAACGCAATCTTTCCGCAAGATTGGCGATGGTTTTAAGCGAATCTTGATTCAAAACGCGCCTGTTGTTCCGTGGCATGATGACGATGGTATTTTTACTATTTCGCTAACGGATTTCTTGCTGAAGCCAGAAGCATTAGATTGGTAGTTTGATTCCCAGTTGATGGATTAAATAAGGCATTTTAGATTTTGTACGCTTAACGTACACAATTATCAAAATAGGAGCAATTTGCATAGTGCAAGTTGTTCTTGTTTTATTGTCAAAATATCACATTGCACTTCCAAAGAGGCGACAACATAGAATCCGCAGCATTGCTGCTGTAGGCTATAAGTCGAGAGGCTAAAGGCGATGAGGTGCGGATTAGCGGCTTCGCCGCGCAAGTGACCTTTGAAATATTGAAGCAATAGTAAAGAAACAAAAAAAAGGCATTTTTGAAATTCGCTCGGCAGTGATGAGCGAAATAGGAATTGTCCCTATTTCTGTTGAAATTCAGCCGTTTACATTTTGCTCATCAGTGATGAGCGAAATTAGCGAGCAAGATATAATGAGTTTTACCTCTATTGGTTTTACACATCATTGTATAATATTTGCACAAGTAAAGGACATTTCTGCCCGTTGGTTCTATATCCGCAGAGCGGCAACTGAGTTTTGGGGCACGCGGCGTTTGGAGCAAGCTTTGCGCGATGACCTATATCACACATTAGGGGCAATGCCAAGCAATTTTGAGTTAACTATTCCTAATGAGAAACAGCGTGCAGTTGCTATGCAGACTTTCAAGGAGAACCATGTGTTGGACTTCTGGCATGTGGATGATCCCGACCATGTAGATGAGCGTGATGTAGAGCAACATATTGTGAATAACATCAAGAACTTTATGATGTCATTGGGCAATGAGTTTACTTTTATGGGTAATCAGTATCGCGTGATAGTGGATGAGAAGGAGCGTTTTATTGATTTGCTCTTTTATCATCGAAGGATGCGTTGCATGGTAGCCATAGAGTTGAAGAATGGAGAGTTCCAACCAGAGTATGCTGGCAAACTCAATTTCTACTTGTCTGCTTTGGATGAATATGTCAAGTTGCCCGATGAGAATCCAAGTATTGGTATTATCTTGTGTAGAGATAAGAGTAATACGGAAGTGGAGTTTACTTTGCGTGATATGTCCAAACCCTTGGGTGTGGCAACATACCGCAGCGTAGATGAATTGCCAGAGCATTATCGTTCATTGCCTTCGGCTGATGAGTTGCGCAAGTTGATGTAATCCCATTGATTGATATATTTCGTTTCTTTACCGATATGCCTAATCGCATGTCGGTTTTTTCTATTGTTTCGATAAAATATCCCCGCGGCTTTGCCGCCCCTAGTACTACTAGTCCGGCTAGCGCAACTATAACAACTATAGCAACACCCCGCCCTCGGGCGACAACATATAATCAATTTCTATCACTCCCCTTCTTTTAGGAAGGGGTCGGGGGTAGGCCAATAACTAAAACAGCGGCTCCGCCGCACAAAAACAGAATTATTAACAACTTAAAAATAGCGGCTCTGCCGCAACAAAGCTTATGAAAAAAATATTGTCGATTTTGATTTTAGCGTTTCTGAGTGTAACAACTATAGAGGCTGCTACTTTCTATGCAAACGCGTCAGCACAGGTTGCTACCGAAGCTCAAGGTATGGGTAAGGTATGTGTAACGACTTCTGCTACAGCCCCTGCTGCAAGTGCAGCGGAGTGGAGTGAGTGGATGTCTTCTACAGGTCCTAAGGGAAAGGATGATGGCAACAATACTAGTGCTACCATTACCTTTTATTACTATGCACAACCTGCTGCGGGATACTATTTTGCAGGTTGGTCCACCATTGACGGTGGCACTGATATTGGAACGGCATCTTCATATAGTGCCTCTGTCGCTGCTCAAGGAACGAGTAGTGCGCCTACCGCACCTCCTACGCTCTATGCAATGTTCAAACCCTATGTTAATGTGGTGCAGCACGATAAGATGATTCACTATGTTAGTCAAGAAGGTGATGAGTATATCAATAATGCTACTATCCTCGTGGAGGCGCAAGCAAAAGACATCACGTTCGCGCTCAATGGAGGCGATGCGGGTCTCTTTGCATTGGTTAACCCTCTCACAGCAGAGAAAAAATCCTCTTTGTCGGTCTCTGCTAAAGACGGATTGGCGCAAGTAATGTTGAGTTATATTGGTAATTTCAATAATGCGATTGGCAAAACGGTGAATGTGGTTATTACTGCGGGAGATAAGTCTCGTACTATCACTACGACCATTGAGGATATGCCTACCCTGACATTCCTTCCTACTAAAGGCGCCTATACGGTTAAGCATATTAACCGTACCGAACGCTCTTATACTGTTGCTGCTAATGCTTCTACCCCTACCATTACACAACTCACCGACGAGAGTATGCAGGCGGTGGAGTTGAAACTTAACGCTACTACTTCCACTGATGGCTACGCTTTTATTGGTTGGCAGGAGATTACGCAAGATGCTAATGGTAATGACATTGTGAAATACATCTCTTACGACCAAAACGTCACTTATAATTTCAAAAGCTCGGCACAAGTGCGTCCACAATTTGTTAAGTACGATGAAGCTACTTTCTATATCCAATCGCAGAAAGATAAAAAGATTGCATACAGCGACTTCGCTTTGGCACTTAAAGAGGCGGAGGCGCTTTATCTCCGCACAGGAGTAAGTCAAGTGCTTATCTTCGAAAGTGTCTTTACGATTAGAGGCTATACCAAACCCAGTGCCGTTACTGATGCGCAAAATAAAGAAGCAACCCTCGCAGCAGATGACTACACCATCCCCAAAGGTGTAACATTGCTTATTCCAGGCGATGCGGAGAGAACAGTAACTATAGGTGTATTATCATCTGCAGATGTATTAAATTCCAGCGTTTTTACGCCTATCCGTGTACTTCATGTCGCGGAACAAACAAAGATTACGGTCGATGGTAATCTTAGTGTTCATGCAGATTTGTCTCAAACTCAAGGTTATAATGGTCGCCCTGTAACATACGGTCAAATTGATATGGGAACGAATAGCCAAATTATCGCAAATGAGAATGCTATTCTGTCTATATATGGATATATCACAGGCGACCCAGATAATACTTCAGTTACAATCAATGAGAGGGCAAAAGTTTATGAAGCACTCATATTCAAGGATTGGAGAGGAGGTACAGCAACGGTAAATATGGTATTAGATAAGTCGCATAAGGTGTTTCCTGTACAGCAATATTACGTACAAAATGTAGAAACTCGATTGGTGATTAACCACGGTGCTACGGAAACACTGGTAGCGATAGTAGATATGAATGGAACAAAGATGGTAGTAGAAGCTGATTTTGTTATTGATGAGTCCAAGGGTGGAAATGGATTGTTCCAGACGAATAAAGGGGTTACATTTATCAAATATTTTGATAGAAAGACCGACCGACTAAAATTCATAGTACAAGGCCAAGACCAAAATGGTACAAATGCTAAACTATCTATAAAAAATATTGAGTTACCATTAGACTTGTCGCAGTTATTGGGTAGTTTGTCGAGTTTAGGTGATTTGACAGGATTGGATAAAATTAATAGTAAAGATTTTGTCTTGCCATTGAATAATAATATGGATGTATCCTTATATAATGTGGACGTAACGATTAGTTATGACCTTGCATTCTTGGCAGGCTCAACATTGTATGTGGATCCCAATTCTACTGCAACACTTTCTGGAAATGTGTTTGTCTATGATGCAAAGCAACATTATTTGAATACAAGTGAAATAAAAGAATGGACTAGTGGATTATTATCTAAAAAATACACTAAAGTAGTAAATTCAGGTAACTACAATTATTTTAATATATCTAATGTTCATGTATCTATATTAGATAAATTTCCGGTTGCATCTTATCACCCTACTGTATATGACCGGAAAGGTGATTTTGTTGATATGGGAACTTCTGGTGGCGTATATAGCAAGTATGCTACAAAAACTTTATATGCATCGGCTACTGATGCTAAATGGATTATAGACGGTGTCGTTTCGGGAGCGGTATTTACTACGACAGATGGCGCAACGATTACATCGAATGGTGGTGGAAAATTAACAGCAACAACTGCTACAAGCAATGTTGTACTCAAGCAATGCATCCAGTATGATCCTGTAAAACCCTATGATTATTGGGCGGGTCAGCTGCCAAAAGCTATTGCAACACCCAATGTGGGATTCACTCTTCCTAAACTAAAAATGAGCACTGCGGAAACATTAACTGCTGCCACAAGAAATACCGCCTATTATTACGATAAGTCAAAGGGTTATTGGACCACTTCTGCTACTACCCCTACTATAGACAACAAGAACTACACCCCTACATTCACGCTTTCGTCCGTATCTCCTCTCACCGCGAAAGTGGGTGCGTCTGCCACCGCTGCGCTTACTGCTCGTACGAGCAACGCCAATGTTGCTTGGGCTGATGTGGATTGGTCGTATCGCTTCGATGGGCTAAGTGCTGACCAATTTGCCCTTGCTTGGGGAGCCAAGCCAGCGGCTACGGTAACTTTCGCACCTACATCCGTAGGCACTAACAAGGCGGCAACACTCACCGTCACTGCTTCCTATGTGAAGAATCAGATTCTATATACCCACTCTGAGACTATCAACCTCACGGGTTTAGCTCAGCCATCAGCCAATGACCTCGCGTTTGCAATATCGGCGACTACTACCACACCGCAAACGCTCTTCCAAAATGGTAATGGTGCTGCTATCAATATCACTAATGCTGGTGATTTGGCAAGTGCAGTCAAATTGCAACAATCAGGCAATAATTGGACAATTACTGCCAATGAGAATGTCAATACCGCTATTACTATTCATGCTACGCAAGCAGCCAACGGTGGAGTCGCTGCGGCTGACATCGCAAAAACTATTATCGTGGGTAAGGGTAGAACACCATTGCAAGTGCCTATTACGGCAACTTCTTCCAATTTCGCAAACTTCACATGGAGCAAGAGCGCGAATGTGGCATTCAATAATGGCGTTTCTCTCCCAGTACACTCTCAATGGACAGCATTCTTTACGGGTACACCAGACAAACTGAAATTCACTCCTTCAGTGGCGGCTGTTTTGCAGATTGAAGAGTTCGATGGTAAGAACTGGACTATCATCCACCCATGGAATACTATCCCTGCGGGCAAGGAATTTGCTATTGCATTGAACCCCGCTGCCAGCAAGGTACGCATCAAGAGTGCTAATACTGCTGCTGTACTCGCTAACCTGAAAATTACTGCACTGACAGCAGTGAATGTAACAGCCAATGTGGATACACTCTTCATTCCAATGGCTACGAGTGCGAACCCATCTGTCACCAGAGAAGTACTATTCACCTATCAGTCAGAGAACTTGGTGAAAATATATACCAGTAACTCTACCACTTTGGCAGTTCAACCAACCGTGTTTGACCCTGCTGTGGACAATTACAAGCAACAATTGGTAACCCTGACCAGCACTGTCACTGAACCAGGCGAATACCGTATGGTGGCAATGATTGGTTCTGTTGACTCACAGGGTAATAGCACATCACGAGAGGCTGTGGTTATCCCAATCTTTGTGTATGAAGTGCCACAAATGATACCTATCTTGTTGGCTAACGATGCTGATAAGTATAGATTCTACTATGTGGCTTCCAGCACGCAACATACCGAGTGGGATGCTAAGACAAGAACTGCTACTATCAAGAATATGCCAGGTACATCTGCACCGTCTATCACTTTTGCCTTTGAGGGTGCACCTACATATCTCGGCTTCAACGCTTCTACCTGCAAAGGCGTATGGCATGTTGAACAAAGTGCGGATGGCAACAATTGGAAAGATGCAACTACTACCTCTGCACAAGGTGGCAACAATACTGCATATAAAATTGATGCTACTATAGACTGTAATTATATCCGATTGACATACGAGAGTTTGTATGCTGAAGATGTTACATTATCAGACATCCGAATAGTGGGTGAAGCAAGCGTGGTAGTTGACCCATTGGAGATGGAACTGTGGAAAGATGAACCAAAAACTCTCACCATCACTGCTGTCAACTTGGCAACAGCACCTACCATCACTCCTTCCGAGGGCTTTACGAAGGGCGCTCAAGTAATCAAAGATGGCGCATTAGGAGCAAACAGTGTGGCTACAATCACAGTACCAATCACCTATACAGACGATGCGGCTATCAAATACGGCACTTTGACAATCAGCTATGGCGATGGCAAAACCGTGATTGTACAACTAACAGGTCTTTCTTCTACGCTTAATGCCGCAACTGGTATTTATTCAGGTGTCAATCCAGAGCTTTATACAATTGATGGCTCGCATTTTACGAAGTCGCCATACTCCTATCACGAGGTGAATGTTGCTAACGCGTATGCAAATAACAACACTCTATTTGATTACCTTATTGTCTATGGCGAAACTAAGCCTGCCTCAGGAACAAAGATCACTGCACCTACATCCTCAACTGGTTCCAATGCGGTCACACCATGTTTTATCTACAAGGCAAATGCAAATAAGACGGGATATGAGTTGCATAGATACGAGGAGAATGTCAATACAGCCTACAAGATTTTGATAGGTGCTACCGATGGTATGGCGGTAAGCGAGGGCGATATTGATGGCAATGGCAGCATGGATGTGTATATCACGGGCTTCTGTCCTTACGCTTCTACTGGATACACTAAGGCGGAAGAAGGTGTTTGGAACTTCCAAGCAAAAGCAGGAGAGACTCTGAATATCTATCTAGAAGATGCGCATATCTATAGCCGTTGCAAAACCGAAGATGGACATCCATTCCAAAGCAAACAAGACGGCAATAGTTTTTCGGAGACCTATGTGCGCGGTTCAGGTGCGGTGCTTGTATTTGCATGTGATGAGACGAATAATGTGTCAAATTCGTTCAAAGTAAACATCCATACCCGAGGTAAGAATGTGCTGATGAGTAACCATGGTTGTTTCTTTGATATCTTGGGTTACCGAGCTTATCAAGTGTCTTCACCTGTGCAAATTCGTATGATGAGCGAGACTCATGTTAAAGGTTCCAAGACCGAACTTACTTTTGATGATATATGGCCAAATGCAACAACTGGCACTGATGAACGTACCAACGGATATCTCGCATTGAAAAAGCAAGTAAACAACGCACCTTCCATTGATATGGGTAACCCTAATACGGAGGTGAATTTCCGTGGAGGTCGAGTACACTTGGAAAATGCACAAATCGTAAGTACAAACTATCAAACCACTTTAGCGATTTGTTATCGTTCTGGTAATATGGGTGGTATTGATTTCCACTTTGCATATGGTATTGGTACGGATGATGTAGGTGGTACTGTAAAATTCTATGACGGAACAACTACCGTAGAGCCAATGACTGTAGATGCAAAATACCGTCAGTATTACTTGATGGATACCGATGCTAACGGTAATGAACTTACAACCACCTCCTGTTTGCGCTTGCCAGAACATACTTATGTATATGGAGGTTCGCATTGTATGATGCGTGCTTGCCAACACACAACATCCAAAGGTGGTGCGCCATCTGATGGTATTAACCAATTAGGTAAATTTGAATACACGCTTAAAGCCAATGATGTGGTAGATAATAATTCAAAATTAGCAACCATTAAAGGTTTCCCAAATTCATGTCTTGCCGATTACTACGACGATGCACCAGGTTATGAAAATGATACATATGGCTTGAGTAGTGTTACCCCTAAAGACGGTAAATTGACTCTTTGGTTGCCTAATATTTGTGATGATTACGTGGTGAAACCAGAAGTTGATATGGATACGCGTACTTGGGTTGCTTGTATGACAAAAATCTCTGCAGAAATGGGTGGTGAAGGAGGTGAAGTGGGTGGTCCTACAACCATTGAGGAAAATACCGAAGTACAAAATATGTTATATTGCAAAATTGATGAGCATATCTACGATGCAATTACAGATGATGATTATCAAGCTCCAGTACAAATTCCATCTACAAATGATTATCAACGTATTCCTATTAGCGTAGAAGGTTATGAGGAGGGGCAAGAAATTCAAAAAGTATTGCAAAATTATGTAAGTAACGAAACCGATTATATCATCAAAGATAGGGTGTATTATGTGACCACTGCTACTGCGGATATGTGGATGACATTTACTCCTCCATTTGATGTAGAGAAGGTGTATGTTATAGAAACTTATTCGGAGAACGAACTGCAAAAAGTGAAAGCTACATCTAAGATGACTAAACGTCAAGCAGTGATGAAAGAACAAGCTAAGCATAATGCAGATTTTGCAGCGTTCTATGGCGTATCCATGGCATTGTATAGCAAATCTCCTATCGCTTTCTGGGAAATCTATAACAATTTCATTGCCTGGGCAAAGCAAGAGGATATGAATACAAATAAGGATGCTCAGGGTAATCCGTTGTACGTAAGTGGGGATTATGACCTGCGTAAAAAATATGAACTTCAACATTACAATGGCTCAAATGCTGCAAAATCGAACTATTATCTCTATGAAAATACTGGCAATTGGACATTGAGTGGCAATGATGATGGACAATTTGAAACAAAGTGGGAGTTCCCAGATGAAAGTGATGGGGTCTTGATGAACAAAGGCGTTGCATACTCTATGCTCTTCCCTTATTGTACAGGTTGTGGAGCTGGTGAGCAAATCGAAAAAAGAACATTCTGGGATTATTGGTCAGGCAAGTTTATTATATTTGAGAGTGTGGCAGGTGCGACTATTAAGGATGCCGAAGACAATGTAGTTGGACATACCATTAAGGGATCAAATTTTGTAGCGGCTAATGACCCTAATAGTACAACAGATGGCGATTGGGTATTTGAAGGCTTTGATGAAGCAGGTACTGATGCTATTGTCACAGGAAATAGTACGTTTAGCTTGATGTCAACAACTGAAAGTGAGGTATATACATATCGACCAGAAGCGATTTCTTATGAAACGTTCTATCGAAATGTGGATTATGATGATGATGACGAAGAGATAACCAATAATGCTTCTATACACCCTACGACTGCATTCTTGTTAGCAACAGTACCAATGAGTAGTGAAGGAGCGCCAGCTCGTCGTATTAGTCGCACGGGTGAGATAGATTACGGAAAACAAAATACTCCTACAGGTAACCAAGGTGGACACATTCCAACCGTAGGTGGCGGCAATGACCTCTTCATTACTTCTACGGCTACGGGTATCAACATTGCAGTGGCAGAGCCACAGCAGGTGCGTGTGATGTCGGCGACAGGTGCAACCCTCTTCTCGGGCATGGTACAAACTGCAGTAGATGTCTTCCTTCCAACCGCAGGCGTATATGTAGTAGCAGGCGACAACGAAGTCCACAAAATCCTGCACTAAACACGCTCGCTGTTAAAGGTTAGATACTCCGCACAGCGAGTTGAGATAATACGAAAAATCGCAGAAAAGACAAGTTTCTGCGATTTTTCTTGCAAGTGTCAAATAAATATAGTACCTTTGCAGCGTTTTTAAGAAATTATTATCTTTTAATAATTATAAAGTAATAAAACATAAAAATGATTATATGAAACAAGTTTACACGATTATTCTCTCTGTGCTGCTCTGCAGCACGTATGCGTTGGCAAATGTGCAAACGCCTCAACGTTTGGGTGTTACCGACGAAAGTATCTTGGCCAAAGTCCAAGAGTGCGAGGAGACTCGCAATCCTAATTATCCTGTTCACTACTGTGCTTGTAAACACGCGTACCAACAGCTCGCGGGACTCCCTTTGGATATTGCTGTTTCAGACTCTCTTTGGTTCAAAGGTTCGGTGAATACCTTCGGAACTGGCGTGACGGCCTATATCTATGGCGAGACAGGCGTACATATCGACCTCTATCTCAACTGTCGTGCTAAGGGACCAATATCTGCAGGCACTTTTGTGGGTTCGGTGGATGTAGAGCCTAATAATATCTGGGATATAGATGAGGCGACTATCACAGCGAAGTTGAAAGAGGCCGGCATAAGTTCTGCAGTATATATGTGCATCTATCCACTGGAGGAGGGTAGTGAAGCGCGTCTCTTCTGCAACCCATACAACGTAGGTCCTCACTCCACCTGTGATGACATACTGCCTGTTGTCCCTGGTATGACCTTTGTTAGCTCGTACGAAGACGATGTGTATGTATTGCGTCACCAAGATATCCCAGCGCAAGGCACATTGCTGGTTAACTGGTTTAAGCACTCTGGTGCAGGATGTACCTTGACCATCAAGCGCGGTAGCTGCGATGGTTTAGAACTGGCTCAAGTGGATTTGTCCAGCGTATATGAGATCAGCCGCGAGTGGCTGAACCTGGGCGAGGATTTGTATTTCCAACTCAGCCATAAAGCGGGTACCGCTGGTCGTATCCGCGTGGACGTGAAGACTCCTGCTCCTACTGGCTGCGACAATCTTGTAGCACCTAAGACAGATGCCCGCCTTGTACTGGAAAAAGGCATGCTCTATATCGAACGCGACGGCGTGCGCTATAGCCTGACAGGCAGCCGATTGTAATCCCCCGCCCATAGCCCCCCTCTGGAGGTAAGGATTCACGACGAGGTCAGAGACGAAAGGTTAAGGGCGAAAGGCAAGAAGTGTGAAAAAGACGAGGTGACTCGTCTTTTTCCGTGTGAGATATACCAACCACGGACATGCGCAGAACCTCGGCATATACACTACACAAAAAGGTACTGCTTTTTTTTGATATACACAACATTTTCTTCGGAAATGTGGTCAAAAAAGCACGATTTCCGATAAAAACCTCCTACTCCCGTTGGTCGTGAGATCTAAACTATCTCAACCACAAAGGGGAATATATTATCACCAACATCACCAACATCACCAACTTAATCCAACAACTTCCTTGGGCGCTCACGGACATTGGTTTAGATAGTTTGGATTTCTGCCCAGACAGGGCAAGGAGGAATATTTCCTACCACGGACAAGCACAGATTTACACGGAAACACGATACATATATCCTCGTTTCAGTGTTGTTCAGTGTCCTTCAGTGGTCAGTACATACCCGCTTAACCTCCTACTCGCTAAAGACAAGGGATTGGATTAAGAAGACAATATCGACACATACACTAAAAGAGGATTCGTGGTGAACAAAAAAATCAGACACTCGGTATACCAAGTATCTGATCTTTTTTGTAGCGGGACCCAGGATTGAACTGGGGACCTCATGATTATGAATCATGCGCTCTAACCAGCTGAGCTATCCCGCCATTGCTCGAAAGCGGGTGCAAAGGTACTACATTTTTCTGATATGACCAAACTTTTTTGCGCTTTTTTTGAAAAAAACATCAAAAAACCTATTATTTTGCCCACTCCAAGTACTCCTCCAAGGTGAAATGCTTGCCAATAAGGTCAAAATTGGATTGCGTAATAGTGATGATTTGCGCCTCATTGGCTTGAAGCACCTGCATCAAATCCATGTTCTTTTTCAGCATACCTTCATACCACATCGCATCATCTAGACTATCAAATCCAGCAATCTGCAAAGCACAGTCGCCGACACCGAACATCAGTATCTGCTTCAAATCGAAGTCTTTGATCATGAACTGCGAGAAGTTGAAGAGCGCCACCTCGTAGAGCAAAGTGTTCAATCGCTGCTCATTGCGTGGCATAATCAACACGACAAAGGATGGTTCTCTGCGCTCGTGGCTGAATGTCACAGTCGTATCCACTGCCTCTTCGGTGAGCAACTGCTCTTCTTGGCGGCGGTCTTGCAATGAAGCCATCGTACCATCCATTTGACTCTCAGCGCCTTGTCCCATGAGCGCCAACATATCCTTTGCCATAGCTGCCAGTTCGCTGTCTGGATAACGCTTCACCATCTGGCGCAGTTCGCCCACAAAAGCATCCTGTCCATCGGTCTTGGCCACAGAGATGGCGTTGAGAAACAAGAAACGAGGCATCAGCGGCGAGAGAGGATAATTATCCTCTACATACTGCTTGTAGGTCTTTACGCCCGCAAAATCGCCTCGTTGGTAAGCGTGATAGGTGGACTCATAGATAGAGTCTTGCTCTGCCGACATGCGGCGCAAACGGTCAAAATAGTCGGGTTGCGACACGATATATGCCTCTTGCGAATCAGGAAAACGCTGCATGATCTCCTGCTTGTACAGCTCAGCATCCGCCATACGATTGTCTTTCAACGCAGTCAGGTACTGCATATAATAGAGGTCCAACAAACGACTATCCTCTGGGAAGCGGCGCAAGAAGTCCTCAAACATCTCATCGCTGAGCACTTGGTCGCCCACTTCGTCGCGGTAGATATACACCAAGTTGTATAGCGCATTGGCTATCTGCTCATTAGAGCGTTGGAAGTCTGCCTCTGTCTTGGGTATCTGTTGCAGATAATATTCAGGTTTGTGGTTGTCGGTTTCCACAGGAGCAATCACCGCAGTAGAGTCCGATAGGGTAGAATCGTTGGCTACCAGTTCTTCATCCATATCTTCAGCAAACGAACTAGTGGCAGCTTTGCTGAGTCGGCGCCAGTTGTCCTCCAATGTGCGGTTGCCCCATTGCTGACGGAAAGTCTGTTGTCCCGAGCGCATGAGTTGAGGGTTGTAGAAATACCACTCTCCGCTGCCTCCACCGCCCAGCATATTGCTGGTATTCACGCTGCGCGGACCGCTATTGTTCTCTGCCTCGCGTGCTGCTTGTGCAGCTTTTTCCGCTTCTTCCTCTTCTGCCTTGATGAGGTCAGCAATGATTTTCTCCACCACTTTCAGTTGCTCCTCCTCGCTCAGTTGTGCCAAGCGCTGCAGCGAGTCTTGCAATTGCACCGTGGTGTATTCTACCACCAACTGGTCTAATGTCTCCGAACGGCGTTGGATACGCGCATATTGGGCACTCTCGACGGATAGAATCTGTGTGGCCTCCTTGTAGCAAGGACTGGCTTTCACATAATCGCGTTGCCCGTAATAAATATCTCCAGCCACAATCAACACGGCTGCTTTGTCCAAACCATGCTTGGTGCTTTTTTCTATCGCCATTTCATAGTACGACAAGGCTTGTGCGGTGTCTTTACGCTCCAAGAAGATATTGCCCAGTGTACCATAAATCAGGTCTAGACGGTCTTTGTTTTTGTCCAGTTTAGCCATTTTGGTGAGCATAGCAATGGCCTCTTGTGGGTTCTCAGCCAGTTGTGCTAACTTCAGGCGGGCATTGAAGTCCATCTCGCTCTCGGTCTGCATTTTGAGTACATGCTGAAAAGCATTGCGCGCTTCTTTTGTGGCGTTTTGTGCTTCGTATAGTTGGCCTAAGACGTAATAGAAACGAGGTTTTTCGCCTTTCTTTTTCTCATCGGGCAATGCGATTTTGATGAACGGTATGGCCTCTTTGTAGCGTTCGGTTTTCATCATAATATCTGCACTGACGGCTGCGTAGAGAGAGGCGTTTTTCTGGCTGATATTCTCCTGTTGTACCTTAGATATCACATCTTCAGCCTCATAGAGCCATCCCATTTCGCCATAGGCGCGTGCCGACCACAGTTGGCAGATGGCTACCATTTCTTTGTCGTGCGCGTAGTGGCGGGCGATATAATTAAAGGTACTGATACTGCCCAAGAAATCGCCTTTGTGGAACTCGGCTTTTGCCAAGAGTAGCCAGGCATTGCCCATTTGGTTATTGAACTCCTCTTGCTCTAGCCACGCTTTGTATTTAGAATCGTTGCGGCGTTTTTGGTGGTTAATCTTCTTAGGGCGTTCTTTGATGCTGTGCAGCTTGATACACTTGCGGCATTTCTCTATGGTACGCTCCATATGCGAAGCAGACGCAGCTGCCGCCTTGTGGTCCGATACGGGATACAGGGGTAGGATAGATGAATAATTATCTTCGTGCGCTTCGCGGATGGATTCTTGTCCTTCTTCAAAAGCAATTTGTCCGTTGAAATGGATATTGTACTTCGTTTTCATTTGATGAAAACTACGAGAAACCCATGTGTTTTTTTGCGTAGAACAGGACAATAGTGTGGCTGCAATAGTCAGTAATATGATGATTCTTCCGCCTTTCATTATGCAATGTATTATTTAGTTTCTAATCCTTTAATATGACTGGGAGCTGCTACAAACTCCTTGAGGTAGAATGGCTCATAGTATGCCACTTGTTTGATATCCAGCATGTGTGCGGTGGGCTGTTCTGCCAGCGCTCCCATATAACGGGCATCGGGTACAACATCGCTGATGAAATGGGCGTTGCTGGAGGTGAGCACCTGCTGACACTTGGCTGCACCATTGCCAAAGAAGTACATGGGTTGCTGTGAAAGTACGTCAGCAAAGGACTGCTCATCGATGATTTTAGCTTGTACCTCTCCCGTGCGTTGCAGGTCTTGGGGGTGGTAGAAGGCAGTATAGACCTCCATGCGGCGTGCATCAATCATGGGGCATAGCAGCGCGTTGGCAGTCCATTGGTGGCCAGTGGATTGAATGGCGCATGCGCATAGCAGTTGCAGGGTGTCAATAGGTATGAGCGGTATGCCGAGTCCGTAGCAAATACCTTTGGCGATACTTGCGCCGATGCGCAATCCTGTATAGCTGCCAGGTCCTTGCGATAGAGCCACGGCGTCCAGTTGCCAATTGTGCTGACGAGCTTCGCCGAGCAGTTGCTCAATGAAGACGGGCAATTCGCTGGCGTGATTGGCACCTTCTAAGTTGGCACGTGATGCCACAGACACACCATCAACGGTGATGGCTGCAGAGCAACAAGTGGTGGATGTTTCGATATTGAGTATGACCATTTCTTTGAAAAAACACTATTTAACCCGCAAAGGTAGTGCTTTTTTTTGAGATGTGCAAATAAAATCGCCCAAACAAGTGATTTTTCGTGCGCATGCCCGTGCGGCAAGGTTAGAAAGTCGCCCCAGTGTTCTTTTCTTCGGCTCCTGCATCTACTTTGTGTGCATCTTTAATCCAAAGCCATGTGGTGTTACTTTCTTTGTCCAAGTACTGTACTTTGGCCTTTACGATTTCTGTGCCTTCAGGCAACGCCACCGGCTCACTATATACCTTCCATTCGCCATCATCAAAGTTATAGAGTATCTCGCCACCTTCCATCACTTTGTTCATCACCACGTTCAATGACAAGCTGTCCTCTGCCACCGTCTTTACACCGGGTTGTTGAATGTGGAAGTTATGACCGCTGGTAGCCAGTTGAGGGAGAAACACCTCATATATCAGGTGGTTGTATTCGCTTAGATTGAGTGCGCTGCGGTTGTTCCAAGCCCGCTCTACCAGACCGTAGATCTTGGGGTAGATCTGCCATTCCACTTGGCTGAAGGAGCGAATCACTTCGCCCCACAGTTGGGCATTCATACCTATCACATTAGGGTGAATGAGTGGTTCCCAATCGAAAGATCGATACTCGTCGGTATAGCCGCCCCAGTTGAGACCTTTCTCTTCGTGATGGTTGCAGTAGGCGAAATCAAAGTAGAGGCGGTTGGCGTTAGCGAGTACAACAGGGTAGCCCTCCTCGGCCATCTCCAGCGGCTTGGTGTCGCTGTTGAGCCAAGAGTAGCAAATGGCTTTGCTATGCGCAGGGCAGAAGTGGGTGATCTCTTCCCAGCCCATGGGTTGTAGGTTGTGTCGATTCAAAATCTCCAATACTGCATCAATAAATGCCTGATGCTCCTCGCGTGTCAATGCTCCTTTGGGTACCTCATCGCCGCCGATATTGAAGATGGTGAGCGGATAGCCCGCTTCGTTGTGCATCTTTACAATTTCGGTCACGACATGGTCAATAAACCGCACGGCATAGGGCTTGGTCACATCAATCACATTGTCCGTATAATTTTGTGCAGACTTATATACGCGAGCATCAAACGCGCTATCTGTGAGTAAGTGCCCCATGGCTTTCTTGGCGGCACGCATGTGTCCGGGCATGTCAATCTCGGGTATCACGCGTATGTGGCGCTCGCCCGCGTACCTCAATAATTCGATGTATTTCTCGCGTGTGATATAGCCATTGGCTGTGGTGGGGGCATTAGGGTCCCAACCGCCGCAGTACATGGGCAGGAGGCAGTCACTCTCATCGGTGGTATAGCCGCGTCTGGAGCCGATAGTGGTGAGTTGGGGTAGTCCGGGAATCTCCAATCGCCATGCTTCGTCATCCGAGAGGTGGAAATGCAGCACGTTGAGTTTGTGGTGTGCCATGATATCCAGAATGCGGTAGATTGAGTCCACGGGGTAGTAGTTGCGTACGACATCCAACATGATACCACGGTGGTGTAGGTCGGGGTAGTCAGTTACGGTACCGCATGGTATGACTTCGCCCCATTGTCGGAGTGTCTGTCGGGCATAGAATACGCCTGCCTCATCACTAGCTTCAATCGTTATGGAGGTAGGGGTGATAATCATGGTATAACCTTCTGCCACCATGTTAGCATCGGTGCGTGTGATGATCTCTGCCATTGCCACTTCGCACACCCCCTCGGTATAAATAGCCTGCTTAGGCTGTGGCAACAGAGGAAGTATCTCTCGCCTCTCGCCTTTCGCCTCTCGCCTTTTGCCTAATATCTTTTCTACATAATCATATACATACGCTCCGTCAGCGTAGGGCGTTTTCTCCCATGTGACGATACCGCGTTTCATCTGTTCTTGACGCGTGAAGGAAGCATAAGTGCAAGGTATACTAATCGGTTTCCCACCTCTCTCCTTTATCAAGAAGAACCCTTCTGGACGCGATGTCTGACGGATAACACTGCCGCGGCAACGCAACTGGAATGTGCGGCTCTCGTTGGGCATGAGCGGTTCAAAGTCAGGGGTGGGCTCAAGGCTGTGGTAACTGGCTTGCAGTTCTGTTTGTTTGAGTGGTTCGCCCTCAGTGAAGATGGGATGTAGTGACATGTAGTTGAAGTACAATATCCATCCCTCGTTGGTGATGGGGGCGTTGGATTGATTGGTGATAGTCAAGTACCATTCGCACACACCAGGAGTCACATCGTTTTGTCCCATCTCCCAATGAAGCGACATGGGTGGAGTAGATGTGCATGCCATCATAGATACTGCGAAAAAGATGAAAAATAAGTGACGAATACGTGGTTTCATGGTGTAAGATTTTTATAAATACGCTGCAAAGGTACAAAAAATAAACAACTTATACAAAAAAATCCTTCAAAACTTGCACAAATCAAAATAATTACTTACTTTTGCACACTAATTGCAAACAATCCCATAAGCAAAAGTATATTATGGAAGTGATAATCGAACTCAACGAGGCCTTGGATACCGCCACTTTTTATGGCGTGAACAATATCAATATGCTATGCCTGAAGAACCAGCACCCCGATGTGCGTATCGTGGCGCGTGGCTATCAGGTAAAAGTGGTGGGCGCGCAGGCGGCCATCGCACGTTTTGAACAGAATATGCGTAAGTGCGAGGCGTTTTGCATCAAAAACAACACACTTACCGAAGAACAGATACTGCAACTGCTACATGGTGAACAACCCACAGAGTTTCTGCAAGACAACTTGATTTTGCATGGCGTGAATGGTAAATCGATTGTGGCTCGCAGCACCAACCAGCAGTTGCTGGTGGATGCCTACGACGAGAACGACCTGCTGTTTGCTGTAGGACCTGCAGGCAGCGGAAAAACCTATACGGCGATAGCGTTGGCAGTGCGTGCGTTGAAGAACCGTGAGGTGAAGCGCATTATTCTGTCGCGACCAGCTGTAGAGGCGGGCGAGAAACTGGGCTTCTTGCCTGGTGACATGAAGGAGAAAATTGATCCCTATCTGCAACCATTGTATGATGCTTTGCAGGATATGATTCCTGGCGCCAAACTCAACGAGTATATGGAGCGCGGTGTGATACAGATTGCCCCTCTGGCTTTCATGCGTGGTCGCACGTTGGCTGATGCTATTGTGATCTTGGACGAGGCACAGAACACTACCACCGCTCAACTCAAGATGTTCCTCACGCGCTTGGGCGTGAATGGCAAGATGATTATCACGGGTGACTTGACGCAGATTGATTTGCCTGCTAGCCAAAAGTCCGGACTAAAAGATGCACTCGAACGCTTGAAAGATATTCGTGGCATAGCAATTGTGGAGTTTAATCAGAAGGATATTGTGCGCCACCATTTGGTGAAGCATATTGTGGCGGCGTATAGTGCGAAACGTAGTTTAGAGGACGCTGCTGACGCAGCTACAGTTTAGAGTTTAAAGGCAAGAATATATGAAAAAGATTTATTTGATATTGGCGCTATGTAGCGCGTGGGTGGCAGGTATGGCCTGCACCAATTTCTTAGTAGGTAAAGATGCGTCTGTGGACGGAAGTACGATGGTTTCGTACGCAGCCGATAGTTATGCATTGTATGGTTTCTTGCATTATGTACCCGCGGCAGACCATGCTGAAGGTGCGGTGCGCGAAGTGAAGGACTGGGATACTGGCAAACCTTTGTGTACTATTCCACAAGTGGCTCATACCTACAACGTAGTAGGTAACATGAATGAGCACCAATTGACCATTGGTGAGACTACTTGGGGTGGTCGTCCTGAACTGGAGTCTGGCGAAGGAATCGACTATGGATCGTTGATCTACATTGCTTTGGAGCGTTGCAAGACGGCTCGCGAGGCAATCAAGTGCATGACCGATTTGGTAGCTGAATATGGCTATGCTTCTTCGGGTGAGACCTTCTCTATTGCCGACCCTAACGAGGTGTGGCTCATGGACCTTATAGGTAAGGGCAAAGCGGAGAAAGGTGCCGTATGGGTAGCCACTCGTGTGCCAGACGATTGCATCGCAGCGCATGCCAACCAAGCACGCTTTACCACAATCAATTTCAAGGACAAAGAGAATTGGATGTGGAGCAAGGATGTGGTGAAGTTCGCTCGCAAACAAGGCTACTATACGGGTAAGAAAGACGAGGACTTCAATTTTCAAGAGGCATATGCACCATATGATTTCTCGGGCCTGTATGTGTGCGAAGCACGCGTATGGTCGTTCTTCCGCAAGTTCTCCAATGATATGGACAAGTATTTTGACTTCGCGTCGGGAAAGACTTTCGTAGAAACTGGTGGCAAGTATGCAGGCGAGCGTATGCCACTCTATATCAAACCTAATCATAAGGTGAGCGCACAAGAGTTGAAGAATTGTATGCGTGATCAATACGAGGGTACGCCATTGGATATTACCCAAGGTCCTGATGCAGGGCCATGGAATAGCAAGTTGCGTTATGGTTCGTTGGGCTTTAAGTTGGATTCGGTGCAATATTGGTTTGAGCGCCCAATCGCTACCCAACAAACAGCATGGTCCTTCGTGGCACAAATGCGTGGCTACGAGTCGGCTAAGGCTGGTGGTATCTTCTGGTTTGGTGTGGACGATGCGGCTTCTACCGTGTATGTGCCTATGTATAGCACCATCACTGAGGTACCAGAGTGCTTCAAGGAGGGCAATGGCGATATGTATAATTACTCGCCTACATCAGCTTGGTGGACCTATAACATCGTAGCCAACTGGGCATATACCAAGTACTCGGCTATGATGCCAGATATTAAGAAGGTGCAAGCCGCTTGGGAGGATAAGTTTAATAGTCAAGTCGCGGCTATCGATGCTCAGGTGGCTAACATGGATGCTGCTCAAGCTGCGGAGTTCTTGACTAAGTACTCTTGTGCACAAGCGCAGGAGTCCACTGCGGCATGGAAGGATTTGGGTATCTATCTGTTTGTGAAGTACTTGGATGGTCAAGAGCGTAAGGAGAAAGATGGACAGTTCCTTCGCAACCCATACGGTGAACCCGAAGGCCCCAACCGCAAGCCTTACCCAACGGAGTTTCTCGAAAACGTACACGAGCACATTGCTCACGAATAACCCTATTGTCTAACATCTAACAGCCGTAGGCGGTCTAACAGCGCAGCGGTCTAATATCTAATAAATATGAATATCAACGAATTACACCCACAAGAGGTTTTCTCCATCTTCCATGAGATTACCCAAGTGCCTCGCCCATCGAAACGCGAAGGCAAGATCATCGAATGGCTCAAGGCGTTTGCCGTAAAGCATAACCTCGAACATACAGTAGATGAAGCTGGCAATATCATCATGCGCAAACCTGCTACTCCTGGCTATGAAGATAAACCAGGCGTGATTCTGCAAGCGCATATGGATATGGTGTGCGAGAAGAACAATGACACCGTGCACGACTTCGACAACGACCCTATCCATGCCTATATTGATGGCGATTTTATCAAAGCTCAGGGCACAACCCTTGGCGCAGACAACGGCATCGGTATGGCATTGATGTTGGCGGCTATCACTTCGGATACCTTGAAGCACCCTGCATTGGAGTGCCTCTTCACAGTGGATGAGGAGACGGGTCTCACGGGCGCTTTCCGTCTGCAGGACGGTTGCTTACAAGGCAAACAACTCATCAACCTCGACTCCGAGGACGATGGTCAAGTGTTCATCGGCTGCGCTGGTGGTATCGACACCCTCGCCAAAATGCACTACTCGCCTATATCCAATTGCCAATTGCCAATTGCCAATAGCTTGCTGGCGATACATATTAAAGTCGGCGGCCTCATGGGTGGTCACTCAGGCGATGATATCAACAAAGGTCGTGGCAATGCCAATAAGATCCTTGTGCGTTTCCTCTATCAAGTGATGCAAGCTACTGATATGCAATTGGCTACGATTAATGGCGGTAACTTGCGCAACGCTATCGCTCGTGAGGCAGAAGCAGTGATTGCTATTCCTATGGCATTTAAAGAGGATATCCGCGTGATGCTCAACCACTATATCGCAACTATTGAAGCGGAGATTGGTGATGTAGAGAAGGACTTCTTTATGCATCTGGAGACAACCGATATGCCAGCCTTGTTTATTCCTACGGACAAAGCTAAGGTGCTCATCCAAGCACTCTATGCTTGCCCTCACGGTATGACAGCGATGTCAAAGACCATGCCTGGGTTGGTAGAGACCAGCACCAACCTCGCTAGCATAAAGATGAAAGAGGATGAGAAGGGTGCGTTTGTTGAGATCAATACCAGCCAACGCTCTTCGATTGAGAGCAAGAAGCATGATATCAAGCAGATGGTAGAGTGTGCTTTAGCATTAGCTTGCGACGAGGTGACACACGGCGATGGTTATCCAGGTTGGGCGCCTAACCCACAATCGCCATTGTTGGAAGTGACGAAGAAAGCTTATCAAGACCTCTTTGCTGCGGAGCCAAAGGTATTGGCTATCCATGCGGGCTTGGAGTGTGGTTTGTTCTTGGAGAAGTATCCATATTTGGATATGGTTTCTATCGGACCACAAATGTTCGGTGTTCACTCTCCACAAGAGCGCTTAAGCATCGCTTCTACCGGAAAATGCTGGGAGTGGCTGAAACGCATACTTGAGACTTTTTGATGCTGTATCTTGATAATTTGTTATTATTTTTGTATATATCGTTTTTTTTCACTATCTTTGCAGCGAATTTCATACTACATTGGAGTAGTGTGTCAAAAACGATAATAAAAGAATGAAACAACATACATTGAAAGCGCCTTTTTCTTTAGAGGGGAAAGGACTACATACAGGACTGTTTATTCACGCTAACTTCCTGCCCGCAGAGGAGAATACAGGTGTGCGCATTTGCCGTAGTGATTTGGATGGTCGTCCGACCTACGAAGCTATTGCTGACTACGTGACCGCTACTGAGCGTGGTACGGTGCTGGAACGTGGCGCATGGAAGGTGTCTACTGTGGAGCATGCGCTTTCGGCTCTCTATGCCATGGGCGTGGATAACTGCCTAATAGAGGTGGATGCACCTGAGATGCCAATCCTGGATGGCAGTGCGAAATACTATATTCAGTCTATCGAACATGTGGGATTGCAGGAGCAAAGTGCCGAGCAGAAAGTGTTTGTGGTAACCGAACCAATAGAGTATATCTCGGAGCGCGGCAACAAGATGGTCATTCAGCCCTGTGACCACTACGAAGCAGGAGTGACGGTGGCTTATGATAGTGGTATCTTGCGTGAGCAGAGTGCGGAAATAAAAGACCTCGCCGATTACAAACGCGAGTTATCTGCTGCGCGTACTTTCTGCTTTGTGCGCGAGATAGAACCGCTACTGCGTATGGGGCTCATCAAGGGTGGCGACTTGCAGAACGCCCTTGTGATATATGAAACGCCTATGTCGCAAGAAGGATTGGACTATATGACCGACAAGTTGGGGCAGCCACGATTGGATGCCAGCAAGTTGGGGTATCTCAGTCCGCTGAACTATCCTAACGAGCCCGCTCGACACAAGTTGCTGGATTTGATAGGCGATATGTCGCTCGTTGGCTGCCGTGTTCAAGGCAAGATCGCTGCGTTGCGTCCAGGACATACGTTTAATACGCAATGTGCTAAACAATTAAGAAACAAAATATTAGCAAGTTTATAATATGAACTACATTCATCCAAACGCAAAGCTTCATCCAAGCGTAACTGTTGGGCATTTCTCTTGTATCCACGAGGATGTGGAGATAGGCGAAGGCACAGTGATTGATAATAATGTGACCATCTATAGCGGTACGCGTATAGGTAAGAACTGCCATATCTATTCGGGTGCGGTGGTCGGCGGTGATCCCCAAGACTTGAAATACAAAGGCGAAAAGACCTATGCTATTATTGGCGATAACACTACTATCCGCGAGTTTGTGACTATCCACCGCGGTACAGCCAGCAAGGGCAAGACGGTGGTGGGCAATCATTGTCTGATCATGGCGTATTGCCATGTGGCACACGATTGCTTGCTGCATGACCATATCATCATGTCCAACGCGACACAACTTGCAGGCGAGGTGGTCGTGGATGATTGGGCAATTATTGGTGGTGGTAGTCTGGTGCATCAGTTTAGTCATATCGGTGCACATGTGATGATCCAAGGTGGTTCGAAAGTGAATAAGGATGTGCCTCCGTATATTATTGCGGCACGCGAACCAATATCTTATTGTGGTATCAACTCCGTAGGACTCAATCGCCGTGCGTTCACCCAAGAGCAGATTACTGCTATTCAAAACACCTATCGTCTGGTGTACCTCTCGGGGTTGAATGTGAGCCAAGCGGTGGAGCAAGTGGAGAACACATTGCCACAAAGCGCAGAGCGCGACCTGATCCTTGAGTTTATCAAAGGTTCACCACGAGGAATCGTTCGTGGATATAATTAAACACTTCGTGTTGGTTTAAAGTTTAGAGTTTAAAGTTTAAAGACAAGAATAATGGAAATGGAAGAAAGAAGTCTCAATTTTATTGAGCAAATCGTAGAGAAAGATTTACAAGAAGGTAAGAACGACGGACGCATTCAAACGCGTTTCCCGCCAGAGCCAAACGGTTACCTGCATATCGGTCACGTGAAGGCCATCTGCATGGACTTTGGTATTGCTGAGAAATACAATGGCGTGTGCAACCTCCGTTTTGACGACACCAACCCTGTGAAGGAGGATGTTGAATATGTGGACTCTATCCAGCAGGACATTGCTTGGTTGGGTTTCAAGTGGGGCAATATCTACTACGCTTCTGACTATTTCCAACAACTCTATGATTTGGCGATTGAGTTCATCAAACAAGGCAAGGCGTATATCGACGAGCAGACGGCCGAGCAAATCGCAGAGCAAAAGGGTACTCCCACCGAGCCAGGCGTAGCGTCGCCCTACCGCGATCGTCCAATCGACGAGAACTTGCGCCTCTTCCAAGCGATGCAAAATGGCGAGATTGAGGACGGCAAGATGGTACTCCGTGCGAAGATTGACATGGCTAATCCAAACATGCACTTCCGCGATCCTATCATGTATCGTATCATCACTACCCATCCTCACCACCGCACAGGTCGCCGCTGGAACGTATACCCAATGTACGACTTTGCGCACGGCCAATCTGACTACTTCGAGGGTGTGACACACTCCATTTGTACGCTGGAGTTTGTGGTGCACCGTCCACTCTATGACTACTATATCGACCAATTCATCACAGGCGACTATCGTCCACGCCAATACGAGTTTAACCGCCTCAACATCACCTATACCGTGATGTCGAAGCGCAAGATGCTTCAACTCGTGAAGGAGGGACTCGTGAGCGGTTGGGACGACCCACGTATGCCTACTGTATGCGGACTCCGCCGCCGTGGTTATACGCCAGAGGCTATCCGTGCGTTTATTGATAAGATTGGTTATACCAAGGTTGAGGGTATGATTGACCTCGGCTTATTGGAGCACACCGTTCGTGAGACACTCAAAGAAACAGCGCCACGTGTATGCGCTATCTTTGATCCTGTGAAGTTGGTTATCACCAATTACGAGGGCGATGGCGAGACTATCGTAGCAGAGAACATCGACGGACATCCAGAGTTGGGTACCCGCGAGATGAAGTTTGCTAAAGAACTCTATATCGAGCGCGGTGACTTCCAAGAGGAGGGCGACAAGAAGTTCTTCCGCCTCAGCCCTGGTGGTCGTGAGGTACGCCTCAAAGCTGCGTATATCATCCAAGCCACTGGCTGTGAGAAAGATGCTGCGGGCAATATCACCACCGTATATGCAACCTACGACCCAGACTCTAAGTCAGGTACCGAGGGCGGCAACCGCAAGACGAAATCTACCATCAACTGGGTAGAGTGCAACTCTTGTGTGGACGCAGAAGTTCGTTTATACGATCGCTTGTTCGCTTGTGAGAACCCATCAGCTGAGGAAGGTGACTTCCGCGACCTCTTGAACCCAGAGAGTCTGAAGGTGGTGAACTGCAAGATTGAAGGAGCATTGAAAGCCGAGATGCATGCGCCAGAGGTGGTGAATGGTATTGCGAAATGCAATAACTACCAGTTCCTCAAGCATGGCTATTTCGTGGTGGATCCTGATACTACGAGCGAGAAACTCATCTTCAACCGCACCGCTTCGCTGAAGGATAATTGGCAGAAGTAATGCAAATTCGAACGCAGAACGGCAAGCAATATGTTCTCTGTGCGTGGAGGCGGCGATATGTCCGCCTCACGCCGGAGGAACTGGTGCGGCAAACGACCTTACAACTCTTGGTCAATGAGTTTGGTTATCCGCATAGTCTCATGGCTGTAGAAGTGCCTATAGAGGTGGCTGGCGTGCAGAAACGTTGCGATGCCATTGTTTATAACCGACAGTTGCAGCCCTTGATGCTCATTGAATTTAAGGCGCCATCGGTGCACCTCACGCAGGAGGTGTTTGACCAAGCTGCTATCTATAATCGTACACTGCATGTCCCCCTGCTGATGCTCTGCAATGGCCGCGAGAGCATAGTGGCGCAAGTGCAACCGAATCAATACCAATTTATTGATAGCATACCTGCATACAACACACTGACAACCTAAATCAGGTACTGAAAATTCCTTGCGATTTGCTACTTATGTTTTGCAATCCACCAAGTTATGGTGGAAATATTTTGTTATGTCAAAAAAAAGTAGTACCTTTGTCGCCGAAAGGCGACGATGCCCGATAGGACGGACGTCTGTTGAAAGAGTTTCACGCCCTTTGGGTTGTTTCACGCTTCGTTGTTTCAAACCTTGAAACTTTGAAACTCTGAAACAAGTGCCAACGGCACATGAAACAAGCGACCTTGTCGCCTGAACCCTTAAAACTGTTAAAACTATTAAAACATTTTAAACAATAATTTTTTTACAACTATGGTAAGTTACAAAGAACTCGGCTTGGTGAACACCAAAGAGATGTTTGCTAAAGCAATCAAAGGCGGATACGCTATCCCTGCCTTCAACTTCAACAACATGGAGCAACTCCAAGCTATCATCAAAGCAGCTGCTGAGACCAAGAGCCCAGTGATCCTCCAAGTATCTAAAGGTGCGCGTAACTACGCTAACCAAACTCTTCTCCAATACATGGCACAAGGTGCTGTAGAGTATGCTAAGGAGTTGGGTTGGGAGAAACCACAAATCTGCTTGCACCTCGACCACGGAGATAGCTTCGAGACTTGCAAATCTTGCGTTGACTTCGGTTTCTCAAGCGTAATGATCGACGGTAGCCACCTCCCATACGAGGAGAACATTGCCCTCACCAAGAAGGTGGTTGAGTACGCTCACGCACACGATGTGACCGTTGAGGCAGAGCTCGGCGTGTTGGCAGGTGTAGAGGATGAGGTTTGCGCTGCTGAGAGCCACTATACCAAACCAGAAGAGGTAGTAGATTTCGCTACTCGCACAGGTTGCGACTCATTGGCTATCTCAATCGGTACAAGCCACGGTGCTTATAAGTTCACCCGTGAGCAATGTACAGTAGATCCACAAACTGGCAAACTCGTTCCTCCTCCATTGGCATTCGATATCCTCGACGCTATCATGGAGCAACTCCCAGGTTTCCCAATCGTACTCCACGGTTCTTCTTCAGTTCCACAAGAGTATGTGGACATCATCAACCAATACGGTGGTAAATTGCCAGACGCAGTAGGTATTCCAGAGGAGCAACTCCGCAAGGCATCTGAGAGCACAGTTTGCAAGATCAACATCGACTCTGACAGCCGTTTGGCTTTCACCGCTGCTGTTCGCAAAGTGTTCGCTGAGAACCCAGGTGAGTTCGACCCACGTAAATACTGCGGTCCAGCTCGTGACCTCATGACCGAGCTCTACAAGCATAAAATTATCAACGTCCTTGGTTCTAACGGTAAAGCTGAGTAATCGCTTAGCGATTAGATAGTTGAAAGAGTTTTAGGCGCACCTGCGGTGCTGTTTTAATAGTTTTAAAGGTGAGATTGGTATCGACTAATCCACCTTTGAAACCCTAATACCCTTAAAACCTTTAAAACTCTTAAAACTCTTAAAACTTTTATCCTAATGAAAGCAACAAGTTTTGAGGAATTGAAGATTTGGCAAAACGCGCGAGAATTGACAAAAGAGATTTATGTCATAACTCGTTTGCCCGAATTTAGCAAGGACTATAGATTTGTTGGACAAATCACGGCTGCAATGGGTTCTGTGATGGACAACATAGCAGAAGGATTTGAGAGAGATGGAAACAAAGAGTTTTTACAATTTCTATCAATCGCAAAAGGATCATGTGGCGAGGTTAGAAGCCAAATATACCGAGCATATGATGTGGGGTATATAAATGAAGAAACCTTTCAAATACTATTGAATAAAATTAAAATGCTAAGTTCTGGTATTTTCCATTTTATACAAAGTTTGAGAGCTTCTGAAATAACCGGCAAAAAGCGCAAGGAGATAGTGACTCCTACTATGCTTAACTATTAAAATCTAATCTCACCCTTAAAACTTTTAAAACTTTTAAAACTTTTTCACATGTTAAAATACATGACCGCTGCTGAAGCAGCACAGCTTGTACCTCACGGAGCAATATGCGGCATGGGTGGTTTCACCCCTGCCGGCGCTCCAAAGGATGTTCCTTCTGCTATCGCTGCGATGGCAGAACAACTCCACGCTGAGGGCAAACCATATAAGATTGGCATGTACACCGGTGCTTCTACTGGTGACAGCTGCGACGGTGCACTTGCTCGCGCACACGCCATCGAGTTCCGTACTCCATACCAAGGTAACAAAGACCTCCGCACCGAGCTCAATGCACAAGGTGCACACTACTACGATATGCACCTCTCAGAGTTGGCGCAAGACCTCCGCTACGGCTTTATGCCAAAGCCAGACTTCGCTATCGTAGAGGCATGCGAGGTAGTAGAGAAAGGTGACCAAGTAGAGATCGTTCTCACCGCAGGTGTAGGTAACGTACCTACTTTCTGCCGCTTGGCTGACAAGGTGATCGTAGAGCTCAATGAGGCCATGCCTGCCGCTATGCGTGGTATGCACGATATCTACGAGCCTGCAGACCCACCTGTACGCCGCGAGATCCCTGTATATACCGTTGCTGACCGCATCGGTGCAGACTGCGTGACTATCCCTGCTGAGAAATTGGTGGCTGTCGTTAAGACCAACCGTCCTAACGAGGTAGGTGGTTTCACTCCGCTGGATGAGACTACTGCTAAGATTGGTGCGAACGTAGCTGCTTTCCTCGAGAACGAGATGAAAGAGGGCCGCATCCCAGCATCTTTCTTGCCAATCCAATCAGGTGTAGGTAACATCGCTAACGCCGTACTCTACGCTTTGGGTGATAACAAGAACATCCCTGCTTTTGAGATGTACACCGAGGTGATCCAAGACTCTGTAGTGGAATTGATGAACGCAGGTCGCGTGAAGTTTGCAAGTGGTTGCTCACTCACTATTGGTTCTGATAAGCTCCAAGAGATTCTTGACAACCTTGATTTCTTCCGCAGCAAGATCGTGCTTCGTCCACAAGAGATTAGTAACAACCCTGAGGTAGCTCGTCGTCTTGGTCTCATCACCATCAACACCGCACTCGAGGCAGATATCTTCGGTAATATCAACTCTACCCACGTTTGCGGTACGAAGATGATGAACGGTATCGGTGGTTCAGGCGACTTTACCCGCAACGCATACATCAGCATCTATACTACTCCATCTACCGCTAAGGGTGGTGCTATCTCAGCATTCTTGCCTATGGTTAGCCACCACGACCACAGCGAGCACTCTGTGAAGATCATCATCACCGAGCACGGTATTGCTGACTTGCGTGGTAAGAGCCCAATCCAACGCGCTCATGAGATCATCAACAACTGTGTGGATCCACAATACCGCCCATTGTTGACTGAGTACTTGGAGATGTCTAAGACTGCTCACACCCCTCACACCTTGAGCTGCGCATTGGCTATGCACGAGGAGTTCCTCAAGTCAGGCGATATGCGTAACACCAAGTGGGAGAACTATAAACGCTAAAAGCGTTGGTTGAAAGGTTTCAAAGTTTCAATGTTGAAACAGCGAAGCGATGAAACAAGCGACATCGTCGCCTGAAACTTTTTAACAATACACAACAAAAGACTGCTTCGGCAGTCTTTTTGTGTGTAAATATGCTATTTCTTAATATTCTTTTCCCTTATACCTTATATATATACATTGGACAAAAGACCAAAGAAGAACCAAGGACGAACCTAAGATGAACCTAAGAACTCCTAAACACACACAAATGCGTTTTGTTAAGATTACAATCTCTTTTATCTCTCTTATACCTTGCCCTATTCCACCGAGAGACGACCGAGAGACGACCGAAGGAACTCCGCATCAACTCCGAACCACAAAAAAGCACTTTTTTAAGACTGCCTTCCTAAAAAGGTTGACTCGATTACTAAAAAAGTTTGCCTTCTTCGCTTGCTCTCTTTGTTTATTACTCCTGAATCCTATTCGGGTACTTATCGCCTACAAACTGAAAAATGCGCCCCAAAGTGCATTTTTCTTGCACATCTCAAAAAAATATTGTACCTTTGCAGCGCAAAGGTTGAATTACTAAAAAGCTATGTCTCAATACACACAAAATAGCACATCAATGATTGAACTTGAGTCAATCTATGCTGCTATTCGTGACAATGGCTTTTCGGAACAGACAATACAATTGATTGACAATTATACAAACGATATACTCAATGGAAAAACAAACCTTACTCAATTCAATCAAGCGGAGCATGCAGGTCTCTGCTGCGCAGGTGAGATGCTCATTGGGGCGTACCTCGTCTGCTGCTACGCGCGAACAAGCATTGCAGCAAGTGCAGATGCTTCAGCAAGCCAAGTTAGCCCAGCAAATTGGCAAATAGACGAACTCCAAGAAAAACTAGTTCAGCAATGGGCAGAAGCCCGTGGCGTATGGTTTGATAATGCAGAAAAAGAAATCGAAACAGAATATGGTTCGATGATTGCTCAAGGAGCAGAAGCAAAAGTGTATTATCAAAATGGAGATACATCAGTGATTAAACTCCGCACCTCGATTTATGCCACATTTGGTAGAGCATTAGAATCCATTGCTTTGCATAACGCGTTGTTCGCAGAGACACCGATGAATGTCATAGGATTCACACGCGATACAGAGGGGCTACTCCGCACCATTTGTACGCAACCATACATAACATGCAAAAGACTGGCTACCAAGCAAGAAATAGATCAGATGGTCGCCAAAAAAGGTTTTCGTGATAACTGTGAAGGCAAAGGTGTTAATTATATTGGCGACCGATTACATTTGGAAGATATGCACCCAGCTAATGTGTTTATTGACGCAGTGTCAGATATGCCAGTCTGCATTGATTGCATCGTAAAGTTTATAAGAAACTAACATACCGTCGCTCACCGACGTAAAACAGGAGGACATATTATAAAAGCGTTTATTAGCGCTTGTTTTGGTCAATAGAAAACTGGAAACTTTCTAACCTATCCAAAGCAAGAAGGCAGTAAACGCCCTTTGGGATATGTATATCCCACCCGCAGAGCGTCCTTCGGGATTGCTCTGTTTGGTGGCATTTCATATTCGGCGTGGGCGTTGCTTGCTTATTCTTATAGGAAAGGTTTTCCAGTACCTCTATTGAGAGAATAAGCAAAGGTAAGGTTCCACGCTTTTTCATATCTATTTACGGGCAGTTAGGAGCCAACTACCCACAACAACGAAAAACAATGAAAAAACTCAGTTTGCTCCTGCTCACGCTAACAATCTGTTTCTTCACAGCGTGCCACAAAGACATTTGGGCAGAATTGGAAAACCTCGACCAACGCGTCACCAAACTTGAAGAACTCTGCAAGGAGATGAACACCAACATCACATCTTTGCAGACCATCGTCTCTGTACTCCAATCCAACGATTACATCACTGGTATCGTTGAAATCAAGAAGAATGGCGAAGTAATTGGCTATACCATTACCTTTGGTAAACACGATCCTATTACTATTTACCACGGACAAGACGGCAAAGACGGTCAGAATGGCGCTGACGGTAAGGATGGACAAGATGGCTCATCAAATACCCCTGTAATCGGCGTAGCAAAAGATACCGATGGCGTTTACTATTGGACTTTGAACGGCGAATGGCTGTTGGATGACAATGGCAACAAACTCCCTGTATCTGGCACCAATGGCAAAGACGGTCAAAATGGCTCTAATGGTCAAGACGGTACTGATGGCAAGGATGGTCAAGATGGAACCGACGGCAAGGACGGACAGGATGGTGCTGATGGAAAAGATGGCGTAACTCCTCAGTTGAAGATTGAGGATGGCTATTGGTATATCTCATACGATAATGGCGCAACCTGGACACAACTCGGCAAGGCCACAGGTGAAGACGGTAAGGATGGTGCTGATGGTCAAGACGGACAAAATGGTACCAACGGCAAAGACGGTCAAAATGGTGACTCTATGTTCCAATCTGTAACCCAAGATGAGAACTATGTTTATTTCACACTTGCTGATGGTACAGTTATTAAGATAGCAAAAGGAAATGGCAATAGCCAACCTAACGGAGATGAGTATATTGATTTTAAGGATTTAGCCGTAAAAAGGAGATTGATAGAAAAGTATGACTTAAATCAAGATGGAGAGATTTCATACAATGAAGCAAGAAGTGTTTTCGGCAGATTAGTACTTTATCATCCTGGATGGAGCGACCCAATAGACTTCTATTCTTTCAAAGAATTTAAGTACTTTACAAATGTTACTTCATGCCGCATTGGTTCCTGTAGTTTATTTGAGATAGAGTTTCCAGAGGGATTAGACAGTATAATTTCATGTAATGGACATATCACTTCCCTAAGAATCCCTTCTGGTTGTAAGTATATAGGAAAAAATGCCTTTTGTATTATGAAAAATGATGAAGTGGGAAATCCAGAGGTGGGAAATACATGTAGCATAAAAAACATAATTTGGAATGATAGTATTGAATATATTGGCACAAATGCTTTTGGAGATAATGTTTACAATTTTTCATGCTTACCTAATTCTATTAAAATTGCTGAAAGTGGTGCGTTGATTATATCTTCTCAAACATTTACATTTCCTAACTCTTTTCAAGGTAAACCTAATGGTATTAGAGTAAGTGCAGATACTATATATTGGAATACAAACCACTTTATAGGGTCATATAGTAATGTTCCAACTACATCATGGATATATTGTGGATTGGGTTGGGTAACAGAACAAAGTGTGCAAACTTATAATAAAAAGATAAAAAAAGTAATATTTGGTAGTGAGGTGCAAACTATTCCAGATTATTTATGCAGTTGCTTAGATAGTCTTACGGAAGCAAACATACCTGACAATGTGCAAACAATTGGTTATCGAGCATACTATAATTCTCGTTATTTAACAAAAGTAACATTAGGCGCTGGGATAGTAGAAATCAAAGATGAAGCACTTTATTATCAATATGCAAGGTCGTTAAAGGTATATTGTAAAGCAACAACCCCTCCTATAATCGGGAAGAATGCATTTTCACCCGATGTAATAATTTATGTTCCTAAATCATCAGTAGAAGATTATCGAACATTTTGGAGCGATTATGCAGATCGAATTGTTGGATATGATTTTGAGTGATAGACATGTTAAAAAAAGGATATATTTACAGTGTAAGAGATTATGATAATAATCCTCACAAAATAGTCTTGATGGAAGACTATGACGGAGTCAGCACGCGTATAAAGGCAGTTGCATTTACACATAACGAAAAAGGGACATCAAAATACCCGAACAAACCTATCAACAAGGAATTTTTTGTTGAAATGGATGAGAATGGGAATCCTTACAAATTCCAGTGGGAATGCTTAGGTGTTGGAAGAAGTACCAGTATAATTCTTCATGGCTTCGAAAAAATAGTGTTAAATATCAAATCAAGAATAATCGGACAAATTACAGAAGAAGGGCTAAAATGGATAGCCGAGCATGTTGAAACATACATAATTTGTGATGTTGACATAAAGACGGATTCGCAATCTTGATATTTTCTTCTCTCACCCCGCCAGTCATTCATTGAACTGGTGGGGTGAGTTTTTATGCTCGCGAAATAGTCGCTGCGTGGTTTTATACTACTCCTTCTACCGCTAAGGGTGGTGCTATCTCAGCATTCTTGCCAATGGTAAGCCACCACGACCACAGCGAGCACTCTGTGAAGATTATCATCACAGAGCATGGTATTGCTGATTTGCGTGGTAAGAGCCCAATCCAACGCGCTCACGAGATTATCAACAACTGTGTGGATCCACAATACCGCCCATTGTTGAACGAGTACTTGGAGATGTCTAAGACCGCTCATACCCCTCACACCTTGAGCTGCGCATTGGCTATGCACGAGGAGTTCCTCAAGTCTGGCGATATGCGTAACACCAAGTGGGAGAATTATAAACGCTAAATTTAGCGTTGGTACTATAATACAAAAAAGACTGCTCCGAAAGCAGTCTTTTTTATATCTTTAGTACTTAATCTTGAAGTACTGCAAGTGTTCTTTGTAATAATCTTGTGCGGTAAGACAGGTGTCGGTTAAGAATCCTTTGATATGATCCCAGTTTTGGATACCTCTATAATAATATAGGCGCAAGTCCTCTGTGATAATAAATGGTACGATATTATTCTGC
>JAFYWK010000076.1 GCA_017558065.1 Paludibacteraceae bacterium
ATAGTTTGATAAGTTTAAAAGTTTCAATGTTTCATGCGCCTTTGGCGCTTGTTTCAATATTTTAAGGAGTGGATTATGCTTTAATCTTATAGTGAAAGTTGCTGAATCACCTAAGAATAACCTATAAATCACCTAAGAATCACCTAAGATTTATAAGCGCATTTCGGGTGCAAAGGTACTACAAAATTTGCGGATGTGCAAATTTTGAGTAGAAAAAGTTTTAGGAGTTTTAAAAGTTCTAAGGGTGATAGGGTGGTTTTGTTGAGAAATAGATAAGTCAACTTTTTTAGGAATCAAATCTACCTTTTTAGGAATGGAAGCAACCTTTTTAGAAACCCAATCTTAACAAAACGCACTTTTTTGAGTTATGTAGTGCTTATCACACCACAGTGTTAATACGTGATGCTCACAGTGCACTTGAAGTTGCGTTTGGGCATGGGGTAATTGATAATCACATCGTAATCTTGGGATAGAAGGTTATTGATGTCCAACGCTACGCGCAAGATTATCGGATATCGGACGCCCTTTGTGCTATTGGACGCCGCTTTGCGGCTATGGGATATAGGTTTGATCTCCCATTCTCCAAATACGCTCAAATCGTGGGTGTACCAAGGTTGGGTGTAGTTGTAGATGATGTTCTCCTGTTGGTTGTAGCGTTCGCCGACATAGATGAAACTATAGTTTAAGCCATACTGTTGCCAGTCGTTTTGCCAACCAAACATACCCACTGCGCTACCCGAATGCCAAGGGATATAAGGAATCTGGTCGCCGTAGTACGAATCGTTAGGGTCAGTTACATCAATCGCCGTTTGGTAGGTATATTGCGCTTTGGCAGTGAGGTAGAAATCCATCGGCAATACGAAATGCAGTTGCGCATTCACATCTAAACCGTTGATTTTTACCAGTCCAAGATTGAGCATTGTCCAACGGAACTGCTGGCCTTTGGGATAAGCGATGATTTTGTCGGATATGCGGTTGTAATAGTAATCGGCATTGAGGCGGAACTCAGATCCCTTTTGCCCCGCAATGCGGAAAGGTTGTGTAAAACTCAAGCCGACATTATGTTGCTTCGCTAACTCAGGTTTGAGGTAAGCATTGCCCATATCAGTGTAGTAGAGATCGTTGAAGGTTGGGTAGCGGTAACTCTGTTTGTAGAAGGCGTTTATGCGGAGATCTATGAGTTGCGTAGGACGATAGGAGAGGAACAGGGCAGGAGTGCACTTTGCGGTTATCGGACGCCTACTTTGTGGGCTATTAGCACCCCAACAATCAGCAGATTGTTCGGGGACCCCGCTATTGGACGCTTCGCTATTGGACGCCACGTCGTGGCTATTGGTTGATTTTGCGTCATTGACAAAAGTCCCTAATACGCTGGCTTGGAGGCGCAAGTAATTCTTTATATTGATAGCAGTGGCAGCGCTGAGCCAATGGGTGAAACGATGGGCTTCTGCATACATACTGAGGGCATTGTATTGCAGGTCATAGGCGGCACTTACATCCCACCAATCAAAGATGCGCACTTTGTGCGCCATGGTGAAATAGAACTCTTGCTGCAAGTATTGGTTCTCAACATGGATGAGCTTGTCATCGTTGTTGATATAGCGGGTATAATCGTTGGCATACTTGGCATTCACGCGCACGGACCAACGGTTGAATAGTTCGTCTTGCCATGTGGCTTGCACAAAAGAGTTGCGGTCCCAAAGGCGTTCGCCATTGCGCCAGACATTATTCACAATCGCTCCTGGCACACCGCGCTCGGAGTTGTAGTGATAGAGTTGTAGTTTCCAAAAGCCAGTATTGCTATAGTAATGATTGACAGCTGCTTCTACGCGGATGGCATTGATGTCGCCGTTCTGGCGGATAGCTGTGGTGTCGTATGCCACTTCGCCTGAAGGAGTGACACGGCGGTAGCGGAAAGGATACTTACCATCGGAAGAAATGAGTTCGGCATTCATGGTCAGCGACATGGTCTCGCTGAGTTTGACATCAAGCAATAGACTGGGGTCAATGAGGGCAAAACTACCTGCACGCATTTGTGCTTTGACATTCACAGTCTTACCTTCGGCGAAACGTGGACGGCGGGTCGTAAGGTAAATACTACCTGCCGCACCAAACTCACGAGCAGACTGCCATATGTCGGATTTCTGACCGTTGTAGAGTTGGATCTCTTCGATATTCTCAAGGGAGTATTTACCGAGGTCGATTTGTCCGTTTTGTGCGTTACCAAGCTGAATACCATTGTAATACACGCCCATGTGATTGGTACCCATAGAGCGGATATTCACAGTCTTGATACCGCCCACCCCACCATAATCTTTGATCTGTACACCCGAGAAATAGCGGATGGCATCAGCTACGCTGAGGGCATTCATCTTCTTGAGTTGAACGCCCGAAAGTGTCTGAGGGATAATGATATCCTTCTCTTTGACGCGAGCGGTGATGGTGTACTCTTCTAAGTCAATATAACGGGCGATGAGGCTATCAGGCGATAAGACCAAAAGAGAATCGGCGGCATTGTTTTGAGCGAATGCCGCCACACACGAGAGTGTAAGAATTACTATGGATAGGAGTCTGCGCAAATTATGCTTAGTCCACGAATTGCACCTTGTTGATATCGCGTGGTTTAGCAGCAGGCGCCTCGTTGGCATAGCCCATACCTACGCAGAGGCATAGTTCGTAGCCCTCGCTGAAGCCCAAGATAGACAGAATCTCTGCGCTGTTTTGTGCATCGTTGATAAAGCGAACAGGGCTACCAAGGCAGATTGTGCCTACGCCAAGTGATTGAGCAGCCAGCATCATGTTGCCTGCCAAAAGACCGCAGTCATACGCAGAGAAATCGTAGCCAAGGTCGCGAGCGATAAAAGTCATGACTGGTGCCCCGCGCATGCAGCCACGCACCATATCTGGTTGAAGCGCAGGATTACCCGCAACCATCAGATCTTGAATAAGTTGCATTTTGGCTGGGTTGTCGATGATACGCACTTCCCAAGACTGTTTGTTCTGTCCGTTAGCTGCATTGATACCGCATGTCATGATTTGCATCACTGTATCGCGTGCTACAGGAGTAGCGTGATATTGGCGGATGCTGCGGCGTGCCATGATGGCGTTGATGACTTCGTTATTCATAGGATCATTGTTCTTTGGAGTAGGATTGCAACCTACCAATGCGAGTGCCAAAAGAGGCAGAAGGATAAAAATCTGTTTCATAATATGTGTTGTTTAGAGTTGTTAAAAGGCTTCGGCATAGGTGCATCCTTCACGCCAACGGGAACAGCCATAGCGGGTTTTGCCACGGATAATCGTTCCGCGTCCACAGACGGGGCAACGCATACCCGACTTGTCGGCTTTGACTTCGTGAACGACCTCCGAGGTCATCTGTTTGAGTTCGTCAAGGAAAAGCTTAGCCGTATAATCGCCACGCTCAATAGCGCGGAGTTTCTGCTCCCAACGGCCTGTGAGTTCGGCAGATTTGAGCAGAGGCGAAATGATGGTGTGTATGAGGTTGATACCTACTTCGGTGGCTTTGATATTCTTCTTTTCGCGAATGATGTATTTGCGTTGGAAGAGTTTTTCGATGATGGCAGCGCGGGTACTTGGACGACCTATACCGTTCTCCTTCATGGCATCACGCAGTTCTTCGTCTTCGACGGTCTTACCCGCCGTTTCCATAGCGCGCAAGAGGGTAGCCTCGGTGTAGTATTTGGGTGGCGTAGTGGTTTTCTCTTGTAGCTGGGGTTGGTGAGGACCTGATTCACCTTTGCGGAAGGAGGGAAGCACTTTTTGTTCTTCCGCTTCGTCATCGGTTTTCTCTTTGGCAAAGACTTCGCGCCAGCCCTGTTCGAGGACTTCGCGCCCTGTCACCTTAAAAGATATATCGCCCGCGCACGCGAGGACGGTGGTGTTAGCCACTTGGCAAGGCGGATAGAACGCCGCAATAAAACGCAGGGCAACCATGTTATAAACCTTGCGCTCCAGGTCAGTGAGGTTGTCGGGGCGTTGCCCTGTAGGGATAATAGCGTGGTGATCCGTGACCTTGCTATTATCAAAGACCTTCTTGGATTTAGGCAGACTGCCAGCACCTTTGCCACCGTCTGCCTTGAGAGGCAAGAGTGGAGCGACCTGTGGGAAGTAGTCCTGAATACCGCGCAGGGTGGCAGGCACCTTGGGATAGATATCATCACTAAGGAAAGTGGTATCCACACGCGGATAGGTGGTGACATGCTTCTCGTATAGACTCTGGATGACTTTGAGTGTGTCGTCCGCCGTCATGCCGTAGCGTTTGTTGCACTCCACCTGAAGGGATGTGAGGTCGAAGAGGCGCGGAGCGTACTCCATGCCTTTCTTCTTCTCTACAGAAGTAATTTCGAGGGGGAGGTCCTTGATGCTATCCACCAGTTTCTGTCCCTGTTCGAGCGAAGTGATGGCATATTCATCTTCTTCTGCAGGCAACTGTGCAGAGAAAAGGGTGTCGCGGTAGAGGGTCTTGAGTTCCCAATAGGTGCGTGGCACGAAGTGCTCAATCTCCTGTTGGCGTTTGACAATGAGTGCGAGTGTCGGCGTTTGTACGCGGCCTATACTGAGGACTTGTCGGTCTTTGCCTACGCCTTTAGCAAAACGCAGGGTATAAGCGCGGGTAGCATTCATGCCGAGCAGCCAGTCGCCAATAGCACGCATGAGCCCTGCCTCATAGAGGTGCTGGTACTCGCTTTGGTCTTTGAGTTTCTGGAATCCCTCTCGGATGGCATCTTCGGTGAGCGAAGAAATCCATAGGCGTTTGACAGGTACACGGCAACCCGCTTTCTGATAGACCCAGCGTTGGATAAGTTCTCCCTCTTGCCCCGCATCACCGCAGTTGATGACCATTTCGGCTTGCGCGATGAGGGTTTTGATGGTATTAAACTGCTTTTGTACACCTTTGTCGTTGGTGACCTTGATGCCAAAACGCTCTGGCACCATAGGTAGAGAGGACATGTTCCAGCCCTTCCATTGCTCGTTGTACTCGTTGGGATCGAGCAAAGCACAGAGGTGACCAAAAGTCCAAGAAACACAATAGCCATTGCCTTCCATATAGCCGTCACGCGAAGTGGTTGCCCCTAATACACGAGCAATATCGCGTCCCACAGAGGGTTTTTCGGCTATACAGAGGATCATAGGCAGTTGATAGTTAACAATTGATAGTTAACAATGGGGGATTACTTTTTACCACCTTGGGTATTAGCGCCATAGCCGTAACCATAACCATAGCCAATCTTATCCGCAGCCACGCCATTGAGAACGGTAACGATATTTGGCAATCGTTTTTGCTCGTTGACTTGCTTCATAAAATCAACAAGATTGAAGGTTGTATATCGAGCGCGGCACACATATACAGTCATGTCCACCAAACGGTTAAGCAAGAAAGTATCGCTGACCATCGCCACAGGAGCAGAGTCCACAATGACATAATCAAAACGTTGGCGCAGTTCGGCGAACAGATTATCCAATCTTTCGCTCTGCAACAACTCGCTTGGATTTGGAGGAATAATACCCGATGGTATGGCAGTCATATTTGGGAACTCAGTAGGAACCAACAAATCATCTATAGAATACGAATCATCTGCCAGATAACTGGTCAAGCAACCCACAGATGGCAACCCAAGATATTCGGATATCATTGGTTTACGGATATCGAGTCCCACGAGTGCCACTTTCTTATTCAGCAACGACAAAGAGATGGCCAAGTTAGTCGCGACATACGATTTACCTTCGCTATTGACACTTGAAGTAACCAAAATAACAGGACGTTTGATATTGGAAGGAATCATAAATCCAATATTCGTACGCAACGAACGGAACAACTCCGCAGAAACAGAGTTCACTCCATCTCTTACTGCGACATGCTCTCCATGGTGGTTTTTAACGATGGTTCCACCAAAAGGCATAACAGTTTTTTGTTCGAACTCCTTGGAATCATCCGTCAAACGATTGTTGAACAGATAATATAAGTATATACCCACAGCAGGGAATCCTAATCCTAACAAAAAGTAAATGAGAGCCAACATCTTGAGGTTAGGAGCCAATGGTTGTGGATTCATTTGAGGTGTAGCAAGGATCTTGGCAGGCATTACGGTAGAGGCCAAGGTCAATGCATTCTCCTCACGTTTCTCGTACAGATATAAGTACAAGGTTTCCTTTAACTCTTTCTTACGAGCAATTTCAATATACTGACGTTCTTGGCTCGGAATACCGATTCGCTGTTTCTCCACATTACCAAATCGCACCTCAAGATCAGCTTTAGAAATATCCAATCGCTTATTCACACTGGCTATACTGACTATAAGGTTCTCGCGCAAAACAGTCAATTGAGCATTAATCTGTGTAATAACAGGGTTGTCATTAACCGCTGTTCGTTGCAAACGCAACTTACGCATCACCAAACGATTATATTCGCCAATCAACGATACGATAGAACCATCCAAAATACCCAAGTTTGCAGGTATCAAATTATCAAGTCGCGCATCATCACGCACAAAATCTGCCACATAATTAATCAAATTGATTTGTGTCTCAATTTCTGCAACTCGCTTCTTGTATTCAGCACTTTCGTGCAGATACAATCCTGCTTCTGCTTCAAGATTTACTATTCCAAATTTTTCTTTGTAATCTTCTACTTCCGTTTCCGCCTCAAACAATTCGCTCTCAATCAATCGTAAGCGCTCATTGATAAAAGACGCAGTGTTACTTGCCATGATATTCTTATCCACCACAGCATCCACATTATACAACTCTATCTCCCTATTGATAAAATCAATAATCAAAGCGGGGGTATTTGTAACAGCAGAAATTTCAATTACATTAGACTCTTTTTTAATCGTCGCGGCTGAAATCATACGATTGTAGTTATCCACCGCAGGCAACATCGGGAGTGTAGTAATCCTGTATTTATTTCCCTTCTCAATTTCATTATGCAAGGAGAAACTAATATCTCCTGCGCAAGTATTGAATGGTTGGGTCAAGTCCTTTATCCTGTGATGACTGAATTTCCACTTACCGTAACGAACCCGTACAAGATAGTCGTTTTTGCGAGCCTTAACGGAAATCTTCACGTATCGCTTGGTGGTATCTAAAAATGTTTCGGGATACTCAACTGTCAAGTCGCGCGAAGGATATTGACCATACCAACGGAGATGTTTCTTCTTGTAATACGAACTCTGCAAATCCAAGTCACGTACCACTTGTGTCATAATATCTCGAGAGGTAAGAATAGCAATCTCATCTTCCGTTTTCTTCATTCCTCCCATACCCATAACTTGCAGCATATCAACTTGCTCAAGAGGAGACTCAGGATCCGACGAACGCAACATAATACGAGCATCTACCACATATTCTGGAGTAGTGGAGAAATATTTATACAATCCCAGCAAACCAAACACGAAACAACTGATTACAAACCAGTACCAATTTTTCAGCAAGCGGTTGAGCCAGAGACGAATATCTATCACATATGTATCTTGTGTCATAATACTTATTCTTTCTTATTTTGTTGAAAACATTTTTTAGCGAGTTTATCTTGCTGCTGACATAACAGAAACAATCACCGTAGCAGCACTTGAAACTGTACCAATCATACTCAGCCACAAACCGATAGTCTGGTTGCTGGTTGAGCGCGCTTGGTTAGGTTCTACTACAACCACATCATTTTGCTGAAGATAGAAGTATGGTGACTTAAACACCTCGTCCGTATTCAAATTTAAACGCGCAAATTCTAATTTGCCATCATTCTCTCTTGCTATCAAAACATTGGTTCTTTTGCCATATTCGGTCATATCGCCCGCAGCGCCCAACGCCTCCAAGAGCGTCATACGTCCATTATTCAAGGGATAAATGCCTGGATTTTTCACTTCTCCAAGCACTGTAACTTTTGCATCCAAAAAACGAACAGTCACAACAGGGTCAACAATTTGCCCCTCCAATCGACCTTGGATCAAACTAATCACCTCAGCAACAGTCAAACCAGCCACATGCAGTTTACCTAAAACAGGAAAATTAATACACCCTTGTGCATCAACCATATAATATTGGTAGGAAGAAACCGTAGGTTCAACAGCACTTGTAGGCGACACATGAGGTACACTCGGCAAATTATACGGAATAACCGCTTCCAAATCCAAAGCAGTCACCATAATCACTAAAGCGTCGTTCACCTTTATACACGCTTCTGGTTGTGGATGTGTGTACTTGTTAATTTCTTCAGCACTTTCTGCTGTAATTGGCTGAAAATAAGCCAACTGTTTACGCGAAACACATGAGCACATGAGTGCAATGATCGCTAACAGGCAAATAATTCTTCTTTTGGTTAACATATTGTTTGTGTTCATAATTACATTTTTCCAAAAAACGAGCCTGCAAAGGTACTAAAATTTATTGACATATACAAATCTTTGAGCGGAATTATTGTCATTTACCACTAATTCCGCAAAGAAAACCCATCTATTTGCACTCATATTATAAAAAAACGAAAAAAAATTTGGTCACATCAAAAAAAAGTAGTACCTTTGCACGCTTTTTCGGCTTTTGGGCTCCAAAGTAGCGCTGCTGAGGGGACGGATGATACCTATTTCGGGTATGCCAACGTCGAGGACTCCGCATCTCGCCTGACCGATGTAAATCATTAAAAACATTTAAGTAAATGTACGCAATTGTAGAAATGCAAGGCTTCCAATATCGTGTGGAGGCAGGCAAAAAACTCTTTGTTAACCGCATCGCTGAGACAGAGAAAGGCGCTGAGGTAACATTCGAGAAAGTACTTCTCGTTGAGAACAACGGCGAAGTGAAAGTAGGAACCCCAGTAGTAGAGGGTGCAAAAGTGGTTTGCGAAGTACTCGATAACGAGTGCCGCGGCGAGAAAGTTCTCGTATTCCACAAAAAACGCCGCAAAGGCTATCGTAAATTGAACGGCCATCGTCAAGATTTGACCAATCTCGTAGTTAAAGAGATCGTTTTGGCTTAATTGTTTAACCTTTTAAAAGCAAAGTTTAAGAGAAATGGCACATAAGAAAGGTGTCGGTAGTTCGAAGAACGGCCGTGAATCAGAAAGCAAACGACGTGGTGTGAAGATCTTTGGTGGTCAATTCGCTAAGGCAGGTAACATCATCGTACGTCAACGTGGTACAG
>JAFYWK010000077.1 GCA_017558065.1 Paludibacteraceae bacterium
GAGGGGTAGCGAAGAGGAGGGGTGGCGAAGGGGAGGGGTGGCGAAGAGGGAGGGGTGAAACGGTAGAGAACACACTTTTGACATATGTAAGTATCACAAAAAAAGTCAAAATATTGCACATATCAACAAAAAATACTACCTTTGTCGCCGAAAAGCGTGAGAGCGTGTACTACTAACACGAAAGCATGTACTACGACAACGAGAGCGTGCACCATGACAACGAGAGGTGCACTACTGACACGTAGGAACAAACCAAGAGACAAACAGCAATAAAAAAAAGAACAAGTGTACAGAATGATGAAACGAATAACCTTTATTCTCGCGTGCCTATTGTGCACGATTACAATGTTAGGAGAGGAGCATTTGATGTTTCGATCCCTGCCCATCGATGGTGATTTGAAAACCGCAGTGAAAACCGTCAAGAAGTGGGGATTTATGGGCATGAAAATCAAGAATGTCGCAGCTTTGATGGGAAAATTGGACAACGAAGATGTGATACTCACCCTCATGGCAACCCCAGAGAGCCATACCTTATTTTCGGTCACCATTATCTACGAGGGTGCAAAGCAATGGGATGATTCTTGGGCTGAGTATCAAAACATTAACGCGGCTGTTGCGGCTCAATATGGCGAGCCAACCGAAATTATTAGCCAGTGGGAATCACCTTATTCCATGGATAACAATCCTATGCAAGCATTCAAAGAGGACAAAGTCACTTATAGCAGCATGTACACTGCCCAAGGAGGAAAAGTGGTTGTAAATATGGTGTATATTGAGGAAAAGATATGTACAATAGTCGCCTATATTGACGAACAGAACGCAGCCCTATACAAAGCCGAAGGCGGTACTGAGAACATAATAGACGAGAATGCAGCCCTCAATATTGAGGAGTGAGAGATGCGGTATAATAAAATAGCGTATAAAATAATAGGGCGCGTCTTAACGGACACGCCCTATTATTATTTAAGGATGAGTAACTTAAAAATCATTGTGTGACTCACAGCCATCTGCATCACCATCAGCTGTTTTCGCATAGCTAACAACAGCCTTGTTGCCACTTTGCTTGTAAACCTCTTGCAGCGTACGGACAACATGGCTCTCTGTATCCCAAGCATACATTGTACCATCTAAGATGCCAGCATTTGAGATAGTGAAAGTCCAGCACTTGAATTCGGTGTTGTCTAACTCGTCAGGTTCAAGACTCATGATATCGAGTCCTTTCTTCTCGCAGCCCGTCAAAGCGAGAGCTGCTACTGCAATAAATGCAAATAAAAACTTTTTCATGTGTGTTGTTATTTAGTATGTCATGGTACTTTTTCGGTTGCAAAGGTACTATATTTTTTTCACATAGACAAATAAAAATCATTTTTTTGATGTCTTAACGGAAAATAATTTGTGTATTCGCATTTTTTTTTGTACCTTTGCAGCACCTTAATAGTTATTAGGAATTTTTAACCTTATATAAACACCATGGAATTACCTTTTGCAGAATCGTGGAAAATTAAGATGGTAGAGCCCATCAAGAAATCCACCCGCGCAGAGCGCGAACAATGGCTGAAAGACGCCAAGAACAACATCTTTATGCTCCGCAGCGAGCAAGTTTACATCGACCTTTTGACCGACTCGGGTACAGGCGCTATGTCTGACCGCCAATGGGCAGCATTGATGCTGGGCGATGAGAGTTATTCGGGTAGTAAGTCGTTCTTTGAGTTGAAGGACACGATTACTCGTATCACCGGTTTTGAGTATGTGATCCCTACCCACCAAGGTCGTGCAGCGGAGAACGTACTCTTCTCGCACCTCGTAAAAGAGGGACAAGTCATCCCTGGCAACGCGCACTTTGATACGACTAAGGGACATATTGAGGCGCGCAAAGCGCACGCGATAGATGTGACTATCAAAGAGGCGAAGGATACCCAGTTGGAGATTCCATTCAAGGGTAATGTGGATCTGGAGCACCTGGAGCAGATATTGAAGGATAACCCTGGCAATGTGCCATTTATGGTATTGACCGTAACGAATAATACCGTAGGTGGTCAGCCCGTTTCGATGAAGAATATCCGCGAGACATGCGAATTGTGCCACAAGTATGGCGTGCCAGTGAATATGGACTCTGCGCGCTTTGCGGAGAACGCGTATTTCATCAAGACCCGCGAGGAGGGATATGCCGACAAGAGCATTCAAGAGATTGCCAAGGAGATGTTCTCCTATGCGGATAGCATGACGATGTCCGCTAAGAAGGACGGAATCGTCAATATGGGCGGATTCATCGCAACAAATCGTGAAGATTGGTACGAAGGTTGCAAGCGCTATTGTATCCCATTTGAGGGCTTTATCACATATGGTGGCATGAACGGTCGCGATATGGCAGCTTTGGCCGTTGGATTGGAGGAAAATACGCAGTTTGACATGTTGCAAACGCGTATTCATCAGGTGGAGTATTTGGCGGAATTACTCGATGAATACGGCATTCCTTACCAACGCCCTGCAGGTGGTCATGCTATTTTTGTGGATGCGGATAAGGTGCTGACGCATGTGCCCATTGAGGAGTTCCCTGCGCAGACACTGACTTGCGAACTGTACTTAGAGGCAGGTATCCGAGCGTGCGAGATTGGTTATATCTTGGCAGACCGCGATCCCGAGACACGCGAGAACCGCTTCTCTGGTCTAGATTTAGTTCGCCTCTGCATCCCTCGTCGCGTATATACGGATAATCACATGAAAGTGATTGCTGCAGCGTTGAAGAATGTGTATGACCGTCGCGAGACGATTACCCGCGGTTTGGCCATCACAAAAGAAGCGCCATTGATGCGCCATTTCACCGTTGAATTGGAGCGATTAGGATAAATATGAGATCAAAAATATGGATTTTGTTATGCCTTTGCGGCATGCTATTATCCACCCACGCGACGCAAGCCGCTGAGCGATGGTTGGAGGGTTACAAGAAAGTACTCGTGATTGGTGCGCACCCCGATGATCCAGAGACCATGTGCGGCGGCACGATGATCAAACTGCGCGAAATGGGTGTAGAGGTAGTTTCTGTGTATTTCACTGGTGGAGAGGCAGGTATCTCTGGTAAGACGCACGAGGAGTCGCGTACCATTCGCACCGCCGAAGCCACTAAAGCATGTGAGATGATGGGGGTACGTCCCGTGTTCATGACACAGATTGACGGCAATGCAGAAGTCAATAAGGCACGTTATGCAGAGATGAAAGCCCTGATTGAAGCGGAGAAGCCCGATATGGTGATTACTCACTGGCCCATCGACTCGCACCGCGACCATCGCGTATGCTCTATCCTTGTGTATGACGCTTGGCGACAAACAGGTTACAGTTTTGACCTCTATTACGGTGAGGTGATGACAGGTCTGCAAACACAGACTTTTGCGCCCAACCACTGGGTGAACATCACCGAGCAACACGAGCAGAAAGTGAAAGCCTACTACAGCCACAAGAGCCAAGATATGCCTGTGGTACAAGAGTGGCATGACGCCATGGAAATACTCCGCGGCATGGAGTGCCATACCAAATATGCTGAAGCATTTGTGCAACAAGTGTGGAAGGAGTGAGGTTAAAGGTGAGAGGTTAAAGGTTAAAGGTTAAAGGTGAGAGGTGAAAGGCAAGGATTATGAATAGTGCATTGGCGGCAGTGATTGGACTGCTACTTTCGATTGTATTGATTATCAAAAAGGTATCACCCGTCTTCAGTCTGATGTTGGGTGCTATTGTCGGCGGACTACTGGCTGGTTGGGGATTGGAAACGACCGTTACCCATATGATTGGCGGAGTCAAGGATATAACCCCCGCCATCGTGCGCATTTTGGCAGCAGGTGTGCTGACAGGCATGCTTGTCAAGACGGGCGCTGCCACCACTATCGCCAAGAGTATCATCAAGGCATTGGGCGAGAGATATATCTATCTGGCATTAGCCATCTCGGCAATGATACTGACGGGCATGGGTGTGTTCATTGATGTAGCAGTGATTACGATTGCGCCTATCGCTATTATCATGGGTAGCAGATTGCGTTTGTCGAAATTCAAACTGCTACTGGCCATGATTGGTGGCGGCAAATGCGGTAATATCCTATCGCCGAACCCCAATACGATTATCGCTGCGGAGAACTTCGATGCTCCCCTCTCATCCGTGATGGCAGCAGGTATTGTGCCTGCACTAATCGGATTGATTGTCACGGTGTTTGTTATTGTTCCGTTGATTCCTAAAGGCGATCTGATGGGCGAGGAGGCGAAAGGCGAAAAAGCACCCCACGACACGAGTGCCGTCGGGGACCCCGAAGAGGCGAAAGGCGAAGAGGCATTGCCGGCTCTATGGCGCAGTCTTTTAGGTCCTATTGTCACCATTATTCTATTAGCACTGCGCCCCATTGCGGGGATTGTGATTGATCCGATGATTGCCTTGCCTGTAGGCGGTGTAGTGGGTATTATTGCTACTGGCAAATGGCGCGAGACGGCAGCATGCCTGAGCTATGGATTGGAGAAGATGTCGGGTATTGCGATCCTGCTGGTCGGCACAGGTACGTTGGCAGGAATCATCAAGGCATCGGCGATTAAGGATGTGCTGGTGGGCATGTTGGCAGATTGGAGCAACGGCGGTACGTTTATGGCACCTATCGCAGGTGCGCTGATGTCCGCAGCTACCGCTTCTACGACCGCCGGCGCTACTATTGCTTCGGCTTCGTTTGGCGAAGCCATTTTGGCAGCAGGGGTAACCGCCGTATGGGGTGCAGCCATGACCAATGCGGGTGCTACCACCCTGGACCACTTGCCACATGGTTCGTTCTTCCATGCCACGGGTGGATCGATGGGATTCTCCGTCAATGAACGTTTGCGACTGATTCCATATGAGACATTGGTCGGATTGATATTGACGTTGGGTAGTATCGGTATGTATTTTATTGTAGGTTAAAGGCGAGAGGTTAAAGGTGAAAGGTTAAAGGCGAGAGGTAATGAAGATTGTTATAGCATCCGATTCATTTAAGGGTTCGTTGAGTTCGATAGAAGTAGCGCAGGCGGCAACACGCGGTATTAAAGCCGTATATCCCGATTGTGATGTGGTGGCTGTGAATGTGGCAGATGGTGGCGAAGGCACCGTAGAAGCCGTGGACGATGCCTTGGGCGGCGAGATTGTACGTTGCACGGTTAGTGACCCGTTGGGTCGCCCAATACAAGCGCGCTACGGCATTGCAGGCGAAAAAGCCATCATCGAGATGGCTGCTGCCAGCGGTTTACCCCTACTCCAACCAGAAGAACGCAATCCATGGATGACCTCCACTTATGGCACAGGGGAGATAATCATGGATGCTATTCAAAGAGGTTGCCGTCAGTTTTTGGTGGGTATTGGAGGTAGTGCGACCAACGATGCGGGCACGGGTATGTTGCAAGCATTGGGATTCAAATTCTACGATTTCAACGGACAAGAGATTACTGATTGCCGAGGTGGCAGATTGCAAGATATTGCCGATTTAGACGATACTTTTGTGCCAAAAGCAGTACGTGAAGCCCAGTTTATCGTAGCATGTGATGTGGACACGCCCTTCTGCGGTCTAGAAGGCGCTGCCCCAGTGTTCGCTCCGCAAAAAGGAGCCGATGCAGAGATGGTGCAGAAATTGGATAGAGGTATGGCTTCTTTTGCCCATGTCATCGAAAATAAATACGGTATCAATATCGTACCCGTGGCTGGTGCTGGTGCAGCAGGTGGCATGGGTGGTGCATTCAGAGCATTCCTGGCTGCCAAACTCCAACGAGGCATAGAGATGGTACTGGATTCTATCGATTTCAACGCAATAATCCAAGATGCAGACTTGATTATTACAGGCGAAGGGAAGATTGATTTCCAAACAGCCAAAGGTAAGACTGCTGCGGGCGTACTGGCTCGCGCTAAACAGCAAGGCATACCTGTAATAGCCATCGGTGGATGCGTGGAAATGTGCGAGAGTGTCGAGCAGATGGGATTTGCAGGCATTTACCCTATCACGGAAGAAAAACTTCCCCTCGAAATAGCCATGCGAGCGGATGTCGCCGCCAAGAATGTCGAAAAGACTGTTAAAAAAATTTGCGTATGTCATAAATTTTTCGTACCTTTGCAGCCAAAATAAAAAAAATAGTCCTAACAACAACTATGAATTAAACGTAGATTTATGGCAGCACGAACAGCAAGACCCACACGTCCGACGACAGAAGGCAAAAAACTCAACTCTTCTAACCTATCTAGGCACAACGATTTTTGGCAATCGTTGCGCTCTTTCTTCCATAGTCAGCAATGCCAACTCATCGTAGGTATCCTGTTGCTTTTCACAGCACTGATGCTCTTGATTTCATACATCAGTTTCTTCTTTACAGGAGCCAACGACATGTCTATCATTCAGGAAAGTGCCACCCGTTCGACTTTGCGTGACGGAATCACCAACGCTCTGGGGTTGCCAGGCGCAGTGATTGCCAGTTGGCTGATAGACAGCATGTTCGGCGTACTGATTGTACTACCCATACTGCTGATAGGCGTGTATGCACTCCGCATATTGTTCGTTTTCCCTATTAGAGCATGGAAACTGCTCTTCTGCACGCTTTTTGGCGTAGCATGGGGCTCTATCAGTTTGGGTTTTGCACAACAACTCATGCCCCTCGACTCGTTCTTCCGTTGGGGCGGCGCCTTTGGCGAACAGATTGCAACTTACGCTATCTCTTATCTACAACCGCTTGGTTTGGGACTCATCCTGCTTGCCGTGCTGATAATATTCCTTATCGTAGCAGATAAGCACTTTGTAGAGCATTGCCAACAAGCAGGAGCGTGGATTGCTAACTTGTTTAAGCGACAAGCTAAGGAGGAAGAGTGCATAGATATTCCACAGGAAGAGGAACCATCTGTCCCTATCACTATTGAAATAGAAGATGCACCTATTTCCGAACCTATCGTACCTGAGATTGTATTGGATGTAGAAGTGCCTCAACAAGAAGAAACGACCGAAGATTTGCGCGATCCACAAACCGAAGAAGAGCAAGAAGAGGAGGACGTAGAAGTGTCAGTGGAAGAAGTGAAAGAAGTAGAACTATCGGAGGACGACCCTGAATATCTCTTGAAGAAACTGGGTCCGTATGATCCACGCAAGGACTTGGAACACTATAAGTTCCCTTCGTTGGGTCTGCTGAAAGTATATGACAACGAGACCGCTCCCGTCATCAACCAAGAGGAGCAGCAAGCCAATGCCAACCGCATTGTGACTACATTGCGCAACTATGGTATTGAGATTGAGTCGATTAAAGCGACTGTGGGTCCTACCGTAACGCTCTACGAGATCGTGCCTCAAGCGGGCGTGCGTATCTCGAAGATTCAGAACTTGGAAAGCGACATCATGCTCTCGCTCTCTGCGATGGGTATTCGTATTATTGCTCCTATTCCAGGCAAAGGCACGATAGGTATTGAAGTGCCAAATGAGAAGCCGCAGGTGGTGTCAATGCACTCGGTGATTGCCAGCAAGCGGTTCCAAGAGGAGCAAAAGATGAAATTGCCTATCTCTATCGGACGCACCATCACCAACGAGGTGTTTATGTTTGACTTAGCGAAGACCCCACACTTGCTTGTGGCAGGTGCTACAGGTCAAGGTAAGTCGGTGGCTATCAATGCCATTATCACTTCGTTGCTATACAAGAAACACCCAGCCGAGCTGAAGTTTGTGATGGTGGATCCTAAGATGGTGGAGTTTGCCCCATACAAGCCGCTGCTCCGTCACTATCTAGCAGCCACCCCTGACACAGAGGATGAGAATATCGTGATTGTGGATTGCGATAAAGTGGTTAATACCCTCAATTCGCTTGTGATTGAGATGGAGAACCGCTACAAACTGCTGATGGATGCGGGTGTGCGTAATCTAGAAGACTACAACGAGAAGTTCGTTTCGCGCAGGTTGAATCCAGAGAAGTTGGTGGCAGATAGTTTGCACCACCAGTTCTTGCCATATATCGTGATTATCATCGATGAGTATGGCGATTTTATCATGCAAGCAGGCAAACAGGTAGAGACCCCTATCGCGCGTATTACACAGAAAGCACGTGCCGTGGGCATGCACATGATTTTGGCGACCCAACGTCCTTCGGTGAATATCGTGACGGGTGTGATTAAGGCGAATATCCCAACGCGTATCGCCCTGCGCACGCAGTCCGTAGTGGATTCGCGCACGGTGCTTGACACCAAAGGTGCTGACCAACTCATCGGCCGTGGCGACATGCTTTATTCTGGCAACGGCAATATCACCCGTTTACAATGCGCATTCGTGGACACTCCTGAAGTGGATGCTATCGTTGAACATATTGAGAAACAGCAACATTACTTTGAACCATACCAATTGCCAGAGTATGTGCCTGAGGGTGGCGAAGGCGAGGCATTGGCACCTGGTGCGGTGGATTTGAAGCGCCTTGACCCAATGTTCGCGGATGTGGCACGTTATGTAGTGACCAAACAAGAGGGTTCCACCTCGCGCCTGCAACGCGCGTTTGAGATAGGTTACAACCGCGCGGGCAAATTGTCTGATCAGTTGGAGGCAGCAGGTATTGTAGGCCCCAACAAGGGTCCGAAAGGTCGTGATGTGCTGATACAGAGTTTGGATGAATTGGATAAGAAATTGGAAGAATTAGGTTGCTAACATGAAACTGCTACTCATCACACTTACCGTACTCCAGTCATTGCTTGCGACATTGGAACAAAAGACATTGGTATCGGATTTCTCCCTTAGTGTTGCGGAGGCGCAAAACCAACCCATGACCTATACGGGCAGTTTGGCTATGCACAGCAAGCAATTCACGCTGAGCATGTTCAACATGGAGGCAGCCTACGACGGCAACACCTTATATATGTATAGTGAGGAGTTGGAGGAATTGACCCTCTCTACTCCAACAGAAGAAGAACTAACACAAACCAATCCATTCCTTTATGCGCAGGCATTGCTGCCTATTTGCCAGTATGCCGAAAAAGTCATAGGCGACAAGACGCAAATCACGCTGACACCCAATGATCAATCTGCAGGGATTGCGAAATTTGTGCTGCGAGTAGCTACAGCCACCCTACTCCCGACGCACATAGAGATACACGAGACGGATGGTAAACAGACAACCCTCCGCCTCAACAATGCACGCTATATAGACGAAACGCCATCATTTATCATCAAAAAAGAAGGCGCATTTGTTAACGACCTAAGATAGCCATTGAAACTCTTATAACATTTGAAACTTTTAAAACTTATATAACATGAAATGTCTTATTATCGGCTCAGGCCCTGCGGGCTATACCGCTGCAATCTATGCCTCACGTGCTAACCTCCAACCCGTACTCATTGAAGGTATGCAAGTAGGAGGGCAACTCATGATCACCACCGAAGTGGAGAACTTCCCAGGTTACCCCGACGGTGTAGAACCCTACCAAATGATGGACGACATGCGTCGCCAAGCAGAGCGCTTTGGCACACAATTCGTATCTGGCATGGTCACCAAAGTGGATTTTTCATGCTCTCCAAAGAAAGTATGGGTAGAAGATGACCAACTCTACGAGGCTGACACCGTAATCATCGCCACTGGTGCAAGCGCCAAGTTCCTCGGTATCCAATCCGAAGAAGACTACAAAGGTCGTGGCGTCAGTGCATGCGCAACCTGCGACGGATTCTTCTACCGCAAGAAAACTGTAGCCGTAGTAGGTGGTGGCGATACCGCCTGCGAAGAAGCAAACTACCTCGCAGGTCTATGCCAAAAAGTATATATGATCGTGCGCAAACCATATCTGCGCGCTTCGGAGATCATGCAGCAACGAGTAAAAGATAATCCAAAAATCGAGATTCTTTTTGAGCACAACACCCTAAATCTCACAGGCGAGACAAAAGTAGAGGGCGCAGACCTTGTATATAAGAAAGGTACACCAGAAGAGGAGATTCGCCACATTGATATCGACGGTTTCTTCCTTGCTATTGGTCATAAGCCTAACACCGACCTTTTTGCCGAGTATTTGGAGCGCGATGCAGAAGGATATATCAAGGTAGAAGGTCATAGTCCATGCACCAACGTAACAGGCGTATTTGCCGCAGGTGACTGCGCAGACCCACACTATCGTCAAGCCATTGTAGCCGCAGCCAGCGGTTGCAAAGCAGCTATGGAAGCAGAGAAATACCTCGCTTCGCTAGCATAAAAGCACCAAAAACAAGAAAAATACTTTTTTTTTCGAAAAAAGTGCCAAAATATTTGGTCAGTTCAAAAAAAAGCAGTACCTTTGCAGCCGATTTGGAAAAATCAATGGTGCCATAGCTCAGTTGGTAGAGCAAAGGACTGAAACTCCTTGTGTCCCCGGTTCGATTCCTGGTGGCACCACACAAAGAAGACTTCAAGGATAACTTGAAGTCTTTTTTGTTTATAACATATACAACACTACACAATACTAAACACCCATACACCATGCAACTCCAAGTTATCGCTCACGCACGTAACGGTTTTTCACAAAAATTTGGTATCCCACGCCAAAGTAGAGAAGAATCTTGTATCGAGACACATATTATATTCACGCCCGCGTATCGCGTGCGCGAGGCACTGCGCGGAATAGAAGACTACTCGCACCTGTGGCTGCTATGGGGATTTCATGAGGCATTTAAAACTCCTTCTGAAACCCTTGAAACATCTAAAACTCCTAAAACTACCAAGGCCCCATCTTGGTCTCCCACTGTGCGTCCGCCACGCTTGGGTGGCAATAAGCGCATGGGCGTTTTCGCCACACGCTCACCCTTTCGACCAAATCCGATTGGGCTGACCAGCGTAAAACTGCTGCGCATAGAAGAGACTCCTGATAATGGTTTGGTACTCGTTGTTTCAGGAGCCGACTTATTAGACGGCACTCCCATTTATGACATCAAACCCTATTTGGCGTTTTCCGATAGCCACCCTGAGGCGAGAAATGGATTTGCAGAAGCCACTCAAGACTACCATTTAGAAGTGCAAATTCCCAACCATTTGTTACAAGAGATCCAACCCCAAGGTTGCCCATGGGATGCGATAAAAGAGATACTCAGTCAAGACCCTCGACCCGCCTACCAAAACGACCCCGAACGCATCTATCATCTGGATTATGCCAATTGGAAAATTGACTTCATAGTAGATAATTCTACCCTTTATGTGCAAAATATAGGGGAAATTTAGGTAATTTTAATAAATTATTTGCCCATATCAAAAAAAAAGCGTAACTTTGCGGGTTGAATTTGCGCAACTAATAAAATATATTAACATAAATCGAAATACAAACAAAAACAATTATAAACAATCATGAAAAGATTTACTTTATTTTTATTATCCGTATTCGTTAGCAGCTTTATTGCTATGTTCGCTGCTCCATACGGATTGTTAATCAATGGCACAACTAAGTTGGAGGCTGTTGCTCAATCTGAAACAGATCACCAAGGACGTGAGCAATTTTTGGTATCTTGCGTATCCTTGCAACAAGGTGACAAAGTACAACTTCACGACATGGGTAGTGGTGCATCATGGATGTGCGCGATTGATCCATATGGTGAGTATCAAAAATTCACTAAAAACACGGATCACCTTATCTGTAATGCCGCAGGTTCATACGATTTCTACATTAAATTGAAATATGAGGATGATATGCTCTATATCGGTCCTGGACAAAACTGCGGCAATGTCACCCCTCCTACCCCAGATCCAAATGCCACATACTATGTGACTGGTTCTGCCGAACTTGTAGGCGCCGACAAAGCTTGGAGCGAGACTGCTATTGCAATGACCAAAAACGCAGACAACACCTTCACCCATACTTTCACAGACTTGGCTGCAGGTGTGATATATCGCATGAAAATCACCAACGGAACATGGGATGCTAACTGGGGTTATAATGCAGTACAGAATGCTCATGCTGGTGTGACTGGTGATTCAGATGGAAATGTTGTATTTAAGTTGGCAACAAAAGGTAATGTAGATATTGCTTTTAATGGTGCAAGTATTACATTAAAGGGAGACTTTACAGACGAAAAACCAATTAACGCTAACTCCGTTCCTTCAGAATGTGAAGATGTTATGTTGCAAGCATTCTATTATGACTCATACCGAGATGGCGCTCCTGGTGATGTTCTTATTAACGGGAAACAATTGGGAAATACCAAGTGGAATGTGCTACTCAGCCAATCAGGTGAGATAGGCACTTACTTCGATCTCGTGTGGTTGCCACCATCGGGCAAATCAGAAGGTGGTACAGGTTATCACCAAACACAATACAGCAATCAAAACTCCGACTGGGGTTCACAAAAAGAACTACTCGAATTTATCAGTCGCATGCACGCTGCTGACACCAAAGTCGTTGCCGACATCGTGATTAACCACGCAGGCTGTAAGTCTTCTTGGTGTGACTTCTACCCACAAAACTTCGGCGAGTATGGAACCTTCCAACCAGATGCATCTTGGATTTGCACTACCGATGAAGTAAACCAAAATCCTGAAGCTGGCGAATGGTATGGCAAAGCAACTGGTACAGATGATGGCGGCTACAATTGGCAAGACAACTATGCATCAGCTCGCGACTGGGCACACGCTAAGCCAGAAGTACAAGAGATGATGAAAGCATATCTCAAATGGATGAAGAATGTTATCGGCTTTGATGGCTGGCGCTATGACTATGCACAGGGCTTCAAAGGCAAATACATTGATATGTACAACAGCGCATCGGAGAACTACTTCTCTGTAGTAGAGTTCTGGAATGGTGATATGAACAACATTAAGAGCTATCTCAACGATGTAAACTGGAACACTTTGGCATTTGACTTTAGCACCAAATATTCTGCAATTCAAGGTATTGCAGATGGCGACTACACAAAATGTATGGGTTCTGGACTTTTGGGCGCTGGTCTGAGCAAGTACGCTGTGACATTCGTGGATAGCCACGATACTTATTTCGGTTGCCAAGGCGGTCGTGATAACAACGATGAGATTGGCGGTTGCGGTAAATCTATGGAGGACTACAACAAAGACCGCGTTCTCGGTGCCAATGCCTTTATTCTCTCTATGCCTGGCGTACCATGCGTGTTCTATCCTCACTGGGTGAAATACAAAGACGCTATCGGCAAAATGGTATTGGCTCGTAAGGCAGCAGGTGTGCACTCTGAATCTAAAGTGAGCGATGAAGCAGGCAATGGTTACTACAAATCAACTATCACTGGTAAAAACGGATCAATCCGCCTATTGCTCGGTCCTAACAGCGGATACAACACTACTCCTTCGGGATATAAATTGGCGTACAAGGGTGGTAATTTCGCAATGTATTACACCACTACTCAAGCAGAAGTTCCTGTACTCAACATTACATCTTCTACTATCTACAAGACTCCTACTTTTGAGGTAGAAATGAGTGCAGTTGCTCTGAGCGGCACTCCTACTATTTATTATACAATAGATGGTTCCGACCCTATGACTTCAGCGACTAAAAAGACTTATACCAGTGCCTTCACTATCAATGGAACAGTCACTGTGAAAGCATATGCAGAACTCAATGGCGTAAAATCAGCCGTACAAGAAGCTACATATACCTACCAAGAACCACAAAAGACACCTCTTACCGTGAAGTTTATGCCACCTACTTCTTGGGAGAAAGTATATCTCTATGCATGGGATGGCGCTTCTTTGGGTGCATGGCCAGGTATGGAGTGGAAGACCAAAGATAGCGAAGGTTGGCTCTACCATGTTTTCTCAGGTGATGTAAAAGAAGTTAAAATCATCTTCAATAATGGCAAGGATAGCAAGGATGGTGGCGAACAATCCAGCGACATTATCCTCGACCAAGATGCTTGCTACGAGTGGCAAGGTATGGAGGTTTTGAGTCAAAACTGCTCACTCTCTAATATTCCATTCCAACTCATCATTTCTCCAGAAGGCAAAGTATTCAAAACTGAGTCTTTGGAAATCACCATGAGCACAGTGGGCGAAGAGGGTACATCTGCTATTTATTATACATTAGATAATACAGATCCTAAGACCTCTTCTACTAAGAAGCAATATACAGCTCCTATTGTCATCAAAACAACTACTACACTCAAGGCATATGCAAAAGATGGCGCTAAAGAGACAGAGGTACAAACCCACACCTACACCTATGAGACACCTCAAGCGACACCACTAACAATCAGTTTTGCTAAGCCAAGCGATTGGACTACCGTTTACCTCTACTCATGGAATGATGGCGGTGCAACCCTTTATACAGGTGAGTGGCCAGGCTCAGAGATGACTCAGCAGAACTCCAAGGGCTGGTACTACCACCAATTCGATGCTTCTGTCAAAGAGGTGAACTTTATCTTCAACAATGATAGTGGCACACAGACTGCCGATCTTTGGACAGATGAGGATGTTTGCTACGGTTGGGAGAATGATAAAGCAGTTCTCATCCCTTGCGATGGTACTGCCGTTGAAAATATCACTACTGCAACTCCTCAATTGGATATCACCCTACCTATGTACAATGTGCTGGGACAACAAGTGAATGCCACCTATCGCGGTATCGTCATCCAAAACGGACATAAATACCTACGTTAATTCCATTTGGTGCGTGATAAGTCATCATTTATCACGCACCAACCTTTTGACATATAACAACTTTATATAACTATTAACTTATAATTCATTTTTTATGAAAAAAATCTTCACTTTTTTTGCTGCATTGGCATGCACTATGTCAATGTTTGCTGCAACTGAAACCGTTTATTTCGTAAACGCTGACAAATGGACAGGAACTATCAATGCGTATGCATGGGAGCCACAAAATGCTAACTGGCCAGGCGTACCTGCCACCAAAGAGGCAGAACAACTTGCAGGTTGTGATGTATATTCATATTCTGCAGAAGCTGGCACCTATGCCAATGTGATCTTCAACAATGGTGCTAAACAAACTGCTGACCTCAAATGGACTGCTGGTAAATACTATGTTCGCGATGGTTGGTACACCAAAGAGGAAGCGCTCGTTAAACTCGGACAACCAGTTGAATATGAATCAGTTTATTTCGTTAACGTAGATGGCTGGAGCTCTGTTAAAATCTATACTTGGAGTCCTTCTGTTGGTGACTGGCCAGGTATTGATATGAAAAAAGAAACTGAGACTATTGGTGGCAAGGAAGTATGGTCACATACTGAAATGAAAGGCGCATCTTTTGGTGGTGTGATCTTCAACAACGGAAGTGGCACACAAACTGCTGACCTCACTTGGAATGCTGGTAAATATTTTGTCACCGACGGTTGGTACACCAAAGAGGAAGCAGAGGCTAAACTCAGTGGTAGCACTCCTGTAGATCCAAAACCACAAGGTGCTTATTATATCACAGGTAACGACGCATTGTTTGGCGCTAATGCATGGAAATCGGATGCTATCGCTATGACAGAGGCAGAGGGTATTTACACCCACACATTCACTGCTGTAGAAGCTGGTGTAGAGTGCCAATTCAAGATTACCGACGGTACTTGGAATAATAGCTGGGGCTTTTCTAACCTCACAACCACACCTACTGGCGTAACTGGCAACAACGACAACAATATCATCTTCACCCTCGCAGAGGCTGGCGATGTAGTTGTTTCTTTCAGTGCTGAGAAAATCACTATCACTGGCAACTTCGCTGGTTCAAGCGTAGATCCTGCTCAAATCACATATGTATTGATGGGTGTAGCTGGCGATTGGACCACTGGTATCGAATTGACCAAGAACGAAGGTGCTGAGTGGGAAGAATATATGCTTTTAGGCCAAACCATTTCTGAGGGAGACTCAGTGAAGGTTGTACGCCTTGAGGCGGGTGTTGCTAAACACTGGTGCGGTAATGTCAAAGAGGGAGTTACTGTAACTATTACCCCTGATGATAAGAATGGTAACATCATCTTGGCTCCTGGCACATACGACTTCTACTATGATGTAGCTGCAGATGCTCTTTGGATTGCAGAAGCTGCTCAATCTGCTGTTGACAACGTGATTTTGGAAAACAAAGCTACCAAGATCATCCGCAACGGACAAATGTATATCATCCGCGACGAAGTAATGTTCAATGTACTCGGTCAAGTAGTTGAATAATTTATACCCAATCCTTCCCTTCTGAGAGGGCTTAGGAGACGGATTTTACCTAAAAATGGTGTGTCAGCAATGGCACACCATTTTCTTTTTCGCCATTTTTGGGGATTGCCCACATGAGCAAAAAGCAGTACCTTTGCACCCGATTTCGAAGGTACAAAATATAATAATATATGAACAAAAAAATTCTTATTTTCTTTTCAATCCTTGCTGGTTTATTGTCCAGCAACACCCTGCTGTTGGCGCAACACCAACACAATCACAATCATCACAACCACGAAAAGAAGTCCGACGCCCATATCGCGGGACATGTCTTAGATGCGCACACCCGAGAGCATCTTTCTTTTGTTAATGTACAGGTCAAAGGCACTGCACTCGGTTGCCTTACCGATGAATCGGGACACTTCTACCTCAAGAACCTCCCCGAAGGCGAACTCACTATCGTCTTCTCCATGATTGGCTACGAGACAGAAGAACGTACCCTTCACCTGCACCGCGACACCCTCATTGAGATGAATGTGGAAATTGCTGAAACATCGTTTATGATTGACAATGTGGTTGTTACTGCCAATAAGTACGAAACCAAACAAAAAGAAGTGGCGACTATCGTCAATGTCATATCGCCTCTTATCATCGAATCCACCACCTCCAACACCATGGCAGATGTACTCAATTTCCAGACAGGTCTGCGTGTGGAAGAGACCTGTTCCAACTGCGGTGTACCACAAATCCGCATCAACGGTCTGGAGGGGCAATACACACAGATCCTCATGGACTCGCACCCAATCTTTTCTTCTCTGGCTTCAGTCTATGGCTTGGAACAACTGCCTGCGGGCATGATTGACCGCATCGAGGTCATTCGTGGTGGCGGTAGCGCACTCTATGGCGCCAATGCCATCGCAGGCGTAGTGAATATCATCACCAAAGAGCCATCGCGCAATTTCTTCAATGTCAATCACACTACCGCTTTCACCCAAAGCGGCACCTATGACATCAACACCGCCATGAACGCCAGCGTCGTATCGGAGAACCAAAAAGCAGGCATCTTCCTTTTTGGCGTACAACGCAACCGCGAGCAATACGATCGCGATCATGATGGTTATTCCGATATTCCGCTGCTCAACTCCACCACAGCGGGATTCCGCTCGTTCTTCAAGACATCCGACTACTCCAAACTCACCGCTGAGTACCACCACACTACCGAGTACCGCCGCGGCGGATATGGCATCGACAGCGTTCAACCACACGAATCGCCTCTCACCGAACAACTGCGCCACAATATCGATGCCGCTACCCTCAAATGGGATATGTACACTGCCGATAACAAGCATTTCCTCAGCGCATATACCAGTTTCCAACATATCGGTCGCCACAGCTATTTCGGCACCAATTACAATCCTAACGCCTATGGCAAATCCACCGATATTGTCTCCGTTACAGGCGCGCAATACCGTTTCTCCTATCCTTGCGGCTGGATGAATGCTGACCTCAGCGCAGGGGCTGAGTATTCCTACAACCAACTGCGCGACCAGATCCTCGGCTACGACCGCAACACTCTCCAATACGTGCACTTGGGTGGCGGATATGTGCAAAACGAGTGGAAAAACAAATACCTCTCCGTCTTGGTGGGCGGACGTCTGGAGCAACACTCCCTGCTTGACAAACCCATTTTCTCCCCCCGCGCCAATGTGCGCTATACGCCCTTTGCCAATCGCCAATCGCCAGTCGCCGACCTCATTCTGCGCTTGAGTTATGCCAGCGGTTACCGCGCACCACAGATCTACGAGGAAGACCTCCATGTTGGTGCTGTAGGTGGCGAAGTATCGCTTATCTCGTTGGCTGAAGACCTCAGACCCGAATACAGCCACTCCGTTAGCGGCAGTATCGACATGTACAAACGCCTGGGCAAATGGGATCTCAACCTCACCCTGGAGGGATTCTTCACCCAACTCAATGATGTCTTCACTCTCGTGGAGAACGGACACGATGCACAAGGCAACCTGCTGCTCACACGCACCAACGCAAGCGGCGCACGCGTGGCGGGCTTGAATGTAGAAGCCAAGGTGGGATATGGCCACTTGCTCACTTTCCAAGCGGGCTACACCTACAACCACAGCCGCTATATCCAGCCCGAACAATGGAGCGAAAACCCCAATATAACCCCTCAACGCCGCATGTTCCGCACACCTGACCACTATGGCTATTTCCTGTGCAACATTGAGCCCATAAAGCATTTCCATATCGTCACCAATGGCAAGGTCACAGGCAGCATGCTCGTGCAGCACTTTGCGGGCTATGTGCCAGAGGATGAGGAAGTGGAGACACCCGTGTTCTTTGAGTGGGATGTAAAACTCTGCTACGATATTCCAATCTATAAGCACTACACATTAGAGATTAACGCAGGCGTGAAGAACCTACTCGACCATTTCCAATCTGACATTGACCAAGGTATGGACCGCGATGCAGGCTACATCTATGGTCCTGCTGCCCCACGAACCTTCTTCGCAGGCATCAACCTGAAAATATAATCCCCTACCTACACAAAACAAAAAACCGTCTAACAATCAATGTTAGGCGGTTTTTAATATGATTCGTAACCCACAGATTACTCTGCCACTTCTGCTACTGGAGCCTCTGGGCATTGAGTTTTGCAAGCTTCAGCCTTTTTGCAACATTCAGCTTTCTTAGGACACTCTGCCTTCTTGCAGCATTCGGCTTTCTTAGGGCACTCAGCTTTTTGGCAGCACTCAGTAACAGGTTTATCACAGCATTTGTCTTGTTGGCAATTTGCCTTCTTGCAGCAACCCATAGCAGCAACAGCTATGGCAGCAATCAATAAAATCTTCTTCATAACACTTTAAAAAAGTTAATAGTTAAAAAAGTTTCAATAGTTGAATTCTACCCACAATGAACAAAATTCATGCAAAAGTAGCATTATTTTTGCATATACGCAAAAAAAAGTGTAACTTTGCAGCAAAATTATATATTTTTATGGAAAAAGCAAAGAAAAATCATACTACATCCCTCTGGAAAGTTATTTTAATCAACTTCTTGATTGCAGCAGCGGTGGCCTTCGTCTTACTTGCTATCCTGCTTATCGGTTTACGCCAATACACACAACATGGTGTAGAGATTACTGTCCCTGAGATTACCGAGCTCTACCTCGAAGAGGCACGAATCATATTGGAATCTGAGGGCTTACACATTGAGGTCATTGACTCCACCTACTCCACCAAAGTACCTCAAGGAACCATCGTAGAGCAAACACCATTGGCGGGTTCCAAAGTGAAACATGGTCGCACTATTTATGTGATTCAGAATGCACAAATGCGTCGTCCGGTTGTCCTGCCTGAGTTGCGTGACATGAGCCTACGCCAAGCGAAAGCCACCCTTTCATCTTTAGGATTGGTCATTGATAGCATCGCCTACGAGCCCTCTGCCTACCGCGATATTGTATTGGATATCCGCATGGGAGATAGCATTATCAACGCGGGCACCCGAGTATCTGAAGGTAGCCCTGTATTGCTCATTGTGGGAAAAGGACAAGGCACCGAAGAAGTGACTATCCCAACGGTGGTGGGCAAATCGCTGGACGATGCACGCTCATGGTTGCTCTCACACACCCTAACGGTCGGTATTGTGCAATACGATATTCCTCCTACAGAAGAAAACAAGCTCCACTATATTGTCTATTCACAAGAACCTGCCAGTGGCACGGTTGTTGTAGAGGGTACAAGTGTAAACCTCAAGTTATCAATGGATATTGAGAAAACTGTCACCGCTGATAACGAGCAAGATGAGGAGGAGTTTTTCTAATTTACTATTTGACAATTTACCATGTACAATTTGGATACAGAGTTAGACATTGAACCCCAAGAGGTATGGGAGCGTTGGCGCACGGAGGTGGACAAAGGTCAAACACCGCAGCGCATAGATAAGTATTTGGCAGAGCACATGACAGGTACTTCGCGCAACCGTATCCAGAACGCAGCCGATGCAGGTAACATCTGGGTCAATGGCAAACCCGTCAGCAGCAACTACAAGGTCAAACCCTTTGATATTATCCAAGTCCTGCTTGACCACGAGCCACATGACTATACCATTCACCCTGAGGAGATAGCCCTTGAGATTGTCTATGAGGACGACGACGTACTGGTCATCAACAAACCCGCAGGTATGGTCGTCCACCCTGGTCACGGCAACTACGAACACACCCTGCTCAACGCTCTGGCATGGCATTTCCGCGACAAGTTGGACATCAACGACCCCAATATCGGTCTCGTTCACCGCATCGACAAGGACACCAGCGGACTGCTGCTCATTGCTAAGACCCCCGAGGCGAAAACGCACCTCGGCAAGCAGTTCTTTGACCACACCACCGAGCGCACCTATAACGCCCTCGTTTGGGGCACTTTCACCGAAGACAGCGGCACGATTGAAGGCGCTCTCGCACGCGACAACCGCGACCGCACCATCTACCGCGTATGGGATCTGGAGGAGAACCCCAACGCCAAAGAGGCCATCACTCATTGGCGCGTCTTGGAGCGTTTCCCATATGTCACCCTCGTGGAGTGTCGTTTAGAGACGGGTCGCACGCACCAGATACGCGTACATATGAAGACCATCGGTCACCCTCTCTTTGCCGATGAGAAGTATGGCGGCATGGAGGTGCTCAAAGGTCTGCGCACACAGAAATATAAGCAGTACATCCAAAACTGCTTTGCCCTTTGTCCACGACAAGTGTTGCATGCCAAGACATTGGGCTTCACCCACCCCCGAACGGGAGAAAGAATGCACTTTGATAGCCCTTGGGCTGAAGATATGTTAAACCTAATAAACAAATGGAGAAACTATGAACCGAATACTTTGGGCGGACGATGAGATTCATCTGCTGAAGCCCTACATCATTTACCTACAAGAAAAAGGGTACCACGTTACCCCAGTCAATAACGGACAAGATGCTATTGATGCTTGCCGCGAGGAGCAGTTTGATATTGTTTTCTTGGATGAGAACATGCCTGGTCTGTCGGGTCTGGAAGCCTTGCAAGAGATCAAGGAGGCACACCCCACCCTGCCTGTGGTGATGATCACCAAGTCCGAAGAGGAGCACATCATGGAGCAAGCCATCGGTCAGAAGATTGCCGATTACCTTATCAAGCCCGTCAATCCCAGCCAGATTCTGCTCTGCCTCAAGAAGCATATCCACCAGCGCGAGATTGTAGAGGAGCATACCAACACCACCTACCGTCAGGAGTTCTCCGACATCACCTATATGATTGACACCGCCAACACCATCGAGGAGTGGATGGCGATTGAGCGCACCCTCACCCGCTGGGAATTGGAGTTAGAGAAGGTGGACTCCGCCATGCACGACATGCTACGCATGCAACGCGAGCAAGCAAACAAAGCTTTTGCAAAATATATTGCCAAGAATTATGAGAGTTGGTGGGCTAATCCAGCCACACGCCCTACCATGTCGCAAGATGTGATGAAGAAATATATCTTCCCGCTGCTCGACGAGGGCGAAAAAGTGTTCTTCGTGGTGATTGACAACTTCCGCTACGACCAATGGAAGATTATCCAACCTCTTCTTTCCGAGTGGTTTACCGTCAAGGAGGAACAGATGTACACCTCTATGCTCCCTACTGCCACGCAGTATGCGCGCAATGCTATCTTCTCGGGACTCAGTCCCTTGCAGATACAGGAGATGTACCCTCACCTGTGGATCGACGAGGACGAGGAGGAGAGCAAGAACAACAACGAGAAAGACCTCATTCAGACCCAACTTGACCGTTTCCGCAAACGCTATGGCTATAGCTATTTCAAGGTCAACGAAAGCGACTTCTGCGAGAAGATTACCAAGCAGTTCAAGGGCTTGCAGACACCACTCAATGTGGTGGTACTCAACTTCATCGACATGCTCTCTCACTCACGCACCGAGAGCAAGATGATGCGCGAACTCGCCAACGACGAGGCCGCCTACCGCAGCCTCACACTCAGTTGGCTACGCCACTCGCCTACAGCGGAGATGTTCCGCCGTATCGCTTCGTTGGGCTACAAAGTTGTACTCACCACCGATCACGGCACCACGCGTGTGACCAATGCGGTGCAAATCATCGGCGACAAGAACACCAACACCAACCTGCGCTACAAAGTCGGCAAAGCACTCAACTGCCAGTCCAAGAACTGCTTTGAGATCACCCGTCCAAAGCAAGTGGGTCTGCCTTGTCCGAATGTCAGCAGTAGCTATGTCTTCTGTACGGGAGAGGACTTCTTTGCGTACCCCAACAACTTCAACCACTACGCACAGTTCTATCGCGACACCTTCCAGCACGGAGGAATATCCTTGGAGGAGATGTTGGTGCCAATCGTTACACTCGACCCTAAATAAGCATGCGCAATCTTTGGCGAACGATAAAAATAGTGATACTACTTCTGCTCATTGGGGTAGTATCCCTTTTTGTTTCTCACCAGTGGAAACAGCCGCAGCAGGATTTCTCCCACACGCTCAAGGTGCTGACCTACAACACTCATGCGCTCTGCATGGGCAATAAGCAGCAAGCGCGCCAGATGCTTGCCTACCTCAACGAGCAGGACGCGGATATCATCTGCCTGCAAGAGGTCAGGGTATATAAGGACGCACAACGCATGACCCTCAACCAGTTGCGCCAAGCCATGAGCCAATACCCCTATACCTACTACGATTTCAAGCGCTATAACAGCCGTCGGCAGTTCGGGAATGTCGTCTTTTCTCGCTACCCGCTCATCAACAAACAGACTATCTCCTACGAGTCGCAGAATAACATCAGCAGCCAGTGCGATGTGGTTATCAAGAAGGACACCATCCGCCTCATTGTGAATCACTTGGAGAGTTTTCGCCTCATGAAAGAAGATTTGCAACTGGACACGCTGTCCGTCAGCCATTTCAAGCAGAGCACCCTTAATCAGAAGCTCCACGCAGCCAGTGAGCTGCGCCAAGAGCAGGCGAAGGCGGTGAAAGCGGCGATTAACCAATCGCCTCACCCTGTAGTGGCTGTAGGCGATTTCAATTCCATTCCGTTGTCGTATGTGTATAGCAAGATTCGTTGGGGCATGCGCGACTGCTTTTTGGAGGGCAGTTTCGGCAAGTTGGGCAACACCTACAAGAAAGGTCCTCTGGGCATTCGCATTGATTATATCCTCTGCTCGCGCAACATGACTCCTATAACCTGCGAAGTGGACAGAGTCTCCTACTCCGACCACTTCCCTGTATGTGCTACGATTGGCTGGTAATGCCTCTTAATTTCCCCATACACACCACACAATAACCATACTATAACCATACAATAACCACACTATTCGTGGCGGATATAGAGCCCCGCGAGAGGAAAGAGAAAAGATAGCAAGTGCGGACATTTCTGTCCGCACTTGCTATCTAACTATAGTCCAGAGGGCGTTCACTAAACAGTAGCGAAGCGTCCTATAAACACTAAATTACAATTCCTGTCCCATAACATTGTACATTTTGTTATCACGAATAATCAATAGGTGACCATTTCTTAAAAGTTTCTTTGTCTTGGTTGTGATTGTTGCTACATCCTCTACACACGTAGGTGTTACAACTACGATTAATGTAGTTTCTTCTCCCAAATATTGTTGATTATTGTCCATTGGACGCACACCAATGGTATATTGTCCTACTTCTGGAACTGTAAATGTAATCTGGCTTTCAGATGTTTGCGTTTTACCTATTTGCTTGTTATTCGCATTCAAGAGTCGCACCTCCACTAACGGAGCTTTCGTAGTCCATCCCACGGTGACTTTCAAATCTTCAATGTTTACCAACGCGAGATCTATTACAGAATAATCATCTACTTCTATTACTAATTTCACTTCGTCCGCCAAGTATTGCTTATCTTCATCCACTGGGCGCACACAGATAGTATATTTGCCAACTTCTGGTGCATTGAAAGAAACTTGTTTTTCGGATGTGTACATCTTGCCTATTTGCTTGTTCTTAGCATTAAGTAAACGCACTTCTACTATGGTCGCTTCGCTCTCCCAAGCAAAAGTAACCTTCATACCCTCAATACTAACCAACGATAAGGATTTAATGCTATAATCACGTTGAGTAGATTTTTCATTAAATTCATAGATATATCCTTGAATCTCTGGCTCTGTACCATTTTTGGTTTGTAGAACTCCTAATACGACCACTTCATTAGCAATATTTATTTCTTCCCCTGTTGTAAAATCGGTATTATCCAGCCAACGAGTATTGTAGCAATAGAGTTGATTTGCGGTTGTGCCATCTTCAGAAATATCAAAACAAGCAGACTGATATTGCGTGATTTCTTCTGGAGTATTGCGTATATTGGATACGATACCACGCACAAAATAAGGCATAGTAGTTCCTCCTTTTGTAGCAAAAGATTGCGCAATGTTCGATGATCGAGATGGCGTGAGCCATGCTGCGAGATCATAAGTCACTTGACTATCGTAATAATATGCAGCACTACCATCTAACATATACCATGTAGGTGTAATGGTATGTTTCTCACGATGTATTTCCCCATCAATCTCCATATAATATGTGAATTGTAGTGTCCCATTTTCACCTTCGCTAATGGTCAAGTGCAATTGTTTTGGGGTATATGTTTTGCAGGCTTGTGAAATACCTATCGCATAAACTGCACTACTGATACTACCCATTTGTTTACTATAAGCAGCATCCAGCACATAGGTTCCAACGATAGACGTTGTACTACTGCTTTGAATTATTAATTGTATTCCCACATCTGTACTAGATGGATCGGCTGCCAAAAATCCATCTGAATAAAGAGTTACTTGCCATAGTTTAGTGCCATTCATGTAAATGATTTGTGCCTGAGTGATGGGTGCGAGTTCTGCTGGCTCTTGTGGGACAAACGAGATAGATGACTCACTAATAGTCATAGGGATACGCACTACTCCTTTGTCTTTTACCAAAATCGGGCGAATAGTGTTGGTGGCATCTTTATACACCACCTCCAATTTGTATTCGCCTACGGACAGGTTCGAAGGAATAGCATGAGATAGAGGGATAGGAGTAGTATAGAAATAACCCGATGCCAACTCAAAATCTCTCGCTTCCACTTCACTTACAAGATTATCATTTTTATCATAGATGTGATACATCAGTATGCCAACAGCATCTATGATGCCTCTGCTCATAAAACCAGACAATGCTAAATTTAGTTTATCATTTCTACCTATTTCATCATTGGATGTGCGTTCGATGGCACTTACGGTTACAAGTGGTGTAGCAACTCCACCTTGATTAGGTTGAATACCCGTATATGTTATTACACGTTGGGTAAATGCCAAGTTGCTGCTACTGCCACCAGTACCCTGTACATCTGGAGCCAGTGCCGAGTATGCGAAGTAGCCATTAGAGATGCCATCCCAACCCCAGTTGATATGTAAGAATCCATCGGATTGCATACCATCGCATACGAAAGCATGACCCTCGCTATTGATAGTAGTTCCTTCCATAAACACAGGACGCCCTGCTTCCAAATCTGTAGCAATTGCCCGCAAAACATCAATTTCTTGTACATATCCCTTGGGTAAAACAGTAATATCCGCATCATAACCAAAATACGTATATAACGCTTTCATGGCATTAGCTCCTATTGCTCCACTGAAGTTGGGTGCATAATCCATATCCATAGCAATACCTGCATGCAACATCAGCGTTGCTACTGCTGTCGCTTGCTCTTCTGAATACGAACCAGAATAATCTGGCAGCATATTTGCCCAATCATATGTTGTTGCCCCAAAATCTGCACTCAAGGATACTTTGTGAGAATTGGTCTTGTAGGAGTGGCTACCAGTACCTTGTGCGGGATATTGATGCTTGTACATAATCTGCGCAATGGCAGTCGCAGCACAACCTGTAGGGGTTTTGTAGCCGCTCACAGTAGGGCATAGATTGTTGAATGGCGTAGTTTGTCCCCATATAACACCATCCAATAGAGGTTCTATTGTAGGATAATGCGCTGGATCAAGATACATGGGTACCGATAGTGATGTAAAACCATTTGGCAGTGGAGATTGGTTAGCGACACTTGCCAACTCTTCAGCATACATGCGCAACCAAAAAGCCATATTCGCAGGAATATTATCTGCATCAAATTTTCCGTTATCAGCGTAACCTAAAATAGTGCGAGCCTCATCTTCTGCCGACACGAGTACAAATCCATTATTCTCCGTTGCATTGAAAATATAGAATGCAGGAGTAGTATCGTCTAATTGATAATGAGTATATGCCAATTCCACAGGGCGTTGCATTGCTGTGCGTTGTGCGTGTGATGGAATCATGATACTACGTTTTGCAATAAAATCGTTAGCTACTTGTGCTGCTTCTTGCAAAGTGCGCGCCTGAATCATGCTGATGCTATTCAATAGCAATACCAATAAGAATGTAGAAATCTTTTTCATAGCGAAAAATGATTAAATTGTGAATAGTTGAATTCGTTATTACCAGATAATACCGCTGCAAAGGTAGCGAAAATCTCTGAATTATACAAATAGTTTTTAGATATTTCTCCCATATTGATGAATTTAGTGGTTAATATGTGCAAAGGCACGCCTTTTTAATACAAAAAGCGCAGACCTCCGTTGATTATTCACCAATAGAGGTCTTCGCATTACCCACAGAGTCAAATAAACAACAGGAAACCTACGCTGGTATGAAAACACACTACACCAATGAGAGATGTAGTATGGATACAATCATACCCATAGGCATCTATTGAATACTTTGATTTTGACTCTGTCTGAAAGTTGCGAAGTTTCTATTGGTCAAACGCAAAGCGTCAATAAACGCTATTCAATATGTCAGAAACCTACCCCAAAAGTGCATTCGCAAAACGCTTTTTGCAAAACATATCTGCCCTCCAGCGTAAGAATCGACTGCAAAGGTAGTGAATTATTTTGGATTGAGCAAGAAAAGTTGCTGTTTTTTTGTAGTTTTTAAGGTTGGTTATGGAGATCAATGTTTAATCAAAGTTCGCTCAACCACCAGTGAAGTGCCAGGAATTGTGCGCTTATTGTGCGTGTATTGTCCGTCTATTGTGCGTGAATAGTGCGTGTATTGTGCGTAAGATATAAGAGAAAAGCAAAACACACAGTGCTCGATTTGCTAAAGAAGCAAATGAAAAAAAATCGCCATTCATGTCCGAAAACACGAATGGCGATTGATTCTACAACAATTCGAGAACGTACAACAGTTAAAGAAGTTTCAACAGTTCGAGTGGCTACAACGGCTCGTGGTAGTGGTAGTCGCGGTAGTTGGTGTCCTTATCGCGATTGATGCGCGGGTGGCGTGGTGGGAACTTGTCTTCCCACTTGTCTCTTATCCAGCGCTTCACATTCTCCCACCAACGGCGGAGCGAGCCATCGTTCCATGGCGTAGAATCAAAACCATCATACCCGCGATGACGCCACCACAGTATCAGCAGCCAACCAAAAATCATACCGCCCAAGTGTGCAAAATGCGCCACATTGTCGCCCGCAGTGGGCGCCAAACCTGTAAACAACTCTATCAAAGCATATATAATCACTAAAGTTCGCGCGCGTATAGGAATCGGAATGAACATAATGAACATACGCACATCGGGGAACAGCCAACCAAACGCCAACAAAATGCCAAACACCGCACCACTGGCACCAATAGTCACCACGCGGTTAGCCAATTTGGCAGCCATCAAGGGGTCAAGCGTACTCAAGACAGGTTGCAGTTGCAATGCCCAGACTGCCTCTTGCACGACCGCAGCGCCCAAACCCGTCACCAGATAGTATATCAAAAAGCGTTTGCCTCCCCAACGCTCTTCCAAGGCAGGAGCAAACATCAGCACCGCGAACATATTGAAGAAGATATGCGAGAAGTTCGCATGCATAAACATATACGTCAGCGGTTGCCACAGGCGAAAGTCAGAAGCCGTCAAATAATGCAAGCCAAAAACATGGCTAAAACTAATGCCATAACGCTGAAAAACCACATCCGCAAGATAGCAGATGAGGTTTATCAACAACAGATTTTTTGTAATCGGTGGTAAATTTCTAAACATTGTCAATTGATTGATGATTTCTATGCAAAAGTAGTAAAAAACAATGAAAACACAAACAAAAACTGTGCTATAAGGCAGAAAAATGCAAAAAATGGCAGAAAAATGACATTTTTTCAGTCAAAATATTTGCAGAATTAGAAAATTGTTGTAACTTTGCATGCAATTCGTTGGAAAAGCCAATGTAAAATACTTAATGTTTAATAATTTAATCTAATTTTCGTATGAATAAAGCAGATTTGGTAGCTGCTATTGCAGCTGAGGCTGGTTTGACAAAAGTACAAGCACAAGGTGCTCTTGAGGCAACTGTAAACGCAATCGCTGGTGCACTCCAAAAGGGTGAGAGCGTACAATTGGTAGGTTTCGGTACTTTCTCTGTAGTTGAGAAAGCTGCTCGCCAAGGCGTTAACCCTGCTACTGGCGCTAAGATTGAGATCGCTGCTAAGAAAGTAGCTAAGTTCAAAGCTGGTAAAGGTTTGGCTCTCTAATCCAATTATGTAGATACTGCGAGTTGCTCTTTTGGGGGCAACTCGTTTTGTGTCAAAAACCATTCTACACAATACAACACAATTCTACAATATGCTCAACATCATCCTCTGCGGTGCCCCAGGTAGTGGCAAGGGCACACAATCTGACCTTATCGTACAAAAATACGGATTGCAACACCTCTCTACGGGTGATGCGCTTCGCGCCGAAATCAAATCGGGCAGCGAACTCGGCAAAGAGATTGGCGAACTCATTGCAGGCGGCAACCTCGTACCAGACCACAAGATGATTCACCTCATCGCACGCTACCTCGATAACCTGCCAGCTGATTGCAAAGGTGTTATCTTCGACGGTTTCCCACGCACTGTGGCTCAAGCCGAAGCACTGGAACTGCTGCTCGAACGCCGCCAAATGAAGGCAGTGTTGCTTGACCTCTTTGTAGAGGAAGACGAGGTAATCAAACGTCTTCTCAACCGCGGCAAGACTAGCGGTCGCGCCGACGACAACTACGAGACCATCAAAAAACGTCTCCTAGTATATCAAACAGAGACCAAGCCTGTTTGCACATACTACCTCCATCGTCATAACTACTTTGCTATCAATGGCAACTACTCTATGGAGGACACCTTCAGCCAAATCGACAACATCCTCAACATCATACAAAAATAAAACATGGCATCTTCCTCGTTTATCGATTATGTAAAGATCTACTGCCGCTCGGGCAAAGGCGGACCAGGTAGCATGCACTTCCACCGTGCGAAATATGTGCCCAAAGGCGGACCCGATGGCGGCGACGGCGGACGAGGAGGACATATCATCCTTCGCGGCAATCGCAACCTGTGGACACTGCTGCACCTCAAGTACCAGAAGCATATCTTCGCCACCGATGGTGGCAAAGGTGGCGCTTCGCGCTCATACGGCAAGGATGGCGAGGACAAGATCATCGAAGTACCTTGCGGTACTGTAGTTTACAACGGTGATACAGGTGAGTGGATGTGCGAAATCAAAGAGCACCAAGAGGAGATCATTCTCTTCCGTGGTGGAAAAGGAGGATTGGGAAACTGGCATTTCCGTACCGCGACGAATCAAGCTCCCCGTTATTCGCAACCAGGTGAACCATGCATGGAAGCCAATGTCATTCTCCAGCTCAAAGTGCTCGCCGACGTAGGTCTGGTGGGTTTCCCCAATGCGGGCAAATCCACTCTACTCTCCGTAGTCAGCGCAGCCAAACCAGAGATTGCGGACTATCCGTTTACTACGCTGACCCCCCAACTCGGTATCGTCTCATATCGCGACAACCAATCCTTCTGTATGGCGGATATCCCTGGTATCATAGAGGGCGCTGCCGAAGGACGCGGACTGGGACTTCGTTTCTTGCGCCATATCGAGCGCAACGCCGTGCTACTCTTCATGGTGCCTGTTATCACAGAGGACATCAAGAAGGAGTATGAGATCCTGCTCGCCGAGTTGGAGAAATACAATCCTCAACTGCTCACCAAAGCACGCATCTTGGCTATCTCCAAATGCGACATCGCTGATCCTGAGATTGACCTCGACAAACTGACAAAAGACCTATCAGAGGAGTTAGAAATACCCGTCATTACCTTCTCATCCGCCAGCGGCATGGGTATAACCGAACTCAAAGATATGCTGTGGGAGGAACTCAACAAAGAGCAGAACCAAGTTATCGACATCTCCCACGCGCCTATCGAAGTCAAACTCATTGAGCGCGACGAGGAACCTGAAGAAGAAGACGACGAACCACACACCATCTACCTCAACGAGGTGGAAGAGGAGTGGGATCTCGACAAATATCGCGGCATAGGTTGGGACACTCAAGAATAACATACGACCGCTTCATCGCTTGGCGTGAGCAACATATCCCACAGAAGAACCTCGTTCTCATTCTGAGTTTCTTTGTGGGCGCATTAGCATCTTGTGCAGCGCAGTTGCTCAAGTTCATGATTCACGGAATCCAACATTTCGTGGAGAACCAACTCATCGCCCAAGACCACTGGTGGTATCTCATCACCCCTATGATTGGTATCACCCTCGCGGGGCTCTTTGTCAAATACATTGTCAAGGACGACATCTCGCACGGTATCACCAAGATTCTCTACGCCATCTCACAGCGCAAATCCATCATCAAGATTCACAACATGTGGTCGTCCCTGGTGGGTTCGGCACTGACTATCGGTTTTGGCGGTTCGGTCGGAGCTGAGGCACCTATCGTGCTCACAGGTTCGGCTATCGGCAGCAATCTTGCCAAACTCTTCCGCCTTGACCAAAAGACCATGATGCTCATGATTGGTTGTGGTGCCGCAGGTGCGGTAGGTGGCATCTTCCAAGCCCCTATAGCGGGTCTGGTCTTCACTCTCGAAGTGCTGATGATGGACCTTACCATGACCTCCGTGGCGCCATTGCTCATCTCTTCAGTCACGGCTACCGCTATCTCCTTCATAGCCAACGGACAAGAGGCCATGTTCCCGCTGGTGAATAGTGAACCTTTCTTCGTGGAGCGCCTGCCTTGGTATATCATTTTAGGTATCCTATGCGGACTGGTGTCGCTCTACTTCACACGCGGCATGAACCGCTTGGAGCAACTCTTCAAACGCCATGTCCAGAACATCTGGGTGAAGTTCCTCGTGGGTGGTTCGGCATTGGGCTTGCTGCTTTTCCTCTTCCCTCCACTCTATGGCGAGGGATACGATGTCATCAAGCAACTCATCAACGGCGATTCTGTTTCTGCCATTGCCAACAGTCCTTTTGAGCGTTTTGGCACGGGCTCGTGGATACTGGTAGGCTATTTCTCTGCCATTGTGCTGCTCAAGATTTTCGCTTCGGTTGCCACCAACGGTGGTGGCGGTGTAGGCGGAATCTTCGCGCCTTCACTTTTCATGGGTGCTATCGTCGGATTTATCTGTGCCCGACTCATGAACATGCTCGGCATCGGTGTTCCCGAAGCCAATTTTGCATTAGCGGGTATGTCAGGTCTCATGGCAGGTGTCATGCACGCCCCTCTGACGGGTATCTTCCTCATTGCCGAACTCACAGGCGGCTATCACCTCTTCATGCCACTCATGGCGGTGGCGGTTGTCTCCTACCTAACGATTAAAATCTTCGAGCCTCATAGTCTGTACGCCATGCGTTTGGCACAAAAAGGCGAACTGCTCACGCACAACAAAGACCGCTCTGTCCTCACGCTCATGAAGATGGAGAATGTCCTCGAGACCGACCTTCGCACCCTCAACCCCGACATGACTTTGGGCGAACTGGTTAAGGTAATATCGCAGAGCCATCGCAACATCTTCCCAGTGGTAAACGAGGAAGGCAAGTTGCTAGGAATCTTGCTCTTAGACGAGGTGCGCAACATTATGTTCCAACCTCGCCTATATAACCGCTTCACAGTCAAGCAACTCATGAACTCGCCGCAGGCCATCCTCACCGACACCATGCCTATGGGCAAGGTGATGGAGATCTTCGAGGATACAGGCGCATGGAACCTGCCCGTAGTGGATGAACAAAAAAAATACCTCGGATTTGTCTCGAAATCCAAGATATTCAACTCTTACCGCCACGTCCTCGTACACTTCTCCGAGGAGTGATCTTGCCTATTGGATAATGGACGCTTCGCTAATGGACGCCCTTTGGGCTATTGGATAATGGTTTCATAGCCTCACTCCTTTGGAGTGACAATACTCTCCATTTTCCCCTCCCAATCGGTCAACTGCTTTTGACAGAAAGATAGCAGTTCTTTCGCCTCTTTGGCTTTCACTTGATAGGCATCCATACTCAACGCCTCCGATTGCTCCAATTCACTCACAATCTGCTCAATTCGTTGTATTGCTTCATCGTAACTCATAATACCTTCCTTTACACTTTACACTCTACACTTTACACCCAACACTATTTCCCTTTGCCATCCAGAATCACCCCAATCGTGTGGAAGAGAATCTTAAAGTCCAATTGCAAGGACATATTCTCCACATAGACTATGTCATAATTCAAGCGTTGCACCATCTTTTCAATCGTATCGGTATAGCCCACTTTCACAGGTCCCCAACTGGTCAGACCTGGACGAATCTTATATAGCAAACAATAGTAAGGTGCCTGTTTCTCTATCTGCTCAATGAAATACCTACGTTCAGGGCGTGGACCCACGATAGACATATCGCCCTTTAACACATTCCACATCTGTGGCAGCTCATCCAAACGATATTTACGCAGTATTTTTCCTATGTTCGTTACACGCGGATCATGGTCTGCACTCAATTGTGGCACGCCATCTTCGGCGTTATGACACATGGTGCGGTACTTCAAAATATTAAAAGGAATACCATGCAAACCTATACGTTCCTGCTTGTAGATAGCAGGTCCTTTGGAGGTACACCATACCAACACAAATATCACTATATACAGAGGAGACAACACCAACAGCGATACCAATGAGAAAATAATATCAAAAGCCCGCTTCATACACAATTGGCTATCACTCATCTTATGCTCTGTGATACGAACCAGAGGCATGTCTTCTACCCCTTTGATACTGGCTGCGCCAGTGAGCATGTCATACAAACGAGGTTTGACTGCAATCTCCACGCCATATGGATACAACTGATTGATAATCGTGTAAATATCCTTCTCGTTGGCAGTGGCAGGCAAATCTATAATCACCTCATCATACACTTCTTCCTGCTGAAGGCGCTTGAAATTGACAATATCCTCCAGACTATGCAGCGTATATTGCTTTGTGTTCTTCGCAACACGCCAACGCGAACAAGTCGTTGCTAATACGCGTGGGATATAACTCAACACAAACTGCAAACAGATCAGCATCACCAACGAAGTCATATAATTGCGATAACTGCTGACTGGATCGTCAATGATAATCAAGAAAAACGCACCTAACGCAATCAACAAGGCAGAAACCAATGTCGTCCGAAACTCCTTGGCATAGTCCTTCCTAAAGGGACGAATGTAGTAGCCCGATAGATAATATATCACGATACACCCTAATGGATACAACAGCAATGGGCGATAGAAATCAAATATAGGAATCAGTATCGTATCAACACTAAAAACCTTTCCTTCGTGCACCAACCAACGAAAACCAAGAAATGCCACCCACACTAAGAGCGAAGATAGCAGATCTAAAAAGATATAGGTAAATTGTTGTTTGCGATATGAAGTTAAAAAAGTCATGGGCGAATGATAGTTATACGTTCTCTTTCATCAATCTTAATGATGGACGACGGCAACTGGCGCGTAGTATCTTCACGACGAAACGCACACACATAATCCACCGCATCTAACAGTTCAGGATTGATTTCACTAAAAATCTTTGCAGCCGGTTCACCGCTGAAGTTGGCTGAAGTAGAAATAATAGGGCGACGCAATTGCTCACAAAGAGCCTTAGAAAAAGGTTCACTCGTAATGCGAATCCCCACACTACCATCCTCTGCCAAGAGATTAGGCGCCAAATTACGCGCATTGGGATAGATAATCGTCAGCGGTCGTTGCCCCTCTGCTGCCTCCAATAGCATCCATGCCGTTTCTGGCACTTGTTGCATATACCCCTGCAATTTGCCAGCTCCGTCAAGCAGCACAAGCATTGCCTTGCTATCTACACGCCTTTTTATTTCGTACACGCGCGCGACAGCCGCAGCATTAGTAGCATCGCAACCAATACCCCACACCGTATCAGTGGGATAAAGAATCACACCACCCTCACGCAACACACGGAGGGCCTGCTGTAAATCTTGTTTGTCGTAGCGATTTTCCATTTTGACTGCAAAGATACAACAAAAAATGCACATGTGCAAATTTTTTGGAGGTTAAAGGCGAAAGGTTATAGGTTAGAGGCAAGAATATACAAAAAAAAGAAGGATTGTCATCCCGACAACCCAATCTTTACTTAACCTTAAATCTAATACCATGAAAAACACGGTGCAAAGGTACTGCTTTTTTTCATACCCACCAAATAATTTGACAAAAAAATATGTTTTATAGCATGTTTTTCGTATTTTTGCAACATGAAAGTGACAAAATAGCGGTAAAATGCGAAAAAATTTGCCCATTTCAAAAAATAGTAGTAATTTTGTACCCGATAAAATTTGCGTCAATAGGCAATTGGCATAAAATTTGCAAAGAAATAAGTAAAAAAACAACAAAATAACCTTTTTAATTAAACAATGAAACAATTAGATTTGACCCAGTACGGCATCGTAGGTACAACCGAGATCGTACACAATCCTTCTTACGAAGTACTCTTCGCAGAGGAGACAAAAGCAGAATTAACTGGCTTTGATAAGGGCCAAGAGACTGAGCTTGGCGCAGTAAACGTGATGACAGGTGTTTACACCGGTCGTTCTCCTAAGGACAAATTCATCGTGGACGATGCACAAAGCCACGATAACGTTTGGTGGACAAGCGAGGAATACAAGAATGACAACAAACCAATGACTGAGGCTGCTTGGGCTGTAGTTAAAGATCTCGCTATCAAAGAGCTCTCTAACAAACGCCTCTTCGTAGTAGACGCTTTCTGCGGTACTAACCCTGATACTCGTATTGCTGTTCGCTTCATCGTTGAGGTAGCATGGCAAGCACACTTCGTTACCAACATGTTCATCCAACCTACCGCTGAGGAGTTGGAGAACTTCGAGCCTAACTTCGTAATCTACAACGCTTCTAAGGCTAAAGTAGAGAACTACAAAGAGCTTGGTTTGAACTCTGAGACTTGCGTTGCTTTCAACACTACAAGCCGCGAGCAAGTTATCCTCAACACATGGTACGGTGGTGAGATGAAGAAAGGTATGTTCTCTATGATGAACTACTTCCTCCCACTCCAAGGTATCGCTTCTATGCACTGCTCTGCTAACACCGATATGAACGGTGAGAACACCGCAGTATTCTTCGGTCTCTCTGGTACAGGTAAGACCACTTTGTCTACCGATCCTAAGCGTTTGCTTATCGGTGATGACGAGCACGGATGGGATGACAATGGTGTGTTCAACTTCGAGGGCGGTTGCTACGCTAAGGTTATCAACCTCGACAAAGAGTCTGAGCCAGACATCTACGCTGCTATCAAGCGCAACGCATTGCTCGAGAACGTTACTGTTGACGAGAACGGCAAGATCGATTTCACCGACAAGAGCGTTACTGAGAACACCCGCGTAAGCTACCCAATCGATCACATCGAGAAGATCGTTCGTCCTATCTCTGCTGGTCCTGCAGCTAAGAA
>JAFYWK010000078.1 GCA_017558065.1 Paludibacteraceae bacterium
AGTTTACCCAACTGATGCAGCTTGCGATGTTCAGGTAGATACACTCCGCTTGACCGTTCTTGCACAACGTCCAGCAGGTGATGTGACTGTTCGTACTCTCTGCTACGAAGAAGAATATGAATGGAATGGTGTAACTTACTCAATTGCAAATGGCAATGTAGTAGTAGGTGCAAATGCCGATGTAGTTTACCCAACTGATGCAGCTTGCGATGTTCAGGTAGATACACTCCGCTTGACCGTTCTTGCAGAAGTAGAAGACGTTGTAGAGTACGATACCATCTGTCCAGGTGAAACCATCACATGGAATGGTGTGACCTTCGCTACAGCAGGTGAGCATACTCTGACCTTGCAAAATGAGAACGGTTGCGATTATCAAGCAACACTGCATCTCCATATCCCAGATCCAGAGAACTATGTAGCTTATGACCAAATTCCTGCAGTAAGCAAGTATGGCGGTCGTATGATGGTAATCAACCTGAATGCTATTGACAGTATCTTCGGTTGGACACCAGCAGAAGGTGATGTACAATGGTTCAAGGTGGTAGGCGAAGTGGATAACGCATTTGATGCTCTCAACCGTTTGGGTGATCCTGCAGAACTGGATGAACTTGTACATACAGGATACTATCATACTGCATTCGACGGTTCTGTAATGCCAGATTCTTACTATGCGTTGATCGTTCGTGAGATGGTATCTGGTGAGTGTCAAGAAATCATGCGTACGACTGTATTGAGCAGCGGTGCAGCTTCTGAAACACCAAAATTGGTTCCAACCATTGCAGAGCCAAGTGAGCAACTCCGCATCTTGAATTTGAATCCATCTAATGTAACCGAAGTACGTGTATTCAACACCAGCGGTGAGTTGATTGAGAATTACACAGCTTCAGAAGCATCTGAGTTTGTCTTCAAGGCAGCTACAATGCAAGGCTACTACATGGTAGAGGTTCAAAGCGAGAATGATAAAGTAACCCTACGTTATATCGTTAAATAATCATGGGAGGAAAACAAATGAAAACAAAAATGAATAATAAAATGTTGAAGGTATCCCTGTTGGTGGCAATTTTTGCCACCATACAGGTGCCTGCCCTGTTCGCTCAAGAATCTTCAGCATCAACATCCGAAGTAGCTTTCGTGTATGAGTCAGGAGCTAAGATGGAGATTGGTGATTCTGTAATGATTAACAAGGATAGCTTGCGCTATTTGACAGGTGAGCGTATGTCAAGTTGGGTTTATGGTGTTCCTCACCAGATTCGTCAGTTAGGAACCAAGTCTAAACCTGCAGGTGTCTTGCTTCGTGGTATCTACTCATGGATTGCTCAAGGTAGCTTGATTCCATTGAACGTAGAGAAAACTACAGAGACCATCGAGCGTAAGAAAGCTGAGGCTGCTGCCGCTGCTGCTGCTATTGCAGCTGCTGAAGCTGCAGAAGAAGCTGCTCGCCTCAAGATGTTGGAAGAATTGATAGAAGAAGAGGAAGTGGTAGAAGAAGTAGTGAAAGATACTCTTCCACCAGCACCTCAACCATATCAAATCAATCGTTTCACCGTAGGTGTACGTGGTGGTTTGGCTTCGCTGATGCCACAAACCAGTCCTTCTGCTCCTAAACCACTCGGTGCTACTTGGGGATTTGATGCATTGCTGGATTTGCAATATGCGCACTACTGGGCTAAAGGTGAAGACAAAATCCGTTTGGGTCTTCTCACAGGCGTGAGCGTCGGATATATGCAAAACAGCAAGACGTTGAAGGACGTAACAGAGCAATATACCAAGCATTCAGAAGGTGATATCAATTACACCATTCATATGGATGAGGTAACCGCTCTTAATCGCCAAATTCAATTGGAGGTTCCTGTAATGTTCTCAATGATCACCGCTAAGGGCTTCTTCTTGAATGCAGGTCCTAAGTTCATCTTACCAGTACACGCATCTTTCAACCAAACACTGAAGAATGGTGACATTACTGCTAATCTGGTGGATATGGGTGTAAATGTGACCGAGAATGTCGTTACAGGTGAGATTAAGGAAGCAAACTTCGTTCACGGAGGTATGAATGATCAACAAATGGATTTGACTATTGCAGTAGGTGGCGAACTCGGTTATGAGCACCAATTGCAATCAGGTCACTCAGTGAGCGTAGGCTTGTATGCTAATTATGGCGTATTTAGCACCTACAAACACAATCCAACTGCTGAGCATATTGTGGACATCCTTCCTCCAACTGCAGAGGGCGTATTCCAATTGACACCTAACTCCATGACCAACGCTTATGTAAATAAGTTGGGTTACTTGGATCTTGGTTTGAAAGTGGCATTCCACCTCAACTGGAAGAAGTAATTCGCATCAAGCGATATACGCAAAGAGCGCACCATTATTGGTGCGCTCTTTTTGTGCGGGGTAGAGTGGTGTGGAATTGTTTAGAGTAGTGTAGAATTGTTAGGAATTGTTCAGATGGAGTAGCATGAACGACAAAAGGGGCTACCTATTGGTAGCCCCCACTATATCGTGTTTGGGGATAAGCTTAGAGAGCGTTGGTGTGCAAAGCCAAACCTGACTTCAAGTTAGCAGCTTTGTTGCGGTGGATGATATTGCGCTTAGCCAATTTATCCAACATAGAACTTACCTTTGGAAGGAGTTGCTCAGCAGCAGCTTTGTCAGTGGTAGCACGCAAAGCGCGAACAGCGTTGCGAGCAGTTTTAGCATAGTAATGGTTGTGGGCTTTACGAGTAGCCGTTTGGCGAATACGCTTCAAAGATGATTTATGGTTTGCCATCTTGTTTCTGTAATGTAATTAAATGTTAATTTATAAATGTTATCTGTAGTGCCACGGGGAATCGAACCCCGCTTTAGAGAATGAAAATCTCTTGTCCTAACCGATAGACGATGGCACCGAGCCGAAATCGGGTGCAAAGGTACTACAAAAAATGCAAATATGCAAATATTTTTAGAAAAAAATGCATTTTTGTATAAAAAATATGCGTATTTGCTGCATTTAGCGAACGTAGCTTCGGGGGAATTGCTAAAAATTATTTAGCAAGGCGGAGTCCGAAGGTACTACAGTTTCGCTAAATGAAAGGGCATAGCCCGCATACATCGAGCAAATATTTTTAGAAAAAAAGCGTAATTTATGTGAAAAAATTGCATATTTGCTAAAAAACTTGTACCTTTGCAACCTGAAAAGAGCTAAAAATACTTTATCACAATTAGAAACAGGTGAAAATGAAACATGTACATATTTATATAATCGGGTGCGCTCTCATATGTAGCAGTACTGTATTTGCGCAAGAAACGCTTCGTAATCAACCCGATTTGCAAACAACCGAATTCTTTGACCCTACACAGAAAAAGGCAGAAGAGCTGTATCAGTTCTCTACCGATTGGCGCATAGAAGCTGGTTATGTGCAATGGGATGAGCGTACCAAGGACACTACGATAGTTTATCAGCATGGATTGCGCCTGGGTGCTACAGTGGATTTTAATCTGCCTCATAGATTTAGTATTCAGACAGGAGCATTGGCCACCCTCACCTATGGATTGAATAGCCAACACTGGCGTTCGGTAACGAGTGAGAGTACGCAAGTGGAACGCATGGATCATCACATCATACAATTGCAATTGACCATACCCGTACGCGCATATTATAACATAAAGTTGTGGAAGAAACTTAATATGTTCTTCTATGCAGGACCACAGTTGCAGATAGGATTGATGAACTATGATAAAATCAACAATCTCACCTCCCCAGGAGTTACTGAGTGGCTTGAGGCACAGAATTTACCTACTACAAGTTATGAGCGATACATAGCGAAGGATGTGTATCGCACGAATATTCAGTTCGGTTTGGGTGGCGGCTTTGAATGGGACCGCTATCGCGTGCAAGCAGGATACGACTTCGGACTCAACAACCTGATTCGCACATCGGTTACCCCTAACCAACGATTGAACGAATGGGGATGGATGGTAGCGTTTGGATATAGATTATAGGTTAAAGGCGAGAGGTTAGAGGCAAGGATAGAGGAAGCCGCCCAGAGGGGCGGCTTCCTTGTATATTTGTATGTTGGGCACTTATCTCAGCAGGAAGGTTTGTCCGTGTTGGATAACGATTCCGCGGTAGCTGCGAGGCACGGGTCTGCCCAGCATGTCGTACATAGGTGCCGATAGGTCTAATGGCGCAGTAAGGTTCTCTACATTCGTGTTAGTAGCACTCTTCCATATCGCATAAACAGTACCTACATAGCCTTTGGGTAGTACAGTGAGTGGTGTGCCTGTGCCTTCTGGATTGTCATACCAACCCACGAAGATATAACCTGTGCGTATAGGTGTAGGAATGGTATATGGTGCAGTGATCGTGGTTGGCAGTTCACCCGTGAGGCCATGGGCGATACGGTAGGCGTCGCCCCACGCATCGGGTTTGCCCGCTTGGGTGAAGTCAATGGTCGAACCGACTACGCTGCCGTCCGCTTTCTTCGACACATTGGTGCAGTTAAAGAAGGCATAGAACTGCTGGCGCCATTCTGAATCGGTGGTGATGGCTATGCCTTGAACAGCAGCGATGGATAGGATGTAATCGCCCAGCCATTTCCATGGAGACTTAGCGTCGGTCATAAAGTCTAAACCTAATGCACCTATATTGGTCCATGTGAACTCCAGGATCTCGGTGATGGGGCGTGTGGTACGTGTTTTGAATGTGCCGCTCTCGTTGCTATAGCCCGTATAATAAGTGTTGAAGCCATCCATGAAGGCTGTCCACAACTCCTCGTTGGTTGGTACAGCGCCGCCAGGAACTATACCGCCATTGAGTACCCATGTGACGATATTGATTTCCTTGTCAGAATCTGGGTTGTCATATTGCCAGATAGCATAGATAGTGCCTTTGTAGCCCGCTGGGATAGATGTCATCTTGTTACCCTCACCACGTGGGTTATTATACCAACCAACAAACACATCGCCCTCTTTCTTAGGTGTGGGCATTGTATAGGTCTCTTTGACAGAAGATGGCAGCGTAGCACTGGTGCCCATAGCTATTTGGTATGCCTCGCCCCATGCGGCAGGCTTGCCTGCTTGGGAGAAGTCAGCGGTGGCAATCTTTTGGTTGCCTTTGACTGTTCCATCATTGCAATTGAAGAACGCGTGTACGTGCCAGCGCCATGCGCTCTCGCCGTCGAGTGTACCTGCCACAGAGAGGATATAGTCACCCAACCACTTGTACTCGGACTTGGTGTTGGTCATGATATCTTGCATATAGGCATTGGCAAATGTGGCTACATTTTCAATGGTTTGATCTGCACGGTTGAGACCGTAATAGGTGTTGTAATAGGGTTTGAAGGCTGTCCACAGCTCTTCATTGCTTGGCACATCGCCGCCAGGGATGATACCGCCGTTGAGCACCCACTTGATGTCCACGTTAATGTTGGGTTCTGTGCCTTGTCCTGATTCCAGAAATATCTGTGGGTAGGTGGTGGTGTTGGCAGTGACGGTGACTGTCTGTGTATAATCTTTGTACCCTTTAGCATGTACGGTAAGGGTGTATTTTCCAGGGGTGAGGTTCTCGAAAACAAAAACACCGTTGTAGTTATTATCGGTAGTGTAGTAGTCTTGGTTTTTGAGCATGCGCTTGACGTAGTGATAGCAATCAGTCTTGATGACTTCGCCATTGGCGTTGCGCAATACGATTTTAGCTCCGTGAATAGGAGCGTATTTGTCATTGGTGTTGGAGTTATAGGTATATAGGCTGTGATTTATGCTTTTCTCTTTGGTGCGCACAGCACCCATGATATAGCCCTTGTCGTCTTTGGTTGTACCGAAATAGTCCACTATGCCTCGGAAGTAGCGCAAACCCTCTTGGCAGCACCAGTCGGGGTTGAGTGCACGGTGGCGTGATGGTTGATAGGTGTGGAAGTAGCCCTCGGAGAGGAAACCTGGTGCGCTGTGTTTGAGTGCGCCAAGATAGCCAACGGAGGAAGAGGATTGATAGAAACTGATGTCGCCACGCACATTGCGTTTATCGGAGTAGGCTGTATAATACTCGAAGCCCGACTTGTTGATTTCCACCATTCGGTCCCATGACGCATTAGCACGCGCTTTGCTGCCTGTTACTTTCTCGCTGCTGTCAGTACCGCGATAGAGGATAATAGGATAGTTGGTATTGGTCCCTTCGGTAGCAGCGTTGGAGTGAATAGAGATGAAATAGTCGATATTATTAGCTTCTACTTCTTCGCAGATCTCTGAGAGAGAGCGATTAAACCTGTTGTTGCTGGTAGATGTGGAGCCCGCAGGTCCATTGGCTGTGCGTGACATGAGTACCGTGTATCCACCCGCTGCTTGCAGTTTGTCGCGCAAGTAGAGTCCCTTCCACAGGTTGGTGTTGGACTCATAGAATCCCAAGGTGTCAGGCATACCTGTAGAGGCTAGATTGGGGTAGGGAATAGTTGCCATAGGACGGCAGTTGGCGCACCAACTACCATGACCTGGATTGATATACACGCGGCGATTGGCAGCAAAGAGGGAGAGTGAAATCAGAGCGAGAAAGAGAAGTGCTAATTTTTTCATGTGTTAGGGGGAGTATCTATATGGAATAGAAGTTTCAAAAGAAAAATACGGATAGCCGCAATGGCTATCCGTATTTTAGTGAAATGATTATTGGAGCAAGTATGCTTGACCGTTTTGGAGAACGATACCGCGGTAGGTACGATCTACTTGACGACCAAGGATGTCATACATAGGAGCATTGATGTCCAAAGTAGGATTCTTCACGTTCTCTACGTCGGTTGGTTTGTCGTCTGGCAATGCTTGTTTAGCAGGGATAACCAAGCTATTGTCATCGGTAGGCATCACGAAGAGAGAAACGTGGTTAGCTGCTGTAGCTACCAAGTGACCTGCATAGTCGAAGCTCAATTGGTAAACAACGCCCAACTCGTGCTTGTGGCTTTGTACATACTTCACGGTGAGCTTGCCTGCCTCGTCCCAACTGCACTCAAATACTACGAATTGGCTTGCATCATCTTGCAATACGAGGTATTTGTGGTCTGGGCTGAGTGCCATAGCACCGTCGTTGCTACCATTCACGTAACCTACGAACTCATCATAGTGAGTAGAGAACTCGCACTCCTCATTGAAGTTGTAGTAGCGAGCAGAAGTAGCGTAGCTGTTGTTACCACCTGCATAGCGGAGAGTAGAAACGAAGAAGCCGTAGTCGGTCAAAATAGGTTGACCATTCTTGTTTACAAGACCAGCGAGGTTCTTGCCCTTGCCATATACCTCAGAAGGAGCACCTTCCCAAGTCTTAGCGATAGAGCCGTCTTCTTGACCGATATTGTAAATAAGGATGTTGCCGAGTGAAGTACCGAAGTCCTCGTTGTAAACGATGAGCTTAGATTCTGCACCCTCTTTGTAGATAGAGATACCTGCGGTAGAAGCACCTACATTCACACCATTATTGGTGAATACGCCATTGCCGTCGCGTGTACCAGCAAAGAACTGAGTAGCTTTGCTTGGGTTCGCAGGGTCAACGACATAAATACCACTATTAGCATCGCTATAGTCTGCTACGAACAATGTACCATCCGAAGCTACAGCAGCACGCATAGGAACATCCCATGTTGCACCAGCTTCAGTGTATTGGTATGCAGTTGTGTTCACCTTATTCAGTTCTTGGTCATAAATGTAGAGACCGACCTCGTCTTTCTTACCATTGATGATGTAGTATTGTCCATAGTGCTCTGACAATGGGTGGTTATCCACTGTACCATAAGGTTTGGTGAGTGTGCTATCCACCATATCAGCCACCATACCCATACCAGTAACAGGTGCACCTTTGAGGTGGAGACCCCAGTGAGTAGCGTCAGCAAAAGCACCCGCAGCGATAGAGATGATATTCTTGCCCTCTACAGCAGGTTGTGCAGCAGACTCGCCGATTACCTCGCCGTCCTTGTATGCCAAGATAGAGGCCTCAAGGATGTCTTGGTTAGCCACGAATGAGAAGTGGAAGTAGCCGTTTTCTCTGGTCACTTGCAAGTCGTGTGCATTAACGCGTGGTTTAAGAGGTTGTTGTACGTTCAGTGTGGTGAATGGGAATACTACACCGTCGATATTGAGGTAGAGATTCAATTCAGCACCGTCCACGTATGCACTTGCGCTGGCGTGAGTAGCAGTCATAGGTGCATCGAGATTAGCACCTTGGAGCAATACCTCTACAGCTTTGTCAAGACCGTTGGTGATATCATATAGTTTGATGCCAACTACACTGCCTTTAGCATCACAAGATGGAGCTACCATCAGGCTGTGACCTGCATATTTGAAGTAAGAAGCGCCATTGAACTTCACATTGAGTAATTCAGGAGCGATAGCACCTTGTACGATAGGATCTTCCAATTGACCAGGCAACTTGAACTCGGATGGGTTCATCTTCTCTGAATCCATAATGAAGTTGTTTTGAGGGTCGCGTGGAGAGAGGGTGAGTTGGAAGTTGACACCTTGATTCTCCTCGCTATATGGAGCGTTAGAGTCGATGTTGTCACCTGTGTATGTAGTACTTGCTACTACGCCGCCAATCACGTTGAAATAGGTCATACGTACACCACCGAGGTAGCGGTGAACACCTGTAATCAATACTGTACAATCGGTAGTAGTAACACCCTTGACAGCAACGGTCAAACCTTGGTCTGATCTGTATGAGTTGCTGGAAGCTTGTGACTCAAACCAAATAGCAGGATCAGCATAGAAGTCATCCCAAATATATACGTGTGTGGTACCACGTTTGTAGCCAGATTCTACTTGGTCGTTGCCGTAGTAGCAACGTGTATAGTTGACACCTACAATCTTGTTGTCGCATGTGATAGCGATGTCAGAGAGTGCGAGATAATCGCCAGGGTTAGTTGGGTCAACAGGAATGATGCCTGTGGTAGAAACGGTATCCAATGCACCAGTGGTGTTGTTGAGGATATAGATGTGTGCAGTACCGTCTGCCTCGTGGGTGAGCATGAATGTAGAGTCAGCGTGTTGGATAGTACGTTTGATGGTACCTTTGATGCTTGCAGTGAGATCCACTACGTCCAATGCCTTCATATTGAATTGCTCTGGTACGGTAGCGTATGCTGGTTGCTCTGGATCTGGATAATCTTTGAAGTTAGCGTTAGGATCTACCCAACCTTCTCTTTCCAAGAAGATGAAAGGATAGGTAGTCTCGTTTGCTTTAACCTCTACGGTTTGGTATTTGCGGTGGAGAGTTTTGTATCCTTCCATAGTAGCCATCAGTTTGTATGTACCAGGCTCCAGGTCAGGGAAGTAGAACAGACCGTTGTAGTTTTGGTCCACAGTATAGGTCGCGATTTCTTCGCCTGCCTCTGTGCTCAATGTAACCACAGCGCCGTTGAGAGGAGTCCATTGGTCGTTGGTGTTAGCAGCCCATTGGAACATCTCGTGTGTGAAGCGCTCGTGCTCATCTTTCACAGTGCCGAGGATATAACCTTTCTTCTCTGGCTCAGCTTGGTAGAAGTCCACAATACCGCGGTAGTAGCGGATACCCTCTTGTTTGCAATAGTCGCGGTTGAGTGCGCGGTGGCGAGCAGGTTGATAGGTGTGGAAGAATCCCTCTACGAGGAAGCCAGGAACACCATGGTGCAATACACCGAGGTAACCTGTATAAGTCTTACCACTTGATGGCAAGGTAGCAGCATAACTATCATGATAGAAATCGATGTCTGCCAAGATGTGCTTAGATGTCTCAGGGTCACGGGTGTCGTAGTTGGTAGGCTCCAAGCCGTCCATAGAGCGGCACTCGAATGCGTGATACCAACTGCGTTTGCAGCGGTCGATAGCACCTGGCACAACGTGATTGCCAGCATTGTCACCACGGTAGAAGTAAGCCAGATAGTTCACGGTATTACCCTCAGTAGCAGCATTGGAGTGTACAGAGATGAAATAGTCCATGTTGTTCGCCTCTGCCTCGTCAGCTATATCAAGCAAACCACGGTTGTATTTCTCGTAGTCAGGGAGCGATTTGTATGCATCGTAGGTATAATCAGGATAGTCGCCATTTACCATTTCGTATGGCCAAGGACCTGATTGGGTACGAGACATGATGACGTATGCACCTGCAGCCTCAAGGTGGTCGCGAAGTTCAAGACACTTCCAGAGGTTGGTGTTACTCTCGTAGAAACCGAGTGTATCAGGCATACCTGTGGTTGGAAGATTTGGATAAGGAATTGTAGCGTTAGGACGGTCGTTAGGACCCCAGCTGCCGTGACCTGGGTTGATATAAATACGTTTGCCGGTCAAGTCTGTAGCAAACATGGCGATGCTAACTACGCATGCAGCCATAAGAAGTAATGTCTTTTTCATAGTAGTATGCATCATTTAATGTTCATAATATAGATTTCACCCTCAGAGGTAGAGTAAGCAATCTTACCTTCTGCTGTTTTTGGGAATACAGCAATTTGGTCACTATTGGTGAGCACTTGCTTTTTGCCGTCCAGACTATAAGCTACGATAGCGGATTCGAGAATAACCTCGCCATTGTCCTTGGTGTCAGAAGCGATAATAATATTATCGTTGTACCATACAGGAGCATAGCAGCTGTGCGCAATAAACTGGATATTACTACCGTCGATGTTGCATACGAAGCAACCTACTGCGCTGATGTAGTAAGACACTTTTGTGCCATTAGGAGAAAGCGATGCCCAGTGATAGCTGTATTGTTGACCATTAGGAGAGAAAACTGTAGTCTCACCGTTTACAGTCATCATCAGTTGGCGATCTTTCACTGAGAAAGAAGGACGCTCCATCTCTACTGCCATTGCCTCCAAACTGCGTTGGTTCTTAGCCACCATCTGACGTTGTTTGCCTGCCAAATTCAGACGAACAATGTTGCTGTGGCGAACTTGATTAGCGTCAGTTACTACTTCGCGGTAAACGATTTGCTTGCCGTCTTGTGCTACTTGCACGTTGTAGCCCGCACCATCAGCTGTGGTGATAGGAGTGATTAGTTTACTTGCCAAATCAAAGCGTTGCAAACCTTGATTGCTGGTGTTGGTTAACAAGAGGTAATCGCCCTGAGGGCTGAATGCTGCTACCTTAGCGTCGGCTTTAGATGTCACCAACTGGGTAGAGCTAACCTCCAACAATTGTGCAGAAGCCATCATTGGGATAGCCAATGCAAGAAAAAGATAGACTTTTTTCATGGTTGTTTGTGTTAGTATTAAAAGGTTAATTATTGTAAGTTCTAGTAGGGCCAATAGCACTAGCATAACTAGTTGAGCTAGTAAACTAGCGGAAACTATTACCGACTGCAAAGTTACTGCTTTTTTTTTATATATGCAAACAATACGCATTTTTTTGTTGTTTTTGTTTTATATCTATCTTTATTCTCCCTTATTAATCCCTTATCAATCACGTTAGATATACGATAGATACACGTTAGATATACGTTAGATACACGATAGATTATTATAGGAATACCTTGTACTGCCCTGAAGTGTACCCTGAAATAAAAACAAAAAAAGAGGTGCCCGACCAAAGTCGAGCACCTTCATTTACGATCTTATAACCTATAGCCCGCAGGGCGTCCTATAGGCGGGACGCCGTCCTATAGCGCAGCGTCCCATGACCTATCTTATTGCAGCAAGAACGCTTGACCGTTTTGGATAACGATACCGCGGTAGGTGCGATCTACGATGCGACCAAGAACATCGTACATAGGAGCGTTGAGGTCGAGGGTCGCCTCGGTAGCAATGTTCTCAACACTTGTACCTTGGTTGCCAACAACTACGGTTAACGCTTGCTTAGCAGGAACGACAGTTACGTTCTCCTCCTTTGGCAAGCTTACGATATGGATACCAGCGTCGCCAGAGCAGATGATGTTGCCTGCGTAATCCCAGTTCATTTGACGGATCTTAGTAATACCGTGCTTGATGGTATAGCGCAATGCCAATACTGGTTTGTCGCCTTCCCATGTGATGTCGAATACGAGGAATTGTTGTGCACCATCGTTGAAGATCAATACAGACTCGTCAGCAGAAACGGCATAACCACCTGCGTTAGAACCAGTGATGATCTCTTTGTAGAGGTCAGAAGCAGAAGACATTTGCTCGGTGCCATCGTTCGAGTAGAACTTGAGTGATGTAGCACCACTGTTGTTTTGACCATCCTCACGTACTTGACTTACGAAGAAACCGTGGCTGGTACCCCATGGGTTACCCTCGGTGTTAGCTTGACCAGTCAAGGTGTAAACTGCGCTTGGAGCAGTCTCCCAAGAGTGGAGGATAGTGCCGTCCTCTTGACCGATATTGTAAACAGCCATACCATTCTTAGGCAATGTACCCTTAGCGTCCTCGTTGTAAACGAAGAGTTTTACTTCTTCGCCGTTGTCATATACATGGCAACCTGGGGTAGAAGAACCAGTATAAACGCCACCATTGTTGAATGCACCATTGCTCTCGCGTGTACCTGCGAAGAATTGGGTGAATGGTTGGGTCATGTCGGCTGTGTTAGCCATGAAGATACCAGAGTTACCATCAGCCCAGTCAGCGATGTAGAGGTAACCCTCGCGGTCCATAGACATACGAGTTGGGTTGCCAAACTTAGCTACGCCACCTTTGTAAGCCTCGGTGTTTTGCTTAGCGAGGTTGTGGTCGAACTCCCAGATACCGCTCTTAGGAGCGTTAGCAGAAGTAGAAGAACCTGCGCGGTGCATGATATAGATCTTACCGAAGTTATCCAACTCTGGGTTGGTGCTTACAGCGTTGAACAAACGAGAAGTGCTTGACTCAATGAGGGTCTTGTCAGAAGCGATGATACCGAAGTTAGCGATAGCGCCACCGTCCAACTTCACAGCCCATGTCAATTCTAATCCTGTTTCGCCTGGCAATGTGTTAGCAGCCACAGTGATAGCGTTAGCACCCTTAACAACCTCTATAGGCAATGTGCCTACCTCTTGATCATCAGCGTAGAATACCAACTCAGCAGCCACAGCGTCAGCGTTAGCGTCGAAGGTGAATACATAGTTAGCACCATCAGCAACCACGTCAAGGTTGTAAGCTACGATAGCAGGAACTACTGGTTGAGCTACGCCAGCGGTAGTATAGCTATAGATCTTACCGTCCACGAGCAAGTAGAGATAAAGGTCAGTACCTTTCACCTTAGCACTTGCAGAAGCATAAGTGGCCTCAACTGGCTCAGCCAATGTGGTGTTGGTAGTCTTGATGACCTTAGCCACATCCAAACCGTCGGTGATATCCAATACTTGAACACCGGTTACCTTGCCATCAGCGTCAGTAGTAGGAGCAGCCATCAGCGCCTTGCCAGCATACTTGAAGTAGGTAGCGCCGTTGAACTTCACGTGCATGAGGTCAGCAGATATTTGACCCAGTGGAGTAGGATCTTGGTTCTGACCACCAGGGAGGCGGAACTCGTTAGGAGTAACCTTGTCAGCATCCATGATGAAGTCTTTCTTCTCGCCGCGTGGAGAGAGAGTGAATTGGATATTCTCGCCATCGCGTGTACCGTCGTGAACAGGATTCTCGCTCAATGCGATAGAGTTACCGTAGAAGATATAACTTGGAACACCGTCAGTTACGGTATAGCATGAGTAACGGAAGGTACCACCACCACTTGATGCGTTGTAGTGACGAGCAGAAACCAACACTTGGCAGTCTTTACTTTCACCTCTTACAGCCAAAGTATAACCTACATCACTGCGGTATGAGTTAGCACCGTCTTGTGCAGTGAACCATACGCGTGCATCACCTGCGAGCTTATCCCAGATGTAGAAGTACTTGGTACCACGTTTGTAGCCAGCATCTACTTGGTCAGCACTATATTGGCAACGTACATAGTTAACACCTACCAATTTGCCATCGCAAGTGAGTGCGATATCAGAGAGTGCAAGGTAGTCGCCCAAGTTGTCTGGGTCAACAGGATTGATGCCAATGGTAGAGATAGTATCAATAGTATTCAAACTGCTCTTGATCAAATAGATATGAGGTGTACCGTCCTCTTCGTGAGAGAGAAGGATAGTAGAGTCACCGCTTTGGAGGGTGCGCTTAACAGTACCCTTGATAACCTCTGTATAGTCGCGAGTGGCTTGCTCGGTCATCTCGAATGCGCTTGGCAAACCAAGGTATGCAGGTTGTACAGGATTTGGATAATCCTCATAAACGATTGTTGGAGGAGTCCATGTGGTATCTACCAAGTAGATCATTGGATAGGTAGTCTCGTTAGCCTTTACAGAGAAAGGAACTTTGTATTGGTCGTCGAGTGGGAAGAAACCTTCGCAGTTTGCGTCAAGAGAGTAGTCGTCACCTGGTTCGAGTCCTTTAAATACGAAGATACCGTTGTAGTTGTTGTCCACATTATAACGAGCAACCTCTACGCCACCTTTCTTCAAGATCACCTCAGCACCGTTACATGGTACCCATTGGTCGTTTGACTTAGGAGTATAGGTGTACAAACTGTGGCTCATCTTGTTGTATTGGTCTTTAACAGTACCTACGATATAACCAACGGTCTCTTTGTCAGCGCCGTAGTAGTTGATGATACCGCGGTAGTAATCCAGACCCTCCATGTGGCAATAGTCTTGGTTCAATGCACGGTGACGAGCTGGTTGATAGGTGTGGAAATAACCCTCAGAGAGGAAACCACTGGCACCATGTTTCAATACGCCAAGGTAACCCTTATAGGTCTTACCATTAGCGTGGGTACGGTTGCTAGTGCTACCATAGAAGTTCCAGTCACCACGGATATTGAGAGCAGTAGAAGATGGTACATCAATACCTGCCTTCATGATTTTGAGTTTCTCCTCGTTACAAGCTTTAGCTTTCTCATAACTACCCTCTACATAGTCAGCACCATCTACAGAGTTTGCTGTAGTATAAGAGTCTGGACCACGATAGAGCATGAGTGGGAAGTTAGCTGTTGAACCCTCGGTATTAGCATTAGAGTGTACAGAGATGAAGTAGTCGATATTGTTTGCCTCTACCTCCTCGGTGATCTCAACGAGGTCGCGGTTGTATTTCTCAATATCTGGGTGGCAGTAATAGCCATCAGTGTATTGCCAACCGATAGTAGGATCCGCAATGCTACCATTCTTGTTATAGGTATAATCAGGATAATCACCATCTACCATAGTATATGGCCAAGGACCACACTCGGTGTGTGAGTACATTACCTCTGCACCCATAGCTTGCAATTTTGCGCCGAGGTACAAGCACTTCCACATATTGGTGTTAGACTCGTAGAAACCGCAAGTATCAGGCATACCTGTAGTAGGCAATGCTGGATAAGGGATAGTAGCCATAGGACGGTCGTTTGGACCAAAGCTACCGTGACCAGGGTTGACATAGAACTTAATGCCAGTCAAGTCTTTAGCAGACATTGACATACACAGCAACGCTGCTGCCAGAATCATAAATATCTTTTTCATAGTTGCTTACTTATTTAACGTTCAACAAATAAGTTTTACCTTCGATAGTAGAGAATACGATAACGTTCTCTGCTGCGTAAGGATACATAGCGATCATTGAGTCGTTGGTCAATGTTTGTTTCTTGCCGTCCAATGTGTAGAGAACAATAGCAGAAGCGGTGGTGAAATGACCATCGTCCTCGCTGGCCATAGCTACGAGGGTATTGTTGTCGTACCATTTAGCTGCTTGGCACTTGTGACCAATGTACTGTGGGTTGCTACCATCGATGTTAGCTACCCAGCAACCGTTACCACATACATAGTAGCAAATCTTGCTGCCGTCAGGAGATACGGAAGGCCAAATGTAGCTCTCGTTCATGCCGTTAGGAGCCAATGTGGTGGTGAGACCATTGCGTTTCAACACGATAAGGCGATCCTTGATGCTCACGCTGGTGAGGTTGTCAGAGGTAGCCATGTGTTTCATGTCGCGTTGACCACGAGCCACTACGTTTTGACGTTGGTTGTACATGTTGAGGCGTACAACTTTGTTTTGGCGCAAGTTGTTGCGATCGATAGTTGTCTCGCGATACACGAGCTCTTGACCATTGTTGCTCACTTGCACATTGTAGCCAGCACCTGCAGCGTCGGTGATGGTGGTGAGTGCTTGACTCTCAAGGTCATAGCGTTGCAGACCTTGGTTAGAACCAGTGGTGAGAAGAATGTAATCACCTGCAGGACTAATACCTGCTACCTTCATGTCTGCTTGAGCAGCGATAGGTAGTTGTTGCATAGATACTACCTCGAGTACCTGTGCGCTGGCAGCCAGACTCATAAGGCAAGCTGCCACAAAAAGCATTGTTTTTTTCATGCGTTTTGATTTGAAAGTTAATAATAATGGTTAATTGTTTGTTTTATCGAATTGTTTTTATTCGTTGTCCATTTTGCTCTATAATAAACACACCCTTTCCTACAGTATGTATATCCGTTCCTACCATACGACCCATAATATCATAGATACGCATGGTGTTGTCGGTTGGGATATTTTCTATAGAGGTGCTTATGCCGTCCCATTTGGCATAGAGTGTTCCTACCCAACCAGCAGGAATAGCCAATACTGCTTCGCCCTCAAAATTGGCAGTGGTGTACCAACCCAAGAACGCATGCCCCATAGGGTGGGTAGGCGTAGGCAGGATATAGGTCTCTGTCACCTGCGAAGGCAGTTGCACATCGGTCTCGCCAATACTGCCGTAATACGCTCCCCATGCTTCGGGTTTGCCTGCTTCTCTAAAGTCCACCGTGTAGCCAGCGCGATAGCCGTCCACACGGTAAGCTGCGTCGGCGCAGTTGAAGAAGGAGTAGAGGTTGTATCTCCAATCGTTGTCACTACTGATAGTCTCCTCTTGTGCTGCGGCTTCTTGGAGCATATAATCTCTCAGCCATTGCCAGTCATCGGATTGGGTCATGAAGTCGGCAGCAATACCTTTGCCCAGTGAGTTAATCCATGTGAAGCCCAAGACGTCTTCGATGGGTCGATCATCAGAAGGAATAAAACGGTCGCCGTACATATTCTTGTAGAATGTCACATAGTCGGGTTTCCATTCTTCCCACAGTTGCTCGTTGGTGGTGAAGACTTCCTCTTTTATCTCGCCGCCATTCAGCACCCATGTGATTTCTGTAGCGTTAGGGTCTGATTCGGGAAACTTTCCTTCGTTGATGATAGTCGCTTGGTGCTCCACGCCATAGCGGTCGTAACTACATACAGCGAGAGTCATCGTTTGCCAATTGGGTATCTGGCTGAGTGCGAGTTCGTTGCCATATACTATTCCTTGCAGATAAGAACCTGTCTTTTGTGCAGTAGTCCAATCCAATCCCATAGGATAGGCATATACCGTAAAGCGTTCAGCGGTAGGGTGTTCCCATTTGAGTATATTATTCTCTACGCGCAAGTTCTCGGGTGCAGATAATTGTTCGGTTACTTTCCAATCCATTGCAGGCATCAGGGCCTTGTAATTGAAATGCGAGGCTTGGAGCTCTTGGTACATCTTGCAATAGGCGGTGGTGTTGTAGAATACAGAGCCATTGTAACCCGAAGAAAGGTTGGAGCGATTGACATCAATCTGATCTTGTATCTCTGCTACCCCATCGTCATAACCTTTGTAACCATCATAGGCGTGGTAAGCGGCTTGCGACACGCAGAAATGCACTTTTTTGCCATCAGGCAATTGGTTAGAGAAGTGTTCGCACACATCTTTTGCCCACCATTTGCAGAGCACATCGTAGTCTTGTCCCGCATAGTCGCGCGACCAATAGAGTTGTGGATTGATATAGTCCACATAGCCGTGCTTCACCCATTCCACAGGGTTGCATGCCTGTACATCGTAGTCGTCCAGACCCGTGATACCACTTGGCAGGGTAAGTCCATACGCCTGAGCCGCTTTTTTCTGTGTGGTCCAGATACCAAAAGTACCCATACCAAAGCGTACCCATGGTTTAGTGGCTTGTAGGCTATCGTATAGTACTTTGATACAATCGTCCACATTGTTGCGGCGCCAATCATCATCCGTTTTGCCGTCTTGGTTCACATCTACTACATTGGTAGGTTTGTATAGTGCTTTAGAAGCGGCATCTTCGGTGGTGGTGCTACCATATGGGTAGAAATAGTCATCCATCACAATACCGTCCACATCGTAGTTATTGACAATCTCCATCAACACCTTAATTACATACGCGCGCGCCTGCGGGTAGCCAGGGTCGATGATTTGTCCGCTAAACGAACCATTGTCGTATTTAATAATCCACTCGCCTGCGTGTTGCAATAGCTGATCATTGCTGGATAGTGTACCACCGCTGGTCGCACGGAAGGGGTTTACCCATATATGCAATTCCAATCCGCGCTTGTGTGCTTCCTCTATGGCGAATGCCAATGGGTCGTATCCTGGGTCTTTACCACGCGTACCTGTTAGCGCAGCCGACCATGGCTCGTAGGAAGACTTGTGCATAGCGTCGCAGAGCGAACGCACTTGCAGGTAACAAGCATTCATGTTGCCTGCTTGTAGTTTATCGAGTATGGTAGTGAGTTCTTGTTGTTGTTTCAGACGCGAAGCATCGTCTTTGGCTTTGGTCTTTGGCCAGTCAATGCTGGTCACTGTTGCCAGCCATGTAGCACGAAACTCGTGCTTGGGTTCGTTGGCGAATAGTGTCAGTGAGGTGGCCAACAAGATAAGTAAAGAAAGAAGTCGAAGATGTTTCATGGTATAAAGTGTGTGTTATAGTGGGAGTAATTGTCCGTGCCACAATACTCCCGTGGCGATTAGTAGAACGGTCAGTGTGAGATAGATGGTGCCAGAGGCAGTGGAGGGTTTGCGCAGGGGCAATAGGAGTAGCAATGCTGTGAGCAAGAAAACGCCGCCAAAGATTGCCCACTGCCAAGCAGTGAGATGCGGAATATTCTCCAGCCATAGCCATTCCAACCAACCTAAGTAGTGCAATACTGTCATGAGTATGACGCGTACGGCGATAGCAATGAGCGAAGCAAACCACACGCGCCAAGTCATCAGTCCTTTGAAGATCAAGTATCCCCATATCAATAGGGTGCCTGTTAGGATAGTGACTTGCAACGGCGCGAAGAAGCAACATATGAGTGTGGATAGGAAGGCTTCTTCGGTGGCCTCGTGGTGGAAGTCCGTTCGCAGCAATGTCAGGATAGCCAATAGCATACCCATTATCACCAGTTGTGCCTGCCAGCAGGTGTGCAGAGCAGGTATGGCGGACATTGCCAGCCAATAGGTGCTGCCCACAAAAGGCGATGGCAGGTTGGTCTCTCTGCCTCGGTAGAAACATTGGGTGATGAGCAGCGCGTTGATGATGGTGAGCAGGAGAGTAACGATCTTAGGAATGAGGTATTCCTGTTCAAAGAATGATGGTACCCACATAGCCACGCCAAGAACGATCAGGATAATCGTTCTCAGCATGCTATCTTGGGCTATGTTCTTCAGGAAGTATCTCACTGCTAGTAGGGCTAGTTGAACTAGTTGTGCTAGTTAATCTAGTTAATCGATAAATCCGCAGCGCTTCATATGGTGCTTAGGATTGGCGTCCTTGCCGCGGAACTCTTGGTAGAGAAGCGCAGCATCGCGTGTACCACCTTGCTCGAGAAGACGTTGGAACTTAGCTGCCATCTCTGGGTTGAAGATATCACCTGTCTCCTCGAAGGCTGCAAACGCATCGGCATCCAACACCGCTGCCCATGTGTAGCTGTAGTAACCAGCAGCATAACCTGTGGTGAAGATGTGGTTGTAGAAGGTAGAGCGATAGCGAGTGATGATCTCAGGAATCATCTTCATATTCTTCATAGACTCTGCCTCGAAGGCGTTTACATCAAACGCCTCGGTGCTGGTCATCTTGTGGTAGTCCATATCGAGGATAGAAGAACTGAGCAACTCGGTTTGTACGAAACCTTGGTTGAAGGTGCCTGCCTTGTTGATCTTAGCCACTAACTCCTCTGGAATCAATTCGCCTGTTTGGTAGTGGAACGCGTAGGTCTTCAGCACCTCTGGGTGGTAGCAGTAGTTCTCCATGAATTGTGAAGGAAGCTCTACGAAGTCGCGTGGGGTGTTGGTACCTGCCAATGATTGGTAAGTAGCTTTGGACATGAGGCCGTGCAATGCGTGACCGAACTCGTGGAACAATGTCTCCACATCGTCCATAGAGAGAAGCGATGGGTTGCCTGCGGTAGGTTTGTTGAAGTTACCCACATTGATGATCACTGGACGGTGATCCACGCCCTCTGCGTCAATGTATTGGTTGCAGATATTGTTCATCCATGCACCTGGGCGTTTGCCAGCGCGTGGGAAGTAGTCGGTATAGAGAATACCCACAAGACTGCCGTCAGCGTAAGTCACTTTGAATACCTCTACCTCTGGGTTATATACTGGCATACCCTCCAGTTTCTCGAAGTTGAGACCAAACAACTTGTTTGCCAAACCAAACGCACCCTTGCGCACGTTGTTGAGCTCAAAGTATGGCTTGAGTTCTTCCTCATTGAGGGCATATTTCTCTACGCGCAGTTTCTCAGCGTAATACCACCAGTCCCATGGTTGGAGTTTCTCACCTGGGAGGTCTTTGTTCATCATCTTTTGCAGTTCAGCAGCTTCGCGCTTAGCAGCAGCCAAACTTGGACCCCATACCGACTCCAAGAATGTATCCACAGTCTTGGCATCATGTGCCATGCAGTCAGCCAGGATATAATCCGCAGGGTTGGTGTAACCAAAGAGTTGTGCTTTCTCCACGCGCAGTTGCATGGTCTTCACAATAATATCCTTGTTGTCGTTCTCGTTGTCGTGGTTGCCACGGGTGGTGTAAGCCATCAGCAGTTCTTTGCGCAGTTCGCGATTCTCGCAGTATTGGAGTACTGGGGTGAAACTGGTGCGCTTAGGGGTAAAGAGCCATGCGTCAGGGCGACCAGCAGCGGTAGCCTCTTCTTTGGCTGCAGCTTTGGCGCTCTCAGGGAGACCCTTGAGTTCAGCCTCGTCGGTAATGAAGAGTTGGTAAGCGTTGGTCTCCGCTACAACGTTGTTGCTAAACTTCAGCTCCAGCAGACCAAGCTCTTGGTTGATCTCTTTCAAGCGTACTTTCTTGTCCTCTGGGAGGTTAGCGCCGTTGTTGGCAAAGGACTTGAAGGTCTCTGTCAGCAGACGCATCTGCTCGTCGTTGAGACCCAAGGTCTCGCGCTCATCATATACGGCTTTCACGCGTTGGAAGAGTGCCTCGTTGAGAATAATGCCGTCGCTGAGGGCAGAGAGTTTAGGAGACAATTCTGCAGCGATAGCGTTCATCTCGTCGTTGCCGTCTGCTTCGATGACATTGAAGAACACACCTACTACTTTGTTCAGCAGTTCGCCGCTGCGGTCGAGTGCCTCGATGGTGTTGGCGAAGGTAGGTGCTTCGGGATTATTAGCGATAGCAGCAATCTCTGCTTCGTTCTCTGCGATAGCTTTCTCAAAAGCTGGCAGATAGTGTTCGATTTTCACTTGATCAAAAGCAGGTACACCATAAGGAGTGTTCTGCTCTACGAGCAATGGGTTCTCGTTTTTAGTACATGCCATAAGCGATACGAGCGCAAGGCTCAGGAAAAAGATTTTTTTCATATGTTGTTATGCTTTCTTAATGATACAATTGATAGTATAGCCGTCCATCTCCAGGGCGGTGCCGTCGGTCAAACCATCTACCAAAACAAGTGAGGTAGCGAGGACTTGCGATGCGATATACTCGTTGCAGTTCGTCACCGCAGCGGCTATCTCCTCGCGGTTCTCCAGTTGCACGGCGATGCGGTCGGTGATCTCCAAACCAGAGGACTTGCGCAGGTTCTGGATACGGTTGATGAGTTCGCGTGCGATACCTTCTTCGATGAGGGCAGGGGTGAGTTCAATATCGAGAGCGATAGTGATGGTCCCGTTGTTGGCTACGAGCCAGCCTGGCATATCTTCGGTGATGATATCTACATCTTCTGCGACAAGTGCATAGTTGCAAAGTTCAAAAGTTCCAGAGGTTTCAAACGCAGCAATATCGTCTTGGCTCATTTGGGCAATGGCAGCAGCCAGTTGCTTCATCATACCGCCGACTTTCTTGCCCAGCACCTTGAAGTTAGGTTTGATCTTCTTCACGAGTTTGATCTCGGAATCTTCCGCACGCACGATGACCAACTCCTTGACATTCACCTCGCTCTTGATGAGGTCTTCCACGCGGAGCAATGCCTCCAGGGTCTCTTGGTCTGGCGCAGGGATAACGGCTTTCTGCAATGGTTGGCGCACATTCTTCTCGGCACGCTTGCGCAAGCTCAAAATCATAGATGTGGCTTGTTGTGCGAGCGACATACTGCGCTCCAACTCGAGGTTGATGAGTGCCTCATCGGCTACAGGCCATGTGCTCAGATGCACGGTCTCACCTGTCAAGTCGCGATAGAGGCGGTCGCCATAGAATGGTGCGTTAGGCGCCATGAGTTGGGCAACGGTCTTGAGGCAGGTATAGAGGGTATAGTAAGCCGCTTGCTTGTCGGCATCCATCTCGCCACCCCAGAAACGCTTGCGGTTCAATCGCACATACCAGTTGCTCAGGTCGTCTTGCACGAAGTCCGAGATAGCGCGACCTGCCTTGGTTGGCTCGTATGCCTCGTAAGCTGCGGTCACCTCTTTCACGAGCGAATTCAACTTGCTCAATACCCATTTATCAATCTCGGTGAGGCTTGCCTCCCAGCCTTTCGCCTCATCGCCTCTCCAACCATCCACATTCGCGTAGAGCGCGAAGAATCCGTATGTATTATACAGGGTGCCGAAGAACTTACGGCGAATCTCGTCCACACCTTCTGGGTCAAACTTCAGGTTCTCCCATGGGCTAGAGTTGGTGAGCATATACCAGCGTACTGCGTCGGCGCCGTACTTATCCAACGCGCCGAATGGATCAACGGCATTGCCCAAACGCTTAGACATCTTGTTGCCGTTCTTATCGAGTACGAGTCCGTTGCTGATTACATTCTTGTATGCTACGCTGCCCTCAATCATCGTATGGATTGCGTGCAATGTAAAGAACCAACCGCGTGTTTGGTCCACACCTTCAGAGATAAAGTCCGCTGTGCGTGGAGCGTCTTGGTTCTCAAATGGGTAGTGGTTTTGTGCGTAAGGCATAGCGCCTGAGTCAAACCATACATCGATGAGGTCAAGCTCGCGCTTCATTGGTTTGCCACTTGGTGAGCAGAGGATGATATTATCCACGTATGGACGGTGCAAATCAATCACACTTGGGTCGTAGTTCTCTTTGCTATAGTTGCCTACCTCATGCTTTGGCCAAGGGTTCTCGGTCATAAAGCCCGCCTTAATAGACTTCTCAATTTCCTCCATCAACTCGGCGATACTACCAATGCAAATCTCCTCTTGTCCGTCCTCGGTGCGCCAGATTGGCAACGGTGTACCCCAGTAGCGTGAGCGGGAGAGGTTCCAGTCGTTCAAGTTCTCCAACCATTTGCCAAAGCGACCTGTACCTGTGCTCTCTGGTTGCCAGTTGATGGTCTCGTTGAGTGCCATCATCTCCTCACGAGCTTGTGTGGAACGGATGAACCATGAGTCGAGTGGATAGTAGAGTACAGGCTTGTCGGTACGCCAGCAGTGTGGGTAGTTGTGCACATGCTTCTCAATGCGGAACGCCTTGTTCTCGCCTTTGAGCCAGATACAGATGCTCACATCCAATGTCTCGTCTTTGTCTGTGAGATTAGCATCGTAGGCGTTCTTCACATAGCGTCCAGCCCATTGCTCATATGCTTCTACATCCACTTGATTCTTCACAAAATCCTCGTCTAAATCGGCGATGTTGAAGAACTTACCCGTCATATCCACCATTGGGCGTTGCTCGCTTTTCTTAGTAATGAACACCATACCAGGCACGCCTGCTTTCTTGGCTACGAAAGCGTCATCCGCACCAAAAGTAGGTGCGATATGCACGATACCTGTACCATCTTCGGTGGTCACATAGTCGCCCAAGATGATCTTAAACGCACCCTCTCCAGGATTCGCCCATGGGATCAATTGCTCGTATTCGATGCCTACAAGGTCTGCACCTTTGCCTTTCCAAAGCACTTCTGGTGCCTCGCCGAGCTCCTTGCTATAAGCAGCCAAACGTGCCTCTGCAAGGAGGTAATATGCCTCAAGTTTGGTATATGGATTTTCGCCTTTGACGATTACATAGTCGATCTTAGGGCCCACACAGAGAGCGGTGTTGCTTGGCAATGTCCAAGGAGTAGTAGTCCAAGCGAGGGCATACAACGGAGCATCACCGATTCCCGATACCCGATTCCCGATACCCGAAATCTTAAACTGCGCCGTACACGTTGTGTCCTTCACATCGCGGTAGCAACCTGGTTGGTTTAACTCGTGTGATGACAAACCCGTACCCGCCGCTGGTGAGTAAGGTTGGATAGTATAGCCCTTGTAGAGGTAACCCTTCTTGTAGAGCTCTTTGAGAAGCCACCAGAGGGTCTCGATGAACTTGTTGTCATAGGTGATATATGGATTGTCGAGGTCCACCCAATAGCCCATTTGTTTGGTGAGGTTGGTCCATTCTTGGGTGTATTTCATCACCTCGCGGCGGCACGCAGCGTTGTATTCGTCCACGCTGATTTTCTTGCCGATATCCTCTTTGGTGATACCCAGCAGTTTCTCGACGCCGAGCTCCACAGGCAAACCGTGCGTATCCCAACCTGCTTTACGCTTCACTTGATAACCTTGCATGGTCTTGAAGCGGCAGAAAGTATCCTTGATTGTACGAGCCATCACGTGGTGAATACCTGGCATACCATTGGCTGAAGGAGGACCCTCAAAAAAGAGGAACGAAGGATGGCCTTCGCGTGTTTCGATACTCTTGTGGAACAAGTCTTCCTTCTCCCATTGCTCAAGGATTTGCTTGCTCAGCTCTGCCAAGTTCAGTTGTTTGTACTCGTTGAAATGTTTCATTTTGTTGTTAACGTTTTATTTTTCAGTTGTTTATATCTTGCGTTTCATTATTATTCGCGCGCTCTGCCTACGCATGGGCGCACAAAAGACGCTGCAAAGGTACAAAAAAAAACGAATATACGCAAGCGAAACGGGGATTTTTTTCGAAAACAGTTTTCTCTGATCACAGTAGGGTGTTGATTGCCGCGCAAGTTTTTTATCTTGTTTGGCGTAAATTTGCGTATGTCGGAAAAAAGTAGTACCTTTGCAGCAAAAATACAAATTGACCTATGAAACGAGTACTTTTTTTGATGGTGCTATTGGCTGCTTGCTGTTGCGGCGTGGTGGCACAAAAAACATGGGCGCAACACGAGCGCTATGCGGCCCAAAATGATTCGATAAATGCCGATGAAATCGGAGAAAATCGCAAGAAAAAGAATCGTCCGACAGCGGTGCTGATGGGCAACTCCATTACCGATGGTTGGGCCACTAAACACCCTGAGTTCTTTGCAGAAAACAACTTTGTTGGGCGTGGTATCAGCGGACAAGTGACAGCGCAAATGCTCAGTCGTTTTCAGGCAGATGTGGTGGCGCTGAATCCCAAGATGGTGATCATTATGGCGGGCACGAACGATATTGCGATGAATAATGGTTACATTGCGCACGAACAGATATTGCAGAATATCCAGTCAATGTGCGAATTGGCGAAATACAACAAGATCAAACCTGTGCTCTGCTCGGTGTTGCCAGCGGCAGCGTTCAAATGGCGTCCGAACTTGACCCCTGCGGAGGATATTAAGCGCCTCAACCAGATGATTGAAGCATATGCCAAAGCCAACAAAATCAAGTATATAGACTACTACTCGGCATTGGTGGATGAGCATGGTGGTCTGCCTAAGAAATACGCAGCGGATGGTGTGCATCCTAACCTGGAGGCATATCAGATTATGGAGGCAATTTTGCTGGAAAATTTGTAAAAAATGCAGAAAAATCAAAAAATATTTGGTCAATCCAAAAAAAAGTAGTACCTTTGCACGCTTTTTTCGCGCGTTTGCGTACGGATTGTTGTGTGCGGGCGCTGTGAATAAAGTGATAAATAACTAATTATTAACAATTTAATTAACTAATCAAACATTATGTTAAATCATTACGAAGCCGCTTTCGTGTTGACTCCCGTTTTGTCTGAACCACAGATGAAGGAAGCGGTTGACAAATTCGAGAAACTTCTCGTGGAGAATGGCGGTTCCATTCTTAACCGTGAGGAGTGGG
>JAFYWK010000079.1 GCA_017558065.1 Paludibacteraceae bacterium
AGGCGGTCTTGCCAGTTGTCGCGGCGGAGGTTATAGACAAAATACTGGTCATCGGGTATCGGTCCACCGATGAGCGAACCGATGCGGTGGCATAGGATCTCGTGGGTGGAGTCTTCGCTCTGCTCGGTGTCGATCCATACGACGCGCAGGGGCTCATCGTGTAGGCGTGATAGGCCCATGAGTTGCGGGCGGATGCCGAGCGCCATGAGGATGGAACAGACGAAGGTCTTGCCCGATTTGGCTTTGCCGGTGAGGGCTACGAGTTCACCGCGAGCATAACAGGGTTGGTTGCCCCAACGAAAGAGGAAGTCGTGTTGGGGAACCGTCGTATCGGGAGTGATACGACGGGCGCGGATTTCTTCATAAGCAAGTGCCATAGTAATTCAGTATTAAGAATTATCAAAGCAGTTTTTTGATGATGGCAATTTGCTCAGGATAATGAATCAAAGAGGCAGGCGATTCGAATCCAAAACCTCTTGACAAATCGTACAGGTGTTGGTAGTGAATTTCGCGTTTTCCAGATAGGATTCGGCAGATTGTGGACTCGTGTACACCCGAAAGGACGGATAGCTGACTTTGGGTCATGTGCTTGTCATTCAAGCATTTTGCGATGTTGTCGCGTAGTTGTTTTGTGGCTTGCATAATGGTAAATTTTATGTATTTAACACTATGCAAAAGTATCAATTTTTACTCACACTACCATTGCTAAATTGTCAAGAAATATCACTTGAAGGTGAGAGGTGAGGGGTGTAAAGATGTACCAACCACGAACGAGCACGGATTGCCACGGAAACGAGGAACATAAACCTCCTACTCGCTGCGCTCGAGAGATCTAAACTATCCAAACTACAACAGGGATATACATATCAACAATACCGACAATTAGGAACCAACAATAAAAACAATTCCTTGGCAAGCGCCAATTGGTGGAGAGGGGTGGTGGTGGAAACTCGTAGTGCTATGTGCATGGAACCACATAGAAGCGGGGGGATTTTTTTTAATACAAAAATACGCCATCTGCGATGGCTGCAAAAATAATTAAAAATAACGAGGTTGTATTTTAAAGACAATTCATGTCAATAGGGTGTCAATTTTTGTCAAATCATTGTCGTACAGACGAATGAGCAGATAGCGAAATGAGGCAGATCGTTCGAGCCGTTAGGCGAGATAAGAATTTTTCTCACTTCGTTCGAACTGACTGGTTCTATCGAACTATATATCGGTTTTGCTTCGTTGTGCTGCACAACTCCCCAATCCGCTACGCGTATTGAGCAAAACACAGCCTGCGGCTGAAAGATGATGGATATACCTGCGGTAGGCTGAACGGGGGTATTGGCAATGGGGTATGGAGTATGGGGTATAGGGTATGGAGTATAGGGTATGGAGTATGGGCTGATGTTATGCAGCTTGCCGCTATTCGAGCCTCATCGCCTCATCACCTCTAACCTCTAACCTTTTGCCTTATTGCCTCATTCCCTGCCAACAGGCAGTGTTTTGACGCAGATGCCAAAGGCAGATGCAGGAGCGCTACATGTAGCGCGGGTCAAAACCTCAGAAGAGTTCGGAGAACATAGTAAGATTGTTCGAAGAACATTGCAATCTATTTGGTGCGGCTCTCAGACGAAGGATGAGAGCAAGAGAAATGGACAAAAAAGAGCCGCCAAATTACATTTGAGCGGCTTTAGTTTGGACATTTATCTGGCGATGCCTAAATGAAATGTGGCAGCAGCACCAAATATATCCATGAATTGACAAAAATTGACACCCTATTGACACAAATTGTCTTAAATTATATTCCTTTACAGTAGTCACCTGTTATTTTTTAATATTTTTGTAGCAAGCGAAACGCAGCGTATTTTTGTATAAAAAAAGTACCGTTTACAAGAGTTGTGTACCTCCGGTGGTTAAAGAGCTGGCGCTATGGTTGGTCATTTAGTACCTGCGGTGCAAAAAGAATCATTAATACTACTGGGGTGTGGTCAAACGCACTCTACATGCCTACCAGAAGCCCACATCAGGCGTTACACGATTGGAGACGACATGCCAGTTGATGAGCAAGAAGAGCTGCTTGAGATAGTCCTTGCGGCGGTTCTGGTAGTCGAGGTAATAGGCATGCTCCCATACATCAATAGCCAGCAGGGGCGTTAGGTCGTAGCGCAAAGGATTATCGCCGTTCGGCAGGGACTGGATTTGCAGTTCGCCTGTGGCGTTCGTGGACAGGAAGACCCAGCCCGAACCAAAGAGCTGGAGAGCGGCTTGGCTAAGTTGCTCCATCATGGCCTCGAAGGAGCCAAAGGACTGCGTGATGAGCATCATCAGTTCGGAGGAGGGCTGCTTGGCATGCTGCGAGGGGGTCAGTTGCTCGAAGAAGAGTTGGTGGTTGAGCACCTGTCCGGCATTGTTGGCCAAAGCGCCAGCGGGCGCTTTGCGCACGATGTCGCTGAGGGTCATGCCCTCGTACTTGGAGTCGTGCACAAGGTGATTGAGGTTGTCCACATAGGTCTGGAAGTGTTTGCCGTAGTGGTAGGAGAGGGTCTCTTGGCTCATCATGGGTGCCAAGTCACCGAGTTGGTAATCCAACTCAGGCAGATGAAATGGATAAATTTTCATAGTTGTTAAGGGTATTAGTGTAGCACAACATGTGCTACACTAGGGTGAGGACAAAAAGTGTGCCACGTGAGGAATTCTCCCAACCACAGACAAGCACAGACGCGCACAGAAACGAGATGCATATACCCTACGCTCAGTATTGTACTATGAGCATCAGTGGTTACTAAGTGTTCTTGAACATCATTCTTCGTCTGCTATTGCCTCAGTGATGATATTGAGTTGATTGCACTGCTCGCGCGTGATGCGAGTGGAGAAAGGCACGGGGGAGTCGTTGGGCGATAACAGCAGTAGCTGCCCTTGAGAACAGGCGTGGAAAAGTTCGCCTGATGGTTTGTAGAACTGCGACAGGTATTCGTTAGTCAACTGAATAACGGGGAAACCCTCTTGCAGCACGACATCGCGGACCTGTTTCTCATAATCGCTGATGAAAGGGCTAATCAGCACCCTGCCACGGCGAGCCGCCACAACGCAGCTATTCATATAGCGCCGTCTCTCCTCTGGCGTAAAACGGCGACGCACATGCACCGCATGCAAAGGGCTATCAATCAGCGCCATATTACCCACAGCCGCAAAGCGGTAGTCACCCACCTGCACGTCCTTTTGCACATGAAAATAGTGGGCATGATGCCTGCGGATATACAAACGCCGTGGGTTTTCCTCCACATAACGGAGCATATTCTGCAGCTGCCCTCTACGCCTCAGTGGACGGTCGTGGTAGCCCTTTTCCCAGAGGGGCTGAAGGGCTGTTGGAGCAGTAGCCGGCAAGTTCGCCGAGCGCAGAACAAGCAACGAGGTTTGCTGCTCTGTCGGTGAAAAGGATGATGAAGAGGCGGTACGTATACCGCCTGCTAAACGAAGCTGGGGTAGGACGGTCGGGATATATACCGACTTCAACATCTCATGGTAGACCTGAGTGCAGCCCATCATGAAACCACGCACCACCTGCCCCAGCGCGATATCCATATCCTGCTTGATGAAGATGATACCATGGAAGTGATCGGGCATCAGCTGGCAGCCCAATAGTTGGATATCACGGATGCAGGTGGTGCCAGAGCGCAGTGAGCGATCTGCCGCAAGTCGCTGCTGGATAGCGGGGATATCCTGCCAGCAGCGTAGCACGGCTTTGCCGAGCGCGGTGGGGCGTATGTAGGCGCTATCGGGGCTATCGCCACATAAATCGCCTAAGAGAGGTCGCCGATTCTCGGTGCATAGGGTGACGAGGTATATCCCCCTACCCTTGTAGTTGATGAAATGGCTTCGCCGATGACCTATCGGCAGCGCCCTGTTATCCCGCGCATGAATTGGGTGATTGTAGCTCATAGGATTGCTCTTTTAAATTTCCGCTGCAAAGGTACTACGCAAAACTGACAAAAGTTGTCAGAAGAAGGAAGAAAATAAAGAAAAACTGAGGAAAAAGTGAAATTTTTCCTCAGTTTGGGGTAGTTACACCTGCAAATTATGATTATTTTAAAGCTTCCAGAAAACCAAAATTCAAAAAATCGGGGAATAAATCGGTTTCATAATGAATATGGGCGAGTAGCAGTAGATGAGCGAAGATTGATTTTTCCGTACGCAAAGGAATGTGATTATACTTCTTTCTAAATTGCTTCTTAAATTCATCCAACGTTTCTGGCAATTGTATGTTCACTTCTACTGACATTTCCTGATTTAATCGATGTTCAAATAAATGGACTTCTAGTTCTGTCGATTCTATTGGATAAGCGATTTGCAAATTTACGCCCGATTCTCTAATAAAACTAGCTATAATCTTATACATCTCATCTGCATTTAGCCATGCTATTATTTCTACCAACGTAGTCAATAACAATGAAGAGCGATCTTGATATTCTGGCGATTTCTCGTATAAACTTCTTACTAGCTCTGCACGATTGCTATACAATTCAGGTAACATATTGTCTTTTCGTTTTCTCAAGATGATATTACTTATCATTCGTCCAATCCACTCTGCAAATTCTTGTTCAATTTTAGGATTATGTTCTTGCAGGTAAACATAGCGAATCAATAATAACCATGTAATCGAATGTGTATCTAACAATGGCATATTGAAGCCAGGATTATGTTTTATAACCATCATAATAGTATTCAATACCTCTTCGCGATATTTGCGACTATTATCCATCTTTCGAAAGACAGTAGTAGAAAATACGTAGTACAACAGATCATTCATAAAATCATAGCACCGCAATGGATAACATAGTTTTTCTACTGTGGCATTATGAAACATATATAGTCCCTGCTTCATCATAGCTATGGGAAGCAACTTATTCATATACACATTATATATATGCAAATGAAAATGCACTATAGGGGAGAAGGAACGTACATAATATGCATTGCATTCTTTGTGATTCCTCAACATCCATGCCCATATCTTTAGAACCATCCTGTCTGAAGCTTTTTTGGCAGGTAATAGATTGTTTTCTGTTTGCGCGTATTGATAAATAATCGCTAACAACAGATTGAGAGCAGCAAAACATTGTGCTATTTGTCTGCGTTTTTTGTTATCCACAGGACAGCTAGCAAGCTGCAAGTCGATCAATGTATCTAAATCCTTCGTGTCCCATCCAGGCGCATCAATTAAGACCAGAATTTTCTTGAATAATCGTGCGCTCTCTTCATCAGCTAACAGACAATCATTGAACAAATACTGTGCAAACAGCGCTACCAACTTGTCAATATCCCATCGCTCAAATCCGCCATGTGGAAATTCATGCTTAATAAACCCATCAAACTGTGGGCGAGTGTTCTCCATCAAAATACCCGTATGCACAAAAACTATCTTAATAGGCAGTGCATTAAATTTGGCTATCGACGAATCCTCATAGATAGTATCCTTGGCAGCTAAAATAGAATCACGCACACCATCAGGAGCATTGAATGTCTTATCATTGATGTCTTTGGCTGCATTGCCTTTTAGTTCGAAATACCAACGATAGATGAGACCTTCATCATCTTTACCAATGGCCACAATATCTTTTCCATACTGCGACATCCCTTTAGAATGTTTGGGAGTTGACACAATACGAAAATTCATTACACGCAGCAAGAGAGGGAATATTTTATCTAATTCCTCATCCTCTTTTAATGCCTCTAAATAGGCCCTTAATACTTTATTTTTCATTATTAAAACGTGTTTCTGACCAATCAGCCAGGATATGCTTATTAAAGTATTGTTCTTCTAATGGCGTTTGTGAAAGCAACATCATAGGCACTTCTATTGTACACGAAAATTCAGACAGTGGATGTACACTGCCATTTTCGCCTCGGATACCTCCCCCTCGTCCCAATTGTATATTACTTACAAAATCCAAAAACGTTGAAGGAGCATTCTTCTTTGCCGTTGCTAGTCCTTCTTTAAGATGTCGGCTAATCTCTCGACGGGCAAGGTCGTATAGTGTTGGGTACAAATAGTTGGAATCAAGCTCTTTGCAGTCTTGATGTACTTGAATCCAATGTTCTTGGCTTTCTATTAACGTTTGAAATACATGTAGTTCTTCTGACTCATTATATTGTTGTTGTGTAAAAATCTGCTTAGTTGTTGAAATATAATTCATCAGATATAGTGTAGCACTAGCGACAAGGGCTATTCTGACTTCTGCACATGGAGAATCAAACAGTGAGAAAGCTATCGGCAGGCGTGTCTGAGGCGATTGCACATCTTGCAAAATAGATACCGCAAACCGGATTTGAACATCTTCTAAGCATGACAATAGTTGGAAATCAAATCTTGACACACCAAACTTATCCCAAAAATGCCGTCCCATTATTCGTTTGTATGGATTGTCAGCTATTAGTAGATCTAACGTGTATTGCTGCATCTCTGCAGTCATTTTATTCGTTAAAATCTGAGCGTAATTTGATAATGGAGTCAGCAAACGAGATATGCGTTGCTGTTCGACATACGCATCCACGCACTGACAAAACAACGGAAATTCAATAAAACGTCTTGTTCCATAGAAAGAAAATATCTGTTGTATCTCCTGATCTGTAGTATTTGCATCCAGCAAAGCATGAGCTATATCACACCTAAGCACATCTTGTGGGCAACCACTACGCATGTCGGATTCTAGTTGTTCAAATGAGGTCATAATTTATTCAAAAGAATAGGTATAAACAGATAAAACAATCCTATCTATATTAATCAAAGTGTGTATGTGTATTAGGTGGGGAAACTCTAATTCTAAAAAAAAGAGGATTATTGAACTTTATTACAATATTTGCCTTTGTATCATTAAAACGGCAAATCTGTATTTTGATCTATTGGAAGATCAATTGTTATCTTTTTCTTGATTTTATCAAGACCCTTATTTTCAAATATCTGGTTTGCAATTTGTAAACATTCATTCTCCATCAAAATGGAATTATCTTTATAATGGGAATACAATGTATCTATATACCTCTTCTCTACTCCACTAATACCCTTTAATACATTTAAAAATTGCAACGCTTCTTCTATGGATTTTGCCGCCATAATAAGGTTTGTCAACTTCTCAAAATATCCACCTCTCGTGATATCATTTATACATATTACATTAAAAATTTCATTAGCAACCTGTAGTCTCGATTTTTTTTCTGATTTGATTGCCTGCCATTTCCCTATGAAGCCATATGGGTCCACCCCTACATTAATGGGGATAACTAGTTTACGACGTCCTAAAGCAAACCCCACTTCCTGACCGCACCATTGGCTTTTACCGAAATCCGGAGACAAAATGGCACATAGTGCATCCGCAGAAGATAAAGCGTTTTCTATAACAGCCTGCCATTCTTTAGAAGGAGAGATGTCTTCATGGGCAACAAAACAATCTATTCCGTACGGCAACAATAATTCTTTAATATGAGTCGCTCTTACTTTGTCTTTAGAAAGATGGCTGATAAATAATCTATAATAGTTATATTTCCACATTGAATCATCATCTGCTATTGGGATATTAGAAATAGAGACTGATTTATTAGGAACAAGTTTCACTTCATTGAGCCCTAAAGAACCATCTGCCCCATGCATCGCATCATTAAAAGCATCATAGATTATTCGTTCCTCTTCTGCTAATTTAGATCTAATCCTCACAAATATCGGAATAGGAATACTAATCGCTATATCATAGTAATCAATCCCTGCATTCCAATTATCATGCGTAACAAAAATGGTCTTGATATTGGATTCGGACACATATGAAGCAAGTTCGCTTTTCCCTTCCAAAAGAACCAACTCTTGCGCTGTAGCAATATATTCCTTAAATGGATTATCCATATTATTTAATTTATAATTGGATAAGTTTACTTATTAGAAATTTTAGCCATAATTTTTCTATCTCCCAACAGAAGAAAACGATAAGACATTCTAATTTCAACATTATTCTTAATCATCCACAAAAATCAATTTTATTTCTTATTATTCTCTGATAGAAAATAATCATATGATAACAAGTATTGTTCTAACGAAGTTTCTTTTTGAGAAAATAGCAAATTCATATATTCTTTTTTCAAATATTCTGCAGTCAATAGATTATATTTAGGATACATTTGCAACTTGTCTATTAATCGCTGTAGAGATTCTTTAATATCCAATGATATTGTCGGCATCTTACTTACAATATAATTGGAAACATTTGGAGAAAACTTGAAATCATGAACCCTTTTTAAGTAAAATGCACGCAATATATTTGCTTCTGTTGTGGGATTAAGATTTGCATAGTTTGGATTTGATTTCAATATGGATAATTCTTTTTTGTGCATACAATCTAAATAATAGCGTATGTTAAAATTTCCAGAAAGCATATTGACAACCAAAGCATCATAATTATAAAAGCAACCTGCAGCAATACTTTCTAATACTTTGTTTTCATTATAGTTGACCACATTCTCTCTAAAAGCCCAATTGTCATTCAAACACCATACATCCACAGTAAGACTATTAAATGTCATTTTTATTCCGCCATGTCTATTCTTAGAAAAATCAGTACAATAAATAGCAACAATCTCTTCTAATTTTGAAGAAGGAAGATCTACGATGATATCAACATCTCGAACATGAGAGTTATCTAACAAACTTCGGATATATCCTCCTATCACATACGCATGACCACCTTGAATAAACACTTCATATATAACATTAGCCAATTTAGGATTATTTCTCAATAGAAAAAAGAATTTTTTTCTAAAAAAAGTAACACTTACATTATTCTTAACTAATGTATTCATAATTTAATTCCTTTTAACTCTTGATACAAATCAACAGCATATGAATCTGTCATCCCTGCAATAAAATCCACAACTAAACGCAACTTACAATAAAGTTTATTTTCATATTGTTCATATTTCTCATTAACAACTCGATATGAAGCAGATACCAAATGATATAATCTACACTCCAACGTATTGTCACCATCTGCCTTAAAGTTATCCGACAGAGCTGCATTTACAAATATATTTAACAATCCCAGAATCGCTTCTCTTCCCGCAATTTCTTTTTTGAGAATTGATTTATACATAAATATCTTTGACTGAATCTCTTTATATGCCTTTCTTACATCTCTAGCATTTGATACCATTATTAACTCATCCTCTAATTCTCCACGCATAATGGTATCGTAATTACTAATAAATGTTTCTATCGTACTACTTATCATGATTCGTTGAGTTAAGATACGTATTTTTTGCACGATGATTGAATCATTAACTTTCCCTCTCAATGAAGAATACTTTTGCTTCAAGCATTCAATGTAATTTAGCACTTCATCTTTATTATTCTTAAGATTATCAGTAAATATTTTTTCAATCTCATCAATTGATATTATTCCTTGCTTGACCCCATCCTCAATGTCTGCAGCACTATAAGCAATATCATCTGCTGCTTCTAAAAGATATGTAGCGGGATGCCTACGATGATTTAGTTGTAAATAGCCATTAATCTCTTTATATTTATCTTCTTCCGTAACAAAATATCCTGCTTTCCTTTGAGCTATCTCTTTAGCTTGCTTACCCTTATTTCCCGTGACAGAATCAGATGGATATTTCACTATCGTTGCAAGAGTCGAATACGTCAAGTTGTAACCATATTCATCACCAAAATAATACAATTTTGACAATATTCTAAAAGTCTGGATATTACCATCAAAATTTTCAAAGTCAGCGCGTTCTTGTTGCGAAAATTTCCTTGCTATTCTTGGATGTTCATCGAAGAATTTTTTAAAGAAATCTTGAATTGCTATTTCCCCAAAATGTCCAAAAGGAGGATTACCTAAATCATGTACCAAACCACTTGCCCTTAACAAAGAGCTCAAACAGCCAGATTTATGCATACTTATATCTTCTTTTTCTGCCACTAGAAATTTTTCTACACTTTGTCCTAAAGAACTTGCTATGTAAGACACCTCTAGAGAATGTGTTAAACGCGTTCTGATATAATCGTTTTTATCCAATGGAAACACTTGCGTTTTATCCTGCAATCGACGAATGGGTGCACTAGATATCAAACGCCCATAATCATTCTCAAAGGGATTTCTTCCATCACTTAAAATTGTTGGCGATTTAGATCGGAATCGCTTGTCCTCAAACAACAATAGCCAATGTTCCTTATTTGTCATAATTCCTATATATATTAGTCAAATGTATTTTACGCTACAAAGTTACAAAAAACATACAATATACACAAATTTTTCGCATAAGAAATTTTCTTATATACTTTGTATATAAATAGATAGAAAAACATACTGATAATGATTTTTTTGTATTTTTATTCTATCGCGCACTTACGAAGTTATTACATTTCTTAGATCTATATTCTCATTCTATTTTCTTAAAAATTTATTAACAATAGCAGTACTCATCTCTAAGAAGTGCTCATGACTTATCTGATTAATTGAAATTCCCTATTTATCCTTTTTCACAAATCGCTGCGACACTGCCATTTCTCTTATATTATCCAACCAACGATTAATATATACTGGTCGATATTTTTGATTGCCATTTTCGTCTTTATTTTTCTCAATAGCGCATGCCATTAAAGCAAATTCATTGGTTATAGACGTTGCAAAAATGCCTTGATCATCAGTATTAATAGAAACACGCATAGAGGTGGAACAATCATTATCTAAGAAATCTTTATTGAATTTTAAAATAGGATGCTCGTCATAGCGAGAAAACTCTCCTATTTGTAAATTAGATGTTAAATTCGTTTCTATAGCTATGTGTCTTCTTTCTATATCCTTTCTCATACACTCTTGTAGTTGTGTAACAATATCAATGATACAAAAAGGCAATTTTTCAAAACACATCTTATTCCCCTTATCCTTATTCCAATGATATTCCCAATTTAATTGCCTAACTAAAGGATTAGCCTCCGTAGAAATCAAACTTCCATTGTAGCGATAATTTTTATATTTATTCCATCCTACGTATTTTTCATCCGAACCCAAAAGATCTATACCATTACCTCGCAATAACCATGCATGATATAAATCAATCATAGGGATTTGTTGGAGTTTATCACTAAATAAGGCAGCATATAATTGGTGAGTATACTCATATATTTTTTCATGAAAATATTTTTCTAACGCAGATGGTATAGTAAGATTATAAAATTGTAATTTATAATAGAACCATACCAAATTATCTAAAAAAACTTGTTTAGGCATGGCAATATTCATATGTCTTTCTCCATAGTATTCATCAGCATTAACTCCTAAAACCATTGCATGTCCTAATCGATCTCCTTCACGCATTTCTAAGAATATGAGTGTTTCATCCACAGCTCGTAAGCCATCTATTATATCCCAAAAATCTTCTCCTACATGGTAAGTTATTCCTATAGAATTTGTATTATCATTTATGCTATCCCGATACTCTTGACGCGGTAATTCTCCTCTTAAAAATCTAAGGGCTTGAGCAAAAACTTCAGCCCTCGCATTTCGTTCCGAATTTGCAGCATCAAATGCACAAATGCTTTTTCGTACAACCTTAGACAATTGGTATGCTCTACAGATAGTTAATGCTTCATCTTTTATTTTGAGACGTAATTTATGATCTCTAAAACCATATTCACGTTCTGGAAATTTTTGTTTAATAAAATGCATTATCGAATAGAATTGGATATTTTCCATACATCTATTAATTTCTGCATTTTGAATATATGAAGTTCCTTTTTGCACACTAGATATATTGGCTAATTGAGTTACATTTTTGATTAGATTTCGAACGTTATTTGTCGGTGTTATCCGATATTCCAAATAATCAATGGATTGATTACACGCAGATATCTTCAATGCTAAATCTTCCACTAAATCCCTATATATACTTTTTTTCTTTATAAACAAGTCCTTACACTGTTCATATTGATTAAAATTTTCAAAACCTTTACGCGTATTTATTTGTATTAATTTTTGTCTAAGTCTACACTTGATCATGGTGTAAGCCATTAACAAATAACTACACATTGCGCTATCTTGTCCACCGGCATATACATATTTAAACGCATGATACAAAATTCGACGTTCTCCACAAACAATGGTGTTCACATAATCAATGGTTCCTTCGTTGATACTACTTGATGAAATCGCATAATCAATTACATGTTGTTCAAAACATTTTTTAGAAAATTTATATGCAGCAAATTTTTCTTGTTCTATCCAATTTTGAATATCATTTTGATATATTCTAGGGAATCGAATTATCTTATGTTTTATATCATCAGAGTGATTAACCAATTTATCTTTAACAACATATTGTGAAAATAATAGAACACGAATATAGGCAGCCAATATAACCAAATCAAATAACGATCTAGAATTAAATGAATCGTAATCTGAAATTGATGTTCCTTTAGTATATTTAGCCAATATTTCAAAATTCTTCTTTCTTCCTATCACATCATTCATTAATGATATCCATTGGATATCAAAATTTACGGAAGAACCTTTTAAATGAAAATGCAATTCGCTCAATCCTTTGGAACAAATCGCATCTATCTCATGATTTGTATGTCCGATTACTGTAGGCCATAGAAATTTTTTTCTAGTTAATTTTTGAGATAAATCATAATGTGCCAAATATGCACAAGTTAACATATCATCACCTACGCGATGATATACATTATTCCATCTCAATAATTTTGAAAATCTACATTTGGGGATTCCCTTATCAACAATGAGTATATCTGTTAAAAAATGAATCAACACATTAATAATATACCCTTTAGAATCCTTTTTTTCATCCTCATGTAGCAAAGTGTAGTATGACTTTTTTTTCATCCATTGATCAATCGTTAACCATCTTATTGCATCAGCTTGGTCTAAAGTAATTTCATTAAAAGAATCCACCATTTGGGCAACAAATTTTTTGTCTATAAAAAAACTTTCATTCCATTTGTTTTGTTGCCACATTGAGTCAAGCCAAACATTAATGTCTAATTTATTCCAAATAACCCCTATTGTTTGTCTTAAAAATTCCATACAAAATCATTTTTTCAATCTTCATAATAATAGTCGTACTTAATCTTTCTAATATGAAGAGCTAATTCTTTCCAACGATTATGCTTGATTAAATCTTGTATCTCTGGTTTTTGTAACAACTCACGAAGTTCTGTTTTTACCTCTAATGGCACATTCTCGTTTATAGATAAAATATACATTAATAGTTTTTTATCATTAACCTCCTTATATCGACTCACTTTTGAAACTAAAAAACTTAAATTTTTCTTTCGGACTTTGAATAATTTAACAAAAAACATAGGCATAAACGTTTCTGCCTCTCCCATTTTTGATATTATTTCAAATTTAGTATTTCTTATTTTTTTATTCTCATTGATTTCATCCTTAGTAACATCATTTGTAAATAGTTTCATCTCTTTAAAAATTCGTTTAAACATGGTTTTAGGAGAATGATAATTTACTTCCTTTAAACGATTAAGGAGATGCTCTATATCATCTATACTAGTAATACATGTCTTGTCGAACCACATACGCACCATTTTTTCATCAGAGATTTCTACTTGGTTTGAAATTTCCATTTTGTCATACATCCATTTTATAATCATACTATATAGACTATTATCCACAGGACTTTCCCATATAAATCCATATCGCTTTAAGCATTCTAATATATATGGTAGATTATAAGTCCATGCGAAAAAATCACATCCAAATTCATGTACATTGGAAAAATCTCTTTTATAAAACCTATTATTCCTTTTACGATAATTCAATCCAGCTGAAATTTTCTTATCTTCCCAGCTATACATACAACAAAGCATATCAAATAATTCAACGTCTGACGCTTCAGATATCGTACTTATTTTAAAATTACGATACAACCTATTCTGATATTTTTTTTTAGAAAATGGCAAAAATGAATTGTAATCAGAATTAATTGCAGTTCCAGATAAAATTAGTTGATATTTTGAAATATAATATTCATCTTGGGGATTTTTCAAGTACTTAATATAGCGAATTATTTCTTCTTCTGAAATCTGTTCTTGGTATGAATCTTGTAATAAGAACGTATATACAGTACGAAGCGCAAAGAGGAATAACACAGTTTGTTCTGATGAAGATTTAGATTCTATATAAGAACATAATGCTAATACATCTCCTAAAGAAATATTATAGTTATAATTATCTTCGTCACAAATTCTTGCTATACTCAAATCAACCATTTTATCACTTTTTTCACCATTTTTTATATATCTGTAAATGGAAGATAACTCTGTTTCATATAGGCTACTTAATAATTGAATAACCATTTTGTTGAATAAAGAGAAATCATCTACTTCTTTCAGTGTATATATAATTTTCTTCTGCTCTGGCTTCAAATTGCGATTTACCCAAATCGTATAAAAATAATTTTTAAATGCCCATTGATTATTTTGGAGTTTCTCATTATTATCTTCTTCTATATCAGGCATGGAAATTAAAAGAGATAATAACATTTTTAATTCACGCAAATTATGAGGTATGATATAATTTGCAATATGTTTTTTATTTAAAAAGACGTATTTCGTTTTATTGTAGATTAGTCGTAATAATAAGTCTTTCAAAATACCAACATATAGCAGATTTTTGTCATCATCATTATCCTTATATATCCCTATTTCTTGATTTAAGTTAGTGCTTAAATTCTGTAAATTTATTCGATTTTTTAAAGGAATTAACTTAATTAAATATCTGTCTGCCATCTGCGCAATATCTTGCGGATTTAGATTTGACTTGATAGACTGTTGTAAATCTTCATAAAAATATTGATAAACCACTGAATGTAACTGATTCATATTCACAGCAAATAGAATTAAGACTCGCGGAGAAGTAAAATATTTGCGTAAATACTCCATCATGTTGTAAGCATATTTCGTATTCAAGTCTATATCATCTATTGGAATCAATAAGAATTGTTTCTCCAATAAGTTTAATAGTTTTTTAATCATATCTTCAATATGCTTACGAATATCTACTGTTGCTGCTAAATATTCTAAATCGTCCACATCTATAGTACAATCTGCAGACCATTCTACCTGCATTAAATGCAAACATTTTTGAATTTTCTCGAATAATATGACTATTTCATTTCTACTATCAATATCATATCGACTATGTTCTCTAATATATTCTTTAAATTTTTTGTACAACTGAGCTATTAGAACTTGTAGTGGATTTGATTTATCAGAAAAGAATGATGGATCTATAACATCTAAAACTAAAAGATGATTCAACTTTTTCACATATGGTTCTTCAGGTCCTTTTTCTGTCAAAAAATTGATTATTGACATCATCATAGATGTTTTGCCAGCACCACGATCACCATTTATAGCAATAATATTTGATGGGTACGTAATGGGATTAACATTTGTATCATCAAGTATGACTTTGGACGCTTCTAAATAATTAGTCATTCGTTCTACAATAGCATTATATTGTTCTTTGAATAACGGTGCATTTAATATATCTTTCTCTAAATAAGGTGCATTTTCTTTTCCAATATAAAATGGAATACGATTCTTTTTCATACTTTATCCCCTCTCCCTTGGACATTAATAAATTGTTACTTATATTGTTATTTAATTTTTGTCAAAACCTTATATGGCATCTCATTCCTCATCTTTTTCTTTCACAATCCAACGAAAGTCTTTTGCCACATCCTCATAGATTGCATAGTACATCAGCAAAGTAGATTGGCGAATTAGTTAGCGATGAAAAGCAGCGCAATAAAAAATAACCTCTCCTACCTCAAAATCCGCTTTATTTCCCTACGCATATCTTCGTTGATGGCTTTATACTTCAAAGAATTATATTTGCGCATAACATCGCCACGAAACTCCTCGCAGCAGCAGCGAATATGCAAGCGATCGCCTAATATACTGACATCAGGCATCTGACTATGTTTGGGACATAGCATCTGCTGCAATTCTTTCTGGATAAAACGAAGATCCATCAACAATCTATCTTCATTGAAAAATCCTCCCTCGTGGCAAACAATAATATTATATGTACGCGCGCGAGGGAGGAAAGCGATTGTCACTCCACCTCGAAGTCACCTGCATATGTGGTGCCACCTACGGTCACATACGCAGTGTAGGAACCTGGTTCTGGGATGTGGATAGAAGTTTGACCAATGATAGGTTCTTCATCAATGATAATCTCACCCGTCTCTGGATCAATCACCACTACCTCACCAGCATCTCGTCCGTCACCACCCACGATACCAATGTTCAAATCATTGCCATCAATACCACCAATGACACGGTTTGGATCAGGACGACCAGCACCTCCATTTTCATTATCAGGGTCATCCAATGGCATCACGGCATACACATCATAAAACAGAATAGGAGTACCTGGCAGACTCTGCGCTACTACATTACTCATGCCCATCAGGCACAAAGCAAATAGAAAAATTGCTTTCTTCATAATAGTTGATTTAAAAGTTAATAATTTGTGTTAACAAAAACGCTGCAAAGAGACAACAAAATATCCACATACCCAAGAAAAGGCATGGGACAAATTCTGTCACAACTCACTGATTATCAATCACGGAAGTGGACAAATGAATTTTAAGGGATTATTTTAAGCGATTTGCATGATAAAATCCAGTAAGAAATCGCGTATTTCTCGTGGTGAAATGCCCAATTTCTTTGCTAATCGCTTCTTGGTATTCGGTACACTATCTTCTGCACAACATACCGCTTTAGCTGTTTGCTTCTGTGAAAAATCCAATAATATCGTTATGCAAATTTTCAACTCACGATTATTCAGATCGCGATAAATATCGCGTAGGCGGTAGATGACAAATCCAAAACTACTATCCGCTAATCGAAAGAGATCTTTGTCTTTTACCCATATATTTTTATCTGGTGAAAAATTGAGCGCAAAATCAGCAGCATAATTCATGATAATATCATTTATCATCTTGCGCTTTGCTGCTGTATTTTCCTCTTCAATAGCAAGCTTCTCACGCATGTGTTGTTTCCACTCTTGTAGTTCTGCTTCGATTCTTTGTTTCTCTATAGCAAGACATTTATGCTTTTTGCGATAAATCATACATCCCAATGTAACAATAATAATTAGGACACTACCAACAGCAATAGCGATTTTACCCATACGGAATGGGTATGGATTGACAACATGGTTTTTCAATTTGGTTGTTGCTTCAGCATATAATTCAGACATATGTTGAACTAATCTGTCTTCATCTTCCCGAAGATTAGAATACATCAATAATAGATCCAAATTATTACTGATTTTTGCACCCTGAATCAACACATAATATGCATTAGAGCGATATATCGCATTATTTGAATGCAAAATAATATACTCTGCATAGGGTATTGCACGATTAATATCTCCTATTCTGTTACAACATCTTAAAATTAACATGTAATTAAAACATTTCATATCCAAATTTCTAGGATATTCTTTGATGCTACGCAGGAACACTAATGCAGAGTCGTAATTTTCTTGTCTAAAATATGATAGCCCATAAACATCTATTATATCTGCATAATACGCACTATCTATGTCATACGTTTCTGCTACCGCTAATACACTATCCGCCTTATCGTATTGTTTAAGATTTATATATTGCTCTGCGATACTCAATAGCCCATTGGCAATACGTCTTTCATTCCCCGACTTTTCAAAGGCATCATTTGCTCTTTCATAAAACACCAATGCCTCCTTGAAACAACTATCTTGTTTGCACAGATATCCCATACAAGAATTGATTCGTCCACGAAGAATGAGGTCTTTGGTTTTTAGACGATCAGCTTCGATATAGAAATCGGCTGCATCCGAAAAATTGTGATGGTAGTCATCTAAGTTTCTACCCATGAGGTAATAAGCTCTTACCAGTTCTTCCTTCGCAAAAATCCGCCCCATTGGGTTATCGAATGTGCGAATCACCTCTGCTAACACCACCGTATCTTCGATTATCACGCCCTTCGCAAGCAAACTATCCGCCTCCTTCACCACCGCCCTCGCCTCGTGCCACGACTGACAAGAAACCACGTTTCCCATCAGAAGTACAAATAACACTAAACGGACAATATATTTTAGAGACGATGGCATTATTATTTTGTCAGTCGAACAGAATCTAAATAACACTTCAAATCCTCCGCAAAATCCCCACTAAACCGATGCGTCGCTTCGGGATTCATATGCACTGATACGCAGAAGTTGGCTGTATTGGTAGTTTATTTCGACAATCCTAGCGAATCAATATCGTGTGCCAATTTAGTAGTGAATAATTCTGCCCCCAATCTATTCAAGTGGGTAGCGTTATAGAAATAAGTTGTATCGTAGCACATAGGGATATCGTTGTAATCCAATATTGGTATGTCAAATTTCTCTGCTATACTATCATACATCGCAAACATTTCTTCTTCATTCAGCATCTTTTCTCTCGCTCCAATATAAATCGGTGCATATACGAATATTATTTTAACTCCATTACCTGTTTCCTCTTGCAAAAAATCAATAAAAAGATTCACAGCATTGGTATCTGTAGCAACTATTACACTATCCATTGCATATAAAACAGAACCATCCCATTCTTCAACTCTACTAAAATATCCATTCGTTAAGTATTCAAAAAAATGACCTTTATTATCATGAAATAATGCCTCTGTTATAACATCATCATACCCTAAATACCGATAGCAGGGAAGATACTTTTCTCCCCATGAAAAATTCTCATAATAATCATACTCTTTTAGTAAATCTCTATCATAAAAGAAATAAGAAAAGAATTGTTCTCTTTCATATCCCATCGTATATGACATAGTCCATAAATCAATATTTTGAATTAGGTATTTAGGATTTCCATGTAACTCACAATACTTATTATATTTAGTTATTTGTCGATTAATAGCACTACCATCTATTCCTAAATTAAAAGAAGTCAAATCTAGAATAGAATCTAATATCAGCGGATCATATTGTGTCCATGCACGAGAAGAACCATTAATCACCAAATCGTAACAAGTTGAATCATTATACATTTGATTCCATGCTGCATACATGCGATTTTGATTTTGCCTTAATCGATACGAAAGAAAAAAATCTAAACAGCATGCACATATAAAAATTAATAGCGTAAATAATAATATCTCGTATAAAAACTTTTTCATATTAAAATTGAAAATATATAAATTGTGGAGTTTCTGTTTTGATACTAAAAAACAATGCCAGTATAATCAACATATATATACTCCATCTTATCCATCTATAGGGTACATTTGTTATTTCTAAACCATGTAATCTATTTCTTGTAAACCATTCGAATAGCAACATAACGATTATAACTACAAACAATGGAATATAGTAATATTGAGAAATCAACATAGGAACATTTAGAATAGAACCACTTAGTATAGTTGATACTATCTCTCCCACCTGTCCTATATTCTCTGCTCTAAATATAATCCATCCCACAACTGCCAAAGCAAAAGTCAATAGCATCAGTCCTGCCTCTTTCAACGATGGTAACCATTTCGCTTTCACAGTGCCATCTGGCAGCGTAACTGTAGCTACCGTATCACGATATCGGCGATTCTTACCCATCAACAATAGTGGCACAAACAGCAATGCATGATACGCGCCCCACAACACAAATGTCCAATTCGCTCCATGCCAAAAACCACTTAGTAAGAAGATAATAAATGTGTTACGCACTGCAATCCATTTGGTATACCTTGCCTCAATCGCCTTATCGCCTTTTAGCCTTATCGCCTCGGGGATATTGGGGCGAGATCCTCCCAACGGGATATACACATAATCCCTAAACCACGTGGTCAACGATATATGCCAACGGCGCCAAAACTCTGCTATATCGCGCGAGAAATATGGCACATTGAAGTTGCGCATCAATTTGATGCCAAACAATTTGGCCGTACCGATAGCAATATCCGAGTAACCAGAGAAATCACCATAAATCTGGAAAGTAAATAGCACAGCTGCCAATAGAAGTGTACTACCCGAGTGAGCACCTATATCCCCAAACACCTGATCTACATACACCGCGCAGTTATCTGCTACGACTATCTTCTTGAAAAGTCCCCATAGGATTTGGCGCATGCCATCCACCGCCTGCGCATAATCAAAGGTGCGCTTCTTTTGGAACTGCGGCAGCAGATTAGTCGCGCGCTCAATAGGACCAGCCACCAACTGCGGAAAGAAACTGAGAAAAGCTGTAAAAGCTACAATATCATGGGTGGGCTGTATCTGCTTACGATAGACATCTATGGAATAGGACAATGCTTGGAAGGTATAGAAACTAATACCCACTGGTAAAATCAAGTGGAGCAACAGAAAATCTGACTCTATACCAAAGAGTTCTGCAAATTCGCGAGCAAAGAAGTCGTAGTACTTATATACGCCTAAGATACCGAGATTGATTACTACATTGGCTATCATGACGGCTTTCTTACTGCACTTGGTAGGTGCGTATTCAATGCCTATACCACTTAGGAACGAAAGCAGCGTAGTAATAGCAATCAGTATCAAAAATCGCCAGTCCCACCAACCGTAGAAGATATAGCTGGCTATGACTACAAAAAGATTTTGCCACAGCAGTTGGTGCTTGCACTTGCTGATCGCATAGTCAAACACGAACCAATAGAGCAGGAAGACAATTGGGAGAAAAATGAGATATTCAAAGGAGTTGAAAAGCATAAACTATTTAGATATTATTGATTCATACAACTCCGCATACCGCTTTCCCACTCGCTCAATTGTATAATTCTCAAGTACTTTTTGGCGAGCAGCCAGAGAAAGAGAGCCATCTTTGTTGTTATCCAAGCACCAAAGAATACCCTTTGCGAGATCATCACTATCTTTCTCTTTTGCCAAATAACCATTTACCAGATGCTCCACCATATCGCTATTCCCGCCAATAGCAAAGCAGCACACCGGCGTAGCACACGCCAAACTTTCCATAATGGCACAACTGAGATTCTCCGTCAATGAAGGCACTACCATCACATCCGCCAAATTATACAAGGTCACCAACAAATCTGTATTCGATACATACCCAATAAAGTGTACATTGATATGCTCAAACTGCATAGACAAATCACTTTGGCTCGCCCCAAAAACAATTAGGTTCGCTTCGAATCCTTGTTGATCTAGCAATTGCATTGCAGATAAAAGATATTTAAATCCTTTTATTCTATCCGTCGCAGCATTCATCGCTCCGTATAGGATCAACTGCTTTGCAGCCTTTTCTCCAGCCTCGCGCTTTACCGCGTGAAACGCTGGATTCTCTTGAATAGCACACTCCAAACGTGCATCCATTTCTGCATCAATCAGCGGACGATATACATCAGTTTCCAAACAATTAGGTATTACAGTTACAGGGAAACGACCAAACAATGCACTCTGCTTGGCGCACTCGCCTAGCCAGTTGCTAGGAGTAACGATATGCAGATTCAAATCTTGATACGCACGCAATTTTTCCTCGAAGATGCGATATGCCAAGTCTTCTTCTTTGCCCGAATGCAGCATTAGGCAATCACCGCAATGCGTTTGATATTTTTGGCAGTCTAGAAAATAGTGGCATACCCCGCAAAAGGGCCAACTATCGTGCAAAGTCCAGACGATAGGCTTATCTTTAGGTAGGTCTTGCAACTTGACAAAGCGCTGATTTATCCAATGTAAATGCAGCACATCATAATCCATTTTCCGCAATGCACTACCCAAGCGAGTTCCACGCGAATCGGACATAAAGACATTCTCTTTCGTTTTGCGGTATGGTCGCCAAAGCAGATGATGGTATTTATTTTTCACTTTCTGCGCCACCCAATCGCCAATGCGATATAGTTTATTCTTAGGCAAGAACTGTTGCAGCAACAGCACAGCACTATCACGCGTATACTTTTCTTTAACCAGCATTTGGGTCTCTACCCCATGCTGCTGCACACCCTGCATGATTCGCATAGCCGCACGCGCTGCGCCACCACGAGCATCGTTGGTATTAACGGAGAGGAGTTTCATTATGCGTACACTTTTTTCTTAATCACAAATGGCGCTTTCTTGCCGAATTTGCGCGCGATAAAGTTGATTGCTTTCTGCCAAATAGGACGAGCTTTAGGATAATACGAGGAATAAAATGCATTGATTATTCTATCATCCTCATATACTATATCCAACATGCGTGGATTTGCTATAGATTGAGACAAATCATTTTCATATACATTCAGTACTGTGCCACTATGCGTACCTGTTCCATCAAATCCAATATTTGTTACATACGACTTACATGGTAGAATAGCTACGGCATGGTGTTTAAAATGAGCAAAACAAAACCGAACGGCCCACGAGTCTATCAAGCCATCTTCTTGCATTTGCATCATGGATGCGAAATCTTCACCTTTGCGATTTAAAGCACGAATGATATATTGATCTCCCTTACATTGATCAAAATCACCCATAGACCAATCTATTTTGTTCCAACGATCTTTCCATGTACCCCATCCTGTAGAAAAGGAGCGAAGACTAGCAAATACATCATAAGGATAGTCTTCTGGAATCTGCATCTTGCTTAATGGTGGACGATTTACGGATATAGAGAATACACCTGCATAATTTTCGTAGAAATTTAATGCCTTATTCACATATCTCAACATATAAGGTGATGACACCAAATCATCTTCAAGTACAAACACCTTTCCATACTTATTGATCACATCCGAAACACCATCTATTATGGAGTTTGCTAACCCCTTATTTTGCTCTGCCTCTACAATATGCACCTCTTTGCACCATTGTCGTTTACGTACCACTTGGCGCACTTCAGCAATCCTTTGCTGCATCTCATCCGATGCATCCACTTTCGGTCCATCACAATAAATATATAGCACACTTTGATCCGCTAACTCATTGCGAGATAGTGCCTCTAAAGTTTGCTCTATATGCCATGGGCGATTGTAGCAAAATACAATTATTGGGGCTAAGTTATTCATCGCTTCAAATATTGCGTTAATAATTTATCTGCCATCATGGAGTTGAAAAAGATGTGGTCAGATTGTAGCATTTGGTATTTATATTGATTACACATTTTCCTGATAAAATCAAATGGAGGTTCAAATCCGCGTTTACGAGCATAGAGGATATAATCTGGCAATAAGCCATGCATTACTTCTTTTTGGAAACGCTTTGATACCTTAGAATCAAATTTCATCTCCAAAGGCAATGAATCCAAAAACTCTATCAATTCCACATCCAATAGTGGATAGCGCAATTCTACTCCATTAGCAATTCCCAATTTATTGCCAAGATATACACATAACTGATTAGCAAAAGTAGCGAACTTGTGATCATAGACTTCGTTCACTCCCGCATGATATGAAAAATGTGGCTCTATATCAATATCATTAAATCGTATGACATCTCTATCGTACTCCAACGCAGCAGAAGAAGCAAATTTCTTATAGTCCGTATATGTCCAGGGTGTTGGCAATTTATCATCTTCTAATACAGGATGATTCGCCATTAGCACATAGCGCCAATTTTTAACTAAAAATCGCAAGTATTTTTGCCAATTCTTCTTCAGCGGGAAACAAGCATCAAATTCACGGCGAAGTTGGAAAGCATGCGCCAATGCATTATCATCCTTATAACTATAGAACAACTCATCACCTCCCAATCCGCTCAATATTACTTTGAATCCCATCTCTGCGGCTTTTTTATACAAAGCAAATTGCGACATAGAGGACACATCAAAGCACGGCTCATCTATATAAGGCACATATTCATCAAACAGCGATTGGAAATCATTGGCATCCAACTCCACTTCATGATATATCAATCCATGTTCATCGGCAAATCGCTTAGCTACAGATCGTTCATCGCAAGCAAATTGGCCTTTATATCCTGCAGATATCACATGTACCTCTTTTTGACACTCCTTGGCAAACAATGCCAATGTAGTGGAATCGATTCCACCACTCAATAACACAGCCACAGGTGCATCCGCTTGCATACAACGCTGCACAGATGCACGAATAAGGCGCTGCACTTCCGCTATCGCTTGCTCTTTTGTGCCGTTGAAAGTTGGCGTATAATCACGTTTCCAATAAGTACGCATACGCATGCCATCTATATCTACCACAGCGTATTCACCTGCGCTAAGACGTTTTATTTGCTCAATCCATGTATGCTGCATATCGATTGGATAGTTATGACGAATTGGTTGTGCCAACTCATGCGCTCGAATCTGCGGATGTTTTACATGTTGTAATACCTCGCTCAAACTACTCGAGAACACAACTCCAGTAGGCAATTGTGCATAATACACATGCTGCACACCCAATCGGTCACGAGCTACGAGCAATTGTTTGCAATTAGCATCATACAAACAGAACGACAACGCACCCTTCAGGTATTCCACACAGTCGCAACCATATTGCTCATACAGCGGAATGACTTGTTCTGCAGTTTGACTGTCACCTCCCTGATAAACGACTTGAATTGAGCAGTCGGCACTGTACAATACTTTACCTTGCATAGAGCAAGTAGATGAAACAAAATTGTATGTAGAGGAGATTAGTTGCATAAAATTCATGAAAAATATGAACTTTCAGATGAAAGTGTCTTGCGTTTATTCATTAAACGAGCTCTGTATATACCAAATCCACATGGCACATGGAAGATGAAATTTAGAATCTTATAATAGCGAGTCATAAGATGAAGTTTATATATTGATTCAATTGCCTTAAGTCTTTTGTTGTTGATAATATATGCTTTAATCCATCTCTCAATATGCTCATCCTTTATTTGCTCAACTGTATAATTACATTTATCTGAAAACTTTCGTGCATAATGCATCCTCACTCGCGTCGTATGCTCATCAAACTTGCAGGCTTTAATCAACGCCTCATCAGGATTTAAGATTGACGGCCTAGCCACTACATAGTTTACTAATGTTTCGGGTATATGGTAAAATTGACAATGTTGTGAAAACTCCAACCACATAGGATAATCCTCCATAAAAAAATCTTTCTCTATGAACTCATCAAAATTAACATATTGTAACAATTCCGAACGATAGCAGGCTGTTGAAGCTATTATAAAATTACCTCTCATCAAGTGGTTTAACAAATCGGAAGATGGTTCTGGACTTTTCTTAATGTATTGTTTAGCAAGTGATAGTATATCCATTCTTGCATCCGCATACACAACTCCTATCTGTGAATTATTTTCCATGATATCCACTTGTCTTTGTAATCGCGTATTTGTCAACCACTGATCATCTCCTGCACACCCGCTAACATACTTACCACGAACATGAGATAGAACATTCTTTACATTTCCTATAATACCTAAATTTTTCTCATTGTATATAGGTCTTATTTGCGGATACTTCTTAGCGTACTCTTCTAATACTTTGCACGTATTATCCGTAGAACAATCCTCCCCTACAATAATTTCATAGGAAAATGTTGTTTCTTGCATTAGAATTGAATCCAACGCTTTATGCAATACATCTTCTTGATTATAAGTAACAACATATACTGATACTAATGGCGTTTCCATACTATTTATTCTCCTTTCCACTCATTTAGTACTGATACAACATACTCCACTTGCTCCATTGTCATCGTTGGACTCATTGGCAAACTCAACTCCTCATCAGCAATCTGCTCTGAAATAGGAAGAATAAGCCTTTCCCATTCCCTCCCCTGAAGGAAAGGGTATTTTAGGTAACATTCCTGCAAATGTGGAGGGATTGGATAATGAATCACCGTACCTACCCCATTTTCAGCAAGATAGGATTGCAGTTTATCTCGTAACGAACTTGCCCCACAATCCCCTAAAGGGGAAGGGTGTAAGCCTACCTCTTTCTCCTCCCTAAAGGGAAGAGTATTTTTAACTAGAATTGGGAATAAGTGATAAACATTCTCAATATCAGGTAAACGTTTTGGTAGCGTAATCAACGGATTATTGATATTATCGTAGTAGTATGCTGCAATCTGCTGACGCAAGCGAGTATCCTCATCCAAATGACGGAGTTTCACATCTAACACAGCAGCTTGTATCTCATCCAAACGGCTATTGCGACCTGTGTATTTGAATACGTACTTCTTTTGGCTTCCATAATTCGCCAATGCACGTATCGCTGCAGCCAACTCATCATCATCCGTCGTAACAGCACCACCATCACCCAAAGCACCCAAATTTTTACCAGGATAGAAACTATGCCCCGCTGCATCTCCAAGCGAACCAGTTCGCTTGTATTCCTTACCTTTAGCCTCTCGCCTCTCGCCTTTAACCTCAAATTTACAACCATGCGCTTGCGCATTATCTTCGACAAGTTTCAAGTTGTACTTTTTGCAAAGCTCGCCAATTTTCTCCGTATATGCCAAACGTCCATAGAGATGCACAATGCAAATCGCTTTGGTACGTTCGGTTATACGCTCTTCGATGAGCGAGTCATCAATCTGCAAGGTTTCTGGATTTGGTTCTACCAATACGGGCACTAGGTTATTCTCAGTAATCGCTAATATGGTAGCAATATAGGTGTTAGCTGGTACAATCACCTCATCACCGGGCCACATCACACCCATTTCGATATAGGCACGGAAAATCCAGATAAGTGCATCCAAACCATTGGCACAACCGATACAATGTTTTGTACCAATATACTCTGCATAATGCTGCTCAAACTGCTCGTTCTCTTTGCCCTGCAAGTACCAACCACTATCTACCACGCGAAGCACTGCCTTGTGGATCTCATCGCGGTATTTAGCGGTTATGTCGTGTAATGATAAAAATGGTATTTTCATAAACATGCACGTTTTATCCTATTTTTAACACAAGTCCTGCTACTGACAAACCTACACCAAATCCACATAATAACATCATATCTCCTTTTTGGATATGCGAAATCATTCGTTTTATCGTTATAGGAATCGTCGAAGAAACGGTATTTCCTCCATCTTCCAAATCAATAACAAATTTTTCTTTAGGTATTGAGCTTCGTACACGAGCCATATTTAACATAAACATGTTTGCTTGGTGGAATATGTACCAATTTATATCTTCTTTGTGCAATCGATTTTTTATAAGTGTTTGCTCTACTACGTAAGGTACTATTTTAGCACTAAATTCAAAAATAGACTTGCCATCCATAAACAAATAATCAGAAGACGATCTATAAGTACCATCATCATTTAAGAGAACCTCCTCTTTTCCTTTGTTTGGGTTTCGTGAGCCACCATTTTCTACAATCAAGTCCCTATATTGTGCACCCATAGTCAAATAGGATGATTCCAAAATCTCAGCGTTCAAACCGTCTGCACATTTATCGCGAGTAATTAGTGAAGCTGAGGCCGCATCTCCAAAAATAGTCTTACATGATTTATCTTCTGGATGAATATATTTTGAATATGTTTCTGAAGTAATTAGTAATACACACTTAACCTGACCAGACACTATCAAACCTTTAGCCAAACCTAATCCATAGACATATCCAGAACATCCCATATTATAATCAAATGCTACACATTCTTCTTTTATTCCTAGCCTGTGTTGTAAAATGCATGCTGATGTTGGCAAGAAATAGTCTGGACTCTGTGTACAAAGAATAATGCAATCTATTTGCTTCTTATCTACATTATATTCATTGAATAGATTGTTTGCTGCACACTCCGCCATATCAACAGAAGTTTCATTATCTGCAGATATATAACGCCTATAGATTCCTGTTTTTGCTGAAATTTTATCAGCAGACCACTCTGGATGAAGATTTGTTATATCTTCATTTGTCAAACATTTTTTTGGATGATAATATGAGATAGCTTGAATATATGCCATTTTAGTGTTTTTTTGTTGCTGCTTGGTACAAATCTTTCGTAGTATGACAACTCAAAAATTCTTTAACAGACATATCATAATTAAGATTCTCTTGAATTGTCATCAACATTGCATAACCGATGAGTGAATCAAACTCATCATTATCACGAAATTTAGTTTCAGGAGTTAATTTTGTTCCGTTGAGATACAACTCCTCGCACATTGCATTAAAATCTTCTAAAGTAATCATAATATTTTATTTTTTTAATCTTCTATCAATTCAGCATAGCCAAACCCAGACTTTCCACAACCATTACCATTATAAAACATGTATACCTTATCTGCATACTTAAATAAAAATGGGTAACTAATATTGTTGCTATCCCAACCTTCATTAGACAAGTCTATCCCTGCTTCATTATCCATTCGTATCCATTGTACACCATTATGTGATTCTGCATAACCTATATAATAACCTCTAGAATAAGTGCGTATTGAATAATACATTTTAAATTTTCCTTCGTCATACCAAACATAGGGACGACCAAAACCGTGTTCGTCTTCATTTTTGTATTCTAAACACTGAACAGGTTCACTCCAATGAACACCATCATAAGACTCACATGTTTTCATTATGTATAAAGGTCTTAATTTTCCTTGCGACTCAATCCAACCTTTCTTATAACTACCTATATACCACATTCGAAATTTACCATTGTGCATTATAACATTAACCCCACAACGTGCATATAATTCATCATTCACTCTGTCTAATATTGGAGACTTAGAATAACGTTTAAACGATAATCCACCATCTTCACTTATCGCCAAACCACAAAACATATAATATGGCACTTTAACTCCTAATTGAAAACCTATGTAGTAGAGATAAATTTTATCTTTATGTTTAATAATAGAAATCGGAACAACTCCGTTGTCATCAAAAGTGCCAACTTCACCGATATCTAATATTGGATTTTTGCTAATCTCTATAATATCTTTAGGATTATTCGGATTAACATCTACATATCCTATTCTTCCCACATTATTCTCATCACAAAAACCAACAAAAATACGTAGTCTATCACCATACATTAACAGAGGTGTTGGTAACATCGCAAATTGTTTTTGCCATTTCACAGAACCATCTGGGCAATATATAAGTCCTTTTTTACACCAATTCATATTCCTCATTTATACCATTAAATTGTTTAGCTGTAATGATTTGCTTTTGAGCATAAGGCATTTTCATAATTGCATTCGAAGGAACATCTTTGGCAATTATTGATCCTAACCCGATCATACAAAAATCACCTAATTTTACACCATCAGCAATCGTTGAATTTACACCTATGAAACAATTTTTTTCTATTTCACAAAAACCAGAAATAACCACATGAGATGACACAAAACAATTGTCATGTATTTTCGTACTATGACCAATGTGATTTCCACTCCATAAAATAACATTATTCCCAATTTTAGCAAATGATTGAATCACATTATGCTCCATTATAAAACAATTATCTCCAATTTCGACATCAAATCCCACATACGCTTGTGATGAAATATAAGTTGCCATCGTATACCCTAATGATTTAACGTGTGAATATAGACGTGCTCGCAGTGTGTTTAATTTTGTAGCACTGACGGCAACAAATACCTCATAATCATTTGGACTGAAAAAAACATTTAATCTTTCAAGTGGTACGATGTCTAAACCTCGCATTGTTGTTCCGGTTATGTAATCCTCTTCAACGGCAAATGCAACGACATCATATTGAGAATCATTTGTAAAGTAGAGATACGCTAACTCTGCTGTTTCACCGTTACCTACTATTATTAATTTCTTAGTTTTAATCATACCCTTATCTCATAAAAATCATACACAATTCCTCTACCTCCAAATTCTTGCTTTTGTGACGCTAAACCTTCATTTAAAAATAAACCTTCATTTTCTGTTGAAATACCAAAATCAAAATATTCTTTATTAGAATAGCAGTCATTTATTAAATAATCCATGACGATATCAAGCGCTCCACATTTTCTTCCTTCTTCAGAATTTGCAATATATTGAGTATGTGCAACCTTTGGGGTTAAATACATCAACACTCCTGCAAGCATTTTATCGTCATCATACGCAACGTATAATTTAATATTTTCCGGGAAACGATCTGCTAATAAACTTATTTCTGTTGATGTATGTACTGGTGTGGCATTGTGATGAATTCGAAGAACATCTGCCAGCAAATCTATATAAGTTTTAAAATCCGCGGATTCTTTCACTATGATTCCATTTTTTAATGCTTTTTTCACCCCTCTACGTCTTCTTTCTGAAAAATTAAGACGATTTGGTGTATGAATGGTAGTAGATACATCTCTACGAATTAATTTAGCCCCATTGCGAAATAGCGCATACAAATCCTCATCTGATGGATAAATATGATAAATAGAGGGGACTCGTTTGTATATTATTCGGGATATTCCATTTTTAACACAAAACTCCTTTAATGCACCAAAGATTGATAGCATCAATTGCACTGTCATCTTCAAATTTGTAATTATCCCACCATAAGTCAATCCTCCATGCGAACGTATTTCTGTACCATGTTGAGAAGCAGGAAACAAAGCTACCAAATCATTATCATTATAAAACATCAAAGAATAATCTATGAAACGATTCGAATGATAATCTATATACCCACGCTTAAGCATAAAAGTACCATTCTTAGAAGCATCCACAAATGCGTCCCATACTGCACTATACTCAGAATTATATCTACTAATTGTTATCATTTTTTCTTATAATTCAAAAAACTTTCATAATCACGGATATAATCTACTGAATCATAGTGTTCACTTGCAAGGCAAAGAAGCACTGCACCACTCGAAAAATCATCCAAATCACGCCATATGCCAGGAACGACTAACAATCCATAGTATGAGCGATTGAGATTGAATGATTTTTTCTCAGTTCCATCATCTAATGTTACTGTAAATGAACCATTAGCCGCAACGATTAGTTGATACAACTCCTTATGAGCATGAGCGCCACGACTCTCACCACCCGGTACGTCATATAAATAATAGACTCGCTTGATATCAAATGGGACATCGACCCCACCCTCAATAGGTGTGAGGTTACCACGTGGATCGTTTATCTTACGCAAGTCAATAAGCTTGCAATCATCAATTGTTGTCTTTTTGCTATTCATATACATATATTGTTTTACAATAAACAGCAGGAATTCCCCGCACAATTGTATTTTCTTTTATATCTTCAAACACGACGACGCCATTTGCAACAATGGCAATATTACCAATATGAACTCCTTTACAAATTGAGACATTTATTCCTAACCACACATTATTACCTATTACCACATCTTTTGATTTCTGCTGCCCAAAATATTACCAATAGGTTTTAAGGAGGACATTCGACGATAGTACCACATCCTGAGATGTCTCACAATTTTATATAAACTAATTTGCATGTTCATTCTAGTTTACCAAATATTTTCCAATTTATAACACTCAATCAACGCTCGAAGTTGTGCATCGTTCTTACCTTGAGTCACATTTTGATAAAAGAGCGTACCCTTTTGCGTCAAATCATATTCTTCAACACGGTTTATAGAACGATGTAAACCAAAACCTGCTCCCTTTATCAACTTTGTTTTTATTCCTAACCGTTTTTCCATCACCCAAAACCATATATCATCAGCCGTCGGGCATAAGTTCATAAAAACATCCTTATTACAAATTTCCTCATCAAATATATGAGGAGGATAAATAGTACCATTTCCTGCGAATAGAGCATATTCACTTTGCTCGTTCCCATACTTGCAATCCATCCATTCATGGTAAGGCAAATATTTACCATTGCGCTTTTGAGGAATATTTGCCCACGAGCCAATGACAGTCCGTTTGTCCGATGCCTCATATTCTTTGACAAGCCACTCTATGATAGATGGATTATAATAGAAATCATCATCAAGAGTAACAATTGGATTGTTTGAATACATCTGCAAAGCAGGTATTAATTTCTTGAATGAACGAATATCCTCTACATAACAAAACTCTACTCCAATCTTTTGAAAATGTTTCAGTATTGCAGGTAACTTTTCATCTGACCAATTATCATTATCTAAATAAACAACGACTTTTTTAGGCATCATCGTTTGTCCTAATAACGAATACAACATATAGGGAAGCGCATCCTTTACACGCCTTCCATAACTCGTCACTGAACACACAATATCTTCTACACTCTCTACATCAAAAAAACGCTTCGTATTGATTGCATATACCTCTTTTTCTATTTGTCTTTTTTGTAATTTATCCTCCTTATATAACCTTCGTATGAAAGATTGATGCTTAATACTTTTCTTTAGTTCATAATAACCCACTTGTTTCATCAATTTTCGCATTTTCCATAATGCGCGACCTAAAAGCGTATGAGAAAACTTCTCAAAAAAGATATATTTCTCGCTATTTACAATTGACCGATATGCATTTCCAACATCCACAGTATTGGCAAACATAGGTACTATTTCTCTATATCCCCTATCTAATTCTACTTTCATCTTGTCGGTATTCTCCACATTATTTGACACTCCATCCTGTTCACATAAAGACAATATCATATTTATTTGCTTATATGAGCAGCGACAAACAGTTAACGCCTCAAGGAAGAACAACCAATCTGCGATAAATCGATATGATGTGTCATACAGATGGATGCGATCAAACAATTCTCGTTTGATTAAGGTAGATTGATGAGGCAGAACGCCAGTATTTATTACAGATGGTGGAGCAGTCATGATTTTCTCTGACCTTGTTGCTGTTTTCTCATAGAAAGCGTGACTAGATATAATATCAGCAACCAAGTCGTGCCTAAATAACTCATCCAAAACAGTATCAGAATACAAACAGTCACCTGAATTAAGGAAAAGACAATACTCACCGCTTACCATCTTGATACCCTTATTCATTGCATCAAAGATTCCTTCATCTCGCTCTGAGATCCATTTGATTGGATATCTTTCTGCATATAAATCTGCATATGTTTGAATAACATCAACAAATTTATCTGTACTGCCCCCATCTATAATGACATGTTCAAATCCACACCACGTCTGCTCTGCAACTGAGTCAAGCGTTTTCTTTAACCCAGCAGCATTATTGTAGTTGACTGTTATTATGGATAATTTCATTATACTAATTTATTTTTCTAATTACTTTTGCAGGCACACCTGCTGCTAAAACTTTACTCGGTATATCCTTATTTACCAATGACATAGTCCCCACGACAGCCTCATTCCCTATATGCACTCCCTTTAATATCGTTGTATTGGCACCTATCCAACATTTTTCTCCTATAATTACTGGACTATGTTTGCCTTTATTTCCAGCGAGACGTTCCTCTGCATCTAAAGCATGAAAATCATTATCATATATATTAGCGTTTGCTCCCACCATTGTTTGCGCCCCTATCTCAATATATTCATTGGCAACAATGCTTACTCCTGACACACCGACACCTTCACGCAAAATGATAATAGCTCCTGGTGTCATGGCTGCTAATATTGTCGGATGACTAATTCCTGCCTCATTATAATACGAACTAGACACCATTGTAACACCTTTCTCTATAATAATTCTAGCATTAGGATGCTTTGTTATTTGAGGCTTGCCACATAAAGTGACATACCCATATTCCGTTTCCACGCCACACGATAATAAGAAATCATAGTCTTCCTTCTTTTTTAGTTCTGCTAATTGTTCTAACGTTGGAGGCGGGAAGAATATACGCCATAGACGTCGTGCTATACGGTATATTATGTTTTCGCTTAGTGTGTGTGTATGTGCGTGTATGTGTGTGTGTGTGTTCACGTCTCGTAATCGTAAATTTGTGGTTTCGTTATCTATGCTCTCGTAATTATTAAGACATAAATATGAAACCTATTCCATTGTCGTAGTTAAACACTTGTCCCGTACTTGTAGTTTTACCAGCACAATCTATCTGCACTGCACGCTCCATCTTCAAATGATACACATTACCCGGGTCAGTCAACTCTAAAGTAAGGAAATATGTTCCAGCAGTCATATTACTTGGCAAATCAAGATCATACTCTAAACAGAATGGACCTGTAGGCAACACTAGCGATGAACCTAATTGGTGCGAAGGTGCATAAAACAATAGTGGAGTTGCATGCTGATCCATCAATCTCATCTCAAAAGCAATATGCTCTGTAGTCTTTAGATTCCCCTCAAACACCACATGAAGATGGTTGTTACCATCAGAAAGTTTTATTGGATTAGTACTTTGCCCATTGATTTCAACCCGATTAACATCTATATAATACGCCTTTGATGTGATATTAGAAACAATACACTCTTGCACTGAGCTTTGTTCTTCTAAGTAATAATTTACCGCATCTTCAATAAATCCATCAAAAGCCATGCAACCTTTATCTAACACGACACCTCTATGGCAAAGATTGCGAATCGACTGCATATTATGACTCACAAAGAGCACAGTTCTACCCTCGCCTTTGGATACGTCTTGCATCTTGCCGATGGCTTTCTTTTGGAACTCGGCATCGCCGACGGCGAGGACCTCGTCCACCACAAGGATCTCGGGGTCCAGATGTGCGGCTACAGCGAAGCCCAAACGGACCATCATACCGCTCGAATAGCGTTTGACTGGGGTGTCCAGATAGCGTTCGCAGCCACTGAAGTCCACGATCTCGTCCAGCTTAGCGGCGATCTCCGCTTTGGTCATACCCAAAATAGCACCGTTCATGAAGATATTCTCACGACCGGTCATCTCCTGGTGGAAGCCCGTACCGACCTCCAAGAGCGAAGCGATGCGACCGCGGGCGCGGATGGAGCCTACGGTAGGACCGGTGACCTTACTCAGGAGCTTCAAGAGCGTACTCTTACCCGCACCGTTCTTGCCGATGATGCCGACGACGTCGCCTTGCTCGACCTTGAAATCGATGTCGCGCAATGCCCAGACGTAGTCGGAGTCGGCTTTCTGGGTGCGGTCGTTGACCGAACCGATCTTGAGGTAGGGGTCTTCCTTGCGCAGGATGGCGGTCTGCCACCAGCGGTTGAGGTCGTGGCTGATGGTGCCTGTGGACACCAGTCCCAGGCGGTATTGCTTGCCTACGTGGTTGAATTCTATTGCTGTTGCCATGTTTACTATTGTTATTTTTTTAAGACAATTATCGTCAACTAATTGTCTTAACTAATAATCCTTATTTTGTATCAAGACGTATTTCGGGCGCAAAGGTACAAAAAAAATTGCATATACGCAAATAAAAAACAAAATATTCGTATTTTCGTTTGATTATATAGAGGATAGAATTCTCCTTTTTAACAAAAATAATTAAAAAATAGTTCAATGGGGATTGGGTGACAACAGACTGCCACAGCAGGACGTAAGATAAGTGAGCAAGCAACCTTTCAGCAGGTGTGTTGTGAGATATGAGATAGAATATTCTATCTTTTTGTAAATAATTTCTCGCTTTTCTTGCGTATGTGCATTTTTTGTAGTACCTTTGTAGCCGAATAGAACACAGTGAAGAAAATGCGTATTGCTTTCACAACTGCATTACCCCACGAAGGGTTCGCTCGGCTGAGCGGACACACTCTATATGCACCTTTGGCTCAAGCCGAAGTGCTTGTCAGCACCTTCGATCAACCCGTGACACGCGAGATGATCATGTCCGCACCCCACTTGCAACTGGTGGCGAACTTCGGTGTGGGCTTCAACAACATCGACCTCGACGCCTGTCGCGAACGCGGCATACGCGTCACCAATACCCCACAACCCGTCATCGAACCCACCGCCGAACTGGCCTTCGCCCTCATGCACGATGTGGCACGACGCACCGCCGAGTTTGACCGCAAGCTCCGAGCAGGCAAAGCCGAACCCTTCGGTGTGATGAACAACCTCAGCCACTCGCTCTACGGCAAGACACTCGGCATCATCGGCATGGGACGCATCGGACAAGCCCTGGCGCGCCGCGCCGTGGCCAGCGGCATGCGCATTGTGTACCACAATCGTCGTCCGATTGATGATCGGGTATTGGACGCCCTAACGGGCTATAGGACGGCGCTGGCGCCTATTGGATATAGGACAAAGGAAGAACTACTACGAGAGGCCGACTTCGTCAGTCTGAACCTGCCATACACCCCCGAGGTGAAGCACCTGATAGGCGCAGCAGAGCTGAAGATGATGAAAAAGAGCGCCTACCTTATCAACACCGCGCGCGGCGCGCACGTGGACGAAGAGGCACTCGTCAAAGCCCTCAAAGAAGGTGAGATAGCAGGCGCTGCGATGGATGTCTATGAGCACGAGCCACAGATTCACCCCGAACTGCTAACGCTGGACAACGTGGTGCTCTCGCCCCACACCGGTACAGGCACTTGGGAAGGTCGCATCGCCATGTGCGAGAATGTCTGCGACAATATACTCGCGTGGAGTAACCGAGAAATAAATAAAATGAATATAGTACTATGACACTTACCGAAAGATTTCTAAAGTATGTGAGTTTTTGCACTACTTCTGACGAGCAAACCAACATGACACCCTCTACTCCAGGGCAAATGGAGTTTGCGAAGTACCTCGCTGATGAGCTTCGAACTATTGGCATGCAAGAGGTGACACTCGACGACAACGGCTACGTGATGGCTACCCTACCCGCTAACGTGGAAGGCAAACCCACTATCGGCTTTATTGCCCATATGGACACCGCGCCAGATGCTAGCGGCAAAAACGTGAAAGCACGCATCGTGGAGAACTACGATGGCAATGACATCGTGCTCAACCAGGAGAAGAACATCGTCTTCGAAGTCACCAAATACCCCGAGATACTTGACTACAAAGGGCAAGACATCATCGTCACCGATGGCACCACCCTGCTCGGTGCAGACGACAAAGCAGGACTGGCCGAGATCGTCAGCGCATGCGAGTACCTCATCCAACACCCCGAGATTGAGCATGGTAAGATCCGCGTGGGCTTTACACCCGATGAGGAGATCGGACAGGGAGCGGACCACTTTGATGTGGAGAAGTTCGGTTGCGACTTCGCCTACACCATGGACGGCGGCGCCGTGGGCGAGTTGGAGTACGAGAACTTCAATGCAGCTGGCTGCAAGGTCAAGGTACATGGCGTGAACGTGCACCCTGGTTATGGCTACCACAAGATGATTAACTCCATGCGCATTGCCAACCACTTTGCCAGCATGCTTCCTCGTTGGGAAACACCCGAACATACACAAGGCTATGAAGGATTCTACCACCTCATCGCTATGAACGGTAGCGTGGAAGAGACCACCTTGCAATACATCATCCGCGATCACGACCGCGCACGCTTCGAGAGCCGCAAACGAGAGATCGAGCACCTCGCACGCAAGATCAATCAAGAGTATGGCGAAGGCACCGTGGAGGTAGAGATTCGCGACCAATACTACAACATGCGCGAGAAAGTGGAACCCGTGATGCATATCGTGACACTCGTAGAGGAAGCGATGAAGGAGGTGGGTGTGACCCCTAAGGTGCAACCTATCCGCGGCGGAACAGACGGCGCACGCCTCTCCTTCGAGGGACTGCCATGCCCCAATATCTTCGCGGGCGGCGTGAACTTCCACAGCCGATTTGAGTATCTGCCTATCCCATCGATGGAGAAGGCGATGCAGGTAATCTTGCAAATCGTGCAAAAAGCGTGATTTGCAAGATCGTTTAAAGTTTAAGGTTTAAAGTTTAAAGGCAAGGATATATGAAAACTACTCCATTTACAGACATCCATATCGCTCTGGGAGCGAAGATGGCAGATTTTGCGGGCTTTAATATGCCTATTCAATACCCTACGGGTATCAACCAAGAACACATGATCGTGCGCGAAGGCGTGGGCGTGTTCGACGTGAGCCACATGGGCGAGTTTTGGGTGAAAGGCGAGAAAGCGCTCGACTTCCTGCAATATATCACCACCAACGACGTGAGCAAACTCGAAGCAGGCAAAGCACAATACACCTGCTTCCCTAACGGCAAGGGCGGTATCGTGGACGACCTGATCATCTACAAGTACTCCACCACCAAGTACCTGCTCGTGGTCAACGCAGGCAATATCGACAAGGACTGGGCATGGGTGAACGAGCACAACACCTTTGGTGTGCAACTAGAGAACGCCAGTGACCGCTACGGTCAGTTGGCCGTGCAAGGACCAAAAGCCACCGAGATGCTCCAACTGCTGACCGACGCGGATTTGAGTGCGATTCCATACTACGCTTTCCGCGAATGGTCATTCGCAGGCGTGCAGGGCGTTATTCTCAGCAACACGGGCTATACAGGCGCAGGCGGATTTGAATTATACTTCCCCAAAGAGCATAGCCAACAGATATGGGACGCCCTCTTCGAGGTAGGCAAACCATTCGGTTTGGCACCTATCGGATTGGGCGCACGCGACAGCTTGCGTCTGGAGAAATGGTACTGCCTCTATGGTCACGATATTGATGACACCACCTCGCCACTGGAGGCTGGACTGGGTTGGATCACGAAGTTCGATGCCAAGGACTTTATCGACAAAGAGTACCTGATGAAGCAAAAAGCCGAAGGCGTGCAACGCAAGTTGGTGCACTTTGAGTGCCAAGAGCGTGCAATCCCACGTTGCGGCTACGAGATCTGCGATGCCGAGGGCAACACCATCGGCCATGTCACCAGCGGTATCATGCTGCCAACCACCAAGGTGGGTATCGGTATGGGCTATGTGAAGACCGCATTCGCCAAGAAAGAGACGATCATCTACGTGAAGATTCGCGAGAAACTCATCCCAGCGAAGATTGTGTAAAAGCACCCCACGGCACGAGTGCCGTCGGGGACCCCGCTAAGGTTAGAGGCGAAAGGCATGGATAAGATTCGGAAAATAGTGTTATTATTCCTCCTGCTGGTGACGGCAGGAGGAATGGTGTCGCTGCACGCAGCCAAAAGCGTGCGGGTGTTTGGTTATGTGGTGGACTCGGATAACCGAGGCGTGGAACTGGCCAACGTGTATGTGGAAGAAAACACCACCATCGGTACTACCACCAACCAGAATGGCTACTACGAACTGTTCGTAGAACTGCCCGACACCGTGACACTCGTCTATTCCATGATTGGCTACGAGACCATTCGCCAACAACTATACACCACGCGCGATGTCATTGGCATCAATGTGGAACTCCCCACCAACGAAGAACTGCTGGGCGAAATCACCGTTCGCGCTATTCAACGCCAGACCAACACCATGGACCGTGTGGACATCGGTGCTGCACGACTGATGCCAGACGCCACGGGTGGCGGCATCGAGAACCTGCTCATCACTTTTGCGGGCGTAAGGCAGAACAATGAGATGAGCAGTCAGTACAATGTGCGCGGAGGTAGTTTTGATGAGAACTCGGTGTATGTCAATGGCATAGAGGTACATCGTCCACTACTCATCCGCAGCGGACAACAAGAGGGACTGAGTTTTGTGAACCCCGACATGGTAGAGAGCGTGGATTTCTCTGCGGGTGGCTTTGACGCCAAGTATAGCGACAAGATGTCGTCGGTGCTGGATATCCGCTACAAGCGCCCTACCCGATTGGAATCGCGCATCAACATGAGTCTGCTGGGCGCAAGCGCCTATGTGGGTTGGGGCAACGACACACAAAGCCAGATGCACAGCATACGCTACAAGACGTCGCGTTATCTGCTGGGCGCACTCGAAACAGCGGGCAACTACAAACCCAACTTCATCGACTATCAGACACAGATGACATGGAAGCCTACCCCTAACCCCTCCCTAAAGGGAAGGGGAACGTGGGAGATAACGCTGCTGGGTAACTTCTCGCAGAACAGCTATGAGTTTGTGCCCGACTCGGTGAGCAGCAGTTTTGGTACGATGCAGCAGGCACTGAACAAAAGCATCTGGTACGAGGGACAAGAGAAAGATATGTTCCGTACCGCTTTTGTAGCCCTGAGCGCCACCCATCAACTCCGCCAAAACATCCGTTTGGGCTTCGACCTGAGCGGTTTCTATACCCACGAACAAGAGACATTTGACATCAGCAGCGAATATGTGCTGAGCGAGAAACCTGCCGACGGCGGTTCGTCTAACTCCACCCACGGCGAGACCATCCAAGGCAATGTGCCCAGTGGTAGTGTGTTGGGCACGGGCAAGTTCCACGAACACGCGCGCAACACCCTGCAAGCTGGTATGCTGACGCTGGCGCATAAAGGCGAATGGAAAAAAGACGAGAACACCCTGCAATGGGGAGTGAGTGGACAGGTGGAAATGATCAGCGACCGCATCAATGAATGGGAATGGCGCGATTCGATGGGCTATAGTATGCCTAATCTCCCACAAGAGATGGCGCTCTACTATGCGCTGAAGGGCACATCGCATATGATTAACGGTCGCGTGCAGGCATACGCACAAGACACCTATCGCTGGCACACCAATAATGGCGATGTGCTGCTGACGGCGGGCATGCGTCTGAACTGGTGGAGCTATACCAACGAGGTTCTGCCTTCGCCACGCGTGAGCGTAGTGTGGATGCCGGGCTGGAAACGCGACTTCACTTTCCGCGTGGCTACTGGACTATACTATCAAGCACCTTTCTACAAGGAACTGCGCCAAGTAGTGACAGACGAGGGCAGGGTTAGTCGTGTCGTGCTCAACGACCAACTGCGCGCACAGCGCTCGTGGCAACTGGTATTGGGAACCGACTACTATTTCCGCGCATGGGGACGACCATTCAAGTTCACCGCAGAAGCTTATGCCAAATACATAGATAGATTAGAGAGCTATACTGCTGAGAATGTGCGCGTTCGATATTCTGGCAATATTGATAGCGAGGGCTATACCATCGGTATGGACCTTAAGCTCATGGGCGAACTGGTACCGGGTGCTGACTCGTGGATTAGCTTCTCCACCATGCGCAGCCGCATGCGATTTGTGGATGATAAGCATGAGTTAGGTTGGATACCTACCCCACAGGAGCAACGCTACAACCTGACGATGTATTTCCAGGACTATATACCACGCTTCCCACAATACAAGATTCACCTCAAGTTTATTTGGAGCGAGGGCATGCCATTTGGTTATCCATATAATGAGCAGTTGCGATATATTGGTCATATGAGCGACTACCGACGCATTGATATTGGTGCGACGCGTACTTTTAGCGCAGCTACCGACAAATGGATGAAGAAGTCGAAACATGTGGACAGTTGGAGCGTGCAACTGGATATTTTCAACCTCATTGGTTGGAAGAACGTAAACAGCTACTATTGGGTGACAGCTGCTGACGGACTGCAATGGGCCAGCCCGAACTACCTGACAGGCAGAATGATCAATGTGAAATTTGATGTAATGATCAAGTAGCTCACCAGAATATGCCTTACTAATCAGCGAGCAATTACGGGTTCATGACGGGTTTTTGACGGGTTGATACTGGCACATCGCTGGCATATCAGTGGCATTTCCGTGACCAACTCACCGCTTATCCACCCGATAAACTTGGCGTGCAGTTGCCTAACACCAGGGGCTTAAAAGTAATACTTGCTATCTGCTCCTATATATTTGCGACCTTTCACATGATAGCGCATTGCCTTACTGACCATAAAAGCGTCTTTCAAGTGCTCTATGTATTTAGCAATGGTATTGGTAGACATCTTGATGTCAGTAACTGATTAGAAAATACCTATTTACAGCGATTTTTTGTGAATATTCACGAAAATCCTCTGCTTTTTTGTGTTAAGGACAAATACCTTCTCGCGAGAAGAAATAGAGAAGAAAACTCACCCCGCAAGTCAACTGATTTGCGGGGTGAGTTATATTGTAAATGCTTACAAATCCTTAACAAGACGGACACTGCGCCCTGTGTCGCGATAGTCGTTGTTACTCATGTACGCTTCTGTGGGGTCGAAGACGAGGTCAAACGCGCGACCGCTATCGTACCTAGTAGCAGACCAATAGAAGCCGTAGCCATGCACTAAGCTTACACTTGTACCCCAGCGCATGCCTGCGGCAGGCAAGAAGACGGCACCTGCGGATTCGAGTTTGGACCATTGCTTGGCAGTAAGGGTTTGGTAAGCAGCGTAATAATCAGAACCAAAGTCAATATGAAAACCTGATTGGAATGTAACATCTGCTGGGCATGTCCAACTATCGGGCAATAGGATTAAACCATTTGCACCATCTACTTGGGCAACACCACAGAGAGAAGAATAATTTGGACGCTCTAAAAGAAGATAATGCCACTCATCATAATTCAATGTACGCCATGTATTTGGAACATCATTATCTATCTTATTTGTACCCCAATCAACGAAACTACCTGAGTAATTACTGTAATCAGTAGATGTACTGACACCAAAATAAGTTTCACTAGTGCTCCAACCGAATAAATCCAACCAACCATTATAACTAGAACCATAATTGATAGAAGAAATATTGCTATTAGCATTACCAATATAATCGGTTTGATTCTCCGCAAAACGCCATTTGTTATTTGCTGGATGGTATTGCAAGTTACCCTTAGAGAAAGTCACTTGTTTGTCAGTTGCAACAGAAAACGCATCAATACTTGCAGAAGGATTGTCTGGATTCTCTGGCTCTGTTGGTGTGTCGGGTGTCATTGTTCCCCCTTCAATATCCTTAACAAGACGCACAGGCAGCCCCGTGTAGCGCCCGTAGATGCCCACATTCGCTCTTTTCGAGTCGAAGTGGAAGCAGCCCGCGTCGCTGCTAAGGTCCTCAGTGACAGACCAATATAAGCCGTAGCGCTGCACACTGTACACACTCGAGCCGATGCGCTCGCCTGCGGCAGGCAGGAAGACAGCACCTGCGGATTCTAGTTTTGACCACTCCGCAGCGGTAAATGTTTGATAAACAGCATAATAATCAACACCATTGTTACTATGGAAACCTGACTTGAAGGTAATACCCTCTGGACATGTCCAACTATCGGGCAAGAACACCAAACCATTGACACCATTCACCTGAGCTACACCACAGAGAGAAGAGGCATTGGTACGAGTATGTCGGAGATAATACCACTCATCATAAGTCAATGTACGCCAGGTATTAGGAGCATAATTGCCGATTCTATTGGTTCCCCAATCAACAAAAGAACCACTATAATCATCAGAATCCTCAGATGTACTTACACCAAAATTAGTAGCACCTGTACTCCAACCGAAGAGGTCGATTTTGTCTGCAAGAGCATCACCATCTCTACTATCGCCATAAGTAGGGTCGGAAGATACACTACCACCTGTTACATTATCCACACCGATAATATCCCACTGATTCTCAGCAAAAGACCATGTGTTGGTGGATTGGGTATATTGCAAGTTGCCCTTGGAGAAAGTCACAGTTTTCCCCTCTCCAACAGAGAATACACCAATACCAGTTTGTTTTTCAGGAGCATTCTCTTCACAACCTGAGAATAACAAAGTCATTACACTAATGACTAAACTAAATAACTTTTTCATTTGTTATTGAATGTTTTGTAGGACATTGGCTCCAAACGCCCCGTGAATGTATAAAAAAGCGTGGAACCTTACCTTTGCTTATTCTCTCGTTCGAGGTTCCTGCAAGACCCTACCAACAAGAATAAGCAAGCAACGCCCACGCCGAATATGAATGCCACCAAACAGAGCAGTCCACGAGGGACGCTCTGCGGCGGGATATACATATCCCAAAGGGCGTTTACTGCCTTCTTGTTCTGGGCTGGTGAAATTTTGCAGGATCTCGAACGACCAAAACAAGCGCTAATAAACGCTTTTTAATTATGTCTGCAAACTTTTGGTTTGCGACTGCAAAGGTAGTGATTTATTTTGGATTGAGCAAGGGAATAGCGACTTTTTAGTCAACTTTCTTAGGAAATTCGCCAACCTTTTTAGGAAATGGGACAACTTTTTTAGGATACCAATCTTAACAAAACGCACTTTTTGGTCGCGAGGAGTTGAGTAGGAGTTCTCTCGGTCGTCTGTCGGTGTTCTCTCGGTGGAATAAGGTAAGGTATAAGAGAGGGAAAAGAGAGGGAAATCTTAATAAAACGCACTTTTTTTGGAAAAACTCACTCAAAAGTGAAGTTTTGCTCGTTTTTTTTGCATTTGTGCAATTTTTGTTGTACCTTCGGACATCTGCCTTAGCTTTGATTTAGCCGCCCAAAATACCATCACACAATCAAAGCTAATTCCCCCGTAGCTACGTTCGCGCTATGCAGCACATACTACAGTTCGCTCGCATTTTTTTGAAAAATACGGCTGCGCCTTCTGAATCAGCTTATTGCTTACCACTTACATATGCAAGCATCTGACAGGGCAGCAATAAACTGATTCAATAGATTGATAATCTATCATTTTTCAAAAAAAAGCTCGCTTTTCTTGCGTATGTGCATTTTTTGTAGTACCTTTGTCCCGATTTATGCAAATGGGGGAGTTAGAGCAACTATTTGCCCTGCATCCAGAGGTGAATGTATTGGCAAAAGAATTAAGTAAAAAGTGCGAAAAACATTTTTTACTGAGGAATCTCTTTGCCTCATCCCAAAGTTTATTGCTCCATGCGGTGCACCAGCAGTTGCTAGCTGCCAAGCAATATCGTCCCATCCTCGTTGTATTAGACAACGCCGACGACGCACAATACATGTACGCCGATCTTCGCACACTGAGTGGCGATCAGGGCGTGTATTTCTTTCCCTCCTCCCATCGCCGCCGACAAAAGACCGACGAAGCGATGCTCGTACAGCGCACCGAAGTGCTGAGCGCACTGGTAGCGGGTAAGGGACGCTCTAATGAGCTAATGGGTAATGAATATAGGGTAATCATTGTCACCTATCCCGAAGCATTAGCCGAGTCGGTTCCCCACCCTAACACGCTCCAGCAGCAAACGATTAGTCTGCACACCGAACAAGAGATAGCACAATCCTTACTCATCAAACAGCTGCTCGAACTGCACTTCCAACGCGTGGATTTCGTCTATGAACCAGGGCAGTTCGCCGTGCGAGGCGGAATAGTGGATATCTATAGTTTTGCCCACGATAACCCCTACCGCGTGGATTTCTTTGGCGACGAAGTGGACTCTATTCGCGAGTTTGACATCGAAACACAACTCTCGCAGACCCGCCTCACGTCCATCGACATTGTAGGCGCAAACACCCAAGAGGAATCGACATACATCACGGAATATCTGTCCGACAAAACCCTGTGGGTAAGCAACGACTTCAACCTCGTGCAATACAAGCTAAACAACGCTACACCACTCTCCACCACGCTAAACAACTCTAAACCACGCTACACCACCATCGAGATAGGACAGAAAAGCAGTTTCCCCACCTACGACACGCTGGATTTTGACACACTGCCTCAACCCACCTTCAATAAGAACTTTGATATTCTCATAGATGACCTCAGTGCGCGCGTACGCGATGGATATAAGGTGTATATCCTCGCCGAACAAGTGAAGCAGACCGATCGCCTGCGCGCCATCTTCGAGGATAAAGAATCGGGCATCACATTCATACCTATCAACCAGACCTTGCACGCAGGTTTCGTGGACAACGCTGCCAAGATATGTTGCTACACCGATCATCAGATATTCGAGCGCTACCACCGCGTCACACTCCGTTCGGAGAACGCCAGACGAGGCAAAGCAATCATCACACTCAAAGAAATCAACCAACTGCAAGTGGGTGATTATGTGGTACATGTGGACCACGGAATTGGTCAGTTTGCGGGACTGGTAACCACCAATTTCTATGGTCGCCCCCAAGAGAGTATCAAGCTCACCTATCGCGGCGGCGATACGATTTTTGTCAGCATTCACAACCTACACCGTATCTCTAAATACAAGGGACGCGAAGGCAGCGAACCTACCATCTCACGCCTCGGTTCGGGCGCATGGGAGCGCATGAAAGAGCGCACCAAAGACAAGGTGAAAGACATCGCCCGCGACCTCATCCGTCTCTACGCCACCCGCAAGCAGCAACAGGGCTTTGCCTACTCGCCCGACGGCTATATGCAGCACGAGTTAGAGGCATCTTTCTTCTACGAAGACACCCCCGATCAAGCCAAAGCCACCTTGGATATCAAGCACGACATGGAAAGTCCTATGCCTATGGACCGATTGGTCTGCGGCGATGTGGGTTTTGGTAAGACCGAAGTGGCGATGCGCGCTGCATTCAAAGCCGCTACAGATGGCAAGCAAGTGGCTGTACTGGTGCCCACCACCGTGCTCGCTATGCAGCACTACAACACCTTCCGCGAGCGTTTTCGCGATTTCCCAGTACGGATTGAATACCTAAGCCGCAGCAAATCGGCAAAACAGGTAAAAGAGATTCTTGCAGACCTAAAAGAGGGAAAGATTGACATACTGGTGGGCACACACAAGCTGGTAGGCAAACAGGTATTGTGGAAGGACCTTGGACTGCTCATCATTGACGAAGAACAGAAGTTTGGAGTGGCCGTCAAAGAGAAACTCAAATCGCTGCGTACCAACGTGGATGTACTGACACTGACCGCCACACCTATACCGCGTACCTTGCAGTTCTCGCTGCTGGGCGCACGCGACCTGAACATCATCAACACCCCACCGCCCAACCGCTATCCCGTTATGACAGAGTGCATTACGCTCGACGATGAAGACATCATCAAAGAGGCGATTCAGCTGGAGATGCAGCGCAACGGACAAGTATATGTGGTTTGCAACCGCATTGAGATGTTGCCCCGCATAGAGAATCGTATCCTGCGCCTGTGTCCCGAAGCACGCACCGTGATTGCACACGGACAGATGCCCGCGGGCGAGATGGAAGAGCGATTGGAGGCATTCATCAACTACGACTACGATATTCTCATCTCCACCACCATCATCGAATCGGGTGTGGATATTCCGAATGTGAATACGATCATCATCCATTCGGCACAGCACTATGGTTTGTCCGACTTGCACCAACTGCGCGGACGCGTAGGTCGCTCCAACCGCAAAGCGTATTGCTATTTGGTCACACCAGACAAAGAACTGCTCACCAGCGATGCGCGCCGCCGACTGGACGCGCTGACCACGTTTGCTGAGTTGGGCTCGGGTTTCCAATTGGCCATGCAAGACTTAGATATCCGCGGAGCGGGAAATATGCTGGGGGCAGAACAAAGTGGTTTCATCTCCGACTTGGGCTATGACACCTATCAGCGCATACTCAACGAAGCCGTAGAAGAGATCCGCGAAGAGATGTTAGAATCGCCTGATAGCCAATATCCAATAGGCGGAACGCCGTCCTATAGCCCGCAGGGCGTCCAATATCCTAAGCAATGGTGCAACGATAGTCTGCTGGAGAGCGACCTCTCTCTCTCTTTTCCACCGACATATATCGAAAACATCTCCGAACGTATCACATTGTACCGCGAATTAGACAATCTGAGCAGCGAAGATGCTCTTCTCGAATATCAAAAGCGATTGATTGACCGATTCGGTCCGTTGCCAGAGGAGGCAGAGCAATTGTTGAACGTAGTGAGATTGCGTTGGCTATGCTGCAAAATGGGTATCGAGAAAGTGATACTCAAGCAAGAACGCATGTCGTTGTACTTCACCAACAGCCATCCTAAATACTTCCAATCGGAGATCTTTGGCAAGCTGGTGCAATATGCTTGTTCGCGTGCTGACCGTTGTCGCCTAGTAGAAGATAAGAATCGCGAAGGCAAACCCACTGGCAAACGCTATATGGTGGTGCAACAGGTGAAGACCATTGGCGGAGCACTGCATTTGCTCAGCAAAGTGATGGGGGCAGTATAGCACGCAAGAGAGCGATTACTCCAGAAAAAAAAGACGTCTTTATGAAAAAAAGACGCCTTCAACAAAGATTTTGATGCCTATCAGAATGAGGATCACGCCTCCGAGCAGGGTTACGTTCATTCTCAGACGCGTACCCACCAAATGACCAATCACAAACCCTGTCATGGAAAACAGAAAACAGGTTGCCGCAATCACTCCCACTGCTATCCACAGCACCTCGGGGTGCGGAATAAAGATAACTCCAGTAGCCAAGGTATCCATCGAAGTGGCAAACGCCAACGACAACAATCCCAAGAAAGAGAAGTCGGCCAAATGTGCCTCATCGTCTTCGCCGTGGAGCGAGTCATAGATCATCTTACCACCAATACATCCAAGCAATGCCAGGGCTATCCATGGGGCAAAACGCTCAAAGAAAGTAGCGAACAGACTGCCGGCGAAATAGCCAATCAAGGGCATGCCCGCATGGAATACGCCGAAGAGCAATGCCATGAGCATGGGTTTGATATAGCGAGGCACATAGCCATGCGGCGAAGTGAGCCCCTTGCACACCGACACCGCAAAGCAGTCCATGGCCAAACCAATGGCAAGCAATATGATGGTGAGAATGCTCATCGTTTCGTGCGATAGCGCGCAGCGACTTTGCCTTTGGCAATGTTGGTGAGTTTGGTTTTGACAAACTGACGACGGATAGGCGAGATACGGTCGGTGAAGACATGTCCCTCCAGATGATCGTACTCATGTTGGATAATACGAGCAGCAAAACCATCATACGTCTCCGTATGCTCGGTGAAGTTCTCATCCATATAGCGAATCGTGATGCTGGCAGGACGAATCACATTTTCAGAAATACCAGGCAACGAGAGACAACCCTCCGAGAAAGTGCTATCCTCCTCGCTCTCCTCAATAATCTCAGGGTTGATAAACACCTTCTTGAAATCCTGACACTCAGGATAGTCCTCTGCCAGTTCGGTGCCATCTACGATAAAGAGGCGTATCGCCTTGCCAATCTGCGGCGCCGCCAATCCGCAACCCTCAGCCACTTCGAGCGTCTCCCACATATCCGTGAGCAACTGCTGGAGGTCCAACGATTCGGGAGTAATATCTTCTGTGGGCTTGCGCAACACAGGTTGTCCGTATAAATAAATAGGTAAAATCATTTTAATTTGCTATTTGACAATTTACAAAATACTATCCAAATAGCCTTCGAGAATGATGCAAGCTGCCAGTTTGTCCACCACCGATTTGTCTTGGCGTTGGCTCTTCTTCATTCCCCCAGCAATCATGGCTTGATGTGCCATGACCGAGGTAAAACGCTCATCATATTCCTTCAAAGGCATATTGGGAAACACTTTGCGAAAGCGATTGATAAAAGGCTGAATATACTGCATCGACTCAGAGTCCTCGCCGTTCATCTGATAAGGATGACCTATGACCACCTCATCGACTTGCTCTTTGGCAAAGTAGTCTATCAACCACGCTTCCAGCGTGTGTGTGGGGATAGTAACAAGCGGATTAGCCGTTATGCGGAGCATATCCGTAACGGCTAATCCTGTTCGTTTACGACCGAAGTCTATTGCGAGAATACGTCCCATTAGTCAGCGAGTGCTTCGTACTTATCGTCCATGCCGAGACGATAGTAGAGCGAACGAAGCGAGCGCTTGAAATCGTAGTTGTCTGGCTCCAATTCGTATGCTTTCTCGAAATATGGCAACGCCTTTTGGAAAGCAGCATCAATCTCCACTTTTGCTTTGGCATATGCCTTTGCATCCAAGTACGCAGCATCATCATTGAGTTTGTTGCCCAAATCTACGTATGCAAAGCCCAATGTCTCCAAGAAGAGCGCATTATTTGGCTCAATAGCAATAGCTTGCTCAAACGCCTTGAAAGAATCCTCAAAACGACCAATACGAGCGAGGATAGAACCCTTAGAGTTGTAGTATTGACCTACATTAGGCTCGCGAGCGATAGCAATATCCAAATACTCAATAGCTTTCTCCTCTTGACCAGAATTGATGTAGAGGTTGATCAAGTTTTGCATGAACCATGGCTCCTCTGGGAAGAGATCAATGCAACCTTTGATAAATTCCACTGCATTCACAGTGTCTTTTTGCTCGATATAGATTTGGTAGATATACTCGTTGGCATAGATGATCTCTTTGCGCAGAGCGTTTGCATTAGCATGCTCGCTGTTCATGCGACGCAATGTAGCAATCGCCTCCTCATAGCGTTGTGCCTCATATGCAAAACGACCAGCGTAGTAGAGACATGTGTAGTAACTGGAGTCGCGGAGCAACTTAGCCAATTCCTCTGGATTATCTTGCATAATCTTAGAATCTGGGATATTGCAATGAGCCACAAACATATCGTATGCCAACGATGGGTCATTAGCTTCATACGCATTAAAACCAGCAGCAATCATCGGTTGGAATTGGAAATACTCAGTCATCTTAGGCAAAATGCTCTTAGGAGTACGTGTGTCGTATTTTGCTTTGCCTTTCTTGTCATAAGTAGGTACCAAAGCCAATTCGTAGGCTTTGTTCCAATAGTTAACTGACTCATATACAGCAGCACCCCATTGGTCAATATTGATATTTTGACCCATTTGGCGTTTGAGGTTATTGGTCTCAAACTCTTTATAGCCAATGAATCCTGCTATATACCATGTATTAGCCAGATCCTTGGTCTCATCGTTTTGAAGTGCCTCAGCGATAGCTGCGCGAGCGCCTGCATAATCAGGTGTTTCTGCATCAGCCAAACCACGAGCTTTGCTCACATTTGCTTTTTGTGCGAAGCAGCCTGCGCTTATCAGCACGAGGGCTGCAAGAAAAATGGATTTTTTCATACTAGTAGTATTGTTTTTGGTTGTTAATATTCTGGGGTTCTAGATGATCTAGTGAAACTAGTAGAACTAGTGGGTCTAGTAGATCTGGTTTATTCCTCGGTAGCGGTCTCCTCAGTGGTAGCCTCTGGCGCTTCGGTAGTTCCCTCTATCTCCTCTTTTGGCACTACGCAGCCGAACATGAGCGTGTCGTTGCGTTTTTGGAGTTCGATGAGTTTCACACCCTGAGTAGCACGTCCCATCACGCGGATAGTGTCCATCGCCATACGGATTGCCGTACCCGATTTGGTGATGAGCATGAGGTCTTGCTCGTCAGTAACAGCCTCAAGACCAATCAGGTTGCCTGTCTTATCGGTGAGGTTCATGGTCTTCACGCCCTTACCGCCACGGTTGGTGATACGATAGATTGGCTCGCCATTCTCGTCATCGAGGTCAGTACGCTTACCAAAGCCCTTCTCCGAAATCACGAGTACAGACTCCTTGCTACCCTCCTCTACACAAATCATGCCAATCACGCGATCTTGACCATCTTCGTCCAACTTGATAGCGCGCACACCCGTTGCGGTACGGCCCATTGGGCGAACCGTATCCTCTGGGAAGCGAACTACCTTACCGTTGTACGAAGCCACCAACATCTGGCTGTTGCCATCGGTGAGTGTCACGCGGATCAGGCGGTCATCCTCACGCAAGCCAAGCGCAATGATACCGTTGGCACGTGGACGGCTGTAGGACTCCAGCGTCGTCTTCTTCATCAGACCGTTCTTCGTTGCGAAGATGAGGTAGTGGTTTTGCACATAATCCATGTCGCTCAGGTTCTTCACATGGATAAACGCGCAGACCTTGTCACCCTTCTGGATATTGATCATATTCTGCAATGCACGACCCTTAGACTGGCGGTTGCCCTCTGGCAACTCATATACCTTGGTCCAATAGAGGCGACCTTGCTCGGTGAAGAACATCATCGTGGAGTGCATATTCGCTTGGTGAACGTACTCGATGAAGTCCTCATCGCGCGCAGCGCTGGCCTTCGCACCTACGCCACCACGACCTTGCTGACGGAAGTCAGCCAATGGAGTACGCTTGATATATCCGAGGTGAGAGATGGTGATGACCATATCGTCGTCGGCATACATATCCTCTGGGTTGAACTCGGTAGCCATCTTGATGATGCGTGTGCGACGCTCGTCAGCATACTTCTCTTTGATCTCTACCAGTTCGTTCTCAATCACTTCGTAGCGCATCACCTCGCTGGCGAGCAAGGCATTGAGGTGCTGGATGAGCTCTTGCAACTTCGCATATTCCTCTTTCAATTCGTCAATACGCAAGCCAGTGAGTTGCGACAGACGCATATCCACAATCGCTTTTGATTGCAGGTTATCGAGGTTGAAGCGTGCCTCCAAGTTCGCTTGTGCATCCGCTGGAGTGCGGCTTGCACGGATGATACGAACCACCTCGTCGATATTATCTACAGCAATAATCAAGCCCTCCAAGATATGTGCACGCTCCTCGGCTTTCTTCAATTCATATTTCGTGCGGCGTACTACCACCTCCATACGGTGCTCGATGAAATTGGCCACCATATCGTGCAAGTTCAGCAGTTGTGGCCGACCCTTCACCAGCGCAATGCTGTTCACCGAGAAGCTGGATTGCAATGCGGTATATTTGTATAGCTTATTGAGCACCACTTGCGCATTCGCGTCGCGCTTGATCTCAATAATGATGCGCACATCGCGTTTAGATTGGTCGCTAATGCCTGAGATACCCTCGATCTTCTTGTCATTCACGAGATCAGCGATATTCTTCACCAGGTCGGACTTCACTACGCCGTATGGCAACTCGCCAATCACGATACGCTCGCGACCGTTATCCTCGGTCTCGATCTCTGCTTTCGAACGGATAATCACGCGACCGCGACCTGTCTCATACGCATCGCGCACGCCTTGATAACCATATATAGTACCACCCGTTGGGAAATCAGGTGCCTTGATATGCTCCATGAGTTCTGCCACGGTGATGGGCTCCACCTCGGGATTCTCCACACGTGCCACAGCGTTCTTCACGTATGCTACGCAGCCGTCAATCACTTCGCCTAAGTTGTGGGTCGGCATATTCGTCGCCATACCTACCGCGATACCGCTGGCACCATTCACCAAGAGGTTAGGGAAGCGACATGGCAATACCACTGGCTCGCGGAGCGAGTCATCGAAGTTCAATTGCATATCCACGGTATCCTTCTCAATATCGCGGAGCATCTCCTCTGCCAATTTAGACAAACGTGCCTCGGTATAACGCATAGCCGCTGCGCCGTCGCCGTCAATTGAACCAAAGTTACCTTGTCCATCCACCAACACGTTGCGCATGTTCCATGGCTGAGCCATACGCACCAATGTACCATAGATACTGCTATCGCCGTGAGGGTGGTACTTACCCATTACCTCACCCACGATACGTGCGGATTTCTTGGTAGGTTTATCGCTGGTATTACCCAACTCGTTCATTCCGAAGAGCACACGGCGGTGTACTGGCTTGAAACCATCACGCACATCAGGCAATGCACGTGCCACAATGACGCTCATCGAATAGTCGATGTACGAGGTTCGCATTTCCTCGTCAATCTTCACAGGAATAATTCTGTCGTTGTCAATCATCTATATAAAGTATTAAAAGTTTCAAAAGTTTTAGGAAAAAAACAACCGCTTTCTTCCACGCTGCAAAATTACTGCTTTTTTTTGACATATGCAAATTTTTGCGTTATTTTTTGAATTTTTCTTATTTTGAGGGTATGTCGAATTTGAAACAAAAACGCCTTAAATCGCAAATATATGCGTTTTTGGTCAATCTCACACACCTATATACACAAACGCGCGCGAGCGCGCAACAAAACAGCAGAGGATAAGCCGAAGATAGAGAGAAGAAAAATAGGTATTTTTGCGTTTTTTTTGTATATATGAAAAAAAAGTAGTAACTTTGCAGCGAAATTGCGGCATTAGCACATCGGTAGTGCATCGGCTTCCCAAGCCGAGGAGGCGGGTTCGATTCCCGTATGCCGCTCTTCGTCGGAATGCGCTTGTCGCATGAACGACGCTTGTCAGCGAGATGTAAAATAGTGTGTCGGTCTATCGCGGGGTAAGGGAAGAAAAACACCTGTTTTAATCCCCTATCACGAGGAAAGTCCGGGCAGCATAGAGCACCACAGCGGTTAATGGCCGTCAGGCAGCAATGTTTGGTCCCTGCAAAAGCGACGAACAATCCGCAAGGAGGAAGTGATACGAGCATACTGTGGGCTGCAATTCCAAGTATACCAGTGCCTGAGCGCTGCTCGCGCAAGCTGGAGGGTAGGAAGCAAGAGAAGGACGTAGCAATACGCACCTCAAGATTAATGATAGACGCCCACTCGTGGGTACAGAACCCGGCTTATAGACACACTATTCCTTTTGAACTATATTGAACAATTTTGAACCATATTGAACAATGAAAAAACTTCTCCTTTTAGCAGCACTCTTCAGTGCTTTCACACTTAGTGCTAAACCACGTATTGACCGTGCAGAGCCACTCTGCTGGTGGACAGAAATGAACTGCCCACTCACGCTCATGTTGCATGGCGAGGACCTTGCAGATGCGCAAGTGACTATCCAACTGCTCCACAATGGCAAACCTGTCAAAGGCGAATGTACTGGCCTGCAAGTCAAGAGCCAACATAATGCCGAGAGCAAGAACTACCTCTTCGTGGATTTGGCTGTTAATCAAGCAGGTACCTATCGTATCACCCTCAAGAAAGGCAAATATACCTCTAAGGTGGATTACACCATCCACACCCGTCGCGAAGGCAGCCGCGACCGCCAAGGATTCAACTCCAGCGATATGATCTACCTCATCATGTCCGACCGCTTTGTGGACGGCGATGAGAGCAACAACACATTGCCTAACATGGCTGAACCAGCCAACAAGGAGAACGTTCACGGTCGTTTTGGTGGCGATATTCAAGGTATCATCAATTCGCTCGACCATATCGCCGCTTTGGGTGCAACGGCTATCTGGCCTACTCCACTCCTCGAGGACAACGAAGCAGCATGGTCATACCACGGCTACGCATGCTCCGACTATTATCATATCGACCCTCGCTATGGTAGCAACGAACTCTATTGCCAAATGGTGGAGAAAGCCCACGAGAAAGGCATTAAGTTCATCATGGATATGGTGCCTAACCACTGCGGCGGCACCCACTGGTGGATGAAAGACCTACCATACCAAGACTGGATCAACCAGTTTGACAACTTCACCAACACCCACAATGTGTTCTCTGCTAACTATGACATCAATGCATCTGAGTACGATCGTCTGCTCTCCAACCGCGGTTGGTTCGACCGTCCAATGCCAGATATGAACCTCGAGAACCCAGACCTGCTGCAATACTTCAAGCAATGGGCTATCTGGTGGATTGAATACGCTAACCTCGACGGCTTGCGCGTGGACACCTATCCATACATTGAGATGATTCCTGGCAGCGAGTGGGTGAAAGCCATCATGGACGAGTATCCTCACCTCAATATTGTAGGCGAATGTTGGACACGTCCTACTCCCGCCGTTGCTTACTGGCAATCAGGCGTGAAGAACCACAACGGCTTCGACAGCCATCTGCCTTCTGTCATGGACTTCCCATTGGAGGAGGCTATCCGTCAAGCCCTTGAGAGCGAGAACCAAGGTTGGGGCGGTGGTCTCACACGTGTATATGACGTGCTAACAATGGACTATATGTACGCAGACGTCAACGATATTCTCATCATGCTCGGCAACCACGACATGGACCGCATCACCGATGTAGTCAAGGATCAAGACCCACGCCGCGTGAAACTGGCATACGCCCTGTTGGCAACGATGCGCGGTATCCCACAAGTGTTCTACGGCGATGAGTACGCCATGAAGTCTGCTGACCGCAAATTGGGTCACTCCACCCTGCGTATGCCTTTGCCACTCGGCGAGCAAGTGACTGCTGAGATGCAAGATATGTTCGACTATCAGAGTCGCCTCTTCCAATGGCGCAAGAGCGAACCGGTGATTCACACAGGCCGCACCATGCACTTCATGAGCCGCGACAACACCTACGCTTTCTTCCGCTACAACGACACCGAGGCTGTCTTCGTCTTCGCGAACGCCAGCAGCGATAATCGCACCATACCAACGGCTAACTATGCTGAGATCCTCAGCAAGTACAATGCAGTTGGCACAGATATTATCACTGGCAAGACATACGACCTCAGCCAAACGGACATCACGGTAGAGCCACTTTCTACTGTGATTGTAAAACTCCATAAGTAAGACAAGAAAAACGTCATCATGAAACGAACTACCATCATAGATTTTGTAGAGAAATACACCCACGAGTTCAGCGAACTCACTTTCCTTCGCGAGAAGGTAAACGGCGTATGGACCGAAACTTCTTTCCGCGAAACACGCGAAGAAGCATACCGTATTGGTGCAGGTCTCTACCAACTCGGACTCAAGAAAGGCGACAAAGTATCCCTACTCTCACAAGGCCGCAACCTATGGATTACCAGCGAATTGGGAATCCTATACGCAGGTGGCGTGAACGTGCCTCTGAGTATCAAACTCACCGAGAGTACCGACCTACTCTTCCGCATTCAGCACTCCGACTCGCGCTATATCATCGTGAGCGAGCAGCAGTTGCCTAAGATTCGCAACATCATTGCCGACTGCCCTAAGGTAGAAAAAATCATCGTTCTTGATCCTTTAGACCACTACGAAGCCAATGAGATGCCTATCAGCGAGGTTATCGCCATGGGCGAAGAGTACCTCAAAGAGCATAGCGAAGAGTTTCGCGCATTGTACGAATCGGTTCAGCCCGACGACTATGCCAATATCAGTTACACCTCAGGCACCACAGCTGACCCCAAAGGTATCCTGCTCACCCACCGCAACTACACAGCCAACGTGGAGCAAGGTGCCAGTGTCATCTCTTGCAACAAAGGCGATGTGATGCTTATCATTCTGCCACTCGACCACTGCTTTGCACACGTGGCAGGTTTCTACACGATGATGTCCTACGGCGGCAGTATCGCTACCGTGCCTATCGGCAAGACAGCCATCGCTACGCTCAAGAACATCCCTATCGCTATCAAAGAGGTGCGCCCTATGCTGATGCTCTCTGTGCCCGCGTTGGCACGTAACTTCCGCAAGAGCATCGAGACAAGCATCAAGGCGAAAGGCAAAACAGTAGAACGCCTCTACGAGTTTGCCCTCAACAATGCTATCCAATACAACAAAGAGTACTGGAATCGCGGCGGCCTTCAAGCATGGCGCTGGCCTCTGGTCAAGCTCTTTGACAAGATTATCTTCAAAGCCGTTCGCGAGGGATTTGGCGGACGCATGCGCTTCTTCGTAGGCGGCGGTGCACTCCTCGACATCGAACTGCAACGCTATTTCTGCGCCGTAGGAATGCCTATGTTCCAGGGCTACGGACTCAGCGAAGCCACACCTATCATCTGTGCCAACTCCTTGAGCCACGCTATCTTTGGCTCCAGCGGACGTATCGTCACACCACTCGACCTCAAGATCTGCGACGATGAAGGCAACGAAGTGCCACATGGACAGAAAGGCGAGATTGTCATCAAGGGTGAGAATGTGATGGCTGGCTATTGGAAGAACCCAGAGTCCACCCAGAAAACCATCATCGATGGCTGGCTGCACACGGGCGACATGGGTTATGTGACCGACAAACACCCAGGATTCTTGTGGGTAGTAGGACGCTTCAAATCCCTGCTCATCAGTGCCGATGGCGAGAAGTACAGCCCAGAGGGCTTTGAGGACAGTCTCACCGATGGCAGCAAATATATCGAACAAGTCATTCTACACAACAACCAAGATCCATACACTATGGTGCTCATCGTGCCAAACAAAGACACCTTGAAAGAGCATGCTAAATCCTTGGGATTAGATCCTGCCACCGAAGAGGGCAAGAAAGCCATGTTGCAAAAGATTCAAGACGAGGTCAATGAGTACCGCAATGGTAAGTTCGCGGGCATGTTCCCCGAACAATGGTTGCCTAAAGCCATCGCCGTATTGCCTGAGCCATTCACCGAGCAAAACCACATGGTGAACTCCACCATGAAGATTGTACGTGGCAAAGTGGAGGAGTTCTACGCCGACCGCATAGAATATGCCTATACGCTTGAAGGCAAAGAACTGATGAACGAAAAAAATATGGCTGCTCTCTAAAGCAGCCATATTTTTTTTCACTTGCGTCCTAACGCCCACGCGAGTTAATGCACAAAGAGCAACTCGCGATACTTAGGCAGTGTCCACAATTGGTCATCTATCCACATCTCCAGTTCGTCCACATGCTTGCGTATATCCTCCATTATCGGAACAATAGTATCATGAAAAGCCAACGCCCTTTCGCGCTGATTCTCAATATGATTAGCCGTCACACGCAGCGAGGTCATCTTGTCCACTCCTGCTATAATAGCACTGGCATGTCCCTCTATACGACGAATAAGCAGACAGTCCTGTTCATTGAGCGCTTTCGCTTCGTCTGCATCAAACACCTGCTTCATATGCGCCACTTTCTCCAGCAATAGCGCTTGATAACGTTTAGCGGCTGGCAGCACATGGTTAATCACCAAATCGCCAAAAACGCGGCTCTCTATCTGCAACTTCAGCGAATAGTTCTCCCACTTCACCTCGCAACGCGCCTGCAACTCGGCATGATTGAGCACACCCGTTGAACCAAACATCTGCACGCTATCTTGCTTCAGATATTGGTCAATCATCAGCGGCACGCTGGTTTCTGTATCCAAACCACGTTTTTGTGCCTCTTGATGCCACTCCTCGCTATAGCCATTACCATCAAAACGAATATCGCGGCACTCCTTGAGGCAACGTTTAATGACCGTAAACAGCGCACGTTCTTTGGCTTCACCCTTGGCAATCAGCGCATCCACCTCCTCGCGAAAAGCATTCAGTTGCTCCGCCACCGCTGCATTCAGTGCCAACACAGCTGCACCGCAGTTGGCTGACGAACCCACCGCACGAAACTCAAATCGATTACCCGTAAAGGCAAAAGGCGATGTACGATTGCGGTCTGTATTATCCAATAGAATCTCTGGGATATTCCCCACCCCAAGTTTCATCTCCTTCTTGGCATTGATAATAATGCCCTTATCCACATCCGCATTCTCAATCTGATCCAACGCCTCATTGATCTGCGCACCCAAGAAAACAGATATGATAGCAGGTGGGGCCTCATGACCGCCCAAACGGTGCGCGTTCGTTGCAGAAGCAATAGTTGCCTTCAACACACCGTTGTGACGATGCACCGCCTTCAGCACATTCACAAGGAATGTCACAAACTGCAAGTTCTGATAAGGATTCTTACCCGGCGCCACCAGATTCACACCCGTATTCGTGCCCAACGACCAGTTGCAGTGCTTGCCACTACCATTCACGCCGCCAAAAGGCTTCTCGTGGAAAAGCACACGAAACTGATGATGGTGCGCCACCTGCTCCATGAGTGACATGAGCAACTGGTTGTGATCGCTGCCCAAATTGGCTTCTTCATAAATTGGTGCCAACTCAAATTGATTAGGTGCCACTTCATTGTGGCGCGTCTTGATTGGAATACCCAACTTGAGCGCCTCTTGCTCTAGTTCGGTCATAAAGGCCAACACACGCTCTGGAATAGTACCCAAATAATGGTCATCCAGCTGCTGACTCTTGCTGGCATAATGCCCCATGAGTGTGCGACCGGTCATCATCAAATCGGGACGAGCATTATACAGCGCTTCATCTACCAAGAAGAACTCCTGCTCCGTACCCAGATACGTATATACGCGCTTGACATTCTTATCAAAATAGTTAGCCACAGCCGTTGCCGCTTTGCCTACTGCCGTAATGGAACGCAACAGAGGAGTCTTGTAGTCCAATGCCTCGCCCGTATATGCCACAAAAATAGTGGGGATACACAACCGATCGCCTATCACGAACGCAGGCGACGAAGGGTCCCATGCCGAGTAACCACGCGCCTCAAACGTATTGCGAATACCGCCATTGGGGAAAGACGAAGCATCTGGTTCTTGCTGATACAACACCGAACCCGAGAACTTCTCCATGGGTGCACCATTGTCGCCAAAATCAAAAAAGGCGTCATGTTTCTCCGCCGTACCTCCTGTCAAAGGTTGAAACCAGTGCGTATAATGCGTAGCACCCTGCTCCATCGCCCACTTCTTCATACCAATAGCCACACTATTGGCTATATCGCGACTGAGGGTCTTCTCATTATCCATCAAGTCAAACAACTCCTCCACGATATTGCTGGCTATATACTCCTTCATTTTATCGCGCGTGAAGACATTCTGCGAAAAAATCACACTCGCACGATGAACACTGTCTATTTTTTGCGGCTGATGCGCCCATGCTGTTTTTAATGCATCAAATCGGATATTCGACATAAAAATACGACAATTATTGTTTTTAATCAGATTATTTTTCAATTTCGACCGCAAAAGTACTACTTTTTTCGCAAACAACCAAATATTTTTGCATTTTTACCGTATTTTTGACAAAATCACAACAGATTATTCTGCAAAGTCCAATATGCAATTCATTTTTTCTTACGAGAAATTGCAAAAAACACTTGCGTATTTGCAAAAAAAGTAGTAACTTTGCACGCAAATTCAAAATTTGCACAAAAGATGGCGACTAATCGCAACATAATACAGACTCCGGCTCTTGTGGACCTTCATGTCCACTTTCGTGAGCCGGGTTTTTCGTATAAGGAGACTATCCAAACGGGCAGCATGGCTGCCGCTGCGTCTGGCTACAGCGCAGTCTTCACCATGCCCAACCTCAATCCCGTGCCCGACACCGTAGAGCACCTCCAAGAGCAATTAGCTATCATCCGTCGCGACACCTACACCGGCGTTTATCCTTTTGCCTCCATCACGATGGGGCAAAAAGGTGCAGGCGAACTTGTTGATTTCGAGGCATTGGCGCCATATGTCAAAGGTTTCTCGGATGACGGCCGCGGCGTGCAAAGCGAGGAACTCATGCGCGAGGCCATGAAGCGTATTCATGCCGTAGATCGCCTCATGGTGGCTCACTGCGAAGTAGAAGCACTCCTCAATGGCGGCTATATTCACGCTGGCGAGTATGCCAAGAAGAACGGACACCGTGGCATCGTGTCTGAGAGCGAGTGGCAAGAGATAGAACGCGACATCCGTCTGGTAGAAGAGACAGGGTGTCGTTTTCATATATGCCATATCTCCACCAAAGAGAGCGTAGCACTTATTCGCGAAGCAAAAGCGAAAGGTCTCCCTGTCACCTGCGAAACAGCACCTCACTATCTTCTCCTCACAGACAACGACTTACAAGAGGATGGCAAGTGGAAGATGAACCCACCCCTCCGTGCAGAGGAAGACCGCCTCGCGCTCATTGAGGGTATCAAAGATGGTACCATCGACTGTATCGCCACTGACCACGCGCCTCATAGCGCGGAGGAGAAGAGCCGCGGATTGGAAAAAAGTGCCTTCGGTATCGTGGGACTAGAAACAGCTTTCCCACTCATGTACACCCATTTCGTGAAAACGGGCATCATCACCCTTGAGCGCCTTATCGAACTCATGTCCACCAACCCTGCACGCATCATCGGTTTGGACAATACGGGCTCATTTGCCTACTTCGACTTAGATGCGTGCTACAAGATCGACCCTGCCAATTTCCTATCTATGGGTCAAGCCATGCCGTTCGAAGGGTGGGAAGTATATGGCAAGTGCGTCAAAACCATTGTTAACGGAATAACAGTGTATAACAACACCAACCATACTAACAACACCAACCAGTAATTTGCCAGTAGTTTGCCACTCACCTGCCACCTATCTCCATCGAGACCTCATCGAGACCTCATCGAGACCTCATCGAGACCTCATCGTGACCTCGCCGATAGATGACTATAACATAAACAAGGAATGAAGCAAAGATTATTTGAAATACAATCCAACGAACAGATAGCCAAGAATGTCTATCGCATGCAGCTTGGTGGCGATACCGCAGGTATTCTCCCTGGGCAGTTCGTGAATATCCGTGTGCAAGGTCAATTCCTTCGCCGCCCCATCTCCGTCTGCAATGTGGAACAACCGCTAAACAACGCTTCACAACCGCTAAACAACGCTACACAACTGCTCACCATTATATATAAGGTAGTAGGCGTAGGCACCGAAGCGATGAGCCACTTGCCAATCGGCACTCAACTCGATGTTCTCACCGTTCTCGGCAATGGCTATGACCTCAGCAAGGCAGGCGATGCACCGCTGCTTGTCGGCGGTGGCGTAGGTGTTCCACCTATGTACATGCTCGCTCGCCAACTCCGCGAAATGGGCAAAGCGGTACGCGTGATCCTTGGCTTCAATACCAAAGACGAAGTCTTCTACGAGGAAGAGTTCCGTGCGCTCGGTTGCGATGTGACTGTCACCACTGTGGACGGCAGCCATGGCGTAAAAGGATTTGTAACCAACGCATTAGATGGACAACAATCCTACTACTACACATGCGGTCCATTGCCAATGATCAAAGCGCTCCTGCAAGCCGCTGGCCCCCATGGCGAAGTGAGTATGGAAGAACGCATGGGTTGTGGCTTTGGCGCATGCATGGGTTGCACCATCCAAACCACCCGAGGACCAAAACGCGTCTGCAAAGAAGGCCCCGTCTTCCCTGCAGAAATATTACAATTATAATCCCTTAACGCTCGCGATGTTGGCGAGCGGAATGTTGTTGAAAAAATGTTGTTTAAGTTGTTGTAAAATAAAGCATGAACGATAAACTCCAAATATCCCTCTCTGGCATCACCCTCGCCAACCCTATCATCCCCGCATCGGGTACTTATGGTTTTGGCGACGAGTTTGCTGAGTTATACGATATCAACTGCCTGGGCGGCATCTCCTTCAAAGGCACTACCCGCGAGGCACGCTACGGCAACCCTTTGCCTCGTATTGCAGAGTGCGGCAACTATGGTATGATCAACGCTGTGGGACTTCAAAACCCAGGTGTGGAACATGTGATTGCCCACGAACTCCCTCGTCTCAAGAGCCACTACAACGGTTGCATCGTGGCGAATGTCAGCGGCTTCTCCGTGCAAGACTATGTAGAGACTTGCGCCCTCTTGGACAAAGAGCCAATCGACATCCTCGAGGTGAATATCTCTTGCCCTAATGTCCACAACGGCGGTATGGCATTTGGTACTAGCCCAGAGGCAGCAGCCGAAGTCACAGCAGCCGTTAAAGCCGTGACTACCAAGCCCGTATATATGAAGCTGTCGCCTAATGTGACCGACATCGTGGCGATTGCCAAAGCTTGCGAAGCTGCGGGAGCAGACGGCCTTTGCCTCATCAATACCGTGCTCGGTATGCGCATAGATATCCGTCGTCGCCGTCCTGTGATAGCCAACCGTTATGGTGGTTATTCGGGTTCAGGCATCTTCCCCCTCGCCCTCCGCATGGTCAACCAAGTGGCACGTGCCACTTCTCTCCCCATCATCGGTTGTGGCGGCGTGAGTAGTGCAGAGGATGTGATTGAGATGATGATGGCAGGCGCGACAGCCGTAGAGATTGGCGCAGCCAACCTCACCAACCCAATGGTAGCGAAAGAGATCATCGACCGCCTACCAGCCCTAATGGACGAACTGAAAATAGATAAACTAACAGATATAATTGGAATAGTAAATCATGAATAACAAAGATGTGATCATTGCATGCGATTTCGCTTCAGCAGAAGAGACCTATCGCTTCCTTGACAAAATGGGCGATGTAAAGCCCTACGTAAAGATTGGTATGGAACTCTACTATGCAGAAGGTCCTGCTATCGTGCACGAACTCAAACGCCGTGGACACAAGATCTTCCTCGATCTCAAGCTCCACGATATACCTAATACCGTCAAGAAAGCCATGTCCGTGCTCTCTCGCCTCGATGTAGATATGTGTAACCTCCACGCAGCAGGCACTATTGAGATGATGAAAGCCGCTGTTGAGGGTCTCACTCGCGAGGACGGCACTCGTCCAATCCTTTTGGCTGTCACCCAACTTACTTCTACTAGCGAAGAGCGTATGCACAACGACCTCCTCATCCAAGGCAATATCGGCGATGTCGTAGTACATTATGCGAAGAACGCACAAGCCGCTGGCCTTGATGGCGTAGTTTGCTCTCCACTCGAAGCAGGTATGGTGAAAGAGGCATGCGGTACTGATTTCTATACCGTTACCCCAGGTATCCGCTTTGCAGATGGCGTAGTAGGTGACCAAGTGCGTATCACTACTCCAGCCAAAGCACGCGAAATTGGCTCTGACTTCATCGTAGTGGGCCGCCCAATTACCGCTGCCGAAGACCCAGTAGCCGCTTATAAGCGCTGCGTAGCAGAGTTTTGTGGTTAAAAACTCTACACAATTCTACACAACTCTAAACAACGCTAAACAATACTACACAATATGAAAAAAACAATCGCCGAAGACTTGCTCAAGATCAAAGCCGTCTTCCTTCGTCCAAACGAACCATTCACATGGGCTAGTGGTATCAAGAGTCCTATCTATTGCGACAACCGTCTCACCCTCAGCGACACCCAAGTGCGCAACGATGTAGAGAACGGCCTCGCTCAATTGATAAAAGAACATTATCCTCAGGCAGAAGTCCTCATGGGTACTTCTACCGCAGGTATCGCTCACGCAGCCATCACCGCTACTATCCTTGACCTCCCTATGGGGTATGTACGCAGCGGAGCGAAAGACCACGGCCGTGGCAACCAGATAGAAGGTAAACTTCTTCCAGGTCAGAAAGTGGTTGTCGTAGAGGATCTTATCTCTACCGGCGGCAGCTGTATAGAGGTAGTGAATGTCCTACGCGAAGCAGGTGCAGAGGTACTTGGTATCGTGAGCATCTTTACCTACGGCATGAAGAAAGGTCTTGAGCGTTTGGCTGCAGCCGAAGTAAAGAATGTTAGCCTTTGCGACCTTGACACCCTCGTAGAGGTAGCTGCCGACAAAGCATACATCGCTCCAGAAGACAAAGAGCGCCTCATCAAATTCCGCAACAACCCTTCCGACGAGAGTTGGATGAAATAAGCGCTTGCGCTGAAGAATAGTTTCAGAGTTTCACGCGCTGTACGCTATTGCAATATTGAAACTTTGAAACAAGCGGCTCTGCCGCATTAAACTTTGAAACATTGAAACTTTTTTTACAAAGTAAAAACAATGAGACACCTAATTGATTCCGTGGATTTAACCACTGCCGAGGTGGATGTGATCATCAACCGCGCATTGGATATCATTAATAATAAGGAGATGTATGCCGAGGCTTGCCATGGCAAGAAACTCGCTACACTCTTCTACGAACCCAGCACCCGCACCCGTCTCAGCTTCACAGCTGCTATGATGGAGTTGGGCGGTAATGTACTTGGCTTCTCCGATGCCAAGAGCAGTAGCGTAAGCAAAGGAGAGACAGTAGCCGACACCATCCGTGTAGTCAGCTCTTTTGCAGACATCATCGCTATGCGTCATTACAAAGAGGGTTCTCCTCGTGTAGCCAGCGAGTATAGCCGTATTCCTATCATCAACGCAGGTGACGGCGGTCATGCACACCCCACACAAACGCTAACCGACCTGCTCACTATCCGTCGTGAGTTAGGTCATTTTGACCACCTTACCATTGGTCTTTGTGGCGACCTCAAGTACGGCCGTACCGTCCACTCGCTCATCAAAGCCATGAAGCGTTACGAGGGTGTACACTTCGTGCTCATTTCTCCAGAGGAGCTTCGTCTGCCTGACTATATGAAGCACGAATTGGGCGATAACTATAGCGAATACGCTACTATTGAAGAAGCAATGCCTCTTCTCGATGTTTTATACATGACACGCGTACAGCAAGAGCGCTTCGACGACCCTGCCGAATACGAGCGTCTCAAAGATGCCTTCATCCTCGACACCGAGAAAATGGCGCTTGCCAAAGAGAATATGGTGGTGCTTCACCCTCTTCCACGCGTGAACGAGATTACCGTGGATGTGGACAAAGACCCACGCGCTGCGTATTTCCGCCAAGTGGAAAATGGTAAGTATGTGCGCATGGCACTCATCTACACCCTACTCTCATGGCATGACAAAGAGCCATCGCACAAGGTGGATACTTTCCTCACCGACCAACTCTGCTCCAACGACCGCTGTATCGTGACTACCGAACCAGTGGAAAAGAAAGCATACACTGATAAAGAAGGCGTACTACGCTGCTACTATTGTGATCATAAATTGTAAATTAGTAAATTGTAAATAAATATGACTGATCGTATTTTAAACGAGGGACTTACATTCGATGATGTGTTGCTCGTCCCAGCCTATTCTGAGGTGCTTCCTCGCGAAGTGAACCTCAAATGCCAATTCACCCGTAACATCAGCCTCAATATCCCTGTGGTATCAGCGGCTATGGACACTGTGACCGAGTCTAAGATGGCTATCGCTATCGCTCGAGAAGGTGGTATTGGTGTGATTCACAAGAATATGTCTATCGCTGCACAAGCGGCAGAAGTGCGTCGCGTGAAGCGTGCTGAGAACGGACTCATCTCCGATCCTATCACCATCACCGCTGAGCAAACTGTTGGCGATGCAGAGCAACTCATGCACGACAACCACATCGGTGGTATCCCTGTCGTAGATGCTGAGAACAACCTCGTAGGTATCGTTACCAACCGTGACCTCCGCTTCGAGACGGATTACTCACGCAAGATTGGCGAAGTGATGACTAGCGAGAACCTCATCACCATCAATTCTACCGACAATGCGGTGATCATGGCTGCTCTCCAAGCACACAAAGTGGAGAAACTCCCAGTCGTGGATAACAACGGCAAACTTGTTGGTCTCGTGACCTACAAGGATATCACCAAACTCAAAGACTTCCCTAACGCTTGCAAAGACAAGAAAGGTCGTCTGCGTTGTGCGGCAGGTGTGGGTATCACCCCTGACTTCATGGACCGCGTGGCTGCATTATATAAAGAAGGTGTAGATGCTGTGGTG
>JAFYWK010000080.1 GCA_017558065.1 Paludibacteraceae bacterium
AGCGCCAGCTCCTGCTCCAGAACCAGCGCCAGCACGTGCGCCAGAGCCAGCAGGTGCTGCAGAACCAGAGCCAATGCCTGCTCCAGAACCAGTGCCAGCACCTGCTCCAGAACCAGAGCCAGCACCTGCTCCAGAACCAAAGCCAGCACCGGCTCCAGAACCAGACCCAGAACCAGAACCAGCGCCTGCTCCAGAACCAGAGCCAACACCTGCTCCTGAACCAGAGCCAGCGCCTGCTCCAGAACCAGAGCCAATGCCAGCACCTGCTCCAGAACCAGAGCCAATGCCTGCTCCAGAGCCAGAACCAGCACCAGCTCCCGAACCAGAGCCAATGCCTGCTCCCGAACCAGAACCAGCACCTGCTCCAGAACCAGAGCCAATGCCTGCTCCAGAACCAGAGCCAGAGCCTGCTCCAGAACCAGAGCCAACACCTATTATCATTAAAGAGGAGAATGTGGTTGTTATTGATAAAACTCCTCTTCCTGCCCCAACTCCAATCGCCCCAATTGCTCCAATTGAGCAAGATAAACAGATTGTAGGAATTAGTTTGTATGGCACATTGATATCTGTTCCGTTCCCAAAAGAATGTGAATTGAAAATAAATAAAGCAACCGAAAATGATTTGGCTTCAGCATGGGAATACCTTACTGATTCCAAGTTTGATATGACCATTGCTTCTTGTTTGCGCACCAAAAAGGATTTGGCATTGTGTGACTGGGCATATATGCAAATGGTACGCAGTATATCTCACCGACGCTTTGGCAATACGAATGAGGCCGTTGTGATGACCGCGTTCTTGATGGCACAGGCGGGATATAAAATCAGATTGGCTTATGCAGAAGAGCGTGTGTATATGTTGATTGCAAGTCATCAGCACTTGTACAACATGACGTATTACAATATTGATAATGAAAAGTTCTTCCTGGTGGACAAAGCCAATGTGAAGACAATGTATATATGTGCTGCCATGTATGACAATGAGCAAAAGATGTCGTTACATATTCAGCAAGAGCAACAGTTTGATTACGAACCATCGGAAGTAAGAACATTAAGGTCTAAAAAGGGAATCGAAACGAATGTGCAAGTGAATACGAACTTGGTGGATTTCTATGGTGATTATCCATCGGGTTATTCGGATGAAAATTTTGTGACGCGTTGGGCTAATTATGCCAATGCTAAGTTAGACCATAATATACGCGAGACCCTGTATCCTGCACTCAAGCAGGCGATTGAAGGAAAAACGCAAATTCAAGCAGTAAATCTATTGCTCAACTGGGTACAAACTGCTTTTGAATATGGATATGATAATGAAATTTGGGGTCACGATCGTGCTTTCTTTGCGGCTGAAACGCTCTTTTATCCATACAGCGATTGCGAAGATAGAAGCATTCTGTTCTCTCAATTAGTGCGTGATTTGCTGCACTTGGATGTATTGCTGATTTATTATCCAGGTCACTTGGCAACAGCTGTCAATGTGGCAGATGATCAGGTACAAGGAGATTATCTGGTCTATAATGACAAGAAATTTGTAGTGTGTGACCCTACATATATCAATGCTCCTGCTGGTAAGACCATGCCAGAGATGGATAATTCTACAGCAAAGATAGCGTTTTTAAGTAAATAAGCGATCATTGCTCCTGATGCAAGTATAATGAAGAACACTCCAGAAAAGAAATACGATGTCTTTATTAGTCATTCAAGCAAGGATGACCATCTTGCGATGGAGATATACGAGTATTTGACGCAAAATGATGTAACATGTTGGTTGGATACTTGCTCTATTTTGCCAGGAGAACCATATTCGGCTTCGATAATGAGGGGATTGAATGCTTCTCGTTGCTTCATGTTGTTGTACACAAAGAATGTGATTGGTTCGGGACATATATTGAATGAGATAGATAATGCCTATAACAAGAAAAAGCATATCCTGACATATGTCGTTGATAAGACACCTATGTCTGAAGAACTCAACTACTATTTGTCGCGTCCTCAACAAATACACTCATATCCCAATTATAGAGAAAAATTATCCGTCTTGTTGAGCGCAATCAAAGATGTACATGTAGATGGGGGAGTGAATCTGCGTAAAAATAGTTCTCGTGATTGTGACCCAAGAAAAGCAAGCAAATGGTGGTGGACATTGCTGCTGTTACCATTGTTGGCTTTGGCCCTATGGTTGGGACTCAAACTCGATGACAATAATCTTCCTTCTAATGAACACGCAACAGCGTGCATAGATTCAATACCTGCGACTACGGATAACATCATGTGTTGTGATACCACACAAGATGATATGCATCCCACAGACAGTATCTCGGAGCTCCAGTCTGTAGAACCCGTTGCTCCATTACCCGTAGTGGTCACTCCGCCCAAAAAGGAAACTGCACCTATCATCAAGCCAACACCGAAAAAGGAAGAAAGAAAAAAATGTTTTTCAATAGGAGGTGTCTCCTTTGAGATGATAAAGATAGATGGAGGCACATTCTTAATGGGCGCCACTACAGAACAAGATAAAGACGCTTTTGTAGATGAGGGGCCAATTCATGAAGTGACGTTATCGGATTTCTATGTGGGAGAAACGGAAGTGACTCAGGCATTATGGTATGCCGTATTAGGAATAACCATTGATGAACAAAAGAGCAAGAAGAAAGCGGATGCAATTTTACATGGTGTAGGCGCTACACATCCTATATATTATGTCAGCTATAATGACTGTATGGAATTTATCAAAGTACTGAATCGCATAACAAACGAGGATTTTCGTCTGTTAACAGAGGCAGAGTGGGAATATGTGGCACGTGGAGGAAAACAACAATGTGCGTATCGTTATTCTGGTTCGCAGATGATAGATGATATAGCTTGGTACAAAGATAATAGCAATGATTCTTCCCAACCAGTAGCTATTAAACAACCCAATCGTTTAGGCATTTATGATTTGACAGGCAATGTCTCTGAGTGGTGTATGGATTGGTATGATACATATCCTGTTGAAGCGCAACAGAATCCTCAGGGAGCATCAAAGGGAGCATATCGTGTTTATAGAGGAGGCAGTTGGCATGATAAGGAGGTAGATAGCCGTGTCACATGCCGAATCGGAGGAAAGACAGAATACAGAAGTAGCGATTTGGGGTTGCGATTGGCATTGCAACCATAGTTATCATTCAGCTTTTATTCATGATGATAGGGCTCGCCACGAAGGATAGTCATAGCTCGGTATATCTGCTCGATGAGAAAAAGGCGCACCATCTGGTGCGAAAAGGTCATTTGGCTAAGTGAGATCTTGCTATTCGCGCGTTCGTAAACCGACTGAGAGAATCCATAAGGACCACCAATCACAAAAAAGATGTCACGCCCAGAGGACATCTTTTTTTGCATCACTTGGGCAAAGTCCATGGAGCGATACTCGCGCCCGTGTTCGTCCAATAGGATGAGTTCGGCACTCTGTGGTACAGCGCGCAAGATGAGTTCGCCCTCGGCTTGCTTCTGTTGCTCGGGCGTGAGCGCTTTGGTGTTGCGTAACTCAGGAATGATTTGCACCTTTGCTGGTAGATAGTGAGTAAGACGGCGTAGATACTCTTGACAGAGGATGTCAATATGTGCATCGGTCGTTTTACCAACAAAGAGTAGGGTGGTGGTCATTGCAATTTACGATTGGACAATTTACAATTTACTATTTCATCCCTCGCAGGGTCTTGATATGCTCGTATGCATCGTTGATAGAGCGGAACTTATCAGTGGCTTGTTGGCGAATTTGTTCGCCTGCGTTAGCCACCTTGTCTGGGTGATACTTCATCGCCATACGGCGGTATGCTTTCTTCACCTCATCATCGGTAGCAGTTGGGGCAATGCCTAATGCTGTATATGCCCAGTTGGTGTCTGTATGCTTGCGATAGAGCGAGAGTAGGGATTGATAATCGGCATTAGCAATACCCATATGGGTGGCAATCAGTTCGATGGTCTGGCACTCTGAATCTGCTACCTCGCCGTCGGATTTGGCTACTTCTAATAGCAGGTGAATCAACTCCAAACGTACCGAATAATTGACATGCTGGCTAATCTGCTGCGCCACTTCGGCAGGGTTGATGTCTTGGCTGAGCAGTTGCTTGAGCAATATCAGGGCTTGCTTGGCACCTTCCTCACCGAAATTACGTACAAGGAAAGGTTTGATGCTATTGATCTCGGCCTTGAGTATGCGTCCGTCGGCTTTGATCACGCAGGCGAGCAATACTATGATAGATACGCGTATGTCGCCTTGTGTGGCACGTGCACGAGAAGAGTGGGGAATACCTTGTGTGTACTCCCCTGACTCTATCTGCGTATTCTCAAATAGGGACGCAATGAAAACACCAATCAGTGCGCCTATGGGTCCGCCTAAGACGAACCCAAGGCCACCAAATATCCATTTGCTTGCTCCCACCTTATAAACGTGCTTTGATGGCTGCTGATTCTGCCTCGTAACCTGGTTTGTCGAGCAGAGCAAACATGTTCTTCTTGTATGCCTCTACACCAGGTTGGTTGAATGGATTCACACCCAGGAGGTAGCCAGAGATACCACATGCGCGCTCAAAGAAGTAGAGCAACTGACCGATGTAGTACTCGTTGAGCTTAGGCAAGGTGATCTTCATATTTGGTACGCCGCCATCGATGTGCGCAAGCATGGTGCCCAATTCTGCCATCTTATTCACTTCGTCCACACGTTTGCCAGCGAGGAAGTTCAAGCCGTCGAGGTTAGCATCGTCGTGTGGGAAAGGTACGGTGTGGTTAGGTTCGAGCACAGAAATAACAGTCTCAAACAAGTGGCGTTCGCCATCTTGGATGTATTGTCCCATAGAGTGGAGGTCGGTGGTGAAGTCCACGCTGGCAGGGAAAATACCCTTGCCATCCTTACCCTCAGACTCACCATAGAGTTGCTTCCACCATTCGCTGATATTGTGCAATTTTGGGTGGAAATTCACGAGCATTTCAATCTTCTTGCCTTGCTCTTGGTAGAGACTATTGCGTGCTGCGGCATAGATGGCAGCTGGGTTCTCCTCAAATGGCGTGTTGATGCCGCATTGGTTCATCATAGACTCGGCACCATCAATCAGTGCTTGGATATCCAATCCTGCGCATGCGATAGGCAACAGTCCCACAGGTGAGAGCACAGAGAAACGACCGCCGATATTATCTTCAATCACATAGGTCTTGTAGCCCTCTTGGGTAGCCAATGTGCGGAGCGCACCTTTCTTAGCGTCGGTGATGCAAACGATGAGTTGCTTAGCCGCTTCTTTGCCTTGTTGCTCCTCGAGTTGGGTCTTGAGGAGGCGGAAAGCCAATGCAGGTTCGGTGGTAGTACCCGACTTAGAGATGCTGATAATACCGAACTTCTTGTTCTTGAGCAATGTTTGCAATTCGTATAGATAATCCTCTCCGATGTTTTGTCCAGCATATACGATAGCTGGTTTCTCGCCTTCGAGCCATGCAAAACTGCTGGTCAAAGCATCAATCACAGCCTTAGCGCCGAGGTATGAACCGCCAATACCAATGCATACAATCACCTCGCACTCACAACGGAGTAACTCGGCTGTAGCTTGAATATCCTCCAACTGAGGACGAATATCTGCAGGCAGATTCATCCAACCCAAAAAATCATTACCCAAACCAGTACCATTGACTAATTGCTCTTGAGCAAGAGCTACTTGTTGTTTGTACGCATTGATTGCTTCAGCAGCAACTGCTGTACCATAGGAAAATTGAATATTATTCATACTATCTTATTGAAATTTTTTAGTTAATTCTTTTATAACTGCTTTAGCAGATCTTCTGTTGTATAGGATTTGATATACTGCTTCCACAATTGGTAAATCCACTTGTGTGTCTTGGTTGGCGAGCCAAATAGCTTTGGTGCCGTAGTAGCCCTCAGCCACCATCTCCATCTCGGTTTGTGCCGCTTTCACGCTATAGCCCATGCCAATCATTTGTCCGAACTGACGATTGCGCGAGAAATTGGAGTAGGCGGTCACCAATACATCGCCCAAATAACCACTGTCGGTAATATCGCGTGGGATATCCGATTTGGCTTTGGCAAAGCGTATCATCTCGTGCATGGCATTGGTCAGCAGGACGGCTAAGAAGTTGTCGCCATAATGCAGACTCTTGCATATCCCAGCTGCAATGGCGTAGATATTTTTCATCACGCTGGCGTACTCCAGACCTTCTACATCGTTGCTGGGTGTAGTGCGCACATAAGGGGTGTCAAACAGTTTGCTCCATTCGCGTGCTTTGACAATATCTTTGCACCCTACGGTCAGATAACTCAATCGCTCTAAAGCAATCTCCTCGGCATGGCAAGGACCTGCAATCACACCTAAGTTATCCATTGGGATATTGAAGTGCTGATGCATGTATTCAGTCACGAGAAGATTCTCGTCGGGAATCATACCCTTGACTGCGGAGATTACCATTTTCTGCGACATATCTACGGTGATGTCATTGAGGCTCTGCTTGAGATATGGCGATGGGATTGCCAGCACAATGAGATCCGACTCGTCAATCACCCTGTTGATGTCCGCAGAGAAATGAATACGAGACACATCAAAATATGCCCATTCCAGATGGTTCGGGTTGCGGCGAATCTCCACAAACTCGTCAATCACCTCTTGGCGACGGATATGCCAATTGATATCCGTTGCATTGTGCATGACGATTTTTGCAAGGGCTGTCGCCCAACTGCCTGAACCTATAATTGCTATGTTCATATAATCTTGCCTTTAAACTTTAAACTGTAGCTCGCTTTTGCGAGCATCCTCTAAACGGAGAAATAAAACACACGTGCTTTATTTCTCTGGCTTCATGGTTGGGAACAAGAGCACATCTTGGATAGATGGTTGTCCTGTCATGAAGATGGCCAGACGGTCAATACCGATACCAATACCCGATGTAGGAGGCATACCGTACTCCAGCGCACGCATAAAGTCATGGTCGATAATCATCGCCTCGTCATCGCCCTTGTCGGCGAGCTTCATTTGCTCTACGAAACGCTCGTATTGGTCGATTGGGTCGTTGAGCTCGCTGTATGCGTTTGCCAACTCCTTGCCATTGACCATCAGCTCGAAACGCTCGGTGAGATCTGGTTTGGAGCGGTGCATCTTCGTCAGAGGCGACATCTCCACAGGGTAGTCGGTGATGAAAGTAGGCTGGATGAAGGTTCCCTCGCATGTCTCGCCGAAGATTTCGTCGATGAGTTTGCCTTTGCCCATTTTCTCGGTATCCTCTACGCCGTATTTCTTAGCCACTACACGAATCTCATCTTCGGTCATTGTGCTCAGGTCATAGCCCGTCTTCTCTTGGATAGCCTCCAAGATAGGCAAACGGCGGTATGGTGCCTTGAAGTTCACGATATTATCGCCAATCTTCACCTCGGTGGTGCCGTTGACGGCAATGGCGATCTTCTCCAGCAGTTGCTCGGTGAAGGACATCATCCAGTTGTAATCCTTGTATTGTACATAGAGCTCCATGCAGGTGAACTCTGGGTTGTGGGTACGGTCCATACCCTCGTTGCGGAAGTTACGACCAATCTCGTACACACCCTCAAAACCACCTACGATGAGGCGCTTGAGGTAGAGCTCGGTAGCAATACGCATGTACATATCCACATCCAAAGCGTTGTGGTGAGTGATGAACGGACGAGCCGATGCACCACCTGCGATAGCTTGCAGCATTGGGGTCTCTACCTCGGTGTAACCTGCCTCATCAAACACCTGACGCATGGTGCGGATGATGGTCGCACGCTTGAGGAAGACGTCCTTCACGCCCTCGTTCACCACGAGGTCCACGTAACGTTGGCGGTAGCGTTGCTCTGGGTCATTAAAGCCATCGTATGCCACACCGTCTTTGTATTTCACGATTGGCAGTGGGCGGAGCGATTTAGCCAGCACTGTGAGTTTCTGTGCGTGCACGCTGATCTCGCCCATTTGGGTGCGGAAAACAAAGCCCTCGATACCTACGAAGTCGCCTATATCAAGCAGCTTCTTGAATACCACGTTGTACATCTGTTGCTCTACGGTGGTAGCGGTCTCGCCCTCTGGCACAGCAGCTTGGATGTCATCGCGGCTTACATATACTTGGATACGACCTTTGGAGTCTTGAATCTCAATGAACGATGCCTTGCCCATGATACGGCGTGACATCAATCGACCCGCAATGCGCACTGGCTTGCCAGTGTACCACTCGCCTTTTGCCTCATCGCCTTCAACGTCCACAAAGGTGGACTTGATATCGGTTGAATACCCTGTAACTACATACTCATCAGCAGGATAAGGGTTGATACCCAAATCGCGCATTTTTTGCAGACTTTCTCTGCGTACTAATTCTTGTTCAGAAAGTTCCATATCTTTTTTGTTTCTAATTTTTCGCCAATAAATTGTACTAATACACACTGAAACAAGGTACTGCCATTTCGGAAAACAACAAAATAACCCAATTTCGGCTGCAAAGATACTACTTTTTTATCAAATATGCAAACTTTCGGGGATATTTTTGTATAAATTTGCATATGTCAAGAAAAAGCACTACCTTTGCAAATTATTTCATTTTTAGTAGAGTATGATTACTTATTTGTTGCTATATTTATCCATTGCGCTTGGCGTATCTTTTGTGTGTTCGTTGCTGGAGTCCACGCTGATGTCCACCACGTTATCGTATATCAATTTGCGTGAAGAGGAGGGCTATAAACCCGCCTCGCTGATGAAGAAGTACAAGACAGAGACGGAGCGTCCGTTGGCTGCTATTCTCTCGCTCAATACGATTGCTAACACGGTGGGTGCCAGTGGTGTAGGTATGCAAGCCACGCTCCTGTTTGGCGAAGCGTGGTTTGGCGTGTGCAGTGCCATTATGACCATTTTGATATTGGTTTTCTCTGAGATTTTTCCTAAGACGATAGGTACCACCTATTGGAAGAAATTGATGGGTTTGGCGGCTCACACTATTCGTATCTTGATTATCGTGATGTGGCCTATTGTGAAGATGATAGAGCTCATCTCTCGACTCTTCCCAGAGCCAGATGAGGCGGTGGTCAGCCGCGAAGAGGTGATTGCTATGGCCAATGTGGGAGAAGAGGAAGGTGTGATAGAGGAGGACGAGAACAAGATTATTCGCAACCTCATGCGCCTGAATGAGGTGAAGGCCTATGAGGTGATGACCCCTCGTGTGGTGGCTGCTACTGCCCAGGAGAATATGACCCTTAGAGCGTATTATGACAGTGATGCGTATGACCATTTCTCGCGTATTCCTGTCTATGCAGAGTCGCAAGAGTTTATCACTGGCTACGTGCTGCGCGATGATGCGTTGGAAGAACTGACGGAAGACCATTTTGAGAAGACCTTGGGGGAGATCAAGCGTCCGTTGTTGTATTTTAATGAAGACTCCAGTGTGGGCGATATTTTCGACAGGATGTTGCAGGAGAAGTCGCAGATTGGCGTGGTGATTGATGAGTATGGGTGCTTCCAAGGTGTGTTGACCTTCGAGGATGTGATAGAAACGATCTTTGGTTTTGAGATCATCGACGAGATGGATGTGGTGACGGATATGCAGCAGTACGCTCGCGAGCGTTGGCAGCAGCGTCAGAAGAAATATCGCACCATTTCTCCGAAAGAAAATCGCTCAGAGCAGTTCTCCGAGGCTATCGAGAGCGCGGAGAGTGAGGCGTGATAGCGCATAATCGTCGAGCGACGAGAAGGCGATTGTTATCGTATCGGGTATCTGAGGCAACTCAGATACTTTTTTTATATGGAATCGCGCGTGTATGCGCTGGTGCGAGAGGATATGCGTGAGGTCAATACTAGGCAGGTGGGCTTCGATGGGGAGTAGCTGATCGCTTTCTTCGAGCGGAAACTCATATAGATGTTGCCAAATATCTTTGCCTGTGCGCTGATGCAGTAGCGTGCGCATGTCGGGCGTACAATAGATGGTATAGTTCAGATAGCGTTCACGCAATGCAGTGCGGGGTTTGCGCACAGGTAGCAGTTCCACGGTGTGGTGGGCATATGCCATACAGCACGATTGGATAGGGCAAGATGTGCAATCTGGAGAAGTGGGCGTGCAATGTAGTGCCCCAAACTCCATGATGGCAGAGTTGAATAGGCGCGGATAATCTTGGTCTAATAATTGCCATGCCAATTGGCGGAAATGCTTTTTGCCTTGTGTCGTGTCGAACGCTATTTCGCAATCATATAGGCGTGCCAAGACGCGATACACGTTGCCATCTAATGCGGGATAGGGTAGGTTGAATGCAAAAGAAGCGATGGCTCCTGCGGTGTATTCGCCTACGCCAGGCAGGGATAGCAGACCTTGGAAGATAGCTTCTGACGTGAGTCGCTCCGAGTGGCAGAATACTTCGGCGCCTTGCGCTACGGCCTGCTGAGCAGCGCGATGCATATTGCGGGCACGAGAGTAATACCCCAGCCCTTGCCAATAGCGTAGCACTTCATCTTCGCTGGCTGCGGCCAACGTGTAGATGTCGGGAAAACGACTGATAAATCGGAGGTAATACTCAAGACCTTGATTCACACGTGTTTGTTGCAAAATGACCTCTGAGACCCATATCAAATACGGGTCTTGTGTCTCGCGCCAAGGCAATACACGATGGTTCTGTTCGTACCATCGAGATAACTGATTATATATCAATGATTGATTCAAAATTCGCTGCAAAGTTAGTTAAAATTTGAGAAATATGCAAAAAAATGATTTTTTTTTCGATTTTTCTTTTATAAATCAAAAAATTATCGTACCTTTGCACCCGATTTCGCTCTGTGTGATTTTATAGGGATACCTAATAGTGTCGAAAAAGTTAAATTTATATAATATATTACTATTATGACAAAAGCAGAACTCGTTAACGCAATTGCGATTAAAACAGGTTATGACAAAACAACGATTATGAACGTTGTGGAGTCAGCAATGGAGAACATCAAGAAGACCGTGGCAGACGGTGAGGCAGTTTATCTGCGTGGTTTTGGTAGCTTTGCTACTAAGGTGCGCAAGCAAAAGGTGGCTCGTAACATTACCAAAAAGGAGTCTATTATCGTTCCTGAGCACAAGATTCCTTCGTTCAAGCCTTCTGATGCATTTGTTGAGATCTTGAAATAATCTGCAATAGATAGGAAAATAATCATTAACAATTAAATTATAATTATTATGCCAAACGGTAAAAAGCACAAAAGACATAAAATGTCGACACACAAACGTAAAAAACGTTTGCGCAAGAATCGTCATAAACATAAGTAATGGTAAGACGATGTGTTAAACACTAACGGCTTTGTGGTAGAATCCTGTTTGGGCGCAAACTGGTGGCCACAAAGCATTTTTTTAATTTATTGAATATGAAAAGCGAACTCTTTGTGGATGTGACTCCGCAAGAAGTGGCTATTGCGCTCACCGAAGATGGTCGCCTCATGGAGGTGAATCGTGAGCAACGAGGCAAGGATACTTTCGCTGTCGGCAATATATATTATGGCCGTGTCAAGAAAGTGATGCCTGCTTTGAATGCCGTTTTTGTGGATGTAGGTCATGAGAAAGAAGCTTTTCTGCACTACCTTGATTTAGGATCGGGGTTTCTTACGACACAAAAGTATGTCACCAAGTTGATTTCTGACCGTCGTCGTATTCCGGATATACAGAAGATAGAGCGCCAACCTGAGTGTACAAAAGAGGGGCAGATTGCCGATTACTTGAAAGTAGGTGATACCCTCCTGGTGCAGGTGACTAAGGAGCCTATCAATTCCAAGGGACCACGACTCTCTGCTGAGATTTCCATCACGGGACGTAATTTCGTCCTTATTCCTTTTATAGATAAGGTGATGGTCAGCAGCAAGATTGCTCGTGAGTCGGAGCGTGGACGATTGAAGCAATTGGTACATTCCATCAAGCCGCACGGTTTTGGAGTCATAGTGCGTACTGTGGCTGAAGACAAGCGAGTGGCGGAGTTGGACAACGAATTGCGTATTCTGGTCAAACGCTGGGAGGATTGTGTGCGCACCTTGCAACACACCGAACCAGTCAACCTCATCAGCCAAGAACTCGGACGGACGATAGGTATCCTTCGTGATATTTTCTCGCCTGATTTTGAGAATATCCATGTCAACGACAAGGCGGTTTACGATGAGGTGAAGCAGTATCTGGATTTGATTGCTCCCGAGTCGTCTAAAGTGCTCAAACTTTACACGGGTGAACAACCCCTCTTTGATAAGTTTGACATCACGCGTCAGATGAAGACGGGCTTGGGGCGTACGGTGGGATTCAAGAAAGGTGGCTATCTGATTATGGACCGCACCGAGGCATTATTCTCAATTGATGTGAATAGTGGTAGTAAGAAACTTTTTGCCGATCAGGAGCAAAATGCCTTTCACTTCAATATGCTTGCCGCAGATGAGATTGTGCACCAGCTTCGATTGAGAGACATCGGTGGAATTATTGTTGTAGATTTCATCGATATGGATGATAAGGCCAATCAGCAAGCGTTGTACGAACACATGCAACAGCTGATGAGCCATGATAGAGCCAAACACAACATATTGCCACTCAGCAAGTTTGGACTGATGCAAATCACTCGCCAACGCGTGCGCCCAGCGGTGGAAATGAATGTGATGGAGACCTGTCCTACTTGTATGGGAAAAGGCAAGATACAGGCGTCCATATTCTTTACGGACCAAGTATCGGAACGTGTGATGGCTATGAGGGCACAGTATGGAAGGGGACTGCGATTGCATCTGCATCCTTATGTATATGCTTATGCTACCAAAGGGTTGCTTAACCTGAAAATGCAATGGGCGATTAAGTATGGAGTGCATGTCGTAGAGAACCAAAGTCTGGGAATGTTGGAAACCAAGTTCTTCACCAGCAAAGGCGAAGAAGTGTTTCTGCAAGAAGAGAAGCAAACGGATAAGGTGTGCGAAAAGTGATGATAAAAAAGAAACTAATCGAATGATTGGTTTCTTTTTTTTGTCATAATAGCATAGATTATTTGCATATTCCAAATAATTTTCTTAATTTTGCAGCGAAAATATTAAAAATCGATTTTTTTATGCTGAAATATCCTTTTTTAATCAATGTGATTATGGGGCTTGTGGGGCGTATTGAGCTTCGCAAACTCAATCGTGCATCACGTGACCCACGCAAAGCGCAGGAGCAGACTTTGCGTCGCATGCTGGAGCTATCCAAGGATACTGTCTATGGACGCGAACATCATTTTGCTGAGATATTGGATTGCAAGACGGATACCGAACTCTATGCGCGTTACCAGCAGTACGTCCACAAGCAGGACTATGAGAAACTTCGTCCTTATGTCAATCGCACCAAAGAGGGAGCTGCTGATATCCTCTTCCCGGGTCACCCTGTGATGTATGCTACTACCAGCGGTACTACGGCTGAGCCCAAGTGGATTCCTATCACCAAGCACTATCTCAAGCGCATCTATGGCAAGATGACCCGCCTATGGATCTACAATTTCATTCGCCATCGACAGATGGTCTTTGCGGGCAAAGTGGTGATTATTGTAGGCAAGGCGGAGGAGGGGCGCGCTCTGGATGGTACGGTCTTCGGTTCGGTATCGGGTTTGACCCGAAAAGACGTGCCTGGCTTCATCAAGAAGCACTATGCCTTCTCCTCTATCGTCTATGATATACCTGATTACAATGCTCGCTATTATGCCATCATGCGTCTGAGCATCGAGCAGGATGTCACTATGCTGGTCACAGCTAATCCCAGCACGATTGTTGAGATGCAGCACAATGCCATCGAGTACTACGATAAGTATATTGAGGATATAGAGAATGGTACGCTCAATAGAGAACTCGATATCCCTGATTATATTCGTGAGGAGCTGGAGCGTGACCTCCGCCCTAACCCTAAGCGTGCTGCTGAGCTGCGCCGTCTCAAGGAGGAGTTCTACACACCGCTTCCACGCCACTATTGGCCTAACCTACAGACCCTCTCCACATGGAAGTGCGGCAATACCAAGGTCTATCTGGATAAGTTCCATGGCTCATTCCCCGATGATATTTGCCACCAAGAGATAGGCTATTTCTCATCGGAGTGCCGATTTGGTTTTGTGATGGACGAGGGTATCAACACCACTTTGTTCCCACATTTCCACTACTATGAGTTTATCGCTGAGGAGGATCTGGATAATCCTAATCCACGTTTCTATCAGCTCTATGAGTTGGAGCAAGGCAAACGCTATTCGCCTATTGTGACCACCTATGCGGGCTTGTATCGCTATGATGTGAGCGACTTGGTAGAGGTGGGACCTAAATATTTTGGCACCCCTACTATCCATATGGTGCAAAAGGTGAATGGTATTGTCAGTATCACGGGCGAGAAACTGCAAGAGAATCAGTTCATGTCATCTGTGCAGAAGGCGGAAGAGGCGTTGCAGATGCCTACCAAGTTCTCCATTGCTTTTGCCGATGTGGAGAAGAGCACCTACCATTTCTATTTTGAGTTTGCTAATCAGATGACCTCGCAAGCCGATGCCGAGAAGTTTGCTGCGTTGGTGGATACGGAACTCAAGAAGATGAACATTGAGTATGAGGCCAAGCGCGATAGTCTGCGCCTTAAACAACCTATTACCCACCGTCTGCGCCGTAATGCTTTTGACCAGTTTAAGCAGGCGTCTATTGCCGACGGTACGGGGCGCGATGGACAGTTCAAGGTCAATCTGCTCTTGCAAGATGAGAAGCGCCACCAGAAGTTCAAGCAACTGGCTATCGATGCTAAAGGTGCTGTGGATAAGGCGATTAACGAACTGGAGAAAACGCATATTGCTCGCAAGATAGCGCGACAAGAAAAACGCAATAATAAGCACAATAAATGAACAAGCAATACCAAGAACTGCGAGTGGTAGAGGGCGAATATATCCCTCAGCCAGCTATGGATTATCCACAGGAGAATCCATTTGCGCGCACGTTGTTTCCTAAATACATCAAGCCATTGGCGATTGACGAACATTATCCCTATGTGGATGATAGTTGGTGGTATCGCATGAAGACCATGTTTGCGTATTTTTTTATTCTGCGCATATGTCTGAATCTATTGCTGCATGTCAAGATGGGCTTGCGCATCCGCGGTCGCGAGGTGCTAAAGCGTCATAAGGAGCATCTGAAGAGTGGTGCGATTACGATTGCCAACCATATGTTTCGTTTGGATTGTCCATGTGTGTTGTTGGCTGTGGGTGCGAAGCATACCACGCGTATTCCGATGTTCGCTCCTAATTTCCGCACAAAGGATAGTGTGTTCTTGCAGATTGTGGGCGGCATACCTATCCCCGAGCCAGAGACGGGACTGAGTGCGATGAAGAAGTTCAACGAAGCGTTTGACGAGTTCCATCGCCGTGGTTGGTGGTTTCATATCTTCCCAGAGGCATGCCGATGGGATATGTATAAACCGTTGCGTCCGTTCCAGAAAGGGGCGTTCACTATGAGCTATAAGTATGCCAAACCTATTGTGCCATGCGTGATTACGTATCGCGAACGCAAGGGTATCTATCGCCTGTTTGGTCCTAAGGAACTGCCACTATTGACGGTCACTATTGGCGAACCGCTTTATCCTGACACCACGCAACCGCGTAAGACGGAGGTCGATCGCCTGCGCGATACGGCACACCAGCAGATGCTACGCATGGCGGGTATCACCCACAACCCCTGGCCTGCCGCTTGGAGCAACCTCTAACCTCTAACCTTCCCCTCGCGCCACAGTTGCCACGAGTTGAATAGGTTTTGCCAGATGATATACGCTGCTGGTCCGATGGCGGATAGTGGGTGTAGGTACATCTGTGCCAGCCATACGCCCAGGGCGGTGTTCTTTTGTCCGAAGGCTTGTCCTGCGGTGATACAGCTTTTCTGCTGGATGCTATAGTCTGCTGCGGCGGGGTTGATGAGCACATCGCAGTAGTCGGCGCCGTGACTCGAAGCGGGGTAGTGATAACCTATCCATCGTCCCAATACAAACTGCAAGAGACAGGTGACGAGCGCACCCGCGCACAAGGTGATGATGGAGTAACCCGTATAGTCTTCCACCAACAGTGTATGGGTGATTCTGGCTATCAGCACTATCAGCAGTAATACCCATAGGTAGAAGGGCATGGAAGCCCATGTCTTGGATAGGGTGAAGGTGCGTGGTGCTCCTTTGTGACGGTGATAGGCCTCGTAGCCCAGGCGCAGTATCCATGCTGCGATGAAGGGACCCAGTAGCATCGGACCTACGCGACACAGGATATGCCACATCGCAGGCAGGAAGGCGATATGAGCCGACGGGTTCACAATCGGGAAAAACGCAGGCACTACCAGTGCCGTGACGATATTGCTGAGCAGACTGAAGGTGGTCAAATTCTGAATACTACCTCCCAACTTACCCGCGATGATAGGCGCTGCGGTGGCGGTAGGCATAATCACACAGACCATGATGCCTTGCGAAATCACCTCTATATCGGTATGGGTCAGTCCCCATGTATTAGCAACGAGTTGCAAACCGTAGTGTAAGCCGTAGTAGATACCTGCGGTGAGTGCCAATTGGCATACCAGCACGATAGCGTGCCATGCGCGCAGACGCAGGTCTAATGGGTTGATCTTGCAGAATGTGAAGAAGAGCATCAGGAAGATGAGTGTTGGCATACACTCATCCAGATGGCGAAACCACTGGTAGCCCACTGCTCCGATCAGCATGGCTATGATCAGGGCGTAGCGGTCAAATAATGTTCTTAACCTCATGCCCATTGTATGCTCTCTATGGCACGCAATTCATCTTCGCTGAAGGTGATATTGTGGATTGCATTGATATTGTCTTCCAATTGTGCCACACTGCTTGCGCCTACGATGACGCTGGTTACGTTTTTAGCCAACAACCATGCTATTGCCATTTGTGCCAACGACTGACCGCGTTCTGCGGCTATTGCGCCTAAGCGTTGAGCGTTGGCTATGGCTTCAGCGGTTACCTGTTCGGGGCGAAGAAATACATTCTTGCTCGCTCTACTGCCCGTAGGAATACCGTTGAGGTAGCGATTGGTCAGCAGACCTTGTGCCAGAGGTGAGAAGCATATGAATCCCGACCCGTTGGCTTGTGCTACGGGCAGGTTCTGCTCTAATGTCTCTCTGTAGGCGATGTTAGCTTTGTACTGACCTATCACGCAGGGTACGTGTGCTTCGCGTAGGTAGTTGTAGCATTCTTGTTGCTTGTCCGCAGGATAATTGCTGATGCCTGCGTAGAGTGCTTTGCCTGCGCGTACGATGTCCACCAGCGCTTGCATGGTCTCTTCTATGGGGGTGTTGGGGTCGTAGCGGTGCGAGTAGAAGATATCGAAGTATTCCAATCCTGTGCGGCGCAAACTCTGGTCGCATGATGAAATGAGATATTTGCGTGAGCCGCCATTGCCGTAAGGTCCGTCCCACATCCAGTATCCTGCTTTGGATGAGATGATCATTTCATCGCGATGGGCTGCTAAATCGTCTCGAAGCACTTTGCCGAAGGTGATTTCGGCGGTACCAGGTGCAGGTCCATAGTTGTTGGCGATGTCGAAGTGTGTCACGCCTTTGTCCCAAGCATGAAGGAGCATGTCGCGCGCCACGTCAAATGGGTCTTCGCTGCCGAAGTTATGCCATAAACCTAAAGAAACGAGTGGAAGCTGTAGTCCACTATGACCAGAAAAACGATAGTCCATAGTATGTGTTAATTGTAAGATGAATAACTGCCTGCAAAGTTACAGCTTTTTTTTGAAATCGGAAAAATTATTACCGCTTGTGGCTGAATCATTGCTCGGATTCTAATTCTTTCTTAAATGGTTTCAAATCAAAATACATCAATCGAGTTGCGTCTAATGTATCGGTCATAGTAAAATACTCAAAATCGTTCTTACGATAGAAATCTGTTGCTTTAGCATAAGCATCTACCGTAATAAAGCGACAACCCAATTTAGGGTTATTGACCAAATAAGATTTTATCAGATAGAGAATTTGAGAGCCCAAACCATTGCAAGCATATTCTTTGGATACTGCCAAACGACCAATCTTTGCAGAAGGGTAACTGCGACGACGTTTACTGTTGTGTATACGACGATTGATTCGTCCCCAAATCGTTTTATAGCGGGGGTCGTATGCTACTTTATCATTAAGCAAACTGAAATAAGCAACGGTTTGCTGCTTTTCTTTATCAATAAAAAGATATGTGACTGCCATTAAATCAGCGGAATAATTCTTTGCGTCTTCTATCAAAAAATTATTCAAATCCTCATCTTCAGACAGAAAAGGAAGGATGTCCGTGTCTTGTGTGAGCTGGACAAACTCGAAGTCGGCTAACTGCATCATAATACAGTTGGGAATTTAGCCATAATTGCACGATAAGTATCCATCGCGCGCTTTACTTTCTCTGAAGAAACTGGTTTTGGATGCTCCACAGCATACTCAAAACGACGAGCATCTTCGCCGAAAAGTGTTGGTGTTTCTTTAATTGGTCTTGCCATAGTTGTAATAGTTCAGTTGTTTTCGCTGCAAAGTTAGCGTTTTTTTGTCAATTATACAAATATATGAGTGATTTTTGTTATTTTTTCTGCAATTTTCATGCCATATTATAGAAGAGCATTGCTCCTCCGCCTACCCATTTGACAAATGGTTTCGCTTTCATTGTTGGTGTTTCTTATTTCGGGTGCAAATATACAACATGTTTTTGACATGAGCAAATAAAAGTTGGAATTTGTCGAAAAATTAGCTTAAACAAATAACATAATTGGATCTCTTTCGAATGCAATGGATAGAGTTGTGGTGGTTTTGTTTGCATATGTCGGAAAAATGTAGTACCTTTGTCGGCGGAAAGAGAAACGCATCGCGGAATGAAAAGTATAGCTGAACATATACGGCAGAAAGCATGCAGAATGGTCTGTGTGGTGGGATTGGTGTGTAGTGCGATGTGTGGACTAAGTTCGTGTGGTTGGCATGAGGCGAAGGAAGTGATTGCAGTAGCAGATAGTTTGGACCAAACGGAGCATGTGATATACGATGATACGGCTGCATTAGGTAGAACTATTCGCAGTTTAGATAATCCATTTGGTCGATTATTCCAACGTAACACCCTCGGCAAAGCATATTATTATATGGGGCGGAACTTCAGTCTATCCAATCAGATTCCTAAGGCAGCCGATTGCTATATTGAAGCCGACCGTTTACAGATTGATGACCCTATTTATCGCGGACGGGTGAACTCCTGTATGGGCTATATATGTACACAAAACAACGACCACGATAGTTTAGCCTTAATCTTTTATGAGCGAGCAAGTGAACATCTTAAAGCAAGTGATAATCATTGGTATTATGCGCAAATTTTGTTAAATCGTTCTGAGTGCTGCATCAGGTTACATAATTATTTCATAGCGGATAGTCTTTTACAAATTGCAAAATCATATCAATTGGATAGCGCATACCAAGCACGCTATTACGAAACACTGGGGCTTTATTTCTATGAACAGCAGCTGTATGATTCGGCATTAGTCTATTTTAAACGAGGATTGATTTATTGGCAAAGTGAGGGAGAAAAGTGCTTCAGTTATATGAAAATCATGCAAGCGTATTTTTTTAGAGCAAAAGACATAAAGAGTGCTATTCCATATGCCAAATTAATTGTAGAGCATTCTACAAATCCCAATTATTTATCCAACGCATACTATTGTTTGATGCAAGATGCAAAAACGAAGAATGACACACCACTTTTAAGTCTATATGCTCATGCTCGCGAAGATGCTAATAGATTACTGAATCAAGCAATAAGTGTATATGCAGGAGCAATTCCTAAATTGATGGAGTATTTGCAAAATCCACACCCTCTACGTTGGATAAGGATTGTATTGCTCTATTTTGTGGTTTTGTGTATCGTTCTAATACTTGGTGTTTTTGCTTATCGCAAGTATGCCATCACTCAAAAGCAAGTGTCGGATAATCAAATAGTTAATTTGTCTGCGCAAGTGCAGGAACAACACGATAAGTTGCAAGAGCATAATAAACTACATTCCTACGAAAAGCATTTAGATAAAATTCGTAGAAAATACCCGAAACCACTTAACCGATGGAATGAATATACTGAATTAAAAAAAGATATTCAACCTTATTTGCTTAACTGGTTTATGCGTCTGGAAGATTTAAATCTCACGAATAGAGAAAAGGTCTTCTGTGTGGTAAGTTTTGTTTATCCACAAATGGCTACAGAAGATTTAGCCAACTATCTATGTATTACCAAGGATGCACTCCCCGTTCGCAAAAATCGTATTGCTAAAAAGTTGGGTATCACATCTATAGAATTGGCAGTTTTCTTACAAAAGTTAGTTAACAATGAGTAATTTTACCATTTTCGCAATATTATCAAATACAATCCATAATCATTTGATAATCAACAAATACATGCCATAGTAATATTATCAATTTCTATTTTTTGTTGTTTGTTTCATTAGATTGTTGTAATTTTGTATCAAATTTTCAAAATTATGATGATTATGAAGAAATTACTTATTATCGCATTGTTCGTACTAGGTTCTTGTGGTAATCAAGGCGAAAGAATACCTTTGTACTATGATGCATGGGGGATTTGTAACGATGAGATAGATCCGACAAATAATTGTGCATGGCTTAAGAGTATTATCCAAGACAATAAAGACAATAGATTAATCATAGCCGAAGTGATAGGAACGCTATCAACAGAGGTGGATAATAGCGAATTAATGCTTGATGAGTTGTTCTATGGTTACCAAATATACTATGAGCATAAGGGCTGTTGGTCTGGTGGTCTACCAGATGGTACATACGATTGTATGGGTAATCCAATAGGTGGTACTAGTCTTATTGGTGAATATTTTTACTATCCTGATACGACTGGTAATTCCATTCTGTTCTACAAATACGAAATAACATACTATAATATTATCTATGAACACTAATTTAACCACTCTTTACCCCATTGAATTATTGATACCTTGCCCAGTTCTGTGTGACGGGGTATGTCTTGTGTATGAACTTATATCTTTCGCTTGGCTTATGTTTATGTTTTGCAGCAGATTTTGCAAGGTTGGCTTGTAAATATGATATATTATTTGTAACTTTGTGGCGATTTTTAATAAAACCGATTATTAACATCTAAATTTAATGACCATGAAAAAGATATCATGTTTAATAAGATTATCACTATGCTTGTTAATGATATTTATAACAACAGGCTGTCCTACGCTCCCTCCTCCTGATTTGTCTAGTAGCATTCGGTTGATTAAATTTAAGGACTCTACAGATAAAAATTACATTTTAGCTCATTATGAATCTAAAAGTAGGTATTCTGATGGAGAATATGCGCAAGTCATGCGCTTTAACATGTGTACCTCTCATTCGGATCATCATTATATAGATGAATGGGGATTTGATTTTCCAGAGAGTCATCGTTTCCCTTATTGGGAACTGCCTAATGGATGGCTGTTAATAGATTGGCGATACTATGGTTTCCCTTATAATAAAGATCAAGCGGTCGTTCTCAATCAAAAGTGGGAAACTTTATACCAATATGATAGTTGGTTTTTTCCAAAAGATATGATACGTCATAAGAAGCCAATATCCGAGTGGATAGAGGTTGATTTACACCAATTAGAAACATTTTTAGAGAAAACCTATTCAACAGAAGTATTGCAATTAGTGAATCAAACTAAAAATGCTTGGGATTTTTATGATGTTGATGATGGCTATTGTTCTTGTGAAATGCCTGAAAAGTTAGATTCAGTATGGAGTGTATTTCAAGCAGATTTGTCTAATTTTATTGAAGCAGGCAATAGAATCATTGATATAAAAGTAAATTAAAATTATGATGGTTATGAAAAGATTGTATTTGTTAAGAAATAATAAATTTGGCAAAGTGATGAAAACAAGATTATGTTTTATTCTCTCTCTTACAGTATTTTTATGTAGCTGTCAACATCCTGATTTAGTTGGGAACCATCATGGAGGAGGCGAAATCGCTTTTTTCCAATTTACAGATTCTACTTTAATTGATAAAGCAGTTTTAAGTTTTTACCCTCCATTATCTTTTAAAACAGACTATGTGCATTCATGGGGAGAAACTTGCTGGGTTCCATTGTATCCTAAAAACTTGGAGGGACAACCTATTTTTGGGAAAGACGGTTATCTTGGCACCAATCATTTACTGAACTGGAAAATAGGCGATGTCTATACGCTTGAGGATTTAATCAATACTCCAAAGTACATTGCTTTGAAAGATGGATACTATATTTGTTATCCATTTACCGAGTTAGTATCATTTGGATGTTATGTTAATGTAGATTGGAAGGATTTGTTAACAACGAATATGGATAATGTTGAAGTTTGCACAACTCAACCATATTTGAAACGCTACGTAATTCATGAGGATGAATTGGTGAGACTAACCAAAAAATCTACGATGCACTTTAAGGGAGTAAAGAAGGATATGATAGTGATTGATGATGTTGTTGAGGTTTTAAACAAATTAATAGAAACCAACACCATAGAAGATCATTGTCATTTTGTTCAACGGTATTGTAATTAATAATTAATTTGCAAGATTATGAACTGAAGATTTTATATTTTACTGCTATGTTGGTTTGTGGAATAATACATGCACAAGAATACCAAATAGCGGAAATTGATGAAATGGCATATTTATTTTTTAATAATAGGCGAGGTTGTTGATAATAATAATTTGGAAAACTCAGAAAGTGAAACGATAGTTTCCACTTCCATCTACACTATTAGTGGTCAGTTGATACAAACTGTTGTTGGTGGTCAGCGTGATGTATTGCATCTACCTATTGGAATGTATATTCTACAACACCGTATGAGCAATGATAGTGTAAGGAGTGAGAAAATTACCAATAACCACCATATTAACCACTCTTTACCCCATTGAATAATCTATTGATTACTTGCTCAGTTCTGTGTGAACTGGGCAAGTTTTTTTTATGCTCGTATGGTGCGGGGGGCAGGAGTGCAGAGGTGGACGAACGATCACTCGCTATGGCTCGTGTACGTTTAGAATTGTCATATAGTCACCTACAGGGTGGTAACGAGGTGGTAACGATGTGGTAACGAAACGTGAAAGAGACTAAGGAGTGGAGTGATGTGACGGTTGAGCGGAGCCGTGTTTTTACCCTCTTAGTATGTATTATTTCCCCTGTATAGGGGGAAATTATACTAAGGGGGGTACGGCTCCTGCTCAAAACAGGCTTGGAAATTCCTCTTGCGGTGCCCGAATAGCATTCGGGGAAATGGACATAGATACACACTCCACACTATCACATAAAAAAATGTGTCGAACGTTTGCATATGTCAAAAAAAAGTAGTAACTTTGCACGATTTTTGTACACAAGGAAATGAAAATAGTTATGCAACAAAACAAATGGACAATGATATGCAGGCGCCTGCTGTTGGCGATGCTCGTGATGCCTCTCTTCTCATTCACCGTGGTGATAGACGCAGGGCATGGTGGACATGATACGGGGGCCGTGGGGCTGAAGATGAAAGTGCAAGAGAAAAACTTGAACCTATCCGTTGCCAAACAACTGGCCAGCAAGATTCGCGCGAACTATCCCGACGTGAAAGTGGTACTCACACGAGATACGGATGTTTTTCTCCCCCTGCAAGAACGAGCAGACATAGCCAATAAGAACCACGCTGACCTCTTCATTAGTATTCATACCAACGCGGCGGAGAACCGCAATGCGCAAGGTGCGGAGACGTTTATACTCGGTACAGACCGCATGGAAGATAACCTGGACGTGGCCATGCGTGAGAATGCCGTGATGAAGCTGGAAGAAGATCAGACCGTCTATCAAGGTTTTGACCCTAACTCGGTGGAGAGCTATATCCTCTTTGAGTTGATGCAAAACGAGTATATGGATAATAGTCTCGTCTTCGCTGAACTGGTGCAAAACCAGTTTGTGGGCACATTGCAACGTGCTAATCGAGGCGTGCGACAAGCTGCGTTCTGGGTACTGCTGAAATCTGCCTGCCCCAGCGTGCTGGTGGAGATGGGATTCCTGAGCAATGCCGAAGAAGAGAAATGGCTGGCGAGCGCAGAAGGAAAAAATGGAATAGTAAACGGCATCTATGATGCATTTGAAAAATATTACACAAAATGAAATACTCAAGAGAATTAAAAGTGGGAGCATTGGCCATCGTGTGCATGGTCATTCTGTATTTTGGATTTAACTTTCTGAAAGGTATCAATATCTTCTCGCCTACGCATGTATATGTGGGGCAGTTTGAGCGCGCAAACGGACTGACCGAACAGGCACCTGTATATATCAAAGGATACAAGGTGGGACTGGTGGAAAGCATACAATATGATTTCACGCGCACGCCCGCGTTTACGGTGCTGGTGTCCATTGACAAGGATATCGCTCTGCCACGCGGCACGCAAATGGCATTGGTGGCTGACGGATTATTGGGTGGCGGTGCTATCGAGCTGCAACTGCCTGCACTCGCCAATCGCGCTATGCCTTATCAAGGGGGCGACACCTTGCCCACTCATATTGTGCCAGGGCTGATGGATAACCTGCAGACAGGTCTGCTCGCGCAGCTGGATAGCCTTCTCGGCGAAGCCAACACCCTGCTCGTGTCGCTCAACAACGAGGTGGAGGAGGGTAGTCTGTACGCTACATTGCAGAACGTGGAGCGTATCACCAATGATCTGACCGTGAGCAGCAAGGACATACGCCAACTCACCCACACTCAACTGCCAGCCATCGTGAGCAAGGTGGACGATACGATGACAGGATTGCAAGAGATCGTGGCAGATGTGCAAGGTGCGGATATTCAGCAGACCATACTCAAACTGGACAATACCATAGCTAAGGTGAACGAGATCCTGCACTCCAAAGAGGGTACACTGGGTATGCTGCTCAACGACAAAACGCTACACGACGACCTAACAACAGCCATCCAAAACCTGGATCATGCAGTGCTCAATGTGGACAGCATTGTGATGTCGATAAAAGCGCGTCCGTTCATACAAAAGAAATTACCTAAAAATAAGTAATTTTTCGAAAGTCTAATTTAGATAAAATGAGAGAAAGTCCCTAACCAGATAAAAAACAAATGGTTAGGGATTTTTGTGTGAAACACATTTTGTGGAACATGGTGGGGTTTGAGTTATGAGTTTCAGTCAGTTAGGTGTTGATAACTTTTGTAAACATAAGAAAATCAATAGTGTGCGCATAAGTCACTGAAATGTTGTTGGATAGAAAGAAATTAATTTTTCTAAATAAAGCGGCATTTGTTCATGTGAAAAAAATGTAGTACCTTTGCACTCGATTTCGAAAAGGAGTCGCTTTTTTTTACCCCTTTTTGTAACGCTATTTTATCACTTCATGCAACAAGATTTGAACATATTGTGGGCTGAATGCCAGCAGATTTTGCGCGATAATCTCTCGCAGAGTGCATACCAGACATGGTTTGCACCCATCTCTGCATTGCAATATGAGAACGACTTGTTGGTGTTGCAAGTGAAGAGCCAGTTCATCGTGGAGTATATCGAGGAGAACTATCTGGATCTGCTCTCGCGTGTGCTGCGCAAAGTGTTTGGTTCGCGTATTCGTCTGGAGTATCGCATCATGGTGGCGGGTAGTAGTATTGATGTGCCCAGCGAGCCACTGCGCGAGGCGGTGGCGCGTCCGCGTAAGGATGTTTATACACCTGTGCAAGAGGCAGCTAACGCATGGGATAGTCAGCTGAACAGCCAATACACGTTTGACAACTTTATCAAGGGTGAGCCCAACAAGTTGGCTCGTGCTGCTGCGATAGAGATTGCCAAGAACCCAGGTAAGACAATCTTCAATCCGCTGTTCTTGTTTGGAGGTAGTGGAGTAGGTAAGACGCACTTGGCGTATGCCATAGGTAACGAAGTGTGCCGCTTGAATCCTGATGCGCGTGTGCTGTATGTGGCAGCAAATACGTTTAAGTTGCAGTTCCAAGATGCGGTGAACCGCAATCAGGTGCCCGACTTCTTGATGTTCTATCAGTCGGTGGATGTGCTGATCGTGGATGATATACAATACTTCTCAGACTTGAAGGGTACGCAGGATACGTTCTTCCAGATATTCAACTATCTGCAACAGAGTCACAAGCAGTTGATTCTGACCTCCGACCGCAGTCCAATGGAGTTGCGCGGTATTCAGGACCGTCTGTTGTCTCGCTTCAAATGGGGATTGGCGGCAGAGATTACGCGTCCGGACTATCCTTTGCGTCGCGATATCTTGCAGTATCACGTGAAGCGCGATGGTATCAAGTTGAGCGAGAGTATCATAGAGTATGTGGCATCTAACGTGTCGGATAATGTGCGCGATCTGGAAGGTGTGTTGGCAAGTCTGTTGGCATACTCGACCCTCACGGATAGTCCGATCGATATGGCGCTGACAGAGAAAGTGGTTAGCCGACTGGTGCAACTGCATCCAAAGACCTATCTGCCAGCGGACATTACGGCGGCTGTGTGTCAGTGCTTGCATATACCAGAGAATGTGATTACAGCACGTACACGTCAGCGCGAAGCGGTGAAAGCACGTAACCTGATCATGTTCCTCATCAAGAAATACACCGAGAGTTCGTTGGCGGAGATAGGCAAGTATGTACATCGTGACCATGCCACAGTGGCACACTCCCTGAACATGGTGGAGGCGCAATTGAGCTACGATGCCGTGCTGCGCCAAGAGATAGCGACTATAGAGCGATATTTAGGTAGATAAAAGAATAGTAAATGGATAATAAAATGGAAAGTGCCCTGCATGTTGGTATGTAAGGGCACTTTTTTGTATTGTTTTTCGAAGAAAAATTTGTGTAATTGCAAAAAAAATAGTAACTTTGCAGGCTAATTTGAAAAATCCATAGTAATCAGACTATAATTAAGATATGAAACGAACTTTACTCTTTCTGTTTAGCAGTGTGATCGCGCTGGCGATGACTGCGAAAACCGTTACGCCTGCGGCTTCGTTGCCTGCGTATTATGTGAGCATTGATGGTAAATCAGGCAAAACGCTCTTTGATGCGGTGCAAAAAGTGACTAAGATTGGCTATTCATCGTTGGGCTATGATGGCCTCTGGAATGCGTATAAATATACCGACCTGCACGAGAATGGCTATGTGTGGGATATGTACAGCGATTGTACATGGAAGAGCATCAACTCCAACCACTGCGGTAGCTATAGCACCGAATGTGATTGCTATAACCGCGAGCACTCTATCCCAAAATCATGGTATGGCGGAACAACCAGCGGTCCTGGTTGCGATATCTTCCACCTCGTGCCTACCGATGGCAAAGTGAATGGCACGCGCAGTAACTATGCGTTTGGTGAGGTAGCAAGCACAGATTACAATAAGCACGGTAACAAGAAAGGTTCTGCCAAGAGTATCACCATCGTAGGTGGTAACACCATTGCTGGTAATACAGGAGCGACAATCTCTGCTTCGGGTACCGTGTTTGAGCCACGCGATGAGTACAAAGGTGACTTCGCGCGTGGATACATGGGCGCATTGCTCCGCTGGGCTGGCGAGAAAGCGTTTAACACTGGAGAAGGTTCAAAGACATTTACCACTAACTATTCTACGGGTTCTTTTGGTTTGACCAAATATGGCGTGGCACTCCTGATGAAATGGCACCGCCAAGACCCTGTTTCGCAAAAAGAGATAGACCGCAACAATGGTATTCAGCAAACGCAAGGTAACCGCAACCCATTTATTGACTATCCTTATTTGGCAGAGTTTATCTGGGGTGAGAAAGCGGGTCAAACGCTGGAACTGGATGACCTGATTACAGCATACGATAGCCGTTTTGTGCTTGGAGAGAGCAATGGTTATCTCAAGGGGGGATCTGGTCCTGTTGATCCTGACACGAAGTGTAGCATCACTTGGCTTGTGAATGGCGAAGAATATACTGCTGGTAATCCTACGGTATCGGTTAACGAGGGTGGAGTAGTGACGGTATTGCCTACAGCGCCTAAGTCCTGCGATGAGATTAGTAATCAGTTTGTTGGCTGGAGCGAAGAGGTAATCAATGGTACACAAGATAATGTTCCAACTGATTTGTTCTCTACTGCTGATGACGCTCCTGACATTACACAAAATACTACTTTCCATGCTGTATTCGCTCAATTAGAAGAGGAAGAAACCACAGTTTCTACTCCTGCCACAATCGCTATGAATTTGAACGACACACAAGGTTGGACACTTTCTGGGTTGGATAAGCAATCCAAATACTGGAAAATGGTGAAGAATTCGTATGCAGAATCTCCTTCATTGGATGCAAGCAAAATAACGAGTATAACCATCAATATGCGTACTTGGGGCGGTGCTCAGTATAACACCATCGAGTTCGCTGTTGCTGGTAAGAAAATAGGCGAATTGAAGGCAGATAATAATAATCTGAATGATTATACATGGAAGCCAAGTGCCACTCCATCTGGAGTAGGTGCATTGCACTTCTCCAGTCCAACAAGCACTGAAAATGAAGGTCCTGCCTTTAGCAGTATTACTATTGAAACAATAGGCGGTGGCACAGGAACCTCCACGACCTACACCTACTCCCGCTATATCACCTCTTGTGCGGGAACAGCGGTAGAGAACGTGATTAAACCAGAAAACAAGGGTGGCAATAAGACGCTGCGAGATGGTCAACTCCTTATTGAGTACAACGGCGTGTATTACAATATCTTAGGAGTACAACTCTACACAACCGCTACACAACTCTAACATGAATATAGTAGAAGAAATACGCGCCCTTTGCCAAGAGAAGAACGCCATCATCATGGCGCACTACTACCAACGCCCTGAGATTCAGGATGTGGCAGACTTCGTAGGCGACTCGCTGGCTCTGGCACAAGTGGCAGCCAAGACCGATGCCGACATCATTGTGATGTGTGGTGTACATTTCATGGCAGAGACAGCCAAGATCCTTTGCCCCAACAAGAAGGTGCTGATTCCTGCTCCAGAAGCGGGTTGCTCATTGGCAGACAGCTGCAAAGCAGCAGACTTGGCGGCATGGAAAGTTGCGCACCCCAATCACATGGTGGTGTCGTATGTCAATACCAGCGCAGCCGTCAAGGCACTCACGGATGTGGTGGTGACCAGCAGCAATGCCCTGAAGATTGTGAAGCAATTGCCAGAAGATAGGCCCATACTCTTTGGTCCAGACCAGAATCTCGGTGGGTATATCAATCGCATGACGGGGCGCAGTATGGAACTTTGGAATGGCGGTTGCCATGTACATGCTCGCTTCTCAGAGGAGGCATTGCTCGCTTTGAAGGAGCAATATCCTACTGCTAAGGTGTTGGCACACCCAGAGTGTAAACAATCCATTCTGCAGCATGCTGATGTCATTGGCTCCACCCAAGCATTGCTGGATTATGCCAAGCAATCCAATAGCTCGTTGGAGCGTCCTATATCCAATAGCGAAGCGTCCCATCTCCAGTATATTGTTGCCACAGAGAGCGGTATCCTCCACGAGATGCAGAAGTCATGCCCTGAAGTAGAGTTTATTGCAGTTCCTGCGGAAGGTGGCGGGTGTAACGAATGCGAATATATGCGCATGTGCACACTGGAAAATCTTCGCGATTGCTTGCTCAACGAAAGCAATGAGATTGCGGTAGAAGAAACAATTGCTCATGATGCTATCCGTCCGATTCAACGCATGTTGGAGATGAGTTAGGAAGCAATATAATATAGATAGGATACTATTGGCGAATGGGCATTTGTGCGCCCTGAGCCGTAAACATTTGTAGGTTTATTAAAAAGAAAAACATGATTAAAATTACTTTTCCGGACGGAGGCGTCCGCGAGTACGAGAGCGGTATCACCGCTTACGAAGTAGCTGCAAGCATCAGCAGCCGTTTGGCACAAGACATCCTTGTAGCCAGTGTGAAAACTCCTAATCAAGAGGAGTGGCAAATAGTAGAACTCAATGCCCCAATCACCGAAGATTGCGACATCAAACTCCACAAGTGGGAGGACAAAGAGGCGAAGCACGCTTTTTGGCACACATCAAGTCACTTGATGGCAGAGGCATTGCAGGAGTTGTATCCTGGCATCCAATTCGGTATCGGTCCTGCTATTGAGAATGGATTCTACTACGATGTATATCCTGCTGAGGGACAAACCATCAAGGATAGCGACTTTGCTGCTATCGAGCAAAAGATGGCAGAACTTCGCGCTAAGAAAGAGCCATTGGTAAAGAAATCTATCGCTAAGGCAGACGCATTGGCAGAGTTTGGCGCAAAAGGACAGACATACAAGTGCGAGCTTATCAGCGAACTGGAAGATGGACATATCTCTACCTATACACAAGGTGCGTTCACCGACCTCTGTAAGGGTCCTCACTTGGTATCTACCGAGGCCATCAAAGCTATCAAGGTGCTTAGTTGCGCAGCTGCATACTGGCGTGGCGACGACTCTCGCCCAATGATGACCCGTATCTACGGTATCACTTTCCCTAAGAAAGCAATGTTGGACGAGTACTTGACCTTGCTCGAAGAGGCTAAGAAACGCGACCACCGCAAGATTGGTAAGGAGTTGGAGCTCTTTATGTTCTCTGACATGGTGGGTAAGGGTCTGCCTATCTGGTTGCCAAAGGGTACTGCGCTCCGTCTGCGCCTCGAGGATTTCCTCAAGAAGATTCAAAAACGCTATGGCTATCAACAAGTGATCACTCCACATATCGGAAATAAGAACTTGTACATCACTTCTGGTCACTGGGATCACTATGGTAAGGATTCTTTCCAACCAATCACTACTCCAGAGGAAGGCGAGGTATATTTGCTAAAACCAATGAACTGCCCTCACCACTGTACAATCTTCAAGAATACTCCTCACTCATACAAGGATCTGCCATTGCGTATTGCTGAGTTCGGTACCGTATATCGCTACGAGCAATCAGGTGAGTTGCACGGTTTGACCCGTGTACGTTCATTTACCCAAGATGATGCGCATATCTTCTGCCGTCCAGACCAAGTGAAGAGTGAGTTTATCCGCGTGATGGAGATCATTGAGATTATCTTCAAGTCATTGGCATTCGAGAACTTCGAGGCACAGATCTCACTTCGTGACCCTAACAATACTACCAAGTACGTAGGTTCTAACGAAGTATGGGAGAAAGCTGAGCAAGCTATCATCGAGGCATGCCAAGAGAAGGGTCTTCCTGCTCGCGTAGAGACAGGTGAGGCTGCATTCTATGGCCCAAAACTCGACTTCATGGTGAAAGATGCCCTTGGCCGTCGTTGGCAATTGGGTACTATCCAAGTGGACTACAACTTGCCAGAGCGCTTTGAGCTCGAGTATGTAGGCGAGGACAACCAAAAGCACCGCCCTGTGATGATTCACCGTGCGCCATTCGGCTCTATGGAGCGCTTTGTGGCTGTGCTCATTGAGCATACCGCAGGTAAGTTCCCATTGTGGTTGACTCCAGACCAAGCAGTTGTATTGCCTATCTCTGAGAAGAGCAACGAGTATGCACATAAGGTAAAAGAGATGCTCGAGGCACAAGATGTACGCTGCATCGTGGACGACCGCAACGAGAAACTTGGCCGCAAGATTCGCGACAACGAGTTGAAGCGTATCCCATACATGCTCATCGTAGGTGAGAAAGAGGCAGAACTTGGACTCGTATCTGTTCGCCAACAAGGTGCTGAGGAGAAAGGTCAGATGACCGTGCAAGAGTTTGCTGACATGATCACAGCTACTGTAAAAGAGCAAATGAATGCTTACTAATAGACCGCCCTACGGGCTGTTAGAAGTTAGACCGCTACGCTGTTAGAACGGGGCATTGCCCCTGTTAGATAAATGAAAAAGACTGTTTCTCTAAACGAGAGGCAGTCTTTTTTACTGTTTTTAACGCAAATCGGTCATTAGATTTTGCAAATGTTGTCAAGTTATTTTTGTGTAGATTTTTCGGCTTCTTTGAATGAGCATAGCGAGCTACTTGACTGAAAAGAAGGGATTAAGATTCCTATCACTTTTTACTTCTCTTATACTTTCCTTTATTCCACCGACCGATGACCGAGGGAAAATTTGCACGATTTTTTTTCAAATCTTTTGTACAATTCAAAAAAATGTAGTACCTTTGCAGCACGAAGTTGAGCAATAGATTTGCAGGCGTTTTGGCATACTGCGTACTATTCACAAGCACTTGTCGCTCAAATAGTTCGCTTATCTCTGCGAAAAGATGGTAGAGATGGAAGACCACCTCAAGAAATGGAAAGCATATTATAAAAATTATTAGTATATGAAAAAAATCATTGTTTTATCCTTGGCTCTGATGAGTGTTTCTGCTTTTGCAGCTCTCTCGTTGGTGGTGAAGCCCTTGTCGGGTGGCGAGTGCATTACAGCCTTAGGCAATATCGGTAAGATAGTTTATTCAGGAGATTCTATCTATGTGTATGATGCTGCTAAAACGCTCGTTTTTAGCGATTTACTCGCCAATGTGCAGCATGTGCGTTTCTCCGACGAGCAGCCATCTACGCCTACTGGTGTAGAGGATCTTCAAAGCAACAACGCAACCAAAGTATTGGTTTATCCTAACCCTACGCAAGACCTGTTGCATGTGAAGGACGCGCAGGCAGATGTGGTGCGTTTATATACGCTTACAGGTAGTTTGGTGCAGACGGCACAAACAGAAAATGGTGAGGTGCAACTGAATGTATCTTCATACCCAGCAGGCAGCTACTTGTTGTTGTGTGGAAATGAAGCTTTTCAGGTAATTAAACAATAAAAATATAGATATGAAAAAACTTTTCTTTTTTGTGGCTTTCGTAGCCATGAGTATGTTGAGCGTTGCTCAAGTAAATCAATTGGTATGGGCAAACGGTCGTTTGTTGTATGGTACTCCTGTGGAGAGTATGGATAGTTTGACTTATGATGAGATGCAAGATATAGACACTTTGCATTTGCTTTTGCCTCGTACATTGGTTAAAGTGATTCATGATACAGTGTATATCCATGATACTGTGTATATCACTGTTCCTGGTGGTGAAGAGACTCCTTCTGTGGGTATAGGTGCTTTTTCTGTTAGTGAAACCAAACAAGTGACTTTCTCTCCAGGTAACTTGCAATATACTCAATCTACCGACACATGGTCTTTTGCTGGTGCTCAGTATGAGGCGTTAGGAACTGATAATGTAACAGGTGGTAGTGTGGGATCTACTTATGGTGATTCAAAAAAAGGTACTGCTTTGGCAGATAAGGTTGATTTATTCGGTTGGAGTACAAGTGCTACCAATTTTGGTGTAAGTACATCTACTGATTGTGAGAATGATTATTTAGGTTCTTTTGTTGATTGGGGTACGAATAAGATAGGTAATGATGCTCCTAATACATGGCGTACATTGACTGATACTGAGTGGTATTATGTAGTATTTAATCGTCCAAATGCAAGTTCTCTTAAGGGTGTAGCTCAGGTGAATGGCGTAAATGGTTTGATATTGTTGCCAGATAATTGGGTATGTCCATCAGATATTACTTTTAAGTCAGGTTTCCACAGCAGTAATGGTGTTGATTATTATGCTGCTTATCAAACTTTTACCGCTGCGGAGTGGTCAAAACTAGAATCCGCAGGTGCAGTCTTTCTCCCCGCTGCGGGCGAGCGTTACGGTACGAATGTAAGCCGTGTGCAGGACAGGGGCAACTATTGGTCTGCCACTTCGTACAAGAGCGCCAGCGCGAGCAACCCCAACTTCAGCTCGAACGTAATGACGGAGAGCAACTTCTCGCGCGACTGCGGTCTCTCCATACGTCTTGTCAAGGATTTGCAATAAGAACATCCCGATTTTGTTCGAAGCGAAGCCACGCCAAAATCGGGTGTGATACAACTGTATTTTCTGTTGCTCTCCTCGGTGGGGAGCAACAGAAATTCGCATTATAAAGGTCTGGAGTGTATCGTTATCCCGAGTGAGGGTATATAAAAGACAGGTTATAAGACAATTCGCTATAGTTAGCGGTAATATATAGAAAAAGACGAGGATCGTCCTCGTCTTTTTCATTTACCTATAGGACCTATGGGGTTCATAGGGCTCATGGGATTTCCAGATAATCGGTGGTAACGTATTTGCAGCCGAGTTGGATGACACGCTCATAGTCTGCGATCTCATTCACAGTCCATGTGGCAACGGCTTTGCCCATCTGTTGGCTGCGTGCGATGACTTGCTCCGTCACAGAGGTGTGGGGTACACTCAGGGTCACGTTCCACTGTTCGCACCATGCATAATCCTCCTCTTGTACGTTATGACGTAGCCATTGGCAGGTGAGTTGAGGGTAGTGGGTGCGTATGTATTCTATGGACTGTTGCATGGAAGTTAGGATGACTGCCTCTTCTACCAATCCGTGCTTCTCAATGAGCGCATAGAGCGATGGGAAGAGGGACATGTCGTTGTTGTTGATGCCTGTTGCCCATTTGAGTTCCACGACAGGGAAGACATTATATTCCTTGCAAATCTCCAAATAACGGTCTACGGTGCAGATAGTAGCCGTATAGGTGACATCTTTGCGCGTTTGAGTAAGGGTGAGCGACAGGAGACTGTCCAGTGTGATGTTGGGTATGAGCACTTCCTCAATGCCTGCGCGTTGCAGATGGTCATCATGCCAGCAAACGCATTGACTGTCGAGGGTGGTTTTGACATCACATTCCAAACCTTGGTAACCATAGTGCTTGGCACCATTGATAAACGCTTCTTCGGTATTTTCTACGCCTAAAAGGCTGCCACGGTGGCCAATAAAAATGGGCTTTTCGCAGCAGGATTGTGCTATGAAAGTAATCATGCACAAGATAAAAAGATTCTTTTTCATGGTATGGTTGTTATGTGAATTGATGTTTGATGGATTGTTATTGTACTGTATGTGTAAACACCTCATCTATCTCCTGCATTTTAATCCAGTGGTAGAAGTCTTTGTTCATACGAATGGGTGGGGCAATGAGGGTGATGACATTCTGCTTGATGTCGTCGAAGACGCGCAAATGGAGGGCTGTTTCGCCTTTGTGTTGCTCGCAACACTCCGTCAGTTCATCAATGAGTGAGGGTTGGATATTCTCAATGGGGAGGTGGATCGTGATTTGCTTAGCATGTTTGTGTGCATCGCTCATGAGATCCACCTGCTGTATCGATAGTTCGTATTCGGCTTCGGGTATAGCTTTGGGTTTGAACCAACGCTGATTGGCACCATACTGCTGAATGATACCTGTGAGGAAGACATATACATTGGGTTTGAGCAGGCTGGCATACTGCTTGTATGCTTCGCCAAAGAGGGTGAACTGGTAACTACCCGAGTAGTCCTCAATGGTATATCTGCCGTATGGGTTACCTTTGCGGGAGGTCGCATCTTCTGCCTCTACGACGATACCGCCAAAGAAGAGCGGACGGTTCTCGTGCTGGGTAATCCATTGAGTAGGGTCGAGTTTCTCTTGCTCCTCATCGGAGTCAGTGTCCTCATCGTTGGTATTAGGGGTGAAAGCCGCACGCGCTTCGGGTTTGCGCCAAGCGTCGAACTGTGTGAGTTCGGCGGTTGTGATGGTGCATACATCGCGCACCTCCCATTCCCATTCATCCAGCGGGTGGGCAGAGAGGAAGATACCGATGAGGTTCTTCTCTTTGTTGAGTCGCTCCACTGCTGACCAGCGTGGCACGGGGAGGAGTTCGGGCAGTTGTATGTCAATACCGCCGCCTCCGCCCAGATCGCCGAAGAGGGACATGCTGTTGGCGGCTTGGTCTTGCTGGTACTTGTTGCCAAATCGAACCAAGACATCCAGCATATTCTCGCCTTTGGCGTTGATGCCGAAGAGTTGCTCGCGGTACATATTGTCGAAGCAGTCAAAGCCGCCAGCCAGTGCCAGACTCTCGATGGTCTTTTTGTTGCATGCTTGCAGGTTGACGCGTTGTACGAAGTCGAAGATGTCCTTGTATTTGCCGTTCTTCTCGCGTTCTTCGATGATGGCCTCTACAGCCGCTTCGCCTACACCTTTCACTCCGCCCAGACCAAAGCGCACGTCGCCGTTCTTGGTGACGGTGAAGTTCAAGCCCGACTCATTGACATCGGGTGCGAGGACGGACATACGCATGGCTTTGCACTCGTCCATGAACTTCGTTACATCCTTGATGTCGTCCTTGGCTACGGTCAGGTTGGCAGCCATAAACTCGGCAGGGTAGTGGGCCTTGAGGTAAGCTGTTTGGTATGCTACCCATGAGTAACATGCCGCGTGCGACTTGTTGAAGGCGTAGGAGGCGAACTTCTCCCAGTCTGCCCAGATCTTCTCTAGCACTTTTTCATCGTGTCCGTTGGCCTTGCCACCGTTGATGAACTTGGGTTTGAGTTCTGCCAGCATCGCCATGATCTTCTTACCCATGGCTTTACGCAGTTGGTCACTCTCGCCGCGGGTGAAGTTGGCCAACAAGCGCGAGAGAAGCATGACCTGCTCTTGATATACCGTCACACCATAGGTGTCCTTGAGGTACTTCTCCATGATAGGTATATCGTAGGTCACGGGCTCCAGACCATGTTTGCGCTTGATGAACTGCGGGATATAGTCCATAGGTCCTGGACGATAGAGTGCGTTCATGGCGATGAGGTCACCCATGACGGTAGGTTTGAGCTCCTTCATGTACTTGCGCATACCTGCCGACTCAAACTGGAAGACACCGATGGTGCGTCCCTCTTGGAAGAGTTTGTAGGTCTCTGCATCGTCTTTCGGCACATGGTCAATGTCCACATCTATGCCGTGGCGCAGTTTGATATTCTTGAGGCACTCTTTGATGATAGTCAGGGTCTTGAGTCCGAGGAAGTCCATCTTGATAAGACCGACGTTCTCCACTACGTGTCCGTCGTACTGAGTCACGAGAATGCGTTGCTTACTGTCCTTATCTTCGACGGTACTCAATGGCGCATATTTGGTGAGGTCATCCGCACCGATGATGACACCGCAGGCGTGGATACCCACTTGGCGCACGGTGTTCTCCAGCTGCTGTGCATAGTTGAGCATGGAGGCAATCTCGGGTTCGCCGCCATTGACGAGGTCTTTGAGTTCGGCTACATACTTGTAGCAGTTCTTGAGATTGACTTTGGGCGATTTGCCTTTCTCGTCTTTGATATTATCGGGGAAGCCGCGTTCGGGGATATAACTTTTGATTTCATTGACACGAGCGAGTGGAACGCGCTGTACGCGTCCGACATCGGCGATAGCGGATTTAGCCGCCATAGCACCGTAGGTGATGATATGTGCCACGCGTGTCTTGCCATATTTCTCCGTAACCCAATCCAACACT
>JAFYWK010000081.1 GCA_017558065.1 Paludibacteraceae bacterium
ATCTTGCTCAACCCAACCGATGAGTTGGTTCTCAACTTGGATAGCGCAGTCAATGTATATCGCACCGACTATGATGTGTGGTCTGCTGCAAAGGTACAATTGGGTTGGTATGGTGACAAACCATTGCATGTGTTTGTGTCCAAGGATAAAGACTTCTTTGTAGCGATTTATCATGAGGATGTGGTGTTGTACCAGAAGATAGAGGCAGTTGATCCAACGAGCGTGGAGCCACAGGTGTTGGTATTGGATATGTCCGCTTTGCGCGCATATGTCAATGACGGCAAGTTGTATGTACGTTTCTTGACCGACTCCGATGCTCGTTTGGTGATTGAGCCCTTGACAGAGTAATGCCTGTCAACTGTCAATTGTCAACTGAATAGCGGCTCCGCCGCCCACAACGCTCGCTCTGCGAGCCCAAAATGATCTTTGAAATATTGTATTTTGTAGAGTATAGAGATATGCCATTTTTAGTGGTAGATTTTTGCTCAAATATTTGCATAAGTCAATAATTTTTAGTACCTTTGCAGCATAAATCAATAAACCTATGGAGCAAAGCGAAATCAAATTATTCGAAGGGCAAAACATCCGTTACGTGTGGGACGAGGAGAAAGAACAATACTTCTTCTCCGTGGTAGATGTCATCCAAGTGCTGACAGAGAGTGCTAATCCGCAAACATATTGGAGGGTATTAAAAAAGCGTCTGTTAGCAGAAGGAAATGAAACCGTTACAAATTGTAACGCTTTGAAACTTCCAGCAGCAGACGGCAAGATGCGTCTCACCGATGTGGCTACCACAGAGCAGTTGTTGCGTCTTATCCAGTCCATACCGAGCAAGAAAGCTGAGCCATTCAAGTTGTGGTTGGCTGAGGTTGGTCGCCAGCGATTGGAGCAGTTGCAAGACCCTGAGCAGAGCATTGAGCAGGCTATTCGTGACTACCGTCGATTGGGGTACTCCGAGGCATGGATTAACCAGCGTATCAAGACGATAGAGGTTCGTAAGGCGTTGACCGACGAATGGAAACGTGGCGGTATGCAAGAGGACCGCGACTATGCAGCGCTGACAGATATTATTTCCAAGGCGTGGAGCGGTATGACGACGCGCGAGTATAAGCGCCACAAGGGACTGCGCAAGGAGAACTTGCGTGACAATATGACCAATGTGGAGCTGATGCTCAACGGCTTGGCGGAAGCGGCAGCTACGGAATTGAGCCAGCGCGAGAACCCGCAGGGTTTCCGTGAGAATGCAGAGATTGCGCAGCGAGGGGGAAATGTCGCCCATGTGGCTCGTGAGCAACTGGAGCACGAGTTGGGTGGAACGGTTATTTCCAGCAAGCGTGCGTTGCATTTCACCACTCCACCTGATGAGTTGCCATTGGCGACGGAAGAAGAGTAATGTTCATGTGATATTGAATCAACCACAGACGAGCACGGATGGGCACGGAACCGCGGAGGATATTTCTAACCTCCTACTCGCTTCGCTCGAGAGATCTAAACTATCCCAACTAAAAACAAGACACATGGTTTAGATAGTTTGGATTTCTTATCTCCCTTTGGTCGAACGATTTTTTCTGCCCGCAGGGCAAGGAGAAATTTTGACCGCGACTATACTCTACAAGTTCTTAATCATAGTATTAGGAACTTGTTTGTTTTGTATGCCTTTGGCAACGAACAAATAGAATACAATTTAGGCGATGAGGCAAGAATTATAGCATGAGGGAAATGAGGGAAGTGAGGGAAAACCTTCATTAGAATTTACTCAAAGCCCTCACTCCCTCACTTCCCTCATATTGAGGGAAGCGATGAGATAAATAAAAAAAGTAGTTGATGATGAAGTGATTATAAATTTGTCGTATTGAAACAGTGGTTTTCCACGGACTTTTGTGGAGGTGGCACGAAGTGCTGACAATTTAGTCCGTGGAGGATATAAAAAACAAAAATTATCCAAAATTCTGGGATTGGGAGATAGAAGACAACATAAACAACTTCCGCCCGAATCAACATCCTCGGGCGGTGCGGAATAAAGGTAAACCGACAAAAACGTCAAAAACGACATTTCCGTCACGTGATGAAAAAATAGAAAGAATAGGATATAGATGTGCTACGGAAGGTATAGTGAAGTGACAGCATGAACCCGTCAAGAACCCGTTATGAACCCGTAATTGCTCGCTGATTGAGCAGAGAGTACGGCGAACGATATAAAAAAATCTGCAGCATTGCTGCTATAGGCTATAAGGCGAAAGGCTAAAGGCGATGAGGTGCGGATTAGCGGCTCCGCCGCATAGTGATCTTTGAAATATTGAAATAGAATAAATGTAGTTTCATTTATGAGATTATGTGCCGAAAATTCGCCAAACGCCTTAGTGATTTTCCGCCAAACGCCTCAAAAAAAATATCGCCGAATACCTTTAAAAAAGAGCGTATATAACAGAAAATCAGAGATGTAGCATGTGCTCTGTAATGCGTTTTTGATGCTTCTATTTTTATTCTATTTTGATACCGCCCTCGGGCGACAACATAAAAATAGTTTAGAGCGAAGCGATAAAAGCTCCTTGCCTTTAACCTCTCGCCTCTAACCTTTAACCTAAAAACAGCGGCTCCGCCGCGCAAGTGATCTTTGAAATAGTATAATTAAGTACTAAAAGTAATGAATTTCTCTATAAAGGGAGGCTATCTTCTTTAGTGAGAAAATCTTGCAGATTGATGACTAATACACCATTATCCATATAATGCGTAGGTGTTAAGTCAGCAGTGACGATGACTTTGATGAAGTTGTCATGGATATGCATGAGCGATTTTAATTCTTGTTGAATTTTATCGTATGATGGCATTGAATAAGCTGATTGGATATAACAACGTTTGTTCCCTCGGTTGCATACAAAATCTACTTCTAATGTTTGACGCTGACTAACTCCTTTTTCATCTTTTTGATGTGTGATTACTTGACCTACATCTACTGAGAATCCGCGTGTACGAAGTTCATTGTATAGCATGTTCTCCAGTAAGTGAGTTGGCTCAAATTGGCGAAAATTTAGGCGAGCATTGCGTAGCCCTAAATCCTCGAAATAATATTTCTGTGGAGTGGAAATGTATCGTTTGCCTTTGATGTCAAAACGCAGTGATTTCTCAATTAAGAAGGCGTCTTGCAAATGGTCTAAATACCGTTTGATAGTGTCTGATGTGATATTGCTTTGCTTAACGGATTTGAATGTGTTTTGCAATTTCAGTGGGTTCTGCATACTTCCTATGGACGAAGCAATGATGTCTATCAGTTCTTCCATGTCGCCATCGTCAAGTATGTTGTAGCGTTCTCGAATATCCTTGAGGTATGTTTCAGTAAAGAGTGCTTTTAGATAGGATTCTTTCTGTTCTTCAGTGGTAAAGGCACATAGTTGTGGCAGACCACCGTAAATCATGTATTCTCGTAGGAGTTCTTGATATGGGGTATTTGATTTTGCGCTTGCAAACTCTTGAAAACTAAAAGGATGAATATGTATTTCATCGCCTCTTCCGCGGAAGGTAGTTACAACATCTTTACTCAGAAAACGTGCGTTACTACCAGTAACATATACATCTAAGTTTCCCCGCTTAAGTAGCGTGTTGAGTACATCTTCAAATTGCTTTAGATGTTGCACTTCATCAATAAATATATAGTACCAATCTTGACTGTTGATTTGTGAATCAATATGCTTTAGAAGATTTTTGGGTTGATGCAGTGTAGACTGGTTATAATCTTCTAAATCGATGGCAATGATATGATTTAGCAGGACACCTTGTTGCAGAAGATGGTCTTTGTAAAGTTGAAAAAGCAGATGGGATTTGCCACTGCGTCGCAGACCTGTAATGATTTTAATCATACCATTGTGTTTGCGGTTGATAAGTTTTTGTAGGTACAGAGGACGTTGAATGTTCATAATTGTATGTTTTGTATTTGTTGTACGGATTTTATGCGTATTTCTACTTTAATTTCGCTGCAAAGGTATATAAAATAATTGATATGGCAAAATAATGTGCAAAAAAAATACGTATTTACGCAAAAATTTCTTATAGTGAGCTTGATTATACTATCTTAAAATTAATTATTAACTATTAACTGAACACTACCCGCCCTCGGGCGACAACATATAATCAGTTTCTATCACTCCCCTTCTTTTAGGAAGGGGTCGGGGGTAGGCTAATAACCAAAACAGCGGCTCCGCCGCACAAAAACAGAATTATTAACAACTTAAAAATAGCGGCTCTGCCGCAACAAAGCTTATGAAAAAAATATTGTCAATTAGTAATCTTTTCGTAAAACGAATAGGATTAGTTGCAATCCTACTTGCTACCATTGGTGTTGGTGAGGTTTGGGCATATACTAAATCTACAGTGACGGCTACAGCAAACCCTTCTTCAGGAGCAGGTACGGCGCAAGTGAGTAAGACTGAAAGTAGCGGATTTGCTGCTACAGCAACCCAAACAACAGGTAGCGGACGAACAAGTGGTATGCTAAATCCAGATACGCATACCTATTATTTGAAAGCGGCTACCACCTCTACTGCTTGGCTATGGAAAGGGTGGTACACTGATGGAAATTTAGCGGTTTCTGCCCAAACTTCCTCCATTCAATTTAAAGGAAGTTATACGCCCATTGGAAGTGCGGGTGGTAAAGATGTTACCTATACTGCTACTTGGTTGCAGCCTAAGGTGACAGGTACGACTGCAGGTGAAGATGGTGGAACTAATATTAAGAAATATATTTTTGGTCCTTATACAGATCCTAATGTGGGTTCGGAAACAAGAGATGTTGTTTTTACATTGGAGTCCAACGAGTCTGGTTTAACAGCGAAGGATGGTACTGTGCCAACACAACACTTTACGGAATCTATAACGGGTAGCTGGACTGCAACTACCTTTGTGAAGAATTCATCTGATTTTCCAGGTATAGATAAGTCATCATACACATACAATGTGACTTATAAACTTTCTGGTGTACATGGTACGAGTGCAACGGCTAATATCAAAATTACCTCTAAGTACGGCGGTTCTAATTGTACTGCTCAGTTGGTTGCGACGGAGGATTATATGCCATATTTCAAATATGCATACGAAGAGTACAACTATACTCCTAATGACCCATTAGCAGAAGGACAATTTTTGACGCAAACTTTCAATGTGACTAAAGAGTGTTATGCTGCAAACAATGGTGTGTGGTCTGTGTCTTTACCTGCTGATGCGGCATCCAAAGGTTTTACTTTGCAATCTGCTGCTAATGAACCAAATGCTGTTGTAAAGTTCGAAGCATTGCCTGGTATGAACAAAGCCGATTTGACCACTACCTTAACGGCTACTTGTACATATACGGATGCCAAAGGGACCAAAGTGACCTATACTCAAACAATCGTACTTTCTGGTGATGCGGGTAAGGTAATCACCCTCGATGGTGCAGAAGAGAACACTCTGACCTTTGATATAGATTATGCTACCAGTGGAGAAACGACACTGACTTTGCCTTTTATGACTACATTGACAGGTCTCACTACCACTCCAATTAACCTTCCTGCGGGTGACTTTATCATCTATACAACTTGGACTTCAGGAATCACTGAGGTGGCTGCAACGGTAAAACATAATCTTACACCAGGTCAATATACTCCAACTATCAAGTATTCCTACAACAACGATGAGGTATATGCTCTCCTTCATATTGTTGCGAATATTCGTTTGGCAAAGCCAGTAGTGACTGCTACCGTAGGACAGGGACAACAAATCACGCTTTCTTGGCAATCCGTATTAGGAGCTACCAGTTATATTATAGAAGGTAAAAGAACTGTCGATGCGAATTTTACGCAATTGAATATTATCGGTGACGATGAGGTAATAGCGACTTCGTTTGTTGTGGATAATATAGGCGGTATCGTTTTGACAACAGGTACTGACTATATCTTCCGCGTAACAGCTGTATATGGTCCAGATGCTTTTGCTAATCGTTTGTCAGATGAGGTGACTATTGCTCCTTCAGCGCAAGGTAGTATCACTGCAAGCAGTACGGTGGAACTATATACTGGTACTGAGATATTTGTAGAGGGGAATACTACCTATGGTGTTTTTCCATATCGTAAAAAGCGTGTGATTGATTTGGATGCAGCGTTCTCACCAACAGGTGCACCTCTGTTTGATCGTTTGTACATCTTCGGTATGACGAGTTCTGAAGTGACAACGACTGTTTCTGGGCAAAAGGGACATAAGATTACCCCTGCGAGCAATACAAAAGGTTCTGATGCAATTACACCTTGCTATGTGTATGTGAAGAATGGAAATCAGTACGATTTGCAACAAACCATTCCAAATATGAACGTAGCAAACAAACCTATTGCAGATATTTCGGGTGCAACATCGGTATATATGACAGGTTATTGCCCCTACGCATCTACAGGTGGAGGAAATAATAAAAGTGAGAATGGTGTAATTTGTTTTACTGGTGGTGCAGGAGTCAATACGCATGTATATATAGATGATTTGCAACTTCATGCTCGTTATAAGAGTAATAATGGAAATACCAGTAAACCTGATACCGTGGAATATAGTGGAATCCAATTTACTTTCCGCTGTATGGGAACATCTACGGCATTTTCATTCAAAGGAACTTCTTCCAATAGTAGCAATCCTTATAAACCAACTATCCATATGCGTGATTCCAATCGCTTGGTTGGTACAACAGGTAGTGCGGTTAAGGTTTCGGTAGGACTTGGTTCATTGTCTATGACTCAGACGGCGGGACAATATAATTCTCCTATTGGAATCTTGTCGGAAGAGGATAACCGATATACTGAGTTGTCAATTGATGATGTATGGCCCGCATCAATGGTTGATAATGCATCGGGTAGTGTACGCACGAATGGCTATTTGGATATTCGTGGTAGTTCTGGTGCTCCATGTGTTGACTTGTATGATGATAAAGGTAAAGTCAACTTTAATGGAGGAAGATATTATTTAAAGAACTCGCGTCCTACAGGATCGAATAACTATCTATGTACCTTTGCTGTGGGGTATCGTAAGTATGTAAAAGAAGTATCTGGTATTGAGGCAACTATGTACGGTTTGGGTACCGACCAGTCGGGAGGTGAGGTAAACTTTAACGACGGATCTTTTTATATTGATTCTCTAACAAATACTGAACTAAAGAATTATGGTCAGTACTATCATCATAAATTTGCATTAAAGTGTCCTTCTGTTACAAGGATCAATGGTGGTACTTATTATTGCGAGCCATTCGGATGTTCAGAACCAAATGATAAGGGAGCTTCTCCGCTCAATAGATACGGTGATGGATTGGTATTGGATACTGTAGCTGTAGAAAGTTTATTAGAACCATATCACACAGCGGTGATTAATTTCCCTAATGATAAGGAAGTTCAAGATGAATATGCCGCTACTTATCCTGCTACATTAGGAGATTATTACACAGCAAAAGGAGGTACTTATGGTATTAGCAGCTTGAATCCTTATCAAGGTACACAAGCTCCTGATAGTGTTATCTTGATGCTCCCTGTGCAATATACAGATAAGGAACTTCAAAAAGATGTGGCGAATATTCCATGGGCACTATGTGTTCCAGAAGTAGTTGCGGGTGGTACGATTCCGTTGGGTGGTAATGTAGAAGTGGAAGATAAGGAGGAGAATAATACCATCTATCAAACTAACTATATTTTGTATGGTGGAGTCGATGAATACATCATGGGGATAGTGGACGATTATAAAACTCCTGCCTATGATGGTCTGCCATCTGCTGAAGTAGAATTTACAGGTGGTACTATGAGTGAGGTTACTAATCAGGATTCTTACACCATTCAACAAGAACAATATATGTTGATGAGTATCAAGGCGGATGAGTGGTTCTTGTTTGCTCCTCCATTTGATATTTCTGAAGTATATGTTGTGGAAACATATAATGAGGAAGAATTAGCAGCAATGGCTACATCTACAAGTTGGCAAGACGCAATAAATACACAAGCTGCAACGAATTTGGACTTTTTCTATGCGCTTTGTTATAATATTGGTTATTTGAATTCTGTTAATAAATTGGATGGTATCTATTACGATTGGTCTGTAACGCTTGCTAAAAATAATAAAGCTAAAGGTAAGATTAAACTAAATCACTTTACTGGTTCTAATTACGATGCCAACTACTACTTGCAACGTTCTTCTTCTGGCACTTGGGGATGGGATGCAGATAAATCTCGCTTTGTAACAGACTGGGAATATCTCCCTAAAACAATGGAGAAAGTAACGCATGGCGAAACAGAGTATAGCGTGGTGATGAAGAAAGGAGAAATTTATTCTCTCAATTTCCCATACATGTACAACGGCTACCGTGAGAAAGGTGATGGCAATGGTAATAACAATTGGGACTACTGGACAGGCAAGTATATCCTCTTTGTGGGTAAAGGTCCACAGACGATTGAGGGTAAGAACTATCACAATACAATTACAGCACCTATGACGGCTACCCCAGGGACAGCGGAGATTCGTGCGAACAGCACATTCGCATCGATGGATGTAAGTGATATGGGTGAATATTACCTAAATGATCAGCTGTTTATACCAAATACATCTGGTGATCCGACTCCAGTAGATGCAACGCAAGGATTTGTTTTGCTGAATAAACCAACCTCTTCTCCAATGCCTCGCCGTATTGCCTCTATAGACATGATGACAGGCGATGTGACCTACGAGCCAGTGGATGGTAGTGAGAATGGTGCAACCTCTACTCCAACCATCGCGGGTGAGCGTGAGATGTTGGTTTACACCGTTGCAGGCGGATTGGGCGTAGTGCCTGTAGTGCCACAACATGTGTCCATCTACAACGCCGCAGGTCAGTTGGTGGTTTCACAATACCTCACCGACAATACACAGTTTGCTCTGCCAACAGGTATCTACCTCGTGCGCGGCGAGAAGGATCAAGCGAAAGCGATGGTGAAATAGTTTATAGATCGCTGCGCCTGTAGATCGCTAACTGAAATTATAAACGAGTATGAAGAAAACAAATATTATTATCGCGCTATTGCTGCTCTTGACGCCTGCTGCTTTTGCGTTGGGGCGCAATGACGGTTCTTCCAAAGCGCACTCGATAGAGTTTGATTGGGTGAACGGTCACACACAAGAGCCGGGTTACAAGTGGTATCGCATAGGTGCAGATACGCTATGGAACTATGAGTATCCAGAGATGACACTCTCCCTCACCAACCTGTCAGAGGACAGCGTGTCGCTGACAATGGATGTCA
>JAFYWK010000082.1 GCA_017558065.1 Paludibacteraceae bacterium
GATGAGTCCATATGACCTCACCAAAGGACGTATTTCGTTCCGTTATAAATAATAGGTACGAAACACTTATAATTAACACTCTAAAACTCTATTAAAAATGAAAGTTAGAGCATCTGTAAAGAAGCGCAACGCGGATTGCAAACTCGTACGCCGCAAAGGTCGCTTGTATGTAATTAACAAAAAAGAACCCAAAATGAAAATGCGTCAAGGATAAGCATTTCCTTGAGGTAAACCATTTAATCAATATCCTTAAAGTAAATAATTATGGCTATAAGAATTGTCGGTGTAGATTTGCCACAAAACAAATGTGGAGAAGTCGGTTTGACTTACATCTACGGAATAGGTCGTTCAAGCGCAAAGAAGATCTTGGCAGAGGCAGGCGTTGACCCAAGCATCAAGGTACAAGATTGGACGGATGACCAAGCAGCTAAAATCCGTGAGATCATCGGTGCTAAGTACAAAGTAGAAGGTGACCTCCGTTCAGAAACACAACTCAACATCAAACGATTGATGGATATCGGTTGCTACCGTGGTGTTCGTCACCGTATTGGTCTTCCAGTACGTGGTCAATCTACCAAAAATAATGCCCGTACGCGCAAGGGTAAAAAGAAAACTGTTGCTAACAAGAAGAAAGCAACTAAGTAATCAACCTGTTAATATCTATCAATTATGGCAAAGAAAACTGTTGCAGCTAAGAAGCGCGTCGTAAAGATTGACGGTGTTGGTCAACTTCACGTGATGTCTTCTTTCAACAATGTTATTGTTACACTTGCTAATGGCGAGGGTCAAGTAATCTCCTGGTCATCTGCAGGTAAAATGGGCTTCCGTGGCTCTAAAAAGAACACTCCATATGCAGCTCAAACTGCTGCTGAGGATTGCGCAAAAGTCGCTTATGACCTCGGTTTGCGCAAAGTAAAAGCGTATGTTAAAGGTCCTGGACAAGGTCGTGAGAGCGCTATCCGCGCTTGCGCTAATGCAGGTATCGCAGTAACTGAGATCGTTGACGTTACTCCAATGCCTCACAATGGTTGCCGTCCTCCTAAACGTCGTCGTGTATAATTTTTTAACAATTAAAATTTTAAGAAAATGGCAAGATATATTGGACCAAAATCACGTATCGCACGTCGTTTCGGAGAGGCTATCTTCGGTCCTGACAAAGTGCTTGATCGTCGTAACTACGCTCCAGGTCAACACGGCGTTAACCGCCGCAAAAAAATGTCTGAGTACGGTACTCAGCTCGCTGAGAAGCAAAAAGCTAAATACACCTATGGTGTACTCGAGCGTCAATTCCGTCTCCTTTTTGCTCAAGCTTCACGTATCAAAGGTATTACCGGTGAGATTCTTCTCCAATTGTTGGAGTCTCGTCTTGACAACGTAGTATATCGTCTTGGTATGGCTCCTACTCGCGCTGCTGCTCGTCAGCTCGTTAGCCACCGTCACATCACTGTGGATGGCAAGGTAGTTAACATCCCTTCTTACCAAGTTAAACCTGGTCAAGTAGTGGCTGTTCGCGAGAAAGCTAAATCATTGGAGGTTATCACTGCTTCTTTGGATGGATTCAACCACAGCAAATACCCATGGTTGGAGTGGAACGAGGCTGACAAAGCTGGTAAGTTCATCAACATGCCTCAACGTGAGGAGATTCCTGAGAATATCAAGGAGCAATTAATCGTCGAGTTGTACTCTAAATAAAAATTAAATTCATGGCAATATTAGATTTTATTAAACCTGACAAGGTAATCATGTTGGATTCGAGCAACAAGCGCGGAGTTTTTGAGTTCCGTCCGCTCGAGCCGGGTTATGGTATTACAGTAGGTAATGCTATTCGTCGTGTGCTGATTGGCTCACTCGAGGGCTTTGCTATCTGTTCGATTAAGATCAATGGTATTGATCATGAATTTGCTACTATCCCAGGTGTTATCACCGATGTTACCAACTTGATTCTCAACCTCAAGCAGGTTCGTTTCATTCGCAAAGATGGTGTGGATGTAGATGGTGAAACCATCCGCATGCACGTAAAGGGCAACAGCGCATTGCTGGCTGGTGAGCTCAATAGCTACTTGCAGTCATTCGACGTGCTCAACCCAGATTTGCTTTTGGCGGAAATGGATGAGACTGCTGACTTCGAAATCGAAATCACTATCAACAAAGGTCGTGGTTACGTGTCAGCTGATGAGAATCGTCAAGCTAACGACGCTATTGGTGTTTTGGCTATTGATAGCATCTACACACCTATCCGCAATGTGAAATATAGCATTGATCCTTATCGTGTAGAGCAACGTACAGACTATGAGAAACTCACCCTTGAGATTCTCACAGACGGTTCTATTACTCCACAAAATGCACTCACAGAGGCAGCTAAGCTCTTGATTTATCACTTCATGCTCTTCTCTGAGGAGCGCATCATTATTGAGGATCAAGCTAAACCTGCCAACAACACATTGGATGAGGAACACTTGCGCATGCGTCAATTGCTCAACCAACGTCTGCAAGATATGGATCTCTCTGTACGTGCTCTCAACTGCTTGCGTGCAGCTGAGGTGGACACATTGGGTCAATTGGTTAAGTACCATCGTTCTGACTTGCTTAAGTTCCGCAACTTCGGTAAGAAATCTCTCACCGAGTTGGACGAGTTGCTTGAGCGTAATGGTCTGGCTTTTGGTATGGATATTAGCAGATACAAACTTAATGATTAATTAAAAAAGTAAAACAAAAATGAGACATAATAAGAAATTCAATCATCTTGGTCGTAAAGCAGCGCACCGTCATGCAATGCTTTCCAACATGGCTTGCTCGCTCATTACGCACAAGCGCATTTCGACCACTTTGGCTAAAGCAAAAGCGCTCCGTATGTATGTAGAGCCATTGCTCACCCATGCTAAAGAGGACACTACGGCTAACCGTCGTCTCGTCTTCGCTAAACTCAAACAAAAAACTGTTGTTACCGAGCTCTTCCAAAACGTAGCAGAGAAGATCGCTAACCGTCCAGGTGGTTACACCCGTATCCTCCGCACAGGTTTCCGTCTTGGTGATGCTGCTGAGATGGCTATCATCGAGCTCGTTGACTACAACGAGAACATGCTCAAGACTCCTAAGGCTGCTGCTAAGAAGACCACCCGTCGTGCTGGTAAGAAAGCTGCTCCTAAGGCTGAGGCTCCTGTAGAGGCTCCAGTAGAGGCTCCTGCAACTGAGGCTGCTGCTGAGTAATCCGTTGAGTTTACGCTAAGTAAATAAGAAAATCGCATTCCGTTATCGGAGTGCGATTTTTTTGTCTCCTCTCTCATCTCTTCGCATACCACTTCGTTACCACTCCGTTACCACGCTGACTTTCCTTGTACATTGCTGGTGTAGCGGTGATGTAAACTTGTCTTCGCTGTTTTTAGGGGTAATTATACTAAAAATCGCACGGTGAGTGCGATTTTTTTGTATATGTCGAAAAATTGTTGTAACTTTGCAGACTAAATACGTTTACTCACACTTATACAACATGAAAAATAAATTATTCGTTCTTTTGATGGCTATTGCAGCTTGTTCTCTTGTCTGCGCGATGCCTCCTGCCAGCCATGCCATGGGCGATAGTGTAGGGACAACCTATGATACGATTTGTTGTCACGAAACCTACTGGTTTTATGGAGAGGGATTAACCTTTGAATGTGAAGTAGCAGAAGATGTCATGTACGTGGATACTGTTTTAGAACATTACAATCCAGATACTGACTTTACCCATATTCACCATCTAACAATAATACCTACTCGGCATGTGGCTGTGGAAGATACCATATTATTGGGCGATACCTTGTTCTTCTGTGGCGATACGCTGCTGGATGCGGGTGTATATGAATGCACACTCACCAGTGCGGTTGGCTGCGACAGTGTGGTGCAACTCACGCTACACACGCAGGTGGAAGAGGTGGAAGTGGAAGAGTTGGTCGTTTCTTCTATCTGTGCCGATGACGGAGTGATAGCATTGCAATTGGATCATACTGGCAGGTTGGATTCGCTGGCAGTGCATTTTGAGTTGGATTCGCTGCCTACGGGTTTGCATGACACCATTGTCCCCATTGCTGAAGACGGCAGTGTGGTGATTGCATACGAAGAACTGCGTGCGGGTGTGTATAAGGCCAAGCTCACGGGTTATTACCACCAGATACCGCTGTTTGAGTCGGAAACGACGATTACTGTTCAGTTCCCTTCTTCGGTTTTGGAATATCGTTGGGATGACGTGATTTGTGTATTGACCAGCGCGTATAATGGGGGCTACGATTTTGTGGCGTTCCAATGGTATAAGAATGGTCAACCGTTGATAGGAGAAACGGGGTATTATCTCAACCACCCGCTGGAGGAGGATGCCGAATATACGGTGTTGCTTACCCAAGCAGACAGCACGCAAGTGATGAGCTGTCCGATTCTGTTGGAAAAAGAAGAACCCGAGATTTCGGTAGAGCCTACATTGGTTAAGCAGCGCCAACCTGTGCGTTGCCATGTGCCTGAAAATGCAATGGTCTATCTGTATGATGCCTTAGGAAGGATGATGATGCAGGAGTCTATAGTGAATGGTGATACTTATCTGACTATGCCAGGCGTGCAGGGCGTGTATTTGATGAAAGTGGTTATGCAGGATAACCGTGAACGCAGTGTAAAAATAATCGTAAATTGATGCATCCATGAGAAGAAGAGTATTATTCATACTAATGATGATAGGCCTTGCATGCCCTATGCTGCAAGCGCAACATTATGTAGGCGCTATGGTAGATGGCGCTGCGGCATGGCATTTTGACCGAGAGGAGAATGCGGAACTCACCACTCCAAAATTGGGTGGCGGTGCTTCGGTGGGTGGCGTGTATCAGTATCAATACGATAAGTTCTTGGTGCAAATGGGACTCGGAGCTTCGCAGGTATGGCTGCGACAGGGATTGGATACCCTGCCTATTGAGCGCGCTATGAACGATACCGAAGGTTTTCCGTTTACCTATCATGGCAGTCTGACCAACCGAATCGACCAAGTGATGGTCACCGAACTGATGGTGCCTATTATGCTCGGAACCAAAATCCGCTCGTTCCATGTGTTAGTGGGTGCAAAGTTCGCTGCGACTATATTGGGCTTTACTTCCCAAACAGCGGCATTAACCACTTGGGGTGACTATGGCGACCGCTACTATGGTCCATTGGAGCATATGCCTCAACACGGTTTTTATGACGGCAAAGAGGTAGCAAGCCAAGACACCATGTCTTTCCGTCCCGATGTGCGCTTGTGCGCAGAGTTGGGCTGGTCATGGGCTTTGACCAAAGAGCCGGTGAAGATTGGTGCGCCCATCTTGCAAGTGGGTGCGTTCGTGGAATATGGCATACTGAACCCGCTGAAAAGAATGTACAACACATCGCTCTTGTCAGAGGATTCCTATAACCCATACATGGATGTTAAGATGAATCACGTTTACACGACCATGAATCGTGAACAGACCGTAATCAATAACCTGCGTGTGGGTCTTCGTGTGGCTGTGCTCTTCCCTGTGGCAGAGGGTAGGAACCCCTTCTGTCGTTGCATCGATGGAGCGGCTACCCGATATGCGTTGTAAACACACGATGTAAACACCACCTGAATGATGAAACGATACTATTTTTTGATGGCCCTTGGGGCAATGCTGTGGTTTTCCAGTTGTGGAAGGCATACTGTTTCCTCATGGCAATTTGATGCGGATAGTGCGCGTGTGCTGATAGAGCAGGCGATAGCCGATTCGCTGATTCCTGGTGCGGTGCTCTGCGTGGTGGACGAGGGCGAGATCGTGTATCTGGAGGCATATGGCCATCGTGCCATCGTGCCTGAGTATGAAACGATGACCACCAATACGATTTTCGATTTGGCTTCGGTGAGCAAACCTACGGGTGCGGGTACAGCGGCGTTGCTGCTGGTGAAGGAAGGAAGACTGTCGGTGGATGATTTGGTGTGCAAGTATATCCCTAATTATCATTCCGATGTGACGGTGCGCCATTTGATGACCCACTATTCGGGACTGCCTGCCTATTTGGGCGCAGCGGGGCTGGAGAAGAGGTTTTTGGAGGCGCAAGGCGATAGGTTAGAGGTTGAAGGTGATGAGACGATGAGACGAGATTTTACGATTGATGCCATTGCGCAATGCCATCGTCCAACGGCGGTCGATGAGGTATATCGCTACTCTTGTTTGAACTTTATCTCCCTGCAACGTGTCGTAGAAACCATTGTGGGAACGGATGTAAATACCTATTTGCGTAAACAATTATATGTTCCTCAAGGTTGGACGGATATGGGGTGGTTGCCTGATATGGCGAATGTGGAGCGTATTGCCCCTACGGAGTGGAATGAGAACGCGCAGTTGCGTGGTGAAGTGCACGATCCGTTGGCACGCGTGATGATGTGCGGTATCTCAGGTAACGCAGGTGTATTTGCTACCGCCGAGGAGATTGGCAAATGGGCTATCTGGTATATGGGGCAACCACAGGAGTTGCGCGAAAGTGCTTGTAATGCAGGTCTTTGGACAGAGGAGGTGCCGCTGGCAGCGGACACGTTGCAAACGACGGTAGAGAGTCGCCATACGGGTTATACGGGAACAAATGTTGTCCTTTGGCCCGAGTATAATCGTGCTGTGGTGCTGCTGGCACATCGCGTACACCCACATGATAAGGGCAGTATGTATCAGCTGCGCAGCGCAATCAAAGAATTGGTAAAACCATAGGATTGTGATGGGAATTGTGTGTGATAGATGAGTGGTGGTAAGGAATGAAATGGTGAAGTTATAGGACATGAGAAAAACGAAAATAATAATAACACTATTGTGCTTTTGGTTAGGGCTGATGCCCTTGGCAGCGCAGTCGGTGACTATCACGAAGGATTTTGCACAAGTGCCGATGGCATCGGTGTTGGCGATGTATAAGAACGAGTTTGGTTCGTATGAGAAACCCGATATGACGGATACTTTTCCTTATGCGGTTATCCGTATGCATTTGGAGGGGAGTGGTCAATCGGTGCGAGAAGCCAAAGAGCGTTTGACCTTGTACATGGGTCAGCAGATGGGTGTGGAGCGCAGGGTGACTACCTATTCAAATCAGATATTGTTTCTTGTTCGCTCACGCCATCCGATGATCTATATCGACTGTGGCGATGGCTGCGAGCGCGTGCTGCTGAGCAATATGCAGCAACTGAAATCAAATTGCGTGTATGATTGTACGGTAAGGTATGAGCCAGAAGAAGAATATGTAGCACCTGTGACTACGCAAGCCCCTAAACGACAGTTCTTTAAGTTTCGCGTCACTCCAGCAGATGCGATAGTGGAAGTGGATGTGAATGGTCAAAAAGACATGTGGCCTGTCAGCGATGGTGTTGCAAGTAAACCACTTAATTATGGCTCGTATCGCTATACTATTTCTGCTAATAGATACCATACAGAGAGTGGCGAGTTTGTTGTTTCTGATACGGAAACAGAAAAAAAAGTGTCGCTGCGCCCGAAATTCGGTTATTTGTATATTACGAGTAATGTAGCGCAAGGTGCGTATGTATATGCCACAAATCTGCTGACAGGTGCACGTCAATCGTTGGGCATAGTACCTGTAAATGGCAAAGATTTAGATTCTGGTACGTATTCTATTCTTATTCAAAAAGATAAATACAAAGATTATACGGCGACTATCACTATTGATGATGAACAAACAACCACGTTGAATCCTACTTTAGAGGCTAATTTCGTACAATTAACGCTGACTACCTCCGCGCAATCAGATATGTATATTGACGGTCAGAAGTTAGGAACAGGTCGTTGGACGGGTACATTGGAGTTAGGCGAATATAGTGTAGAAACGCGTCAAGCGAGCCATCAATCGGCATATACGACGCTGCGTGTGACACCTCAAAGCGCAGGGCAAACTATTGCGCTGAATAATCCTATACCTATTTATGGTTCTATGGTTTTGACTAGTTCACCAGCAGATGCTGTCGTGTATATAGATGATAAAAAAGTTGGTACCAGCCCAGTGATTGTAAATGAATTGCTGGTAGGAACGCATACAATCCGTTTGGAGAAAGACGGTTATGATCAACAAGAAACTATGGTGCTGATTGCAGAAAATCAAGAGAGCGTGTTGGATTTTACTCTAAGTAGGATTTTTATAGATTCCATTATTATGTCCGCAACGCCACAGGGTACGATTGTAGATACAATAACCGTTAACGGAGTATCGTTTAATATGATTAAGGTGGAAGGCGGTAGCTTTGTGATGGGTGGTACATCAGAGCAAGGTGGTGATGCTTGGACTGATGAAAAGCCAATGCACCAAGTCACGTTGTCGGATTACTATATTGGTGAGACAGAAGTGACACAAGAGTTATGGCAAGCCGTGATGGATACGAATCCTAATTATTTCAAAGGTTCTAATCTTCCAGTAGAAAAAGTTAGTTGGAATGATTGCCAGACTTTTATTGCGAAATTGAATGAACTTACAGGCAAGCAGTTTCGTTTACCTACTGAAGCAGAGTGGGAATATGCTGCTCGTGGTGGCAATAAGAGCAAGATATATAAGTACGCAGGCAGTAACACATTGAGCCATGTAGCTTGGTATGCGGATAATAGCGGCAGTAAAACACACCCTGTAAAACAGAAAAATCCCAATGAACTAGGTATATATGATATGAGTGGTAATGTCTATGAGTGGTGTCAAGATACTTACGGAAACTACACTACTCGTCAACAAACTAATCCTACAGGTTCTGTAGATGGCTATTATCGCGTATATCGTGGTGGTAGTTGGAGCGATGACACCGGCTATTGCCGTGTCTCATTTAGAGGGAACGATAAGACTACGAGTGCTGATAACTACATAGGTCTGCGCCTTGTTTTATAACTTCTTCAAAAAAGAAAGCCAGTTTTAATACACAAATATACAAGTGAAAATTACTCATCCCGCAATCGTAATGGATTGGGATGAGTGATTTTTTTACATTAAATAGGAAAAATCTTGCGTAATCCAAAATAAATCACTACCTTTGCAGCCGTAATTAGCCCACGCTTGGGATTATGTCTTTTGGGTGGGGTGGTTGCAGACATAATAAAGGCGTCAAATACGCTTTGTGCTTGGCTACTTGGAATCTGGTAAATTCTCATACATCCAACACATTGCAGCATTTTGATGTCCTCGGGATATGTATATCTATCTCCATACGCACCATGAGGGTGTGTATATGTGCATACATATCGGCGTGGGCTTCGGTGTTGTTTGTTCGGATGTTAAGGCAATACCAGAGCCTCAAGTAGCGGAACAGCAACAGTGCAGTCCCGCTTTTTTTGTACAAATGCAACGCGTTTGTATTGAAAGCGGAGCAGCAGTTAAGCTGACAACCGCTTTTTTTGTATGCGTCTTCAAAAATCAACAAACATAAATCAAATAATTAATCAACGGAGTAAGCCGAAAATCCGATAAAGAGTAGGCAAGAAAGATAAAAAGTTATGAAAAGAATTAATTTTTTATGGCTACTATTAAGCGTAGTTTGTTGTTTGGGCTTTATATCATGTAAAGGTCTAAACGAACCTGACAATCCAAATGTGAACAAAGATTTCGTGTACTCAAAAACAGGTATGTATGTAGGCATTACTGGTTTTAGTGATGCGATTAATTTTTATGGTAGCGATGAATATCGTTATAAAATATTGAGCAATGCCAAACCTTACGAATCATTTATTGATGGGTTATCTATGGGTGGTGCCACAGTATTATATTATGCTGTGGATAATAATCTTTCTTACTTAGAAAAATGTGCTTTCCCTGATGATGTATCCAGTGTTTCCATTATTACCTTTACGGATGGATTGGATCAAGGTTCTCGTGCTTATGACCAAGACAATAATTATACTGCTAATAGTAAATCCTATGTTGAAGCAATTGCTGAGAAGTTACAACGCATAAAAATAAATAATCTTCCCATCAATGCTTATGCAATTGGTGTTCGTGGTAGTGATGTAAAAGGTAATGCTGTTGCAACTTTTGAAAATAATTTGTTAAAACTTTCGAGCAGCAAGGAGAATGCAATGCAGGTTTCCAATATGGATGAAGTAAATGCTAAGTTTGAAGCTATTGCAAAATCGCTATATTCCAAGACGGAAACGCATTCTTTGACAATAACAATCCCTATGCCATCGGAAAATGAAAAAGAGCGTTTTACATTTGATGATGTGACAGATCCTACAAAATCCAAATGTTATTTGGAGGGCGTGTATGCAAATGGTGCCTTGAATGGTATTAAATATGTTGGTTGTCAGAGTTCAAGTGGAGCAAAGGTGTTAGAAACTAATGCAGGAGGTGTTAAGATACAATTCCTGTTCGAGAACTTTACCGACTTAAAGGGAAATGCAATATCTACTACCAAGATGCAGCAATGGCATATGGAAGAAGGTGCTACTACTTGGAATCGAAACTCTGAGTTTAAACCTACAGAATCAATTAATGTAGAAGAGAAGCGCACCAGTGCTGTCGTTATGTTGATTTTGGACTGTTCATCTTCTCTTGGAGCGTCCGATTTCGCAAAAGTAAAAACAGCAGCTAAGAATTTTATAAAAACGCTAACTGGAGAAGCGACTTCAAAAGAGCCCGATACCCCAGATACTCCTGACACTCCAGATACTCCTGACACTCCTGATACTCCTGACATGCCTGATAATCCGAATCCTAATACTGGTTTAACATACAATGTGACTGTTCCAGCGGGAACGAATGCGTGCTATATTGCAGGTACAATGACTACTTGGACACAACAAGAAATGACAAAAGTTGATGACACTCACTACACTATTACTTTCGCAGATGCTACTACTGATATGGAGTATATGTATTGTTCAGGTCCGAGTTGGGACTATGTAGAAATAATAGATAGAAATCGTGTTTATTCTGCAAATGATGTTGTTACAGCATGGAAAGCGATTTACAATCCTAATGAAATACCTACTGATATAACATATAATGTAACTGTACCAAATGGAACTTATACATGCTATATTGTCGGTGAGATGACCAATTGGGACTTTCGAGAAATGGTTAAAGTGGATGAACTTCACTATACTTTAACAATCGAAAATGCCACAACAAATATGAAATATAGATACTTGTCAGGTCCAAATTGGGATTATGTAGAAACTGGATATGATCGCGTTTATTCTGCAAGTGATATTGTTGAGGCATGGACGGCTTTGTATAATCCTAATGATTTACCTAATCAAGGAGAGGCTAAGGATATTATTATAAAGGCAAAAGTTCCTGCGGAGTGGACAGATGAGATTACAGCATGGGTATGGCCTACTGGTGAAGAGGGTCATATAGTTGTTCCTACTAAAGAAGGTGATTGGTATGTATATTCACAATACAGCGTTGAATTGAACATCATTTTTAGGAATGGCGCAGACTGGAATGGTGATGAAAACCAGACCGTGGATATCACTTTGACCGAAAGTGCATGTATAGAAATTACAGCTGGTTTGGATAAGGCAACCTATACACAAGTTGATTGTGAGGGAGGCAGTGGTAATATTGGTAATGAAAATGGACACAGCTGGGTAGATTTGGGGCTAAGTGTTAAATGGGCAACTTGTAATGTAGGTGCTAATAACCCAGAGGAGTATGGCGGTTATTTCGCATGGGGCGAAACAACAACCAAAACATATTATTATTGGGATACCTATAAGCATTCTATCTCCAATTGGTTAGATATAACAAAGTACTGCACAAATAGCAGATATGGTACCGTAGATAATAAAACCACTCTTGACTTATCAGACGATGCTGCTCGTGCTAATTGGGGTGGTCGTTGGCGCATGCCAACCAGTGCTGAGATAACAGAATTGCACGAACAATGTACTTGGTCATGGACCACTCAAAATGGAGTAAGTGGTTACAAGGTGACAAGTAAAATAAATGGACAGTACATTTTTCTGCCTGCTACAGGGTGTAGTACCTACGAATCAATTGTAGAAGTGGGACAACAAGGACATTATTGGGCAAGCTCTCTTGATGAGGGCTATATGCCAAATGCATGGCGTGTATTCTTTAATGATAGTTCTGTAGGTGTAGATACTGATAGTCGAGATGCAGGACGTGCCGTGCGTCCTGTATGCCCTTAGATAATTGGTTGTAATAGCGAAATATAAAAGCATAAATCAAAACTCTCAACTCTGTTTGAGGTGAGAGTTTTTTGTTCTCTATTTCTTTTCGCGGGGTTCCATGGTCGTCAGGAATTGTCGGTTATTGTGTGGTAATAGTGCGGTGCGAGTGAGTAAGGTAAAAAGTGAAAACTGAAAGCGGAAAACTGAAAGTAAAAGAGTTAATAATATTGCTAAAATACTTCTTGTACACCCTGCAGTCTTACCAATCCGATGTGTGCCAGTAGAGTCGGGATAAAGTGTTGATTGTAAGGTGTAAAGGCAGGAGGTCAGAAAGAGAATTCCAAAAATATTGCCATAAATTTGGAAAATAAAGAAAAGTCTATCTTTTTTGACAATAATCCTCGCTTTACTTGCGTATGTGCATTTTTTGTTGTATCCTTGCAGCAGAATTGTTATGTTTTTTGCGTAATAAACATGACATATTAAAAATAATCCGCATAATCGAAAGAAAAATCGGTTATGCGGAACTTTTTCTGCCGAAAGGCGGAATTTATTTGCATATGTCAAAAAAAAGTTGTATCTTTGCACGGATTTTGTTATGAATCAACACATATATGAGCGAATTGAATGAACATAAAATAGGTTTCTTAGTAGCCCTGATTAATGAATTTGGGCAACGATTTGGGTTATCTAATGTGGATTCATACCGCTATATCAATCAATATGGGGGTGTGCAAATGTTTCTGAATCACTACGATATTCTGCATACCCTCTCTTTCCGCGACATGGTTGATGGACTAACAGCTTACTGTAAAAGACAAGGAGGAAACTTGGGATGATTCTATACCATGGCTCAAATATCAAAATTGATGTCATCGACTTGACAAAATCCAAACGCTACAAAGACTTTGGACAGGCATTTTATCTGTCTGCTGAAGAAGAGCAAGCCCGCAAGATGGCAATTGCCAAAGTGGTACAATTTGGAGGAGAAGAGTCTGTGACCTCATTTGCTTTTAACGAATCATGTCTTTCTTCCGAAGAATTGCAGGTAAAATGCTTTACCGAATACTCTCGTGAATGGGCGGAGTTTGTATTCAATAATCGTGATGAGAACCAAGACTTTTTGCACGAATACGATATTGTATATGGTCCCATAGCAGATGATTATATTGGTTTGCAAATACGTGATTTCAAACGTAACAATATTACTTTTGAACAGTTCTTGGCGAATATTCGTTATCACAAAGGCATAACTTTCCAATATGCCTTTTGTACACAAAAAGCAATAGAACAATTAGTTAGATTATGACTATCACTGAAGGACAATTTCAATATATGGTAGAAGGCATGACTGCTGACTTGATTCGTTTGGTGATGGAGAACGAACAATTAAGCATGCCCGATGCTTTTGATAAGGTGTATAATTCACGTACCTATCAAAATCTACTCAATCCGTCTTCACAACTATATTACCAAAGTCCAGGATATGTGTACACATGTCTTAGGGCGGAAGTCTAAGACTGTAGGATAGTGCTTGAAATGAAATAAAACAAAAATTATAATCCGTACAAGGTAGGCAGGATGTATATTGCCATAGCAGGAAATATTGGAGCTGGTAAGACGACGCTGACAAAGATGTTGGCGAAGTATTATGGTTGGGAGCCACGCTTTGAGTCGGTGAGCTTTAATCCCTATCTGGAGGATTACTACACAGACATCAAGCGCTGGTCGTTCTGCGTGGAGACCTACTTCCTCAAAGAGCGTTTCAAAGATATGCTACGCATCAAAGAGGTGGAGCACACCATCGTGCAAGACCGCAGTATCTTTGAGGGCGTATATGTGTTCGTGACCAACAACTACCTGCGTGGCGACCTCTCGGAGCGCGATTATCAGACATACATGGAGCTCTTTGATCACATGAAACGCATGATGAAGTTGCCCGACCTGATGATCTACCTGCGTAAGTCCGTCCCCTCGCTCATTGCGCAGATACAAAAACGCGGACGTGAATACGAGAAGACCATGCAGATAGACTACCTGCGCGACCTCAACGAACGCTACGAGGAGTTCATCTACAAACAATACGAGGGTAGGGTACTGGTGATAGAAAGCGATGACCTCGACTTTGAAAGCAATCCCGAAGACTTCCGCAAAGTCATCAACAAGATAGACGCTGAGCTTTTTGGGTTGTTCTCGGCAGAGAACTTTGGCTAATAAGACCCATAGGACTCATAGGACCTATAGGGCTTATGGGGGTCATAAGAAATGAAAAAGAAAAAATACTCGAGATTATGCATATAGCAGTAGCAGGAAATATTGGTTGCGGTAAGACTACGCTGACCAACATGCTCGCCAAACATTATGGTTGGGAGCCACGATTCGAGAGTGTGGAGTTTAATCCATACTTGGAGGATTTTTATGCGGACATGGGCCGCTGGTCGTTTAACTTGCAAGTGTATTTCTTGAACAAACGCTTCAAGGATGTGGTGGATATCTCCAACTCCGACAAGTTTATCATTCAAGACCGCACCATTTACGAAGATGCGCGTATCTTTGCCCCTAACTTGCACCGTCAGGGCTTTATGTCCGATCGCGACTTCGATAACTACCGCGACCTCTTCGACCTGATGATGTCGCTGGTGAAGATGCCCGATTTGATGATTTATATCCGCTCAACCATTCCTAACCTGGTGGCACAAATCCAGAAACGTGGTCGCGCATACGAGTCAAGCATGCGTATTGACTATCTGCAAGGTCTGAACGAACTATATGAAAACTGGATTGCGGACTACAAGGGTAAACTGCTCATCATTGACGGCGACACCATTAAGTTCGGCGACAAGCCAGAGGACTTCCGCTATATCACCGACCGCATCGATGCAGAACTCTTCGGCCTGTTCCCATTTGAGGGTACTGCAGAGCATGGTAAAGAGGTACGATAGAGCCGTGGAAGTGTTGGTGGTGGCTTAATGATGTCTCGGTGAGGTTCCAATGAGGTTCCAATGTGATTCCAATCAGGTTCCAATGGAGATAGGTGGCAGATAAGTGGCGAATAGGAGTGTGATACAAAAGTTTTTAGATTATATTGCCATAGAGAAACGGTACTCCGCGCGTACCGTAGGCGAGTATGGAGATGATCTGAAAGCATGGTGCCAGTTCTTGGGATGGGAAGTGGAAGAGTTTGATCCCAAGAATGTGGATGCAGAGGATGTGAAGGCGTGGATGATTGACATGTTGGATCGCAAGCAGTCGCCGCGCAGCGTGAAAAGGCGATTGTCGGCAGTCAAGAGTTTCTATAAGTTCTTGCTGCGGGTGGGACTGGTGAAAGTGGATATCACGCGCGCCATCGTAGCACCGAAGACGGACAAACCGCTGCCCATCTACTTTCGCGAAAGCGAGATGCAGGGCGTGAAGATAAACCAAGCGCGTGACTGGAACGAGGAGATGAGCGAGGAGGAGCAGTGGGTGCATATGCGTGATTACCTAATGGTGGAATTGCTGTATCAGACTGGCATGCGTCGTGCCGAATTGGTGGGGCTGAAAGAGGAGGATGTGGACACGCGGCAGAAACAGATACGCGTATTCGGTAAGCGAGCTAAAGAACGCATAGTGCCGATAGGAGAGGGCTTATGTGAGTTGATAGAGGAGTATCGGGAAAATAAATGCAAATTGTTGGGCGAACAAGTGGGGATTGGCACGTTTCTTGTGCGAAAAAAGAAAAACGGCGAATGGCAGGCGATGGATGCGCAGACCCTATATAATATAGTACGTGCGCGTATGGGAGAAGTGAGTACGCTCAAGAAACACTCGCCACACGTATTGAGGCATACCTTTGCGACCGCAATGCTCAACAACGGAGCAGACATACGTACCATACAGAGCTTACTGGGGCACGCGAGCTTGGCAGCCACGCAAGTATATACGCATGCAACCTTTGAACAAATGAAACAAGCCTACGAAGCGGCGCACCCGCGGAGTAGAAAATAATAAAAACTTAACCATATAAAAAAGGAGGACTTATGAAACTGAACACGCAAGCGGTGAACTTCGAGATTGCTGAGCGTCTCGAGAAACACATTGAGAAGAAGACAAAACGCTATGAAAAACTGCTTCCAGAGTCCGCAGAGATGGAGATTCGTATGACGGTGGTGAAACCCGAAACGAATCTGAATAAAGAGACGGCGATCAGAGTGCTGGGATTTGGCGCGGAATTATTTGCTCAGAAAGTATGTGACACCTTTGAGGAGGGAATCGATGATTGCTTGGAGGCAATCGAGAAACAAATCGAAAAACGAAAAGATAAGTAAAAATACGTAATTTTAGCATGAGAGGGGCGATTTTGCCCCTCTTTTTGCGAAAAAATGAAGAAAAATATCATTTTTTTTCAAAAACATTTGGTCATGTCAGAAAAAAGCACTACCTTTGCACCGCTTTTCCGCCGACGTGTTTTTTAGGGCGTGGCAAAAAGTACAAAGACCCGCCTCTTTAGCTCAGTTGGCCAGAGCACGTGATTTGTAATCTCGGGGTCGTTGGTTCGAATCCGACAAGAGGCTCAAAAAAAGTTGAACTTTGAAATAATAGAATTGGGAGTATTCCAGAGCGGCCAAATGGGGCAGACTGTAAATCTGCTGGTTTTCACCTTCGGTGGTTCGAATCCATCTGCTCCCACAAAACTAACCGTCGCGGAAGTCGTGGTTAAGCACGCGGAAATAGCTCAGTCGATAGAGCACTAGCCTTCCAAGCTGGGGGTCGCGGGTTTGAGCCCCGTTTTCCGCTCAATTTTTATTTATACACTCGTATATTCGAGTAGTGGCGAACAGAAGTTCGTGTTGCTGATGTAGCTCAGTGGTAGAGCGCATCCTTGGTAAGGATGAGGTCGCGGGTTCAACTCCCGCCATTAGCTCAAAACACATAATACCGTGAGGTACTTCCGAAAGATGGGAGTATTGCGGTGTGTAAAGAAAAGAAATTGTAAAATACATTAGTATTAACGTTAATAACTAAAAAAATTATTCTAGAATTATGGCAAAAGAAAAATTTGACCGTTCGAAACCACACGTGAACATTGGTACTATTGGTCACGTTGATCACGGTAAAACTACTTTGACCGCTGCTATTACAACTGTATTGGCTTCTCGTGGTCTTTCTGAGCTTCGTTCATTCGACTCTATCGACAATGCTCCAGAGGAGAAAGAGCGTGGTATTACTATCAACACTGCACACGTTGAGTATCAAACAGCTACTCGTCACTACGCTCACGTTGACTGCCCTGGTCACGCTGACTACGTTAAGAACATGGTAACTGGTGCTGCTCAAATGGACGGCGCTATCATCGTAGTAGCTGCTACTGATGGTCCTATGCCTCAAACACGTGAGCACATCCTTTTGGCTCGTCAGGTGAACGTTCCTCGCTTGGTTGTATTTATGAACAAGTGCGACCTTGTTGATGACGCTGAGATGTTGGATCTCGTTGAGATGGAGATGCGTGAGCTTCTTTCATTCTATGAGTTCGACGGCGACAATACTCCTATCATCCGTGGTTCTGCTCTTGGTGC
>JAFYWK010000083.1 GCA_017558065.1 Paludibacteraceae bacterium
CAAACTCTTCGTTGTAAAAAGAAATTAATTTTTTAGCTCAGAATAACCTTAATCTATTGTGTACTTATTAACGGGAACCGTATAATATAAATTTTCGTATTACACGTTTTTCAGTTTCCCAATTGAGCATTTCTGCTCTCTTGTACTACATCATTGATTAATCAAACTTTCAAAGATCACTGCTTGATTTCGTCTGCATTTTCGTTGTTTGCGAAATCGGCTGCAAAGGTACTGCTTTTTTTTGGACTGACCAAATTTTTAAGCAACTTTTTTCAATAAATTTTGCTTTTTCTTTGTAAGCGGCTGATTTTCAGCATTACGAATTTTAAGCAACTTCACAGTCATTCGCCGCTCACTTGCGTTCATTGCGAAACCGGCTGCAAAGGTACTGCTTTTTTTTGGACTGACCAAATTTTGAAGCAACTTTTTTCAATAAATTTTACACTTTCTTTGTAATCAACTGATTTTCAGCATTAACATTTTCAGTGTGTTTCGCTGCCGTTTGTCGCTCGCTTGCGTTGAGCGCGAAATCGGGTGCAAAGGTACTGCTTTTTTGCGAATTGACCAAATATTTAGCAATAAAAATGAAGTTATTTTTGCATTTTCTTCGTAAATTACTGATTCCCAATAGATATTTTAATATAGTCACTAAACTGATGTTATAAGAAGTATGCGTACACGCGTGCATATATAATAGTGTACGCGCGCATGCGCGTACATTAATGTATTGCTGTCTATAAGATTATCTTCGGAAGAAATGATTATTGACGTTTGCGAATTTCTGAAGAAAGGCATTGATAAAGAGTACGCTGTTCTTCAGAAAGGAGTGACATGTGGTGATTCATCACATTCTCATCGCCTCGGCGAGCTGGCCCTGTCTGGGCATCACGCGGAGAAAGAGTATGAATCTTAGCAGATGTCTCATCTATCAAGGGCAATAGCGCAGAGAAAGGGATATGCGTATTCTGCAATAATTCCGCAGCCATGGTGTACATAAGATTGGTGAAATTACAAGCATACACACCCGCCACATGCAAGCGTTCTCGATCGTGTTGCGTTGTCTCATATACATGGCTCGTGATAGTCAACGCCAAGGAATAGACCGCACTAATATCATCTATCCCGCGTGCCTCAAAGAAGACTGGCACTGTAGAGAAATCCTCAATCACACGCGCCTTACTGAATGTTTGGAAAGGATAAAAAACGCCCGCATGCGGTTTGTCGTTACCAAAAACCGTGATGGGCATCGTACCCGAGGTGTGAAGATGCAAGGATTTACCTACGCCGACTACCTGCGCCACCACACTGGGCAATGCCTCATCACGGACTGCATAAATATATACATTCGCTGCGGGGAGGTGGTCCAATCCCTCGCGACTACTAACCATCTGACATGCTATGCCTTTCTTGCGAAAAGCATAGTCTAAATTCGTGGCGACATTGCCCTGACCGATAATAACGATGTTCATTGCTTAGGTTAGAGGTTAAAGATTAGAGGTTAAAGGCAGGGATTTATAGAACTCGGCGACGGCAACGATTCCGTTTTCCCATACTTCGAGGTCCATGGACTCGTTAGGCGAGTGAATGGCGTTCTTCTCCAAACCAAAGCCCATGAGGATAGTCTTCACACCCAGTATCTGCTCGAAGCTGCTGATGATAGGGATACTACCGCCACGGCGTGCTGCCAATGGGCGTTTGCCAAATGCCACCTCAAAGCCATGCTCCGCTGCCTTATACGCAGGAATATCAATAGGACATACATACCCCTGACCGCCGTGCATTGGAGTTACCTTCACACGCACGCCCTCAGGCGCGATACCTTGTATATAATCCACAAAAGCTTGGCTTACCTTCTCGTGGTCTTGGTTCGCTACAAGTCGGCAGCTGACCTTAGCATACGCCTTGCTTGGCAATACAGTCTTACTACCTTCACCCGTGTAGCCACCCCATATGCCGCAAATATCAAACGAAGGACGGCAGGAGTTGCGCTCCAAGGTAGAATAGCCCTCCTCGCCAAAAGTAGTATCCACATCTATCGCCTCGCAATATGCCTGCTCGGAGAACGGAATCTGCTTGATCATCTCGCGCTCCGCCTCTGGGATAGGCAGTACATCATCATAGAAACCAGGGATAGTGATACGTCCCTTATCGTCCACCACCCGAGCAAGCATCTCGGTGAGGGCATTGATTGGGTTCTTCACTGCACCGCCAAAGTGTCCGCTATGCAGGTCGCGATTAGGACCTGTCACCTCAATCTCCCAATACGCTAAACCACGCAGTCCCGTGGTGATAGAAGGCGTTTCCTTGCCTATCATAGAGGTATCACTTACAAGGATAATGTCGCATGCCAACAAGTCGCGATGCTCTTCCAAGAATGCCTCCAGACTGGGACTGCCAATCTCCTCTTCGCCCTCGAAGATGAACTTCACATGACAGTTCATCAGTCCGTGCTTCACGAGGTATTCAAAAGCTTTTACTTGAATCATCGCCTGCCCTTTGTCGTCATCTGCGCCACGGGCATAGAGACGACCATCGCGTATCTCTGGCTCCCAAGGATTGGAGTGCCAAAGGTCAAGCGGCTCTACAGGCATCACATCGTAGTGGGAATAAACTAAGACAGTGGGTATCGGATATCGGTTATCGGACGCTTCGCTATTGGTAATTGGCGAGTACTCGGCATAAACAAAGGGATTGCCTGCGGAGGGCATAATCTCGGCATGCTGTGCGCCAGCTTCTAATAGGAGTTCGCGCCAGCGCTCGGCACAACGGAGCATATCATCCTTGTGCGCAGGTTGGCAACTCACACTGGGGATACGAATAAGACTCGCCCACTCCTCCATGAAGCGGGCACGATTAGCTGCAATATAAGAACGAATCGACATGGTATTTACAATTTGACAATTTACGATTTGACAATTGATTTACTATTTTTAATATATTGTGTTTTTACCAAAAAAATTGCTGCATTGCCACTTGACTCGAGAAAACTCCCAAAGACAGGATTTGAGGGGTACAGATCCTTTGTAATCTAACTGCCTCACCGCTACGACAAATGTCGGTCACCGCGCAGAGTATTAGCACGCCATTGGAAAGAGCACCTTTCTCGGAAAAAAAATATGTGTTGAGTTTTCCGGTTCTGGGCAATGCAACAATATATGTAAGATCGCTTTATACTCCTTTACAATTTCTGTGCCAAAGTATTTGGTGTATGGTGTAAAGTGTATAGTGTAAAGGCACGGATTATTAAAATCGCCATGCCAGCGTAGCTACAAGGCGGTGGGTATGGGTGCCAACCTCCATGGGGAGGAGTTGGCACTCAGAGGCATATTGGTGAAGTGTTTGCCAACGGTATTGGTATGCCACCTGTGCCACAACCCTATCACTGCGATAGCCCAATCCTACACTGGCATATTGCGTACTTTGTGTGTAGCGATAATCCATGTCCGTGCGCACCTCGTTGTAGCCCAACATCCATATAGGATCTTCCTTTATGAATGAAGACTCATACACATAGCCCGCATTGAGAAATAGTCCGCGCGTCACTTGCGCTTCTGCTCCCACACGCAGCGTATGTACATCTTCCATTTCTGCCGAATGTGCATAATCATATTGCACGGCTAATAATCCTATGCTACCCAGCTGACCTGCCACACTGACACTTGTGCGCAGAGGCGATACCATATTTGTAGTCATAATACCACTCTCTGGGGTCAGAACATCGTATTTCTGTCCGCTGATTGTACTGTACATATCGCCCTCGGTCTGCACAGACAAGGTCATTATGGTAGGTGTTTGGAGCGAAGCTCCGATACGCAACGCTTGAATAGGGCGGTAAATCAAACCGAGTGTACCACTCACACCTACACCCGAGAGGTGATACATTGACTTCAGTTCAGCAGAATTGACACGATCGGTTTCCGTAAGCGACACATGCTTGGTATAAGACAATGTGGGGATATTCAAAGCAACGCCTACATACCACTGGTTGCTGATGTTTCCAGCCCAAGAGAGAGAATATTGGTCATAATTACCCGACTCAGAAATAGAGAGGGTTCCTTCTGTGAACTCTACCGCAGGTATCCATTGATATTTCATCATTGGGTCATCTGCCAACGAATCCACTACGGGATTGATTAAATATCCATTATACCCCAATATACTCAACCAACCGATATTCTCGTTATTCCATGCATTCTCATCAAAGTCCTCTTCGGCTACCCCTTGAGTCAGCAAGCACATCGTTTCTACCATACCCGTATTTCGTCCATTAACCACCACATCGCGATTGTAGTTAGCAAGGCGGTTGATGGAGAACATCAGGTTATTATAAATCAGTCCGCGTTGCTTAGCAGGATTGCCCCACGACCAGATGGCCGACACTTGCGGTGCGGCAAAGCGAGAGCGGGTGTAGCGGTTGTGCAGCGATTGTGTAGAGTTGTTTAGCAGTTGTGTAGTATGGTCTATTGTTTCATCAATAGTCAATGTTATCTCACTGCGGCGATATAGTCCCAATCCCGCAGGGTTGTCTAATGCAGCCGAAGGATCGCCACCGATAGCCGTCATTGCACCGCCCATACCCACATAGCGCGCCGTACCGATGATTTGGCGTTCGGAGAAGCGCTGCACATCTTGAGCTCTCAGTGCATAAGAACAAGCTAAGAATACAACTATTAATATGTAGGATAGGTGTTTCATTTTATAGAAAGACAATATCAACAACTTGCGCGGCAATCAACTCCCTGCCGCGCTTAAAGAGATTTTTCAATTTTCTACTATGCGCATGACTACGGTATCGGGGTATTGGGTGGTATCTTCCAAGAAGATGAACTCGCGTGCATTGCGATCATATACGGGCTCGGTGGGCATCATCATCGTATCCGATTGAGCCCAATAGTAGGAATCATCGGTATATAAGCCTACCCCAGCCCTCCCTGAAGGGAGGGTGTTAGGCGATGAGGCGAGAGGCGACAAGGCGACAAGGCTCGGAATCAATAGCCCAACGGTTAATATGATTATGCAGCGTTTCATGCGAGTAAGGGCGCTAAGGTCATTAAGGACTTTAAGGTCGTTAATGGTCTTTCAGCAAAAGTTGTGCCAAAGCGATTAGTTGCGGAAGCCGATAATCTCTCGTACCTCGCGGATAGTCTTCTCGGCGCTGGCAGCAGCTGCTTCAGCACCCTCGCGCGCTACCTTCAAGAGATACTCCTCGTTGTTTTGGACATCGAGGATACGCTCGCGGATTGGTGCACAGAAAGCGTTGATATCTGCAGCGAGTTGCTTCTTCATATCGCCGTAGCGGATAGCCATATTGTTGTATTGGTCGTTGAAGTAATCGTAGGTGTCAGGCGTAGAAACGAGTTGCATGAGCGTAAAGAGGTTCTCGATAGGCTCTGGCTTCACTTGGTTGAGCATGGTAGGTCCTGCATCGGTGACAGCACGCATCACTTTTTTCTTGATGGTAGCTTCATCATCACAGAGGTAAATAGCATTGCCTTCGCTCTTGCCCATCTTGCCGCTGCCGTCCAAACCTGGTACTTTCACCGCCTTGGCGTTGAAGTGGAAGGACTCAGGTTCCTTGAAATACTCTACATCATAGATACGATTGAAGCGGCGAGCAAAGAGGCGCGCCATCTCCATGTTCTGCTCTTGGTCCTTGCCCACTGGCACTTTGTCTGCCTTGTGCACAAGGATGTCCGCCGCCATGAGGGATGGGTAGGTCAGCAGACCCGCATTCACATTGTCGGGTTGCTTGCGTGCTTTCTCCTTGAACGATGTCACACGCTCCAACTCACCCAAATAGGCGTTCATATTGAGATAGAGATAGAGTTCCAGCACTTGCTTCACATCGCTCTGCACATAGATAGGTGCTTTCTGAGGGTCGATGCCACAAGCTAAATACTCCGCCAAAATGGTGCGAACAGAAGTGCGTATGTTTTCTGGTGTAGGGTGCGTAGTGAGCGAATGCCAGTCAGCGATGAAGAACATACAGTTGTACTCCTCTTGCATCTTCACAAAACTCTTCACTGCACCAAAATAATTACCGAGGTGCAAATTGCCCGTAGGGCGAATGCCACTGATTACTTTTTCCATATTCGATAGGTATTCGGTCACTTCTATAAATTCATCATTTTAGAAGATTGACCATTAAAATTAAACATTAACATTTTTATATGCTTTTGGCTTTTTATTGGTATCTTGCTGATTGTCAGTTTGTCACAATGCCCGCATTGCTCTAAACCTCAGCGCAGCAATCTCCTCAATAAAAAACTCAAAATCAATATAAATCAATTTATAGAAGTGACCTTCCTAATATAATTTGGTGCAAAGGTACAACTTTTTTTGCGTATATGCAAGTTTTTTTGTACTTTTGCAGACAAATAGCAAAAATCACTATGACACTGGCAGAATACATCGAACAACATTCATCGCCTGAAAGCGATGCTTTACGCAAAATAACCCGCAGTACACATCTCGAACTCATCAACCCGCGCATGCTGTCTGGACATGTGCAAGGGCGCGTGCTGAGTATGATTAGCCAGATGATTCAGCCTGAGCGCATTTTGGAGTTGGGCACCTTCACGGGCTACTCGGCTCTGTGCTTAGCGGAGGGTTTGACTGAAAATGGCACGCTCCTCACCATCGAGCACAACGATGAACTAGAGAATATGATTCGCCGCAACTTGGCGTTGTCGCCGTTGGGAGAGAAAGTGGAGTTGGTGATTGGCGATGCGAAAGCTGTGCTGCAGCAGTTGAAGGAGGAAGGTGTAAAGTGTAAAGGCAAGGAGTTGTTTGATCTCGTGTTTATTGATGCGGATAAGAAGGAGTATTGCGATTATTTGGATTTGGTGCTGCCGCTGATGCGCGAAGGCGGTTGGATATTGGCTGACAACACCTTGTGGGACGGACATATCGTTGATCCTGCCTATGATAAAGACAGGCAGACGGTGGCTTTGCGCGCGTTCAATGACAAGGTGATGCAAGACGAGCGGCTGGAGAAAGTGATATTGCCACTGCGCGATGGACTGACGATTATTCGAGTGAAACGGGCAGGCAAAACACTATAACGAAAAACAACAAGGATTACTTTAAATCAACAACTTAAACAACTTTTTTCTTATCTCAGCTTACGCTTCGAACGATTTTTTCAACAACATTGCGCCCAAAACAACACATTGGGCGCTCAGGGATTTGTTAAAGACAATTGTCGTCAATAGAGTTGTCAATTGTCGTCAATTCAAGGGTACCCGAATAACATTCGGGGAAATGGACATAGAAAGACAAGGACTAATGCCAGACCACTGGCAAAAGCAAAACAAAATGAGGGGAGAGGAGAAAAAAGAGCGGCACGATGATGCGTGCCGCTCTTGATGTTTATACAAAGATTCTTATTGTGTTGCTGTGGGTTATTTGATCTCTGCGCCCATGATGGTGTACTCTACTCCATCGCGGAGGATAAGGAGTTGACCGTTACGGATAATCTTTTGGCAATCGGATGTTGGCGATTGGCTATGGGTGTTTTCTAGTGCCGTTGTGGATTGGGTAGTAAACTCGCCAGAATGTGACTTGATGGTTTTGTTGGCGGCATCTCGTACATCAATATTATACGCATAGTGTGTACCCTCTTCCAAACCTGTTACGGTGAATCGATAGCCATTGCCTGCCTGCTCGGCATATTGTGCAGGGTGATTGCCGTTGCGACCAGGTGCGAAAGCGATATTGAGTAACTGACCATCGGCATTGAAAGTGAGCGTGCAGAACACCTCATTGCCTTTCTTGATGACAATAGTGTAGGTATCTGCTCCTGCTTCTGCGGGCCATGTGATGGTGACATCATTGGTGGAAGGGGTAATGACTACATCATTTGTTTTGACTTTGTCAGAAGAAATACATTCTATATATTTGAAATTACCAAACACCTCATCTAACATATATACCTTTTTGTTTTCACAAGGGATATACAAAAATGCATTGTATTGTGAGAAAGATGAATCATACGCAGTAGGAGGTTCTATTGCATAGCAATATACATCTTGTAATTTAGAACAACCAGCAAAAGCATATTCTTTAACAGTTTCCAACCCCGTTCCCAATATTACTTCGTTCAAAGAGGAACAATTCTCGAAAGCTCTTTCTCCTATGTATGTTACACTGTTGGGGATGGTAATGGAGGTCAAAGAGGAACAATTCTCGAAAGCTCTTTCTCCTATGTATGTTACACTGTTGGGGATGGTAATGGAGGTAAGGGAAGTTACAAACATACGACAATCAATAACAGTATCATTTCTTATAAGTAAGCCATCAATTTCAGCATCTACAAATTCTGCTCCCCAATAATTATTTGCTTCTGCATCAAGAGTACTATTATTTACAAAATTCTCCTTCGTAAATCTACACCCCCTAAAAATCCCTATTCCAATGCTCGTTACGCTGTTGGGGATGGTGATAGAGGTAAGGGAGGAGCAAGCCATAAAAGCAGCATCTCCAATGCACGTTACGCCGTTAGGGATGGTGATAGAGGTTAGGGATGAGCAAACATAGAAAGCCCAATCTCCAATGCTCGTTACGCTTTCAGGGATAGTGATAGAGGTCAAAGAATAGCAATATGCGAAAGCATAACGTCCAATGCTGGTCACGCTGTTAGGGATAGTCACAGAGGTCAAAGAAAAGCAGTTATAGAAAGCTTGATCTCCAATGCTTGTGACGCTTTCAGGGATAGTCACAGAGGTCAAAGAATCGCAATAATAGAAAGCATAATCTCCAATGCTTGTCACGCTGTAGGTAATGCTGTTGTAGGTAATGGTTTCTGGGATGGTGGCAGTGGTGATAGATGATACAGCATTACTTACCTCTATAGTATAAGGTTCGGAACTGCTGGTGATATTGTAGTACAAATCACCCGATTGGAAATCATATGCCCAGAGGCATGTGGTGGTGAGGAGCGCTACGAAAAGAAGCCCCCATCTAACTCCCCCCTGAAGGGTGGAGAATAAAACTGATAAAAGTTTTCTCATAATTGTTTGAATTTTAAGAGTTAATATTGTTGTTAATTTATTCGCTATTGGTGTATAGAGATAGAAAAAGCGTGAACTTTCGTTCGCTTCAATTTGATTCTTTGAGGTTCTCGACTACCTTATGTATTCAAATCTACGCACAGAAAACTCACGCTGTTAACGCGAGCGTGCATAAACCGTACTTGAATACATAATGATTTTTGAAAGTGTCGAGTTTTCAAAGAATCAAGTCTGGGCTTATAACGCTATATAAATATGTCGAATTAATTTACAATTTACTGATTTACAATGTACAATTTATTTGGTTATTTACAATTTAGGGGGTTAGAAGTCACCAGACCAGCCATGTCCTAAGTCCCAATGTTCATCATAGACAAACTCAAAAAATGGCAATGCGAAGTGCTGATTGATTAACTCTGTCAACTCGTCTTGTATATCTTCCGCCCATTTGCCAACAAAAACAATAAACTTATCAATATTCCATGCGACACGACCTCGAGGTATCATCGTATAATCCCCCGTGAAACGAGTGGGTTTATGCGATGCCAAAGCACGAAAATACTGCTCTTTCCAAATCTGACGATGCAATTTAGGATAATTGATGAAAGGAAGACCTTTATCAGCTGCCTCCTCAATCATCTTGGGTGTAAGTTCTTTCTTATAGACACCAAAGAACTCGTGTTCTTGAGCATCGTACCAAAAGATACCAACTGAAGGCATGTCCTCATCAAAGGATTTCATGCTTGCCATCTGAGCATCTTTCTGTTCTTGTGTTAAAGTTGTCATAGAGTTATAATTATATGAAGGAAGAGTCATTTCAACCTTTGCAGCGCAAAGGTAGTGTTTTTTTTTGATATGTGCAAATAAAATCGCTTTTTGGTGCGATTTTTCGAGTGTAAAATGTAAAGTGTAAGATATAAGGGAGGGGGCTACTCGAATAGCATTCGAGAAAATGGACATAGATATTTTATGAATACGCTGAGCAGAATACACCGCTATGCTCACACGGCGATCCTTTAAGGAAGCGATAGGAATAGTGCGCTTATTGTGCGTGTATTGTGCGTGTATTGTGCGTGAATTGTGCGTAAGATACAAGTAAGTTATGAGGCTAGAGGCAATTAGGCGAGAGGGTATAAGGCGAGCGGCAAGAAATATAAAATCACCATAGAAATTTCATCAAAATTGCTGCAATACTTCGCCGACTACATAATTGCTGCCGCCAATGAAGATGATGTCATCCTCCGTGGCTGCCTTTTGTGCCGCGGCAAGCGCCTCACGCACGGAGGGATAGGCGGAGATTGGGGATTGGGTATTGGCGATTGGATGAAGTGCCAGCCAACGGCGAAGCAACTCTTCAGCAGGCAAGGCACGCGAAGTGGCTGGCTGCGTGAAATAATACACTGCCTCTGTGGGTAACAAGCCCAAAACAGTATCAATATCCTTATCGTTCACCATGCCGAGGATGATGTGAAGGGATGGTGTAGAATTGTTTAGAGTGGTGTAGAATGGTGTAGAATTGTTTAGAGTGGTACGGAGTTGCTCTGCCACATAGCGAAGACCATGACCGTTATGTCCTGTATCACAGATGGTTAATGGTTTCTGCGAAAGTACTTCCCAACGACCACGCAAGCCTGTCAGCGTACACACCTCGGCAAAACCTTTGGCAATCGATTCCTTCGACAATTCGATTCCACAAATATTGCGCAGCACCTGCAAAGACACGAAAGCTGTCTGCTGGTTCTTATCTTGATACACACCCTGCAACTGACATTCGGGTGCCTCTTTCAGACGGCGCTTGCGCATATAACCACATTGGTCGGCAAACCAAAGACGGCAATCCGTAGTCTCCAGTCCCGCACCTAATATCTCACACGCACTCGCACGAGCGAGGAAGACCTCTTGCGTTTCGGGATGCGTTTCGCCAATCACACAAGGCACATGCGGCTTCATGATACCTGCTTTCTCCCCTGCAATCTGCGTTAGTGTATCGCCCAAAAACTCGGTATGGTCAATGCCGATATTCGTAATGACAGACAAGAGTGGCGTCAAGATATTCGTGCTATCCAATCTGCCGCCTAATCCCACCTCCACAACAGCTATATCCACCTGCTGCTGAGCGAAATACCAGAATGCCAACGCCATCGTTGTCTCGAAGAACGAAGGGCGCAACTCATCTAAAAAAGCCCGATGATTTGCCACAAACTGCACAACCGTTTCCTCGGGAATCATCTCGCCCGAAATACGAATACGCTCGCGGAAGTCCACCAAGTGCGGCGAAGTGAACAAGCCCACCTTGTAGCCCTGCGCCTGCAATGCAGCCGCGATGAGATGCGAAGTAGAACCCTTGCCGTTGGTGCCTGCTACATGCACCGCACGCAAACGCTCGTGCGGATTGCCCAAATGCGCCATGAGGCGATAGGTGTTGTCTAAGCCCGGTTTGTATGCAGAAGCCCCAACCAAATGAAAAGCAGGTTGCGAAGCGTAGAGATAGTCGATGGTCTGTGCGTATGTCATTTTGTTTACGATTTGACGATTTACTATTTATTTAGGAAAATTCACGCAAAAGTACAAAAAATTTTGCATATACGCAAAAAAAATTGTACCTTTGCGCGTTAATTGCATATTTATGGAGAATTATATCGTATCAGCCAGAAAATATCGTCCTACCACTTTTGAGAGTGTAGTGGGGCAACAGGCATTGACTCAGACCTTGCGCAATGCGATACGCACCAATCACTTGGCGCACGCATATCTATTTTGCGGTCCACGCGGCGTGGGTAAGACCACTTGTGCGCGTATCTTTGCGAAAACAATCAACTGTTTGACTCCTACGGATAATCACGATGCATGCAACCAATGCGAGTCGTGCGTGGCGTTCAACGAACAGCGTTCGTTTAATATCCACGAGTTGGACGCAGCGTCCAACAACTCGGTGGAAGACATCCGTTCGCTCATCGACCAAGTGCGTATCCCACCACAGATTGGTAAGTACAGCGTGTATATCATTGACGAGGTGCACATGCTTTCGCAAGGCGCTTTCAATGCGCTGCTGAAGACACTGGAGGAGCCACCATCGTATGCTATCTTTATCTTGGCTACCACCGAAAAGCACAAAGTGTTGCCTACGATCTTGAGCCGCTGTCAGGTGTATGACTTCAGCCGTATCACGGTGGCTGACACGATTCATCACTTGCAGTATGTAGCTCAGCAAGAAGGCATTAACGCCAGCGAAGAGGCACTGAATGTGGTGGCACAGAAAGCGGACGGAGGTATGCGCGATGCGCTGAGTATCTTTGACCAACTCGTATCGTTCTGTGGTACCACTATCAGTTACGAGCAAGCCATCGAAGTGCTGAATGTGCTGGACACGGACTACTACTTCCGATTGGTGAATGCTGCCTTGGCTGGCAATGTGAGCGAAGCGCTTTTGTTGCTGAACGAGGTACTGACCAAAGGTTTTGACGCGGGACATTTTGTGACAGGTCTGGCACAGCACCTGCGTGATGTGCTGGTGAGCAAAGATGTGGCAACCGTGCAATTATTAGAGACCTCCGACGCAATTCGCCAACACTACCAAGAGCAAGCACAGCGTTGCGCTGCCAAATGGATATTCAACGCACTGGATATAGTCAATACATGCGACATCAACTACCGCACAGCGAAGAACAAACGACTGACGGTGGAATTGGCATTGGTGAAGCTCTGTCGGCTGACCGAACCTGTAGAGGTGGCGGTAGTTCAGAGTGGTTCAGCGCCTGCAAAGCAGACTGTTCAGAGTGGTTCAGCGGTGGTTCAGAGTGGTTCAGCGCCTGCAAAGCAGGCTGTTCAGAGTGGTTCACTGCCTAAGCCAGTCACACCAGCGGCACCACCGCCACCAAGACCAACGATAGGCGCCATGCCTTCGTTGGGAAACTTGGGCAAACTGACCAGTACCCCACAAGCAACCGCACAACCCACAGCGGCTGCACCGAAAACAGAAGAGCAAAAGCGCAACAACCCTTTTACACTTGACCAACTCAAAAGCGCGTGGGTTGGTCAGATAAAAAACTTCCAAAGTGAAGAGCGCTTCAAAGCCATGCTGACCACCTACGAACTGGTACAAGATTCGGAGACCAAGTTCCACATTACGGTGGATAACCAACTGCAAAAGAAAGAGTTTGCTAAGTTCGGCAAACAACTGATGGATAATATCCGAGCTGTACTGCAAAACGATTTGATACAACTCAAGGTGGAAGTGGCAGACTATGTAGCCACACAAGTGGCATACACCTCGACAGAGAAATACAAACTTCTCAGAGAACAGAACCCCCACTTGGACGAGTTGCGCCAACGCATGAACCTACAATTGGAGTAATTAAAAATCAAAAATTATGAATATTCTATCGATCTTGCTATTTTCGTTTGCGTTGCTGACTGACACGCATATCAGCACCAGCAACCCCAAGCCGATGGAGGATTTGCAACGCTCCATTGCAGATATTAATGAGCATGCAGATGTGGAGTTTGTAGTGGTCACAGGTGACCTCACCGAGTCGGGTGACCGCGCATCTATTGAAGCCATCAAGGCGGCGTTGGACCAACTCCGCGTGCCTTATTACGCGGCATCGGGCAACCATGAGACCACATGGTCGGAGTCAGGCGTGATGGACTTCACCCGCGTGTTTGGCGATAGCCGATTTGCCTTTACACACAACGGGATGTACTTCATTGGTTTCAATTCAGGACCTGTAATTCGTATGGCAGACGGACATGTGGCACCGCAGGACATAGCATGGTTGAAGCATAATCTGGATAGTGTGTCAGCCGCGGGGGACGCGCCAATCTTTGTCTTCACCCACTACCCATTGCGCAATGGCGATGTGGACAACTGGTATGAAGTGACCGATGTGCTACGCCAGCACAATGTGCAATGCGTGATGGGCGGACACTACCACCGCAACCTATTGTTTGACTGCGACGGTATAGCCGACGTGCTCAATCGCTCGAACTTGCGCGGGAATGACAGCATAAACGGCTACTCTATTATCACAGTGACAGACAGTATTCGTTTTCATGAGAAACGTATTGGTATGGCAGCAGAGCATTGGCTCAGTCTGCCATTTGAGGCAAAAGCATACGGAAAGAGCAACGAGAGTCTGCGCCCAGATTTCTCCGTTAACAAGGAATACAAGAATGTTCATCGTCTATGGCACAAGGCATTGAAAGGCGGTATCTACTCCACCCCAGTCACCGACGGCAAGAGTCTCTATATTGGCGATGATGTGGGCGTGATGTATTCGTTGGACAAGAAGACAGGTAAGACCAACTGGACCTTTGAAACGGGCATGCGTATCGTAGGCAGTCCCGCTGTCAGCGACGGCGTGGTGGTCTTTGGTAGCACGAACTACAATATCTACGGACTGGACGCCAAGACGGGCAAAGAGCTATGGCATATCACTACCAACCAAGCCGTGATGGGCGCTGCTACTATCCACGAGGGCGTGTCATATATCGGAGGCGGCGACGGCAGAATGTTTGCCATTGATATTCAGACTGGCGAAGTGAAGTGGTCGTTTGATGAACTGAAGAACTATGTTTTGACGCGTCCGCTGGTGTATCGCGACAAACTATATTTCGGCTGTTGGGATACACATTTGTATGCGCTCAACCTCGAAGACGGTTCGCTGGTATGGAAATGGAACAACAGCAAGGGTAATCCTAAGTTATCGCCAGCCAGCGTATGGCCTGTGGCAGCCGATGGCAAGGTGTTCATCACAGCTCCCGACCGTTATTTTACCTGTTTGGACGCCGAGACAGGCAAAGAGGTGTGGCGCACAAAAGAGTACAAAGTGCGCGAGACGGTGGGTCTGAGCGAAGACGGCAAAACCGTGTATTCGAAGTGTATGTGGGATACAGTGGTGGCAATGGATGCCACTACGCACGAACCAGTTACACGATGGGTTTCAGATGCGAAATTCGGCTATGAGCACAACCCTGCAATGCCGCTGGAGAAAGATGGCACCTTGTGGGTAAGCACGAAAAATGGTTTATTGCTGGGCATGGATGCCGAGACAGGCGAGGTGCTTTGGCGCCATAAAATAGGCAATTCCATCCTCAACACCCCATTGCCATTGAGCAGCACGGAGTGTATCTTCACCAGCAGCGAGGGAACGATTACATATGTGAAGGTGAAAAGTGAAAACGGAAAACTAAAATAAGGAAAGATAAAGATTATGTCATTATTACGCGTATTATTGGCTATATTTTTTCCGCCGTTGGCTGTAGTTGACAAGGGCTGTGGTTCGGTGGTGATTGTCCTTTTGCTCACTCTCTGCGGCTGGGTTCCAGGTGTGATTGGGGCTTTGGTCATTCTGAACAAGAATGAAGCCGCAGGATAATTAAAACAAAACTGGAAGAACTTATCTGATGAGTTTCATAACAGATTTGAAAGCATATTTACCAACGACCAAGAAAGAGTTGCAACTCCGTGGTTGGGAAGAAGTGGATGTAATCCTCTTCTCGGGTGATGCGTACATTGACCACCCTGCTTTTGGTGCAGCCGTCATCGGACGTGTACTGGAGCGTGCCGGCTACAAAGTGGCCGTCGTGCCACAACCCGACTGGCGAGGAGACCACCGCGATTTTACCAAACTGGGAAAGCCGCGGCTGTTCTTTGCCGTCACCGCTGGCAGCATGGACAGCATGGTCAACCACTACACCGCCGCCAAGCGTTTGCGTTCAGACGACGCCTACACCCCCGAAGGCAGAGCAGGCATGCGCCCCGACTACTGCACCATTACCTATTGCAATATACTCAAAAAACTCTATCCTGATGTACCTATCGTCATTGGTGGTATCGAAGCCAGCATGCGACGACTGACCCACTACGACTATTGGTCGGATAGACTGATGCCAAGCATATTGGTAGATAGCAAAGCCGACATATTGGTGTACGGCATGGGGGAGAAGCAAATCGTGGAGATAGCCAAGGCGATAGATCGCTGCGCTGAAGATGGAAGATCGCTACGCTTGAAGATGGAAGATTGCTGCGTCGAAGATATTCCACAAGTGGCGTATCTGACGGATAAGTTGAGAGGTGAAAGGCAAGAGGCGATTGTTTTGAAAAGTCACGAGGAGGCGGTGAAGAGCAAGCGAGTGCATGCGGAAAATTTCAGACTGATTGAAATAGAGAGCAATAAGATTCATGCCGCAACCATCATTCAGCCAGTGGGGGAGCAATATGTAGTGGTGAACCCGCCCTACCCCACTATGAGCACCGAAGAGCTGGATGCGATATACGAATTGCCATTCATGTATCATCCACATCCGAAATACAAGAATAAGCATATACCCGCATATGAGATGATTCGCTTCTCGGTGTGTATGCATCGCGGATGTTTTGGTGCATGTAGTTTCTGCACCATCGCAGCCCATCAAGGCAAACAAATCACCTCACGCAGCGAAAAGAGTATCCTGCAACAGATTGATAAACTGAAAGATCTGCCTGATTGGAAGGGATATCTGAGCGATCTGGGCGGACCGAGTGCGAACATGTACGGCATGCACGGGAAGGATATGAGTATATGCGAGAAATGCGCGAGACCCAGCTGTTTGTACCCCACAACATGCAAAAATTTGAATCAAGATTTTGCACCACTATTACATATATATAATAAGGTAGACAAGTTGCCCTACGTGAAAAAGTCCTTTGTGGGAAGCGGCATACGCTATGACCTGATGAGCGAAGCGTACGGTAGAGAATTGATAGAGAAGCACGTGTCGGGACGACTGAAAGTGGCACCCGAACATACAAGTGCTGAGGTACTGAAACTCATGCGCAAACCCTCGTGGCAAGAGTATGAGAAGTTTCATCGTTTCTTCGAAAAAGTGAATAAAGAAGCTGGGTTGCGACAACAATTGATACCATACTTCATCTCCTCGCACCCTGGGTGCACAAACAGGGACATGCAGCAGTTAGCGGAGCAATGCAAGCGACTCAGTTATCGTCCCGAACAAGTGCAGGATTTCACTCCCACCCCCATGACTCTGGCAACAACGATGTTCTACACGGGACTGAATCCGTACACAATGGAAAAAGTGTATGTAGCAAAAACAAAAGAGGAAAAGGATAAGCAGAAGGGGTATTTCTTCTTTTGGAAAGGCGAAAGGTTAAAGGCAAGGATATATGATAAAAAAGAAATATAAAATCAATCCAGAGACGCTTGCTATGGAGCAAGTGGAGCAAGGTTTGGGCTACTGGTTGCGCCAAACAGGTATATACATCGTAGCAGGAATCATCTTGGGAATCGTATTTCTATTCCTGTTCCTGACGTTCTTCCCTTCTCCACGCGAGAAACAGCTGCAACGCGAGAAAGAGACCATACAATCGCAATTGGAAGTGCTGAATCGTCAGGTGGATCAGATGCAAATCGTGATGGCCGACCTGCAACAAAGAGATGACAACCTCTATCGCGTGCTCTTTGGTGCAGAGCCAATTCCACTCAGCATACGACAAGGTACACAACGCAAGATTTCATACTACGAGCAAATAGCCCAAATGACCAACAATCAATTGTCGGCAGACTTGGCCATGAAAGTAGATGTACTGGAAAAAGAAATCTATGTACAATCCAAATCGTATGACGAGATTGTGGAAATGGCTAAGAATCAAGAGATTCGAATGGAGAACATACCTGCTATTCAACCCGTCATGAACAAAGACTTGACCCGTGTGGCATCTGGATACGGCATGCGTATAGACCCAGTATATCACGTGCGTAAGTTCCACCAGGGTATGGACTTCACCGCTCCGACAGGCACCGAAGTTTTTGCTACAGGTAATGCGAAAGTGAAATTTTCGGGTTGGAAACAAGGATACGGCAACACCGTTATTCTTGACCACGGCTTTGGTTATGAGACATTGTATGCCCATCTATACAAATCACTGGTACGCAAAGGACAAAAAGTACGCCGCTCAGATATTATAGCATTGGTAGGCAACACAGGCAAATCGACAGGTCCGCACTTGCACTACGAAGTACGATTGAACGGTCGTCCTGTAGATCCACGCAACTACTACTTCTACGACCTGTCGCCAGAAGAATATGATCAGATGATACAACTGTCCAACAACTTTGGACAAATGCTGGATTAAGACAAAAATTCGTTGATGGCTCTTTTGGCGTTTTCACCTACAACGATCAATCGATAGACAAGCGTATCGCGCAAATAAGGCACCAAGTCAAAAGGTGTGCTGGAAGTGAAAGAAGACAAACGAAAATAGCGATACAACTGCTGTACATAGCCATTGGTGACAATATTGGCATGCCCTATGGAGTCGCCCATCTGGGCAAGCATATCGCCTTGCAGTTGTCCTCGCAGCGTATCGCGTATCACATTGGACATCCCCAGCAAAGCATACTTATCACTGTCGCACATTGGCCATAGGTCAATCATCTCCTGCAACTGTTCACGTTCGTCCTCTGAGACATTGAGCAACTGCTCGTCCCTCCACGGCTGAAACCAATGCGATGCCGCATTGCGGAAAAAATCGGTATAATAAGCCGTCTTGAAAATGAGGAAATTTTGGTCTAAATGCATACGCGCAATGCGTTCCATCTCGCCCTGGTGTTTGCGAATCACATCGTAGAACTCGTCTGACCCCACCTGATTCATCAAAGGCATAATATCCTTGGCCATCTGTTGATTGAACTTCTCCAATTGCTTGACTTTAGCCGTGCGTGCGATATTGCACAGTGCGGTAAAACTCAGTTCAGGTTCCTCGGTGAGGATATCCTGAATAGTATCCAACATATCGGTGGTATTACGAACAATCGTATTATACTTCATCATGGAGAGCAAGAGCCCCACGATGACACGTTCGCGTACAATATCGGATGTCGTCAAGGAGAATGCCTTCATTAGGAGAAGTAGTTTCTCTTTGCTCCAATCACGTTCCAACAAGGCCAACGTGATACCAGAAACAGCCATAGCGCCATCATCGGGCGCAAGGGAGTCCTGCACAATCACCAAGAAATCGGCACAATCGTCTTCTGTCAAGACAATCGCCTCGCGATAGAAATCAAATATGTCGTTGGCTTTGCTCATTGCAGATTCCAGAATCCGGTTTCCAGACTCCTATAACTCCTCTTTGATCAGATAATTATTACGCTCATTGGAGTTACGGATAATCAGTTCGCCCAAGAATCCTGCAAGGAAAAGCATACAACCCAAAATCATCATCAATATACTCAAGTGGAAGTATGGATTCACGCCCACCAACATGGCACGTACACCATGAGCCAGCGCATAGAGTTTCATGCCTCCTACTACCACGATGGCAATCAATCCGAGAATAAACATCACACTACCTACCAAGCCGAAGAAGTGCATCGGTTGTTTGCCAAACTTATTCAAGAACCACAGCGTCATTAAATCGAGATAGCCATTGACAAAACGGCTCATACCAAACTTGCTTACGCCAAACTCACGTTTGCGGTGCTGCACCACTTTCTCTCCAATCTTGGTGAAACCCGCATTCTTTGCCAAATAAGGGATATAGCGGTGCATCTCAGAGAACACCTCTATATTCTTCACCACCTCTTGGCGATAGGCCTTTAGGCCACAGTTCATATCGTGCAGTTGGATTCCCGTCACACGGCGTGCGGTGGCATTGAACAACTTGCTGGGCAGATTCTTGGTCAGTTTATTATCATAGCGTTTTTGCTTCCAACCACTCACCAGATCGTAACCCTCTTGCATAACCATACGATAGAGCTCTGGTATCTCGTCTGGCGAGTCCTGCAAATCCGCATCCATGGTAATCACCACATCGCCCTGCACCGTTTGAAAACCACAATGCAAGGCAGCAGACTTGCCATAATTACGGCGAAAACAAATACCGCGCACATTGCTATCCTTGGTTTGCAAAGAACGAATTACAGACCAAGAATCATCGGTCGAGCCATCATTCACGAACACCACCTCGTAACTAAAATTATGCTCCTTCATCACACGCACAATCCACTCATGCAACGCAGGCAAACTTTCCGCTTCATTATACAATGGAACTAAAACAGATATATCCATGATAGACAATTTTATTAAAAAAATTTGAATTTCGACTGCAAAGTTACGAAAAATATTCGAAATACGCATAATATTCTCGCTTTTTTTTGTTTGTTTCATAAAAAAATCGTAACTTTGCAGACAAATTAACGAATGTATGCGTAAATATCAAGAAGAATTTGGCAAATTGTGGGATATGAATCCCCTCTGGAGTTCACTTACGCCAGAGCAAAAGGCCTTCATTGATACCAATTCAGAGATAAAGAAATACCGTAAAAACGAGATGATTCATCGCGAAGGTGATATGCCAACACATATCATGATGGTTATTTCAGGTACCGTTCGTCTGTCCAAAGAAGGCGTAGGACAACGCGTACAGATTATTCGTTTGCTCAAGCCCCACGACATGTTTGGCTATCGCAGTGCTATAGTTGGTGATGCACATTCATCTTGCGCCAGTACCTTGGAGCCAACTGTGGTATATCGCGTGCGACGCGAGGCATTCTTGAAGGTGGTACAGCACAACAATGAATTTTGCTTTAGCGTATTGGTAGCAATGGCAAAAGACTTGGCCATCTCCGAATCACGCACAGTTAACTTGACCCAGAAGCATATACGTGGCCGTTTGGCAGAATCGTTGCTCACATTGCGCCACACCTATGGATTGGACGAAGACGGTGCAACTATTGCTATGTATATGGCACGTGAGGATTTGGCCAATATGTCGAATATGACAACCTCTAACGCGATACGCACACTCTCGCAGTTTGCAGGCGAAGGATTGATAGCCATTGACGGAAGAAAAATTAAGATTCTTGACGAAGATGAACTGACGCGTATCAGTAGATTGGGATAATCAATATGCGCAAATCTATCACTATACCGCTCGTGCTACTTCTTGCTGCGCAGGTTTTTGCCGTAGATATTGACTACCGCATAGGTGGACACGTGGGTTGGATTATGCCCGACGGGAAAGTGGATAAGATTGCCCAATCGGAAGGCAAATGGGTTGGACCTACATGGGGGGTAGATGTCTCTGCCACTTTTTACCCCAGTTGGAAAGCTATGCAAGCTTGGAATGGAGCAGGTGTAGGCGTTGGATTCAGTTATTGGAACCTCACGCATGACTTATTAGGACAAGCCTTCGCGCCCTATGCCTACATGGATATTCCGCTATTCAAAAGCAAGCACTTTGTTTTGGGATTGCGTCCTGGTATTGGCGCGGCATTTATGACCAAAACCTATCGCAACACCGTTCCTGAGGGGCATTTGTTTGTGGACGTACAGGGTGCCAATAGTAGTATAGGAAGTGTGGCGAATCTCTATTTTCCAGAGATGCTATATATGGATTTTCCTATTGCCCAAGGTTGGTCGGTGGGTTTAGCAGGCGGCTGGTACCATATTAGCAATGGTAGTCTGCGCCAACCTAATTCAGGATATAACCTCTTCGCGGCAGAATTGGCACTCCGCTATTCACCCAATGGTGCAAAGGTGGGTGCTACCACATATAGAGACAATGGAGAGAGGAATAGGGCAAAGACTAAACGTTGGTCAGTCGTTATGGCAGGAACAGCCAGCGGACGAGAGGTGTACTACAAAGACCAGCAACGTTTTTTCGTAGGTTCCGTGCATGCAGCTGCTTATTGGCATGCCCACCCAATCTTCCATTTAGGCGGTGGTGTGGACGTGTTCTATGACGGGGCATATATCCAACGCGAAACCCATTTTCAAAAGACCCACTTAGCAGCGGCACAAGCAGGCGATTGCTGGCGATTAGGTGTGAGCATACAACCCACATTTGTAGTTGGCAACTTTACCACAGGCGTACATATCGGAGCATATTTGTATGACCCTGTAAAAGAATTAGAGCCATACCAGGAAGCATCGCTATCTCCTACTGGGCGATTGGAGAAGCCCATATTCTATGCCTACGATGTGCTGAAAGCTGGAAGCGCAGGTTATCCTGACGGTTGGCTATATACGGAAGTCGTGTTGCGCTACCATCTGCCATGGCATATATTTGTGCAAGCGATGATGAAGAGTCACATCACCAAAGTTGAGTTTGTAAGTCTGGGTATAGGATTTTATTATTGATAAATATATACAACAAAAATATGAAATTAGAAGAAATACTTATTCCTAAAGTACAAGAGGCAGTCAAGAACCTCTATGGCATTGAGATCACTGCCGAGCAAGTACAGTTTCAAAAGACTCGTGCTGAGTTTGAAGGCGATATCACATTAGTCGTTTTCCCATTCGTAAAAGCAGCTCGCAAAGCACCAGCCATGGTGGCACAAGAGGTAGGCGAAGCATTATGCGGTGGACTCGTTGAGAAGTTCAACGCCGTACAAGGATTCCTCAACCTCAGCATCGCGCAAAGTTATTGGGTAGAACAATTGCAAGAGATAGCCCAGAATGAGAGTTTCGGTCAGTTGAAGCGAGATACTAAAGGCGAGGAGAAACCACTGATGATGGTGGAGTATTCATCTCCAAACACCAATAAGCCGTTGCACCTCGGTCACGTGCGCAACAACCTATTGGGTTATTCCATTGCCAAGATCCAAGAGGCCAACGGATGGAATGTGGTGAAAACCAATATCGTGAACGATCGTGGTATCCATATCTGCAAATCAATGTTGGCTTGGCAAAAGTTCGGTAACGGCGAGACACCTGAGAATAGCGGTAAGAAAGGCGACCACCTGATTGGTGATTACTATGTGCGCTTTGATGTGGAATACAAGGCTCAAATCAAAGAGCTCATGGCACAAGGTATGGACGAGGAAACCGCCAAGAAAGAAGCTCCACTCATCAAAGAGGCACAAGCTATGCTCGTGAAATGGGAGAAAAACGATCCAGAAGTGCGTGCTCTCTGGCAAAAGATGAACGAATGGGTGTATGCGGGCTTTGATGAGACCTACAAACAAATGGGCGTAGGTTTTGATAAGATTTATTACGAAAGCGACACCTATCTCGTGGGGAAAGGCGAAGTGGAGCGCGGACTGGCGAAAGGCGATTTCTACCGCCGTGAGGATGGTAGTGTATGGGCAGACTTGGCACAAAATGGCTTGGACGAGAAACTGCTACTCCGTGCTGACGGCACTTCCGTTTATATGACCCAAGATATTGGTACAGCTAAATTGCGTTTCGAGGACTACCCTATTGACAAGATGGTGTATGTAGTGGGCAACGAGCAGGAGTATCACTTCAAGGTACTGAGTATCTTGCTCGACCGTCTGGGCTTCCCATTCGGCAAAGAGTTGGTGCACTTCAGCTACGGTATGGTGGAACTCCCTAATGGCAAGATGAAGAGCCGCGAGGGTACAGTGGTGGATGCCGACGACCTGATGGCACAAATGATTTCGGATGCGAAAGAGATATCCAAAGACAAGGTCAACACCCTACCCGACATCACCGAGGAAGAAGCCAACGAGATTGCTCGCGTCGTAGGCTTGGGTGCGCTGAAGTACTTTATTCTAAAGGTTGACCCACGCAAAAACATGCTCTTCAACCCAGAGGAGAGTATTGACTTCAATGGCAATACAGGACCTTTTATACAATACACGTACGCGCGTATCCAAAGTGTCCTCCGCAAAGCGGATACCCCTGCCTCTGACCTTTCGCCTCTAGCTTCTAACCTATCACCTAAAGAGCTTGCCCTTGTTCAGCGCCTGGTAGATTATCCTGCTGCTGTACGTCAAGCAGGTGATGAGTTCTCGCCTGCGGTGATTGCTAACTACGCGTATGCGTTGGCTTGCGACTTCAACAGTTTCTACCACGACCACAGTATCCTCAACGAGGCAGATGCTAATAAACGCGCTTTGCGCCTTGTCTTGGCACAAACCGTAGCCAAAGTCATCAAGAGTGCGATGGCATTACTCGGCATTGAGGTGCCGAACCGCATGTAAGTTTTTTGACGAAACAAACAATGAGGGTGTGTCAACATATAGACACATCCTCTTTTGTTATTATTTAACCCAAATCGGTTATTAGACCGTACCCCATTTGTTTGGGTTGTAAACATTAACTTTATTTGAAAAACTGTGGTCAGTCTGCCGGGAAACTACACGGCAGTAACGAGGTGGTAACGGGGTGGTAACGGTTACGATGGCTGGAGAGGTAAAGGAAACATAGAAAAAGGCATCGGAAATAGATAAAAAAGAGTGTGTCTGCATTTTGACACACTCTCATCAGTAATCAAGGATTATCCTATTGGTTGTTCTGTTCTATTCAGTTGCATAGACACATTGCATAGTGTCTATTATTAAAATATTATACCACAATCATACTCATGCAATACCTCACTATTTAGCGTAGTAACAGCCACAATGCCATTATCAAAACTAACGGAACAGTTCTCACGGATCAAACCATCGAACTCCGACCAATAGCACACGCTGATAAGATACTGATTGCCTTCTTGCGTAATAGATGGAGCCACCTTATTCCAAGCTATCACACAATGACGACGCGCTGCCTTTAATCCATAGGAAGATTTAGAATAGATATTACTGCGATAAGAATAGTTGGAGTGCCAAATCAACGGTAAATAATGCCACATTTTAGCAATAAGATATGCTTGCCATGCGCCCATTTGCGATTTTTCGACTTGCAAGTATCGCCAAAAATCCTCTGCAAAACTGTTGGTGAGAATACTATCATTCGTATCAAACACACCTATCGTACAAACACCATCACCAACATATCCTACACCCTCTATTTCATGAGGCAATACCACTCGAACAGAGTTTCCGTCTGTCGGCATGACCTTATCCAACAAAGGGAAGATCTTTTCGTAATCCTCTGCATCTACCAATTTCGCTAACTCAATGGCCACTTGCATTTCTTCTTGGCAAGTGTCGGTAGGTTCATTCGCCTCGCAACCTACAAAAACCATTGCAATGGCACATAGTACCCAAAATAGTTTCGTTTTCATATTCACATAGTTTTGTTATTTATTTTACCAATTTTTGTATTGTCTTCCCGATATCCGTTACCCGCTGTTGAATGTTTAATGTGGAAAGTCCTCTAATCTCTAAACAGTAGCGAAGCGTTCACTAAACACTCTCGCCGATATTCGATAACCGTTGCCCATTCTCCGATATTTTCTTATGATGGCAGAGCATGAGTGAGCCATCTTCACGGCGGAGGTGCATGCCTCCACCCTCGCAATAGCGGAAAAGTTTGCAGGTATTACAGGGATCTAATTTCTTCATCCATTGGCGATTGCGGTAATCTTTGAAACCATTCTCCCAGACATCCCAGAAATCATCTTTATAGATATTGCCTTGGTAGTATTTACCTCGTACACTGGTGCAAGCTGAAATGCTGCCATCAATGAGGATGGATGCTACACTGACGCCTGCGGCACAATGGAAGAGGTGATCGCGCACTTCTCCCTCATAATCAGGCATAAAGCCCTCGCAGGAGTAGGATATATGCAAACCCTCTTTGCGTTTCTCGCGGATATAATCGAGCACCTGACGATGTTGCTCGGGAGTAAGCAAGAGTTCGGGGTTCTCTGCCGCACGCCCCATCGGGTCAATCGTTATCAATCGCCAATTGCGCACACCGATAGACCAAAGATACTTCTGCATCTCATCGATTTGTGGGAAGGAGCGTTGGTTCACGCATGTTACCACATCCCAAGTCAGTGACGGCGTTGCTGCTGCCAGTTGAATAGCACGTGTCGCACCATCAAAAGCAAGAGGATGTTGGCGAAGCCAGTTGTGATTATCTTTCATGCCATCAAAACTGATAGCCATCGAGCGCAAACCATTCTGCATCAGTTCCTTGAATCGTTTGGGTGTGAGTGCCAAACCATTAGTCACCATACCCCATGGATACCCACGCTGTTTGAGTGCCTTGCCCACCTGAGCGAGGTCGGTACGCATAAGTGGTTCGCCACCAGAGATGATGATTAGTACTTTATGTGGATCCACATGAGGAGTAACGGACTGGTCAATCACTCGGAGGAAGTCCTCGGCTGGCATATCGGGCGTGAGATCGCTACTATTGCAATCGCTACCGCAATGCAGACAACGCACATTGCATCTGAGCGTACTCTCCCAAAAGAGTTGTTGTAGTGGATGCAACTGCTGGAGGTTCTTGCGACGTAGTCGCTCCAGCTCGAATATGATGCGTTTGCGGAGGTTCATAGGGAGATTATTTAAGACAATTGGCGACAATTAAGACGTCAATTATTGACAATTTAAGATCATAACTTAAAAACTACATACTAATCCTATTCCATTGTTGTTGGCTTGTAGGTGCAATTCGGGCTGAATATGAGTTGATGACAGTGAAATATTGTATGCATCAAAACTATTCTTCATCTTTTTTTGACCAACGCATACCAACGGAATACCCGTAATAGTAAATGCCAATCCCCCAGCAGCTATAGGGAGACTTATCAGCATTACAGCCAACATAGGACCCATTGTTGGGCGTTCGGGGTCTTGCTCAAATGGTAAACAAATGCCAAGAGTATACCCTAAAGCGAAAGCATCCAATGCTAAACCTATTCCGAGCAATCCCCAACCTGTACTATACATCTGACGTCCCTTACGGAATTGATTATAGATAACTTCATCAGCATTGAACTTGAGGTATGCATGACAATCCTTTTGGCTGATCTTCTCGCCATTGTAGTAGTACTTATTGCCTTCGCGTGATAGCGATGACGCTGTAACAACAGGACAAATCATGTCCTCTGCCAACACATTGCATGTTAGCAACATGAGCATAAATATTCCAAAAAACTTCTTCATAACGACTGTATTTTTAGTTTTCTTTCTTTTTGAGTTTGAAATCGTTTCGCATGGAATAGAATGTGGACCAAGAGTCTTGGTCTTCTACAGTCATCTTGCCAGAGGAGATATGTGTTGAGTCGGAGGCATATACACCTGCGGTATCATGCACAATCACCTCCATGCAATCACCTCCCGTGGAAGTGAGGCTATGCACCGCATGATAATGACCA
>JAFYWK010000010.1 GCA_017558065.1 Paludibacteraceae bacterium
CAAAAAAGTAGTACCTTTGCAGTCGAAATGAATGAGGGGACCCGAAACGGTTCCCTCAATTTTATAAATCGAAGCATTATGATAGATAAACAATTGGTACAAAATCTCATTCTTGAGAAGTTGCAAGGCACGGGTTATGAGTTGATCACCCTGAAGATTAGTGCTCAAAACGAAATCCTGATTGAGGTGGACAAGTTAGACGGTGTGGATGTAGAGTTTTGTGCAGAGGTGAATCACTATTTGGTGGAGCAACTGGAGGCGCAAGGCATGGATGATTACTCTTTGGAAGTAGGTAGTGTGAGTTTGACTGCGCCATTCATCACGAAAATGCAATACGATAAGCATCTCAACCACGATGTAGAAGTGTTGGCTGCTGATGGCAAGAAATACCGTGGTGTGCTGGTAAGTGTGGATGAAGAGAGTTTTGATATCGACACAGAGGTGATGGTGGCAGTTGAAGGCAAGAAACGCAAACAAAAAGAGATTCAGACTCTCACCTTCGCCTACAACGCAGTCAAGTACACCAAATACGATTTGAAATTCTAACGACCTTAAAGTCCTTAACGACCTTAAAGTCCTTACTAGAAATAATTTAAACAAAATAATATGGCAACTAAACAACAACAATCAATCAATTTGATTGACATTTTTTCAGAGTTCAAAGAACTCAAAAACATTGACCGCCAAACATTTATCAATGTATTGGAGGACTCTTTTCGCAATGTGATTACCAAGATGTATGGTACCGATGCGAACTACGATGTGATTATTAACCCTGACAAAGGCGACTTGGAGATCTACCGCAACCGTCTCGTTATGGAGGACGACGATGTAGCTAACCCAGAGACACAAGTGGGTATCACCGAGGCGTTGGAACTGGATGATGAGGCAGAAATCGGTGAGGAGGTAACAGACAAAGTGGAGTTTGCTTCCTTCGGTCGTCGTATGATCCTGAACCTCCGTCAGACTTTGGCTAGCCGTATCTTGGATTTGCAAAAGGAGAACCTGTACCTTCGTTATTCTGAGATGCTGGGTCAGGTTGTTAGTGGTGAGTTGTATCAAGTATGGAAAAAAGAGATGCTCTTGCTCGATGATGAAGGCAACGAACTCTACTTGCCTAAGCAAAACCAAATCCCGACTGACTTCTATCGCAAGGGTGACACCGTGCGTGCCGTAGTGGTACAAGTGGATAACAAGAATCAAAACCCCAAAATCATTCTTTCTCGTACTTCGCCACTCTTCTTGCAACGCCTTTTCGAGCAAGAGGTACCAGAGGTACATGACGGACTGATTGCTATCAAGAATATCGCTCGTATCCCTGGCGAGCGTGCTAAAGTGGCTGTAGAGTCATTTGACGACCGTATTGATCCTGTAGGCGCATGCGTAGGTATCAAGGGTGCGCGTATTCATGGTATCGTACGCGAATTGCGCAATGAGAATATCGATGTGATTCACTATACATCTAACATCAACCTCTATGTACAACGCGCTTTGGCTCCTGCTAAAATATCTTCTATGACTGTTAACGAGGAGGAGAAGAAAGTGGATGTATATCTGCAACCAGACGAGGTGTCACTCGCAATCGGTAAGGGCGGTTACAACATCAAGTTGGCAAGCATGCTCACTGGCTATCAAATCGATGTATATCGTGAGATGGACGAGGCAGACAACGAGGATATTTACTTGGACGAGTTTAACGACGAAATCGATCAATGGGTATTGGATGCATTCAAGGCCATTGGTTTGGATACCGCTAAGGCAGTTCTGGGCGTAGAGAAAGCCGAACTCATCAAGCGTGTTGACCTTGAGGAAGAAACAATCGATGAGGTTGTTGCAATCCTTGCTGCTGAGTTTGAAGAATAATAATAAAAAAAAGAAGAATTATGCCAAAACTTATCAAAGCTTGTAAAGAATTAAACATCGGCATGTCCACCGCCGTGGAATTCTGTAAAAAGCAGGGTAAGGAAATCGCTACGGACCCGAATACCCGTATCGATGATGACTTGTACCTACTGCTCGCTAAAGAATTCAACAAGGATATGGCGTTGAAGTTGGAAGCAGAGCGTCAGGCACAAGAGCGTCAAGAACGTGAGATTCCAAAATCTGTGGCTATTGACGAGCCAAAGAAACCAGAGCATATTCCTACCGAAATCCCCAAACCAAAGATGGTGGGTAAGATCGATTTGGATGCTGACAAGAAACGTCAAGCAGAGGAAGAAGCTGCTCGCAAAGCTGCTGAAGAGGCACAAAAAGCAGAAGAAGCACGCATAGCTGCTGAAAAAGCTGCCGAAGAAGCTGCAGCTAAAGCCAAAGCCGAAGCAGATAGAAAAGCGGCACAAGAAGCACAAGCAGTAAAAGAGGCTGCTGAGAGAGCTACAGCTGAAGCTGCTAAGAAAGCAGAGCAAGTCGCTCCTGCAGAAGAACCTATCGAGGAACCCAAAGAGGAGATCTTCCGCTTAGGCAAGCCTGTGCTCAAAAATGCCCCTAAGGTATTAGGTAAGATTGATTTGAGTAGTATCAATACTGCTACTCACCCTACCAAGAAAACCAAAGAGGAGAAGCGCAAAGAGCGTGAGGCTCGCGAACAACAACGCAAAGCCAACAAACCTGCTGCCAATAATGGTGGTGGCAAAGCGGCTGAGGCGCCTAAAGATGGCGAGAAACGCAAGCGCGAACGCATCAAACAAAACAAGGTGGACGTAAATGATGCACGCAACCAAAAACCTCAAAAGAAGAACGGAAAAGCCAAAGGTTTCAAGGTAGAGGTGGACGATGAGGCAGTACAACGCCAAATCAAAGAGACTATCCAACGTCTCCAAGGTAACAAAGGTAAGAGTACTACCAGCAAACATAAGCGTGAGCGCCGCGAACTCGAGCGCGAGAAGATGGCACAAGAGCGCGCTGCAGAGCAAGAGCAAAGCAAGGTGCTGAAACTCACCGAGTTTGTAACAGCCAATGATCTCGCAGTGATGATGAATGTACCTGTGACCAAGGTCATCGGTACATGTATGATGCTCGGCGTGATGGTAAGTATCAACCAGCGTCTCGATGCTGAGACTATCAACCTCGTGGCAGAGGAGTTTGGTTTCTCCACCGAGTTTGTTTCGGCTGAAGTGGTAGAGGAAATCAATGCCGATGAAGTAATCAACGAAGAGGATATCACCTCTCGCTGTCCAATCGTGACTGTCATGGGTCACGTGGACCACGGTAAAACATCGCTCCTCGACCATATCCGTAATGCCAACGTAATCGCTGGTGAGGCGGGTGGTATTACCCAGCACATCGGTGCATACAACGTACAACTCAAGAATGGTCAACATATTACTTTCCTCGATACCCCTGGTCACGAAGCGTTTACCGCCATGCGTGCCCGTGGTGCGAAGGTAACTGACATCGCGATTATCATTGTGGCTGCTGATGATGCGGTCATGCCTCAAACCATCGAGGCTATCAACCACGCACAAGCAGCGGGCGTACCTATGATCTTCGCTATCAATAAGTGCGATAAACCTACTGCTAACCCAGAGAAGATCAAAGAGCAACTCTCTGGTATGAATATCCTCGTAGAGGATTGGGGTGGTTCTTACCAATGCCAACATATCTCTGCTAAGAAGGGTGAGGGTGTCTTCGAACTCCTTGAGAAAGTGCTTCTCGAAGCCGAAATGCTCGAACTCAAAGCCAACCCTAACCGCCGTGCCAAGGGCTCTATCATCGAGTCTTCGCTCGACAAGGGACGTGGCTATGTAGCAACTATCCTCGTGCAAGATGGTACACTCCACCACGGAGATATTGTCCTCGCGGGTGTATATCATGGTAAGATCAAAGCCATGTTCAACGAGCGTGGACAACGCATCCAACAAGCCCTTCCTGGCGAGCCATGTCTTATCCTCGGTCTCAACGGCGCACCTCAAGCGGGTGACGAGTTCAATGTGATGGCTACCGAGCAAGAGGCACGCGAGATTGCTAACAAACGCGAGCAACTCCAACGCGAGATGTCGCTCCGCACCAAGAAGCATGTCGGATTGGACGAGATTGGTCGTCGTTTGGCTATTGGCGACTTCAAAGAGCTTAATATCATCGTCAAGGGTGACGTGGACGGCTCTGTGGAAGCGCTCAAAGACTCGCTCATCAAGCTCTCTACCGAGAATATCCAAGTCAATGTTATCCACGGTGCTGTGGGTGCAATCTCCGACTCCGATGTCCTCTTGGCTGCTGCTTCAGATGCGATCATTGTCGGCTTTAACGTGCGTCCTACCAGCACAGCCCGTAAGATGGCAGAGAACGAGGAGGTGGATATCCGTATCTACTCCATCATCTACGATACTATCAACGAGATCAAGTCTGCTATGGCAGGTATGCTCTCGCCAGAGATCAAAGAGGAGGTTACTGCTACCCTCGAGGTATTGCAAACCTTCCGTATCTCCAAAGTGGGTACTATTGCAGGTTGTATCGTGCGTGAGGGTAAAGCCAAACGTGCTAATAAGTGCCGCGTAATCCGTGACGGTATCGTTATCCATACTGGCGAACTCTCTTCGCTCAAGCATGGTAAAGATGACATTAAGGAGGCAGGTCTCAACATGGAATGCGGTTTGAGCATCAAGAGCTACAACGACATCGTAGAAGGCGACCTCATCGAGACCTACGAGGAGATCGAGGTAGCAAAGACCTTGTAAAAAATAATCTAGCCAACTAGTTCTACTAGTTTAACTAGTCCAACTAATAATAATCAACTTTTTAAAATAACTACAACAATGAAAGATCTTAAAGGCACAAAGACCGAAGCCAACCTCTGGGAGGCATTCGCAGGCGAATCTAAAGCTCGCAACAAGTACACCTACTACGCAAGCAAAGCAAAGAAGGATGGTTATGAGCAAATAGCAGCCCTCTTCGAGGAGACCGCTGCACAAGAGAAAGAGCACGCTAAGCTCTGGTTCAAACTTATCCACGGTATTGGCTCTACCCTTGAGAACCTCAAAGACGGTGCAATGGGCGAGAACGAAGAGTGGACAGACATGTATCCACGCATGGCAGCTGAGGCTCGCGAAGAAGGTTTCGAGGAGATTGCTATCATGATGGAAGGTGTGGCTGCTGTAGAGAAAGCACACGAAGAACGCTACCTCAAGCTCCTCAAGAACATTGAGGATAAGCTTGTGTTCAGCCGCGATGGTGATGCTATTTGGCAATGCCGCAACTGCGGACACTTGTATATTGGTCAGGATGCTCCAGTGGTTTGCCCTGTATGCAAACACCCACAAGCATACTTCCAATTGCAACAAAACAACTTCTAAACACTCAAGGACTTGTGCACCGCTGTGTGCGCAAGTCCTTTTAGATTTAAGAACGATTCTGAACAATTCTGAACCATTCTAAACGGCGCGTTTGCGCCATTGAACACTATTTTTAGGTATGGACATAACTATCCTCCTTCAAGCCATCTTGCAACTCATTGCAGGTATTGGTATTTTCTTGGTGGCATGCCAAATGATGTCTTCCAATTTGGAGACAGCCAGCAGTGCCCGCCTCAAAAGTCTGTTTTCTCGCATGTCCAACTCTCGCATGTTGGGCGTGGGAATTGGTACAGTAGCCACAGCTGCCATCCAGTCTTCGGGTGCTACGACCGTGATGGTCATCGGTTTCGTGAATGTGGGCATCATGTCATTGGCGCAAGCGGCTACTATCATCTATGGTGCGAACATCGGTACAACGGTCACCGCACAAATTGTGGCCCTCGGTCTTAGTGGCGGTGGCGGTATATCTACTACCGTTATTTTTGCTGCTTTCGCAGGTTTGGGCGCTTTTATCGAACTCTTCTCAAAGAAAGATACATGGAAGACATGGGGCGGTATCATCACCGGCTTTGGTATGCTCTTCGTCGGTCTCAGTTTGATGAGTGGTTCCATGAAAGAGTTGTCTGGATTACAAGAAATCAAGGATTTCCTCGCTTCTATTGAGCATCCTTTGATGCTTGTGCTCTTTGGTGCGATCCTCACGGCTATCGTGCAGTCATCATCTGTGGTGACCTCTATTGCGCTCACCATGGCGGTGACGGGACTCATCTCGCTCAACCAAGGTATTTACCTCACCATGGGTTCGAATATCGGTTCATGCGTGGTGGCTATCATAGCTGGTTTGACCTCAGGTCTTAATGCGAAGCGTACTGCTCTTATCCACTTGCTATTCAACTGCTTTGGTGTCTTCATCTTCCTCATTGCGGCATGGGTAATGCACCTCGTTACTTCGGGCGCACTCAACTATGGTGTCATCTTTGAGACCATGTTCCCAGGCGCTCCACAATTGCAATTGGCGATGTTCCATACCATCTTCAACTGTATCACGGTATGTATTATTCTTCCATTGACGAATGCATTGGTTAATCTGGTTGTAAAGATTCTCCCAGAGAAACCTGTGGCTATTGATGAAGATGTTAATGCGCCTCATTTCCACTTTGTGGACGAGCAAATGCTCCGTACGCCTGCTATTGCTGTTAACCAAGTGAAATTGGAGATTGAGAATATGGCGGCTATTGCTATCCATAACTTTAATCTGGCGATGGATATTATTTCTACTGTGAACTTTGAGAAGATGGAGGAGTTCAACGAGAACGAGAAACAGCTCAATTACCTCAACCGCAATCTTATTCCATATATTGTGCATCTCAACAATCTGCCTATCAGCGAGGAAGATAACCGCTATTTGGCAACTGCCATCCGTACGATTGGCGACTTGGAGCGAGTAGGTGACTATTCGGTAAACTTGACCGAGTATGCGGAGTTGTTGCAAAACTTCAAGGAGACATTCTCTAAGGATCTTCTCTTCGAGGTGGAACAACTGCGTGAGACGATGGGTTCGCTCTATCAAGCTACAATGAAGGCGTATATGGACAAGGATTTCGATGCACTGATCGAGGTGAATCGTTACGAGGACCAGGTGGACGACATGGTAGCTCGTATTGAGAAGATTCACTTGCAACGCTTGATGGATGGTGTCTATCCAGCCAGCGTAGGTCAAGTATATCAAGAGTTTGCATCGGATACAGAGCGTATTGCTGACCACTTCTTGAATGTAGCTAAATCTATCCGCCAACTGCATGTAGGTGAAGATTGATAGAATCTGAAATAGCTATTCGTTAATCGCCATTTATCCTCCATCGGACATAAGTGGCGATTATTTTATCTGGTAAAATTTGCGTTGGAAATGAATAAAATTGCTAAAATATTTGTATATATCAAATATAACTACTACCTTTGCAGCGAATTTAATCCATTATACCATGCAATACCTATCTCCCATTGAGGCAGTGCGCCTCGTCAAGTCAGGCGACACGATCGTCGTACAAGGTTCTACCTCCATACCTATGGTACTTTTGCGTGCGCTCACCGAGCGTGCCAGCGAACTACGCGATGTGAAAATCATATCGGGTTTTGGCATACACCCCGAAGAGGCGCCCTACGCCAAAAAGGAACTCATGGACTCGTTCCGTGCGCTGAACATCTTTGTTCCTAACAACCTGCGCCGCGCCATGCGCGAAGGTGTAGCGGACACTATCCCATGCTTCCTCGGCGAAGTACCATTCCTCTTCCGTAGCGGACAAGTGCCTGTGGATGTGGCATTTCTGAACGTCAGCGAACCCGATGAGAATGGTTATTGCTCTTACGGTATCTCAGCCGACATTGCTTTCTCGGGGGCTGAATGTGCTAAGACCGTCATTGCACAGGTCAATAAGTATATGCCACGCACCTTTGGTGACCCTGTCATACATGTCAGCCAGATAGCGGCTATGTGCCGTGGCGATGAATCACTCATTGAGGTGCCGACACCTGTGCCCAGCGAGATAGAAACGCGCATTGGTAACTTCATCGCCAACGAGATTCCTGACGGTGCTACCTTGCAAATCGGTGTGGGCGGAATACCCAACGCCGTCATCAACGCACTGCGCGGACACCAACACCTGGGCTTGCATACTGAAGCCATCACTGATGGCGTGTTACCATTGATAGAGAAGGGGATTATCGACAACTCGCTGAAGAAGATTTATCCGGGCAAATCGTTGGGTAGTTTGGTGTTGGGCTCGAAACATCTGTACGAATATATGGATAACAACCCTGACTTTGTTATTCGCGACGTAGCGTTCACCAATGACCCTCAGAACATCCGTCAGAATCCTAAAGCGATGGCTATCAATTCGGCTGTAGAGGTAGATCTCACAGGTCAGATTTGTGCAGACTCGATAGGCGAGACCATTATCTCGGGCGTGGGGGGACAGCATGACTTTATGTACGGTGCGGCATTGTCGGAGGGCGGCAAATGCTTTATCGCATTGCCCAGTATGACCAGCAAGGGACAGAGCAAGATTGTGGCTAACTTGGCACCTGGAGCAGGTGTGGTGACGACGCGTTTCCAGGCACAGTATATTGCTACGGAGCATGGTATAGTGTATCTGCGCAACTTGCCATTGGCGGAAAGAGCAAAAGCACTCATCAGCATAGCAGACCCATCGGTGAGAGAGGAACTGGAGCGCGCAGCTGTGAAGCGGTTTGGAATAGGGTTCCTGAGACTGAAATAAAAAATAGGGCGCGAGCCCTATTTTTTATTGGATATTGAACGCCCTGTGGGCTATTGGGTATTGGACGGCTTCGCCTATTGGGTATTGGTTAGGGGCGAGTGATTTCTTCGATGGCGCGTTTGAGCTCTTTGTCGTAGCGCAAGAGGTAGGCATAATAGCCACGATGGTAGTAATAGCGCTTGACAATCTCGCCTCCCAACATCTCTTCTACTTCTTCGCGATTGCGCTGAATAGCAGCACGATAATCCACTGTCAAACGGGGCTTGAATGCCTCTAAATCAGCCAACAGGGTGGAGTCCAAATCCTCTTGTTTGGCCATCTTGATGAGTTCGCCTAAATGACGTCCTGTTTCTGTTTCGTAGGAGAATTGCTTTTCCTCGAGGAACTGGCAGAAATGTTCTATATCGCTGTCGGTGAGTTGGAACTCTTTGGCAGGCGCGATGGTGGAGTGTTGGCGATAGTAGCGATTGGCATAATCAAAGAACATATGGTCGCGGTAGAGGTTGTAGGTGATATCCAGTTTAGCAGAATCGGTAAGCACCACATCGGGTAGGATACCGCCGGCGGTGTCACGATGCAACTGGTTTCCTCGTTGGCGTTCGGCATAGTCAATAGCTTGTATGCAACGACCAGAAGGCAAGTAGTATTTGGAGGTGGTGACCTTGAGGTGCCCACCAAAAGCGATAGGTCGGATATTCTGTACCAGTCCTTTGCCGAAGGTGCGTTCACCCACGATAGTAGCGCGATGGAGGTCTTGGAGGGCACCTGCTACAATCTCGCTGGCGGAAGCAGACTGCTCATTCACCAACACGACCAATGGCATATTGGGGAAGATAGGCGATGTCTGTGTAGCATAGGTGTGGCAACTGCGTTCGGTCTTTCCGCGGGTACTAACCACCTCTGTGCCTTTGGGCAGGAAATAACTGAGAATCTGTATGGCTTCATCCACAATACCACCCCCGTTGCCGCGAAGATCAATGATGAGTCGGTTGGCACCATAGTTCTGCACCATACTATCGAGCGCCATCAGGAACTCCTGTGCCGAATTGGTGGTGAACTCATTGAAGAAGATATAGCCGATGGAGTCGTGTAGAACGGTAGCGTATCCCACAGCGGGCAAGTGAATGTCGCGTCGGGTCACTTGCTTGGTGAGTAATTGGCTATCGCGTTCGAGGACAATCTCAATCGTACTGCCTGGTTTGCCACGCAGTTTGTCGGATACCTCTTTGGTGTTCTTGCCTTGGCAATCCATTCCGTCCACCTTAACAAAGCGGTCACCAGGAAGCAAGCCGCATTGCTGTGCGGGCATGCCTTCGTAGAGTTCATTGACAAAAACATTGCTATCGCGGTACATGATGATACTGCCTACACCTCCGTATTTGCCTTGCGTCATACGACGCAGTTCATCGTCCTCGCGCTTGGGGATATACATGGTGTAGGGATCCACTTTGTGGAGCATGTAGTTGATGCTCGTTTCGATGAGGTCGTCGTAGTTGAGGGTGTCCACATAGTTGATATCCAACTGACGCATGACGTCGGTGTAGATGGTCAGGTTCTTATCTATACGGGTAGTTTGCGTTTCTGCTAACAGATTGATGGTGAGCAGGAGAAAGGGTATGATGAGTAGTTTTTTCATTGTTCTTGTAGGGGTGAGTAAGGACTTTAAGGTCATTAAGGACATTAAGGTCAGATTAGGGTAAATACTGTGATATGTCTTTTCCGTGGGAGTGCAGGTCGCGCACGAGGGTAGAGGAGATGTGTGCATATTCGGGACGGGTGTAGAGGAGTACGGTCTCGATGCCCGAAAGTTGTTTGTTGGCTTCGGCTATATTGCGCTCGTATTCATAATCCAAGGTGGAGCGTACTCCGCGCAGGATAAACAGCGCTTTGTGTTGTGCCGCAAAATCGACGGTAAGTCCGTCATACACCTCCACACGCACACGTGGTTCGTTGTCATATATGCGTTGGATAGCAGCCAAGCGCTCGCAGAGCGGGAACGTCTCGCGCTTGGTATAATTGTGCCCAATGCCGATAATAATCTCGTCAAAGAGATTCAATGCACGCATCACAATATCGTGATGCCCTATGGTAAAGGGATCAAATGATCCCGGAAAGATAGCTATTCTCATATTATTTCTGCATTTTTAAGTGCCTCTTTGGTGGCTTCGCGATAGGCGACCATCAGTCCGCCTGTGCCGAGCAAGGTACCGCCAAAATAGCGCACTACTACTACGAGGATATTGTCCAATTTCTGTGCATCAATGCTGCGAAGAATAGGCATACCCGCTGTGCCGTGTGGTTCGCCGTCATCTTTGGTGCGCCACAAGTTGTCGCCCAATCGATAGGCATAGCACACATGGCGGGCATCGTGGTATTTCTTTTTGTACCAAGCGATGCGTGTTTTGGCTTCATCCTCATTGGCAATGGGTTCGGCAAAGGCGAGGAACTTGCTTCCGCGATCCTTGAAGATGCCTTTGGCGAGGCCAGTTATGGTTGATTTTGTTTCGGACATAATAAGTCAAAATACAATTTGCTTGCAAAGGTACAAAAAAAAATACAATTTTGCAAATATGTACGAAATAACTTGCATATATGCAGATTTTTTTGTATCTTTGCAGCATATTTAACCACAAAAATTATACCAACTATGATTGTACATGTAGCAAGTTTTTTAGAGAGTTTGGGTGGCTCCATAGATAAAGAGCATTACCTTCGCCCTATCCCTGGCAGAACTGGTTGGGCGGCGTATTGTCGCAAACCTGACTATTCCAAAGCCAAACGAAATGAAATGGCGGAACGCCCTATTGTGAAGAGTTTTGCAGCGATTAGCGCCGAAGCCAGTGCGATATTGCAAGATCCCGTACGCCGTGCCGAATGGCAAGTGAAATACAATGCTGCTTTGCGCAATGCGAGTAAGCATCAGCGCGCGCCTAAGAAAGATGGCAAGCCACCTGTGCCAGGACGGTTGTGCGACTTTGTGCGGAAGGAGTTGGCGAAAGCGGCTAAAGAGGGGTAGAACTGATATAGATAATAGGGAGATGTTATAGTCATCCTTCAGTGAGGTTCCAATCAGCTTCCAATCAGGTTCCAATGAGGTTCCAATGGAGATAGGGGGCAATTGGCTGGCAAATAACGGGCAAATAGTGAAAAAATATACGGCTACATAACTTAATTGGTTACGTAGCCGTATGTGATATTCGGGAGGTGTTAATTTTGATTTCGTTTTGGAGGTGCGGATTATTTTATACGATCGAAATAGAATGTGTATATAATCTCTTCGTCATAGTCTTCGAATTCAATCTCAAGAATAAGTTTTGTATCAGTAAGTTTTTTAATTGTAAAATAATCAGCATCACCACCAAACCAATCATCAATTAATTCGGTGTATAATTTTTTCCCGCTTACATTGTAGTCGTACTTACCTTCTCTCTCTCCATCCCAGTAAATAGTCAAATTCTCATCATCATCAAATTCCCAAACATATTCTTCGCTACCATAACTCTCAGAATCACTTTCGGTATCACCGTCAAATGATACTTCGTAAGCTTGTTCGGTACATTCCCATTCACCGATGATAAGATCTTCTGTAGCATCGCTCGAAGGTTCATTTTTTTTGTCGTTTTGACATGAAGTGATAAACATAGGCATCATTGCTACCAGCAACATTACCAAAAAAGATTTCATTGTTTTCATAATTGTTCTAATTTGTTTTGTTTATATTACCGAATACCATTTTCCTTGTTGTATATAGACATACAAAAAGCGCAGACCTCGAGTTGCTTATTTACAAGTCGAGGCCTTCGCATTGCCTTAAAAGTCTAATAAACAACAGGAAACCTACGCTGGTATGAAAACACACCACACCCAATACAAGTGCGGTATGAATACAATCATACCCATAGGCATTTACTGTTACTTTGATTTTGACTTTTAATTCCGAAAGTTGCGAAGTTTCGACTTGCCAAACGCAAAGCGTCAATAAACGCTATTCAATATGTCAGAAACCTACCCCAAAAGTGCATTCGCAAAACGATTTTTGCAAAACATATCTGCCCTCCAGCGTAAATTTCGACTGCAAAGGTACTATAAAAAATCGACACATGCAAATAAAAATAGTTTTTTTGCGTAATTTTTATTCTATACTTGTGTATATTCAAAAAAAATTGTAACTTTGCACGCTAAATTGAATCAATTACATATAATATGCAACAGCAAGAATTAATAGAGCGTAAACAATATATGCAGCAACTGCGAAGCCTTAAAGACCAAAATGTCATAAAGGTTATTTCTGGTGTGCGTCGTTGTGGAAAATCAACTCTATTGATGATGTTTGCAGAAGAACTGATTCAAAGTGGCGTTGACCGAAAGCAAATACAGTTTTATAACTTTGAAGACCTTGATACACTTGCTATTGGAGATATATACCAAATTCATACATATATCAAAGAACGATTAGTTGATGATAAACCTAATTATATATTTTTAGATGAGATACAAAATGTAGCTGAGTTTCAGCGATTGGTTGATAGTTTGTATATCAAACCAAATGTAGATGTCTATATAACAGGTTCTAATGCATATCTACTTTCTGGTGAACTTGCTACTTTGCTTACTGGGCGCTACATTGAGATTAATATACTTCCGTTACAATTCGCTGAATATTACCAGTTTATGTTGTCGAAATCGCCAAACTTATCAAAACAGGAGATTTTGGCGAATTTTATTCACTATGGAGGTATACCAGAATATAATAAACAATTGAATATCAGCGAAAAACAAGCAGACCTTTTTGCACAAAGTGTATTAAAAACGATAGTTGAAAAGGATATTTTCCAACGACTGAACATAACGAATAAGCATGATTTTAATAAAATAATAGACTTCGTATTTGATTCCGTAGGCTCATATGTTTCCCCGCGCTCAATTTCAGATACTTTGCGCTCGAATGGCACTATAATAGACAAACAAACTGTTGCAAAATATCTTGATGCACTATGTGATGCATATTTAATATATAAGGTACCACGATTCGAAATAAAAGGAAAAGGTCTGTTGCAAACGCTGAATAAATATTATGTTGTAGATCCTTGCTTTGCTAAGGTGCGATTAAAAAAAGCGATACTCAAAGATCGTTCTCATTGGTTGGAAAATATGGTGTATCTTGAATTACTTCGACAGAATAAAGAGGTATTTATTGGAAAACGACATAATCTGGAAGTAGATTTTGTGGCAATAGATTATAATGATTATACCTCTTATTATCAAGTAGCATGGACTACAGAAAATGCGGATACATTGGAGCGAGAATTAGCATCGTTGAAAGCCATCAAAGATTCTACCCCAAAATATCTTTTAACAACAGATGTAGATTTTAATCCTGTCTATGATGGAATACGAAAATTGAATGTCATAGATTGGATGTTAAATAATTCAATGAATAACTAAATAGATAACAATTCTAAAAATAATATATTGTGAAAACGAACTACTTGAAAAGCAGACATATTGGTCTGACAGAGCAAGACCAACAGCAGATGTTGGAAGTAATCGGAGTGAAAAGTATGGATGAACTCATCGCACAAACTATGCCAGCGGATATCCTACTGGAGGAGCCATTGGACCTCGATGAGCCACTCACTGAGCAAGAACACCTAAACACGGTGCACGATATGGCGCAGAAAAATCAACTCTACCGTTCGTATATCGGTCGTGGTTGGTACGGCACCATCACTCCAGCAGTGATTCAACGCAATATATTGGAGAATCCCGTTTGGTACACCTCGTACACCCCTTATCAGGCAGAAGTGAGCCAAGGTCGTTTGGAGGCGTTGTTTGTATATCAAACGATGATTAGTGACCTGACAGGGCTGCCACTCGCCAATTGCTCGCTGTTGGACGAAGCGACAGCAGCAGCTGAGGCAGTGACCATGATGCGCAACCTACGCAGTCGCGATATGGTGAAAGCTGGTGTGAAGAAGGTATTGGTGGACAAGAAAATCTTTGCTAACACCTTACATGTAATGCGCACACGCGCGAAAGGGCAAGACATCGAACTTGTGCTGGTGGATTATGCTTGCGTGACCAGCGATTGGTTGGCTGAGAATGGCCCATTCTTTGGTGCCATCGTGCAATGGCCTAATGCAGACGGAGCGATAGAGGATTACAATGCATTCATTGAGGACTGCCATGCAGCAGGTATGAAAGTGACGGTGATTGCTGACCTGATGGCATTGGCATTGCTCAAGCCGCTGAACGCAGACATCATGTGCGGTACAGCACAACGCTTCGGTTTGCCAATGGGCTTTGGTGGTCCTACCGCAGGATACATGGCAACTCGCGAGGAGTACAAACGCGATATGCCAGGTCGTATCATTGGTTTGAGTAAAGATACCAATGAGAAGCCAGCTTTCCGTTTGGCGCTTCAGACACGTGAGCAACATATCAAACGCGAGAAAGCGACTTCAAATATCTGTACTGCGGAGGCCTTGTCGGCTGTGATGGCAGGTATGTATGGCGTATATCATGGTGCAGAGGGTATTCGTGAGATAGCGGAAGGTATTCATGGTAAGGCGGTGTATTTGAGCGAGATGTTGCAAGCATACGGCTATGAGCAAGAGAACACCGAGTTCTTTGACACGCTGAAGATTCGCCACGAGAATGGGGTAGAGGCAGTGCGCGAAGCGGCTGAAGAGTTGGGTATTAACCTCTATTACGATGAGGAAGGTTGGATAGGTATCTCATTGGATGAGAGTGTGACGGTGGACGACATGAACGACCTGATTGAGGTGTTTGCTAACGCATCGGGCAATATGGCACAATACGAGGATAGCGAAGAGGTGTTCGAAGGGCTTTGGGCGATTAACGAGGATAGCGTTCGCGAGGTAGATTACCTGCAAGAAGAGGTATTCAAGAAATACCGCACTGAAACCGAGATGATGCGCTATATCAAACGCCTTGATAGAAAGGATATTAGTTTGACGCATACGATGATTCCATTGGGCTCTTGCACCATGAAGCTCAATCCTGCGGCTGCTATGATTCCTGTGACCTATCCCGGCTATATGGGCATTCACCCATTGGCGCCAGCAGAGCAAGTGGCTGGATACATGGAAGTGATGGAAGACTTGGAGCAGCAGCTGGCTACTATCACGGGTTTTGCGGCATGCAACCTGCAGCCAACTTCGGGTGCGGCTGGCGAGTATGCGGGACTGGTGACCATACGCGAGTATCTGCACCAAAAAGGTGAGGACCATCGCAATATCTTGTTGATTCCTGCTTCGGCTCACGGAACGAACCCTGCATCTTGCGCGCAAGCAGGTATGGTGCCTGTGGTGGTGAAATGCGATGAGAATGGCAATACTGACCTGGCAGACTGGCGCGAGAAAGCCGAGCAACACAAGGAGAACTTGGCGGGCTGTATGATTACCTATCCATCTACCCACGGTATCTTTGAGATGGCTATTCGTGAGATGTGCCAAATCGTACATGACTGTGGTGGACAAGTATATATGGACGGTGCGAACATGAATGCACAGATCGGTTATACCAACCCTGGTTTTATTGGCGCAGACGTATGCCACCTGAATTTGCATAAGTCGTTTGCCAGCCCTCACGGCGGTGGCGGACCAGGCGTAGGTGCAATATGCTGTGCGGCGCACTTGGTGGACGCTATGCCACAAGCGGAGAATAACCGCGTATCGAGCGCCTTGTATGGCAATGCGAATATGGCACTGATTTCTTACGGCTATATCCGCATGATGGGCGAAGAAGGATTGCGCGAATCGACAGCAGCAGCTATCGTGAGTGCGAACTATATGGCTGAGAAACTGAAAGATGCCTATGGCATTGTATATACAGGTGTGAACGGCAGAGTAGGTCATGAGTTGATTTTGGACTGCCGTCAGTTCCATGCTATCGGAATTACCGAGTCGGATATTGCGAAACGATTGATGGACTTTGGTTATCACGCTCCTACACTGAGTTTCCCAGTGCATGGCACATTGATGGTGGAGCCAACCGAGAGCGAGAGCTTGCACGAACTTGATCAATTCATTGATGCATTGCTCATCATCCGCGAGGAGATTGCCGAGGTAGAACGCGGCGAGGTGGATAAGAAGGATAATGTGCTGGTGAATGCACCACACCCTGAGTATGAGGTAGTGGCTGACGAATGGAACCACCCATATAGCCGTCAGAAAGCCGCTTATCCAGCCGAGTGGGTGAAAGCCAATAAGTTCTGGATTCCTGTATCGCGTGTGGATAATGGTTGGGGAGATAGAAATCTGGTGGCGAGATTTTGATCGTGTAAGGTGTAGAGTGTAAAGTTTAAAGGCGAGAGTATATGTCTAAAGGAAAACTGCGTGAACAACTCAAGGGCTATCAGCGAATGAAACCGCTGATAGCTATCAAAGAGTATTTGATGATTATTTTTTGTACCATTCCATACGCCATTGCGGTGAACTGGATATTGGTGCCACATACTATTGTGGGTGGTGGACTGACTGGTTTGTGCGAGATTATCTACTTTGCCACAGACACATTTGTGCCCATCTGGCTTAGTTCGTTTGTGTGCAACTTGGCACTGCTGATAGCGGCATTCTTCACTGTAGGTTGGCGCTATTGCGTGCGTACTTTGTGGGGCGTGCTATGGTACACTATTTGGCTGAAAGTCATAGAGATACCAGCAGATCCCGTAGTGAGTGACCCCTTTATGGCAGTAATATTGGGTGGATTGTTTATGGGTTGCTTCTTGGGCGTGGTATTCCTCAATAATGGTAGTACAGGTGGCGTGGATATTGTGGCAATGATTGTGAATAAATACAAGCATCTGCCTATGGGACGCGTGCTGATGGCATGCGATATTGTAATCATTTTATGTGCTTATTTCTTGCCTGAAATTAAGGAGTTGCCATTCGGTCAAGGATTGGAGAAGATCCTCTTTGGTTTGTGCTACACCTTTATGGCAGGTACAGCAGTGGACTGGGTACTCAATCGCACACGTCAGTCGGTGCAGTTCTTCATCTTCAGCAGCAAGTATGAGGAGATTGCCGAGGCGATCATGACCCAAGTGCCACGTGGCGTGACTTTCTTGGAGGCACAAGGTGGTTATACCAAGAACCCAGGTAAGGTGATTACGGTCATAGCGCGTCAATATGAGTCGGCAAAGATTTTCCGTTTGGTGAATGCCATTGATCCAAATGCATTCGTGAGTCAAAGTCAAGTACGCGGTGTGTTTGGTCAAGGATTTGACCCTATGAATAAATAAAGAAACACCTGTTACACTGATGGGAAACGCAATCAAATACATGCAATATCCTGTAGGAAAGGTAATCAAGGAATATATTTTTATCTTCTTGGGGTTGTTTCCCTTTGCCTTGATGGTCAATTGGATCTTCGTGCCGCATAATGTGGTGGGTGCGGGATTGACGGGTATTTGCTCTATTATCTATTACGCTACACAGGGATTCTTTCCCAACCTGTTTGCTGAGTATGGCGGGGCTATCCCGATGTGGTTGAGCACACTGTCCATCAATGCCATATTGCTGTTGATTGCTATGCTGACGGTGGGGTGGCGTTTTTGTGTGCGCACATTGGTGGGCGCATTGGCGTTAGCGTTTTGGTATCGTGTGATACCCATGCGTGTGGAACCGCTGATTACAGACCCTGTGACGGCATGTATTGTTGGTGGCGTGGTGTTTGGTATGAGTTTGGGCATTGTAATGCTCAATAATGGTTCGTCGGGCGGTACGGATATTGTGGCAATGATTGTGAACCACTACAAGGATGTATCCTTGGGTCGTGTGATGATTATCTGCGATGCGGTGATTATTGCCAGCAGCTATTTCTTGCCTATCCCAGAGCAATTCTATGTAGAGGGGATTGATGTGGTGGATTTCAAGATTAAACGTATTCTCTATGGTCTATGTATGACCGTCAGCTATACAGCAGCATTGGACTGGATTATGTCGCGCATGCGCCAGTCGGTGCAGTTCTTTATTTTCAGCAGCAAGTATGCGGAGATTGCAACTGCTATCAATCAGACCGTTCACCGCGGTGTAACGGTGCTGGACGGAAAAGGATGGTATAGCCAACAACCCATCCATATTGTCACCGTGTTGGCTCGCAAACAAGAGAGTCAATTGATTTTTCATATTATAAAATCAATTGACCCTAATGCTTTTGTTAGTCAAGCCAACGTGAATGGCGTATTCGGACAAGGATTCGATACGATCAAGGGGAAGTAGATGCTTACGAAAGAATGAGTAAGCCAGTACAAACTATCTTTCGCGGTTGATGCCGTCGTAGATAGATTGACGGGTAGGATCGATGTCAGTGAGCAGTTCGTACACCTTCTTTTTCTCTTCGGAGGTGCCGCCAGCAAAGATATTTACCAATTCATCATTCTTGGCATCTAAGAAAGCCGTTACGACATATGTAGCAGGACGTGCGCGGCTGGCATCTTTCAAGACAGGCAATCCTGCTGCAATGCGTGCACGTGCGTTAGCCACATTATTCATCATCTCATCCAATCCCAAGCGATGGTACTCGTAGAAGAACATGCGATAGGGCTTGAATGCCTCGTCCATGAGATTGTTGATCAGTGCATAGCGATTGCGGTTGCTATCAAATGCTTTCCAACCTTTAGCCTCTGCTTCATCCAGCGATGCAGATTGGGCCGCAGTAACGATATTCTCACACATTTGGAAATAAGGAGTACCGCCCATGCGAGAGAATGAGTCCATGTCGTATCCGATAATGAGATAGCAGTAGTAGGCAATCAACGCTGTGAGATTGCTGGTGAAAGTGGAGGTCTGAAAATCCAGACGGTCGAACTCCTGATAGGAGAAACTGAAGTCGCGGTCTTGGAAGTTCAAGAGTGGGGTAGAATACGTTGTACCAAAGACGGGACGACGTGTCTGGCAAGTAAATTCGCATTTCAGGATATTATCGCTGACACTCTTCACCACCAACATCATGCTACATTCGATACGTTCTTTCTCTTGGAAGGTGAGATCTGTCCATTTGGAATTATTGACAAACTCCTCAATGGACTGTTGGAGGGTGTTGAACATCTCTTTATTAGATCCTTGTATCTGGTCTGAGTTAATGGTAACGGTGCAGCGTAGTTCATTTGCCGATGCCGATAAGGCACAGCAACTCAACGCAATAACAGCAATGATGGAACGAAGAAAATTCATTATTTTTGAATGGTTAATATGTTGCCCGTTTGGGTGTTAAAATATATTTGTGGTGTATTCTTTTGCAATAACAATGTTTGTGCCAGTGGCACAGCTACGCCAAATTGTGCAATAGGCAGAACGGCAGAGGTGTGAATGTCTTTGCCAAACTCCACTATCACTTTGGCTGAGCCCGGCAGGTTGTAGAAGAGTTGAGAAGGCAGAGCCAGTTTCTTCTGTTTGCTATCTTCTACAGTCGGTAGGTATGTTTGTCGTGTTCCTGCCAATGTCAATCGAATAGGTTCACCACTGAGGTCATTAGCCGCTACTACACCAGCATATTGCGAAACGCGACCAATGATACGGTCAGTCACATCCTTGCTTGGCACATAGTGTATGGTGTGCGAGTGGTGTTTTACAGTGCGAGTGCCTATGAAGAGCTCTGCCAACATCTGTTCGCGTTTGTCCAATTCGTTAAGAACCAATTGCATAGCCATACCGTCAGCAGGTGTGTGTTCTACATCGCCTGCCAAGAGATTCATACGCATCTCACGGATATGGTAGATCTGTTTAGCTGCACCCTCTGCCATCTTAGCTATTGAGCTCGCCACCATTTGTTCCTCCATGAGTGGCATGAGGTGCGTAGGGGCGTCGGTTACCGATGGGGTGGCAACTGGCTCTACCTTAGGTGCCACGTAGGCGGGCACATTGTAGCCATATAGCAGGCCTTCGGGAGTCAGGGATAGCAATTGCAATTCGCTGGCAACACTGGCCACCACTTTGTATGCACGATTGTAATCGGCTACAGTGACAGGAGCGATATGCAGATTTTTCACCTCATAGCGTGTTTGCGCTTCGGTGGTTACATTCTCCACTCCCAAATAGCGGTCAGCATATAAATAAAATGGACCTGGTTTGACTGTCACCTCATCATAATCGACCGTAACAGCCAACTGAGTCTGTGGCATATAATACACCACAGCTAATTCGTTTTCTTGTACCGTTTGCGCGTGTAGCATAGAGGATAGTCCCATTGCCAATAAAAGGCAAGAAAAAATACGCGTTTTCATATCAATATCCTTTCTAATTTATAATGTTAATCTTTCCAAATCTCATATGCAGCATCTGCTTGCAGATACAACATGTCTTTTCCATTTACGATGCGTGCGCCTCTTGCCTCGCCTTCTCGAAGAAACGCTGTGCGTTCTGGATTGTACACGCAATCGTACAAGAGGTGCTTGTCGGTGATGTACTCATAGGGTATGGGAGGTAATGAGTAGATATCTGGTAGCATGCCTAATGGGGTGCAATTCACCACGACCGAATGGCTCTGCATGAGTTCTTTGGTCAGTTCCGCGTAGGCAATAGGCCCTTGCCTTCCCCCTTTTTGCCTGGTCACCAGAGTGAACGCCATGCCCATCTGCTGCAAGGCATATTGCACCGCTTTGCTAACACCACCTGTGCCCAATACCAATACTCGCTTATCCGTATCCCATAGATGAGGTGTGATGCTCTCCTTAAAGCCAATCCAGTCGGTATTGTATCCCTTGCCCTGGCACACCACATTGACCGCTCCGATGGTTTGTGCCACCTCATCAATAGCATGCAAATAAGGCATGATGGATTGCTTGTAAGGGTAGGTGACATTGAAACCATGCAATGCTTGCATGAGCTCAGCGATGTCCGACAGGTCATCTCTCTCATACAAGCGATACTCGGCATCAACGCCCTCACGACTGAACTTGTCCGTGAAGTATCGTGCCGAATATGAATGTTCTAATGGCTTTCCTATTATTCCAAATTTCCTCATTTTCTTATAATAGCCTCATCACCTAATAAGCTCACTTCCACTTTGCCTTTTTTGATCACTGCTTTATGGGTGGGGGAGGTGAATGTCTTACCTCCTTCGCCTTTGAGCAATGCTTCGTAGATCTTCTCCACCTCTGGGAAATGATAGTCGCGCAGTTGCTCATAGAGTTTCACTTTGCCTGCAGCACGTGTGTCTCTTTCTTCCAGCCAATCCACATAGCCTTGCAGGTGCTCTGCTGTGGCAGCGATATGTTCGATTTCTGCTTTAGAATACGTGGCTAATTGCTGACGCAGTTCGTTTCGCGTGATAGTAGTATCGCTATTGGTGGAATCGTTTACCCATGCTATATGTCGTATGTCGCGCAGGTAATGCTCGATATAATCGCGCGTGGTGCATAGGAGAGGTCGTATGATGGGCACAGTACCGCCCAAAGGGTTGTTGCTTTTGGGTCGCATTCCACATAATCCGCGCAATCCAGTGCCACGTTTGAGGTTGAGTAGCACTGTTTCTGCTTGGTCGTTCTGGTGATGTGCCACTGCGATAGCCGTGCAAGCCGTTTGCTCTGCCACCTCGGCAAACCATGTATAGCGCAATTCGCGGGCTGCCATCTCCATGCTAATCCCTTTTTCCTTGGCGTATGCCAGTGTATCAAAGTCCTTAATATATATACCGGCCTCTCGCCTTATAGCCTCATTTCGAACAAATGCTTCGTCTCGATTGCTTTCTTCGCTGCGAAGGTGAAAGTTGCAGTGTGCCACTATACATTCGTATCCGCCTCTATGCAACACGTCCCACAAAGCCATACTATCTGCGCCGCCACTCACACATACGAGTACGCGGTCGCCTATGGAGAGAAGACCATGGTCACGGATATATTTTTGTACACGACGCAACATGGGTTATAGCATATCTATATTATCCAGATTCACAATCCCATTCACGATGGCATAGATGGTCAATCCTGCTGTGGAGTGGATATTGAGTTTGCGAACGATATTTTTGCGGTGTGACATCACGGTATGTGCAGAAAGGCATAGCACATCTGCAATCTCTTTGTTGCTCAGTCCCTTGACAATCTGTATGAGTACATCTATCTCACGGCTGGAGAGTTCTTCTTGCTCGCTGTTGAGTTCGATATTGGTATTATGAGATGATTGTTCCTTTTTGGCTAAGGCCGGTAGCATTATCTCGTCCTCAATGGCACAATGTAGTGCCAATTCGTTTTCAAAGTGATAAATATCATGTAGTACAGCGTACAATAGTCTGGTTTGCTCTTGTGATTGTATGGTAGGTTTGTCGTTGTGTGGGTAGTATTTGATAATCAAGTTTTTGAGTTCTATTGCTTTGGCAGCGATATGCTTGTCATCCGTAGCATGGTGCTCGAAGGCGCACTCATTCTCGTGTTGAATATGTGCACGAATCTCCTCCACATATTCGTCATAGAATCGTACGATGAGCAATGGCACTTTGTTGTCCGCACCAGCAAGATTGATTGCTTCGAGCAACATTTGTCGGATACGTGGCAACTGGAAGTCCATAAAATACGTGTGTGCATTCTCCAGATACTGACGGAGCGTACTCACGTCAATGGCGGGTGTATATTGATATTCACCGGTAATGGCAAAATTGACTACAGCCAGTAGGGTAGTACAGTCCACATCGTTTTCTCGGCAAACCGTTTCGATGGATTTTTCGCCCACACCAAAGGGAATGCCAAAGCGCTGTACCAATTGCAGTACTTGATTATCTGCCAAGGCACTTTTGCTGGAAGCGCCCATCAGATCGCTCATTTTATCGGTTGGTCTATACATTGCCTATTACGTCTAATATATATTCTGCCTGCAAAATTACAATTTTTTTTTGATATATGCAAAAAAAATCGTACCTTTGCACGATTTTATCTATCAGTCTTAAAAGTATAAACTAATAAATAAACAAATAAATAACCTAATAAATCATCAAAATATGTATGCACTTGTTACAGGCGCGAGTTCGGGTTGTGGGTATGAGTATGCACGTCTATTGGCAGCCAAAGGATATAATCTGCTCATTGTGAGCAACGAAGATGCTATTCACGATAAAGCCCAGATTCTTCGCGAAGATTATCCCATTGAGGTGCGTTCGTTGGTTATGGATCTCGGACGTCAAGAAGCCGCCAAGGAGCTTTATAGCTATTGCGCAGAGCAAGGATTAGAGATAGAAGTGCTGGTGAATAATGCGGGTGTATATCACGACCGCGATTTTGTGGATGATAGCGAGGCGTTTAACTTGCTGATTATGAATCTGCACATGATCACACCTGCTATGCTGATATACTACTTTGCACAAGAAATGGCAAAGCGTGGCAAGGGTTATGTGCTGAACATGTGTTCGGTGACAGCCGACATAGCCGTACAACGCTTAGGTAGCTACGGTAGTACGAAGGCCTTCTTGCGTAATTTCACACGTTCACTATATGTAGAGATGAAGGATAAAGGTGTGGTTATCACAGATGTAACACCTGGTGCGATCAACACAGGATTGTATAATATCCGTCCTTGGGCGACAAAGTTGGGACTTATTATGGGTTATATTGTGCAGCCCAACTATTTGGCGCGTCGCGGGTTGAATGCCATGTTCAGAGGTAGGAGCAAGGTGAGTGTTCCATTCGTATGGAACTACCTATTGATTTGGCTCGTAGTACTCTTTGTGCCTACATGCCTATTGCGGTTGATTCGTAAAATGGGATTATTCTAACGAGTCGCCTATAGCAGTAAACATATTCAGCGTATCTCGATTTTCGACCTCATGCTGAGTGAGCATGTAGTCAGCCTTGATCTTATCTAAGATACGCTTGACAATGACCATCATTTCGCTATTCTCGGTGTAATCGGCAGCGCACGCAAAATTGACGCGTCCTTCGGATAGTAGTTGTTGCGCAAGAGCGCGTTTCTTATCGTTGCCATAAACAGCAAAACTATGTCCCCCGTTGGATTTGACCGTCCGCATACATGGCACATCGGTCTCGCCGTCACCGAAATAGATCATGCGTTCGAACGGTACGGGTCGTGCTTCGGTAGGAACAAATTCGTTGATACGCACACGGTCGCTGACTTCGCGTATTCCTTTATTGATTTTGAATAGGAACTGCGTTTTCTTGGTATAATCAACCACGACAGAAGGCCAGCAAGCTTCGCCTTGTGCATCATAGAGGTATGTACAGGCATATATATTCTCAAAATGGTGTGCTATAGCGCAGCCATTTATCATTTCTTTGAGTCCCGAACTGTTGATGTAGTGCTTTACCTGCACCCCGATTTGTTGTGCGTATGTATTGATGTGGTCAAACCATTTTGTAACGCCATCAAAAAACTCTACTTTTTCACCAAATGTGCGTAGCATCTCTCGTGTGCATCGCAAGCCCATGCGTTGCGCTTCCGCTTGAATAGCATACATCACCACAGCAATACCTCCAGCATCATTGGTTTTCGCTATTTGGTCGCATAGGTTCCAAAAATCGTTGGGGTTGTCATAGCCCAATGCTTGCAACAGTCCAAACTCTTGCATATTACCAGGCGCCAAGGTACCATCGAAATCGTACACAAGTGCTACAGTAGGTAGAGTAGTATCCATCATTCGTATATTTATGAAAATTCTCTGCAAAAGTACAAAAATATTTTCTAATATGCAAATATCTCTGATCAATAAGCAATAAAAAAAAGAGCTCCACAGTGGAAGCTCTTTTTTCTATCATTGTAAACAAGGATTAGTTCTCTTCTACGGCAGCTTGAGCAGCAGCCAAGCGTGCGATTGGAACGCGGAATGGAGAGCAAGATGCATAGTTCATGCCTACGCGAGCGCAGAACTTCACTGAGCTTGGCTCACCACCGTGCTCACCGCAGATACCAGTGCGCAATCCTGGACGAACAGCGCGACCTTTCTCCACTGCCATTTGGATCAATTGACCTACACCGTTTTGATCCAATACTTGGAATGGATCTACCTTCAAGATCTTTTGCTCCAAATATACTGGCAAGAAGCTAGCAATATCGTCGCGGCTATAACCGAAGGTCATCTGTGTCAAGTCGTTGGTACCGAATGAGAAGTATTGAGCTTCAGTAGCGATGCGGTCAGCAGTGAGGGCAGCACGTGGGATCTCAATCATAGTACCGATCTCAAACTCTACCTCTGTACCATACTCAGCAAATACCTCTTTAGCTACTTTCTCAATGATTTCTTTTTGTTGGTGGAACTCGTGGAGAATACCAATCAATGGAACCATGATTTCTGGCATTGGGTTCTTACCCTCGAGCTTCAACTCGCAAGCAGCGCTCAAGATTGCGCGTGTTTGCATAGCGGTGATCTCTGGGAAGGTGATACCCAAACGGCAACCACGGTGACCGAGCATTGGGTTGTTCTCAGCGAGTGAATCTACACGTTGTTTGATCTCTTGTACGCTTACGCCCATCTCAGCAGCCATAGTCTCTTGACCAGCAGCATCATGTGGTACGAACTCGTGCAATGGAGGATCGAGCAGACGGATGTTTACTGGATAGCCGTCCATAGCCTCAAGGATACCCTTGAAGTCAGCCTTTTGGTATGGGAGAAGCTTAGCAAGTGCTTTCTCGCGACCCTCAGCATTCTTAGAAAGAATCATCTCGCGCATAGCCACGATCTTCTTATCCTCGAAGAACATGTGCTCTGTACGGGTCAAACCAATACCCTTAGCACCGAAGTCACGAGCTACTTGAGCATCGTGTGGAGTATCTGCATTGGTACGAACTTGGAGATGTGTATATTTGTCGCAGAGATCCATCAACTCTTTGAAGTCACCGCTCAATTCAGCAGCCTTAGTTGGGATTTGACCTGCGTAAACTTGACCAGTAGAACCGTTGATAGAGATGTAGTCACCCTCTTTGTAGGTAACGCCCTCTACAGTCAATGTCTTAGCCTTGTAGTCAACCACGATAGCGCCTGCACCAGATACGCAGCACTTACCCATACCGCGAGCTACCACAGCAGCGTGAGAGGTCATACCACCACGAGCAGTCAAGATACCCTCAGCAGCAGACATACCTGCCAAATCCTCTGGGCTGGTCTCGATACGAACCATTACCACCTTGTGACCGTCTTTAGCCCACTCTTGAGCATCGTCTGCGTGGAATACGATTTGACCGCAAGCAGCACCTGGGCTGGCTGGCAAACCTTGGGTAATCACTTTAGCAGCCTTCAATGCCTTAGCATCGAATACAGGGTGGAGAAGCTCGTCGAGCTTTTGTGGCTCACAACGCATGATAGCAGTCTTCTCGTCGATAAGACCCTCTTTCACGAGATCCATAGCGATCTTAACCATGGCTGTACCAGTACGCTTACCGTTACGAGTTTGGAGGAACCAGAGTTTACCCTCTTGTACGGTGAACTCCATATCTTGCATATCGCGGTAGTGGTTCTCCAATTTGGTTTGGATAGCGTCGAGCTCAGCGTAGATCTCTGGCATTGCCTCTTCCATTGATGGATATTTAGCAGCACGCTCTTCCTCGCTAATGCCTTGGAGAGCTGCCCAACGGCGGCTACCCTCAAGGGTGATTTGTTGTGGAGTACGAATACCTGCTACCACGTCCTCACCTTGTGCGTTTACGAGGTACTCACCATTGAACAAGTTCTCACCTGTTGCAGCGTCACGGCTGAAGCATACACCTGTTGCAGATGTTTCACCCATGTTACCGAATACCATCGCTTGTACTGTTACGGCTGTTCCCCACTCAGCTGGGATACCCTCCATCTTACGGTAGAGGATTGCGCGCTCGTTCATCCAACTGCGGAATACAGCGCAGATAGCGCCCCAGAGTTGCTCTACTGGGTTGGTTGGGAAGTCGTGACCAGTTTGATCCTTGATAGCTGTTTTGAAGCGAGCTACGAGGAGCTTCAACTCGTCTACGGTCAAGTCTTTATCCAACTTGATACCACGAATCTCTTTTACCTCTTCAATGATAGCCTCAAATGGATCCATATCCTCTTTGTTTACTGGCTTCATACCGAGAACTACGTCACCGTACATTTGTACGAAACGGCGGTAGCTATCATATACGAAGTGTGGGTTACCAGTCTTCTCTACGAGACCAGCAGCTACTTCGTCGTTCAAACCAAGGTTCAAGATGGTATCCATCATACCTGGCATAGAAGCACGTGCACCAGAGCGAACTGATAGCAAGAGTGGGTTCTTTGGATCGCCAAACTTATTGTTCATCAAATTCTCCACATGAGCTACAGCTGCTTTCACGTCAGTGTCAAGCATCTCAACGATCTTGTCTTGACCTACTTGATAGTACTCGTTGCAAACATCTGTGATGATTGTGAATCCTGGAGGCACTGGTACGCCTACAAGGTTCATCTCAGACAGGTTTGCGCCTTTACCGCCCAATGTCTCGCGCATTGATGCGTTACCTTCTGCTTGTCCGTTACCGAAGGTGTAAACACGTTTCTTGTTGTCCATTTTTCTTAAATAAATTTTATGATTAATATTCTTTTTGTCCTTAGTTTTTGTTTCAGCCCGCAAAGGTACAAAAAAAAACTCATATGTGCAAATAATTTTTGCAAAAGTTGACATTTAATAATAAGAATAAGGAAAATGCAGGTTAACGTATCGAAAAACACCTATAATATATTTGCATATATGCGTTTTTTTTCGTAACTTTGCAACCCCATCTGTAAAATTATAGCATATGACTACACAAAACAAGAAAAAGCGCATATTAGTCACTTACATAGAGGCAGGCTTTGGGCATATCACGACAGCTAATTCTATTGCGGATGCTATAGAAGCGCTGCATGACCCCAATATTGAGGTGATTAGGGAATATATGTTCTCGGAGAGTCCTGTGTTGCGTAAAACGGAAAAGCGATATATCAAAGATGTGAAAATAGCCAACACCTTTCCGTGGTACAACCGTATTCAGATGGCTGCTACCCATATTTTTGGTATTCACAACTCTCTTCCTTTTGTGGTATCCACTGTCTTTCGTCATACACGCAAGGCCTATCTGAATAAGCTGAAGCAGATACGTCCTGATATTATTATTGATACGCACTATTTGACATCATTCTTGTCTGTGCAGTATCGTGACAAGGTGGATTCGCATGTCAAGGTGGTGACCTATAACCCCGATAATAATGTGCACAACTGGTGGAATATACGTGTGGACAAGTTCATTGTGAATTGCAGAATGGCTTTTGACGATGCGCTCAAGCATGATTTTGCTCGCAACAAATTGATGATTGTGCCTTTCGTTACGCGTAAGGAGATTATGGATGTGACGGAGGATAAGTCATACTATCGCACCAAATATGATTTGCCACAGGACCGTTTTACGGTCATGGTGGCTGCTGGTGGATATGGCAAATCGGGTATGGTGCGTGTAGTCAAAGCGCTACTCGATCGTGTCAAGCAACCGATTACGCTGATTGCTATCTGTGGCAAAAATAAGGTGCTGTACAACCACCTGCAGAGAATCAAAGCAATCGTTCCGTCGCACATCGATTTGCGTCCGTATGAATTTGTAGATACGGTATATGAGCTGAATCGTGCTTCGGATATGTTTATCACCAAAGGCGGACCTAATGCGATGCTTGATAGCGTACTGATGGGAGTACCTGTGGGTGTGTTCTATTGCGCATCACATATTGAACAGATGTCGGCATACTTGTTTACATATAGTCTCAACTGCGGTCGTTATCTTCCTCGTTCGCGCCATATAGTAGAATGGGTAAATAGTTGTGCAGGCGATTCTACTATTTTGGATTTCTTTATCCGCAATACGAATGCCATTCGTGAGGCAGGCAATGGTGCGGAAAACATAGCCAAATTTATTCAGACTTATTGATAATCAACAGCATGGAGAATAACAACAATATATCCACAAAGAAAGGTGCGGCGTTTAGTTTCAAGCCAATGATGGTGGTATGGCCTATCTTGTTTGGTTTGGTAGGCGTGGGATATATGCTCTGGCGCGAAATGCGCACGGGTATTCCTCAAGAACCGCTGGTGATGGCGAATTACTGGTGGGTGTTTGCCATCGTTGTCGTGTTGCTAACCGTTGTTAAGGACTTTTCGGGCATGTACCGTTTGCGTGTGATGTCGGGTATGCCGCTAACGTTCCGCCAGTTGTTTCGCATTCGTATGCTGTACGAGTTCACTTCAGCCGTCACCCCTTCAGCAGCAGGAGGTTCGTCGTTGGAGGTGCTGTTTATTCACCGAGAAGGCGTAAAAGTCAGTCGAGCTACTTCCATGACGATATTGGCATTATTCATGGATGAGTTGCTGATGATTTGTCTCTTCCCTTTGCTGCTGATTTTCATTCCATATGGCAAGTTGTTCCCCAGTGAAGTGTTTTTCGAGCATGGATATTTGTGGCTGTTTCTCGTTGGATATTTGATGAAGTTTGTGTGGGTAACGATACTCTTTATTGGCATCTTTGTCAAGCCGTCCATCTTGGTCAAAATCATTGGCGCAGTGTTTTCGCTCAAGTTCTTGCGCAAATACCGTATGCGTGCACTTCGCACGGCAGTAGAAATTCGCCAGTGCGCCAAAGAGATTAGAGGCGAATCGATTGGCTATTGGTTGCGATTATCGGCATCTACAGCGGGGATATGGATTTTCCGTTTCTTGATTGCCAATGCGGCTATAATGATCTTTAATCCACTCACGTATATGGATAATGTGGTGTGCTTTGCGCGCCAATATATATTAGGTATTATTAGTATGGTGGTACCTACACCTGGCGGAAGTGGTTTTGCCGAATTGATGTTTAATGATTTCCTTATCGAGTATATCCCACAAGCGCTGAGCGCTGTGGTGATAGCATCGATTTGGCGTCTATTCACATATTATTATTACTTGATTGCTGGTGTCATTATCCTTCCTCAATGGTTTGGCAAGAGCAAATTTATCCAAAAACGTCATGAAAGCAACTGATATCCTGTTTTGTATATTCAATTATCACGAGGCAGCCAATGCAGAGTTTCTCTATCGTGAGTTACGTCCGTCATTTAATTGTCACATTATAGATGCCGATAGTGGTCAGCGTCCCGATCCTTGTAACGGTGATACCGTTTATCTGCCTAATGTGTATTACAGCGGCATGATGCATCATGCCATTACAATGGCAACTGAGGGCAATTATCCATACATGTTCTTCATCTGCTCTGACGTGCAGATGTCGCATGAGTGCTTGGAGCAACTCAAGCAGATTCTTCTGTCAGAGTCTTTCGATGGCGTGGGCGTCTATTCACCTGCTCATGCAGATGATTCCTACACATGGGTAGCCACTTCGTATTCTCGTCCGAATGGCAAACGTCGTTCGGTGGCATTTGCAGAGGGCATGTTAGGCATGTATGCAGCCCCAGTCTATAAACAACTGGAACCGCTGGATATTAATCCACACGGGTGGGGTATTGACCTTGTGGCTTGTTTTTATACACGTCATTGGGGGTTGCGTTGCGAAGTAGATGATCGCATGACGATTACTCACCCCAAAGGCGATGTGCGCAAAAACGCTCTTGCACGCTCCGAAGCGCGTGCATACTTGATGCGTTATCCCGAGGGAATAGCCATACGACGCTACTGGGTGGCTTGTTCGCTACGCAATGCGAGCATTCAACCATTCATTCTCTCTCGCTCTTATCGTAAGTGGCTGTCAATTTACTTGCCCATTTACCGTTTCTTCCACAGATAGATGATGGGCGCGCTCAACGGAGGCGTGTGGCTTCGTTGGGTGTCTTTCTCATTAGAAGGAGAAGCGTACTGTCACTTTCACTCCATTTCGGCCCCAAGCGCCCATTCTGCGGCGTCCGTGGATGAGTTGTGGAGTGCCGTCTTCATTGAATGCTGGACCATAACCGAGGGTAGGGTGCTCAGGATCAATGAGCTCTTGTTTTTGAATCATGTATGGCAGTTCGTAGTCGTTGTAGTTCAGACGACGAATATAGTCAATACGAATAAATTTAAGAATATTCTCAAGTCCCACAGTCATCTCCATATAAGGCAACTTACCAATAGGAGAAGAGGTGTTATATTGATTTTTGATATAACCATTTTGGTCAAAGGCATTTTCAATCTTTCCATCTTCCCATGGTGTATGCGGAAAATCATACAAACCATTATTGGTTTCTATGTAAGGATTGTTTTTATCTGTGAGCGCACCGTAGATACATGCAAAACTTACCAAACCTCTCAATTTGAGTTTGTTGATTCCAGGAATGCGATTGAGTATCCATCCCTTGAAGTAATATGTGGTATAGAGCGATATGTATCCATCCATGATAAACTCCATGGGTTTCATGAGGTTGAATGACCGCTGACCGAGTAAGATACTGGTGGATGTAGGGGGTATATGCAGTTTGGTGAATGGTACTTGTTGCCAAATATATCCACCGATGAGGCGCACATCCAGGTGTCCGAAAGCGGAGAACCAAAAGCGCTTGTCAAACATCAGTTCCGTCTTGTTGTATAGGAATCCTTTTCCACCATTATGCCTATCGTCCAAGTATCCTAACTGATGCGTCAGTTTGATGGTAGGAGCATCTTTTTCGATGACCCATGGGCTCTTGATACCTTCGCGGTCCATACCAATCACTGAGCCAGGTGAGTACTCCAGATTGAAGGTCGCTGCATAGTCTCGATATTGTCCAATATTGGTGAAGCTCTGCGCATACGATGTGTCCATCGTGACAGGGTTAATCTGCGGCGTATAGTCAATGCGCTGGTAACTGAGCACTCCTGCAGCTTCGTTGTTGGTGAAGTCGAAGGAGGTCTCCAACATGAGGTTATTGCGCCATTCTTTCAGGTATTCTGCTTTGGCATGGAAGACATATTGCGCAAACGGCATAGTGGGTTGACCTGTGGGGATAGACATGAGGATATTATCCCTTCGTACCACATCGGTGATCTGACCAGGTTCTTCCACGTCGTACTGCGCAGTGAGTTGCAAGTGATGTTTTACTCCGTCAAACGGTTGATTCTCATGTTTGTCAAACGTATATACGAATGCTGCTTTGTATTTAGGTCTTAGGTCTTTGGTTCCGAATGCGGCATAGCCACGGAAATAGAGTTGATCATGTAGTCGGGCAGTCGATCCACCACCTACACGCAAACGCACACCCTCCAGCATGTTCCAACTGGCGAAGTTGAATATAGGTCCGAAATCAAATTTACTGAGGTACATGAACTCCGCTTTTCGTGTGGGCACATATCCACTCGTGAGTGAGTTGACAAAAAGCGCAAGACTATTGAACTTAGGGGTGTTGGTGAACTCTCGCACCAAATCTACCACCGAACTCTCATATTTAGTGAGTGGTTCTGGGCGCATACTATCCGTCCAGTAACCCTCAAAGATGAGTTCTGCAGTTGTATCGTTGACTGCTACTTCCTCTTCTTTTATGTCAGAGAATATATCGGGTGAGATCGGTGTGTCAAGATCCCAGTGGGTATATATTTTCGTTTGTCTTGCTACCATGCCGCGTTGCTTGTTGAACATATAGAACTTGGCATACGTGGTCGTTCGATCAGGTGCCCAGAGACCATTCTCCAGTTGGACATAGTTGTGCTCAATGGAGTATTTGGTAACGAAGTTCAGGTTGATTTCGGGAGGGATATTGATGGCATATTTCTTCACTCGATACGTGGAGTCATTCACTATGTACAGGTGTCCCGTGAAACCATAACTCTCTGAGTTAACAGGCACAAAAGCCAAGTCAATACACTGGTATCCATCCACCATGATGGTATCCATGATGTAGTATTGATAGAAACTGACTGCTACACTGGAAGAGAGTGGGGACACAAACCGATTGTATAGCAAGTTCATGCTATTGTGGTTAATATCTACATCCTTGAATAGCGAATTGATGTTCTCTTGGAAGGACGTAGAACCGAGGAAGGTCTCCACGCCAAAGATACGTTTTTTCTGCAGGATTTTCTTTTCTTTGCGAGGTCTATTTTGGTAGTATTCGTCGGTAATATGCTCGCGGATACTGACCGTCACATTGGGATATACATCTGTGGTGTCTATGTATTTTTGCACAAAAGCAAAAGGTTTCCAGAATGGCTTTTCCCAATTGACTTTTATATTATCCAGCGCAAAGGACATACGTGAATACGCCTCTGCGGTATAGTGGTCAAGCGATGTCACGCAGTGATGGTTCTTGTTAGCAATCACATTATTGATGAGCTCCACCGCAGGATTACCACGTCGGCGATAATCTTTCTTTTTGTTTTTGGGCGTTACAATGACATCTTGCAGGCCATATACATCGGGTTGCAATTTCATTTTCACCTGGGTTTTCTCTTGCCCTTTGACCAGTGTCAGAGTCTCTGTCTTATAACCCACCATTTGGAAATTAACCTTCGTATAGCCAGCGGTGTTGCTGACTGCAAAATTACCATCCAAATCCGACGTGGTACCCACACCAGAAGATACCAAACCTTTATTGGTGGTGGATTTTAGAAAATATACTTGCACGAATGGCAATGTCTCTCCGCTGTCGGCATCCACTACCACTCCGCTCACGGCTGTGCGCTGATCCTGTGCAAAGACGCCCACAGTCAGTGTGAGGAGCAAATAAAGTATGTATAGTTTACTATTTTTCATTGCGCATTGTCCAAAAAAAGCCGACAAAGGTACTGCTTTTTTTTGAATTATGCAAATTATATCCTATAATTTCCATTTTCTCACCGTTTTTATGCAATTCTGCTTGACTTTCACTATCAGATTGTAAATATTTTTGTACCTTTGTCGTAAATATTTATCAATCATTTACTTTTTATGCAACATACGAAGACAGCTTTTGTTTTTCCTGGTCAAGGCGCCCAATATGTGGGCATGGGAAAAGACTTGTACGATAATTATCCTTTGGCTCGCGAATTGATGGTTCAAGCCAACGAGGAGTTAGGTTTTGCCCTTACTGATATTATGTTCGAGGGCTCGGACGAAGACCTTCGCCAAACACGTGTCACGCAACCTGCTATTTTTTTACACTCAGTGGTAGCATGTCGGTTGTTGAACCAGATACGTCCCGACATGGTAGCAGGTCACAGTCTGGGTGAGTTTTCGGCTTTGGTCATAGCGGGAACATTGGATATGGGTGATGCACTGCGTTTGGTCAGTGAGCGCGCTTTAGCGATGCAAGAGGCATGCGAATTGTGCCCAGGCACGATGGCTGCTGTACTCGGGATGGCTGATGACAAAGTGGCTGAGATTTGTCAGCAAATCCCAGATTGCGTGGTTGCTGCCAACTACAACTGTCCTGGTCAGGTGGTTATCTCTGGCTCGGAGGTTGGGGTAGAGCAGGCATGCAAAGCGTTGAAGGAAGCGGGAGCCAAGCGCGCATTGAAATTGCCAGTAGGTGGCGCTTTCCATTCGCCACTGATGCAACCTGCAGCAGAGCGTCTTCAAAAGGCCATCATGAATACCCCATTCTATGCGCCTATCTGCCCCGTTTATCAGAATGTGAGTGCGTGTGCAGAGAAGGATAAGCATGTCATTCAACGCCAACTCTTGGAGCAACTCACCTCGCCTGTTCGTTGGACACAATCGGTGCAACAGATGATTGCCGATGGTGCTACACGTTTCTATGAGTTTGGACCCGGTGACGTGCTAAAAGGATTGATACGCAAAATCAATGCTGAAGTAGAAGTAGGATAATCTCTTGCAATAGAAGCCCACAATGCACAGACGCTTGGCGCCGATCCTAATTTTACCAACATGCCTTGAGGATAGCCAAGATGTCTTCTGCGTTGAGTTGCTTGTAGCCACCACCAGGGATGGTGGAGTTGGCAATGAGTGGTAGCATCTCTTCGGTAGCACCTACCTCGCGCAAGGTGGCAGGAATACCCAACTCACTAATGAATGCCTCCAGACGATTGATACCCTCCAATGCGATGGCTTCATCGCCTTGTCCTTCATCTTCTACACCCCAAACCACTTTGGCATAGCGCACGAACTTATGCAAGCCGTCGCGGTAGATATAGCGGTAATAGGCAGGCGAGATGATGGCAAGACCGATGCCGTGTGCGCAGTCGGTATAGGCACCCAATTGGTGCTCAATCATGTGCACTTCCCAGTCTTGGGTCTTGCTCAAACCGAGAATCTTGTTCAATCCCATGGTCGCGCACCACATGATATTGCTGCGTGCCTCGTAATCCTCTTGATTAACAATCGCTTTGCGCGAAGCGGAGATAAGCGATAACATCAGTCCTTCCAGCAGGTAGTCGCTGGTATTATCGTCCTCGCCAGAGAAGTATTGTTCCATGAGGTGAGAGAAGACATCAAAGATACCGCTAATCATCTGATACTTAGGTACGGAGTAGGTGTATTCGGGATTGAGAATAGAGAATTTAGGGCTGGCTATGTCTAATGGATAGACGCGACCTATTTTCTCTTTGGTCTCCTCGTTCGTGATGACCGAACCGCCGTTCATCTCGCTACCTGTTCCTGCCATGGTCAAGATACTGGCTACAGGCACGACAGGGTTGTTCACACGCTCTTGGTTGACGTAGTAGCGTTGCCATACATCGCCTTCGGCGTAGGCACCGCATGCGATACCTTTGGCGCAGTCGATGACCGAACCGCCACCCACAGCGAGGATTAAGTCTATCTTATGCTCACGCACCAGACGAGCGCCTTCGAGGAGTTGGGTGTAGCGAGGATTGGCATTGATGCCTGCCAGTTCCACGACATGCTTGCCTTCGGCTTGCAGGATATTCATGACTTGGTCGTAGAGACCGATTTTCTTGATAGCCGCTTTGCCATACACGAGCAGGATGTTCTCTCCGTAGGCTTTGAGCTCGCTGGCGAGCTTATTGATGGCATTCTTGCCAAAATGAATCCTCGTGGGATTCTGGTAACTGAAGTCGTATAACATATGTGGATTACAATTGGATGCAATAAGGAGTCGAGAAATTTCATTGTTATTGATTTATCGTAGCATTTCACCCTGCAAAGGTACAAAAAATATTGCAAGTGTGCAAATTTTGGATAGCAAATTAAGATAAAAAAGAGCGACATTGGCGTGCCACTCTGAATGTTTACACAACGGAATAATCCTTATTGTGTATATCCTTCAAATTGTTCATTGAAATCTTGATAAATCAACATCTAACAAACATGCTAAACAAACGAATTAGTTTAGTATATCTGTTTTTCTATATATTTGAATAACCATTCTCACTACATATTTTTTTGAAATCATAATTCAAGACTTCCTCATCGGTACTATTCAAAGGTAATAGTAGTTCTTGAAATGAAGATCCAGATATCTTAAAATTGTGATACTCTTGTTTGAGTAACCATAGTTTGCTCCACATTAAATTGTTGGTTGCATTACGATATGCCTTGCGTTTAGCACCATGCAATGTATGTTCAAAATGAGCACGGGCTTTCATAAAATCCTGCCATGCAACTTGGTCTTGATTGATAGCATCAATACGTGTAGCAACAGGAGGAGTACACTCTCGTAGGTCTTCATACTCTATGTCTGGTACTGTTTGATGAGCACGCAAGGTATCATATGCAGAGTTGATAATATCATCCGTAAGGGTCATGTGTTTGGGCACATCCATTTCTGGGTAGAATAAAATTTCAAGTAAAGAGTTTAAATAACTATCTTTAAGGTATCCCATAAAAGATACAAATTCCATTTGACTAATTGTACCTAAGCATTGTGGACGATACATAACAACAGTATCTACAACCTTCTCCATGGCCGTTAAATATTTGTTCCAAGCAGAATCCACTTCTACCGAATATAGGTTTCTATTTTTTAAGAGATCTGTGATTTTCTGTTGAGTATAATATGTGAAAGTTTGGTTGTAGCTTTCATACAAATAGATTTGAACGGTCGCGCCTTCATCACCTGGGAATGACATTAACGAATCAAATTGGATAACACTAGCTTTGTATTTATCGTATTCTGTAGCATTCTCTGGTAGTTCAATAGGATAAAACTCATCTAACATAGCAAAATACTCTTCGTATGTATCTGCATAATAGATTTCGTTTACATATTTATAATGTAATGAGTCTGTAAAGAACCATTCTTGCCACCAATAATAAGGAGTATCGCAAGTCTGAAAAAGATGCTCATGAGTATCCGTTTCTTCCAAAACATTGTGTGATGCATTGTATGGAAGAATAAGGGCAATGAGAATACACAAAATAAATGCAATTAAAATGCTTATTCCAATATAGATATAAGATTTTTTCATAGTTGTTTTTCATTTTAGAATTATTATTTCAACAGATTAAGCGTAAGCTCATCGCGTTCGCTGTTGTAAAAGGCGTTGAGGACTTCGGCGAAGATGGCGTTTGGTAGGATATGGTCAAAGAGTGTCATGCTGGAGCGGACTTTGATGGCATCAATCGTGCCAAGTATCTCATAAGCCGTACTTTTGCCCTCGTGTTGCAGCAATGCCGTGGAGATTTCTATCAGTCGTGCTTTGAGTGTTGGATGATCCAAATAAGCGCGTGCTTCTTCGATGGAGGATATGCCATAATATTCTGCCATGTAACTCCTACCTAATCCACGCATTTGTGGAAAGATAAACCATATCCAATGGCTTTGTTTATACCCCTGCTTGATTTCATGGAGGGCATCTGCATAATCGTTCTCTTGGGCGTCAAGGAAACGTTGAAGGTTGAAAGGATCTTGAGTGGTCATAGTTGGTATTTAAAAACGGTCAATATAACTATGAGTGTTAACCTGCTTTATTAATGTTTTATCGGTGAACCAAATAGCCTCTTCTCGTGTGTCTTTATTAATGTATCTTACTGCAAAATGACAATTTGCCACTTTACACATTCCAAAAAGAGCTTCATACAAGGCTTTTTCATCATCTGTCATTTCTATATCAAAGATTGTTACTCCTGAAAAATCCATTTCTGTTACATCATAGCCATCGCCATCTACATTATGATTCATAAACAAAGTATCACCCTCTACAGAAAAAGATTCCAACGACAACCATTCGTCAAGTTGTATTGGCAAATTCCTATTATACATTTCAATATTAAACTCTATTCCTTTACCTAAAGCCTCAGTTGATGATATGCCATCAAATGATTGGTAAGCCTTTTGTATATCCTCAAATGAGCATACAATGGAACATGTATCGCCACGATCATTTCTAATGGCGTATTTTATACCCATTTGGTATTCGTTAAGGATATTAAACAACTCCTTTGAACCTGCACTATTAATACCATTTAGCGCAAAAAACACACTGCCAGAAACCTCGTCAAAATTAGATGAATAATTCCTAATGGTTTCGATATCTGCAAATTCATCCCGATAGCAAATATGATATACTAGATAACCATTTTCGTATGTAATTTTTGATATTTCCCCTGTATTTCCGCCTAATACAATTGGACAATTCTTTGCATTCATTTGAGCAACCATAAACTCGGGTGATTTACGATAATTACTCATTGATATATTGCCTATTATCCCGAGTAGTACAAATAAACTAAATAGGCTAATCAGTATGTATTTGAGTGTTTTTTTAGACATATATTAGAAATTTATTGTTACTTTTAATGTGCATTGTCGAATACTTGCTTAGTAAATTTACCCCCAAAAAATAGTGATACAATCGCATAGAACGGAGAAATCAATAGTACAAAGCCAGAAATCAAGAATGCTAATCCGTATTTTTTTGCTTCTTCAAGATTAATTTGTTTATGATTAAAATACCACCATAAAATACGAGGGAAGGTCGCTATCAAAGAGAATATTAACCATGGCCAAACGAATTCATCATCCTCTATCACTAAGCAAAAGAAAAATATTATACTCAGGACTAAGAATAATCCTGTCAGAATAAATAATGTCATATTGACTTTTTGTTGAAAAGTTAGCTCGGTTTTCATGTTATTATTATTTTGGACATTAAGAGGTTTCTTTATTTCTTGTTCAGAGACCGTTTCTACTGCTGAATATGAGATGGGCTTTTCTATTACAGTTGTATTTAGAACTTTATCTTCATTGATTTCTGTTATATCTTCCGATTCTATATTATCCAAAGGGGAACTCTCTGGATGTTTTCTGTAGTAAGCCTTTAACATCCAATTCTTGATAATATCACTTTCTATTGTAATAATGAATGAGATAACAAAAATCCACGCCATTAAAGCCGCATTGTTATTGCAAATAGTTCCTATGATAACACCTATAATTAAACAAATTATTGCGACAGTAAAATATACAAGGATTTTTTTCCAAATTGCAATCACATCTTCCTCTTTGGGCATTGCAATCAAACGATAACCGCTAAAAGCAAATATATACACCCATATTATCATATATGGTAGCATACTTAATCCATTACTGTTCATTGACATTGAAGCAATCGCTCCCAAAACACAAAACAATCCAAGTGCAATTAGGATCCATCCAAAAATTTTTCTTATCATAATAAGTTAGCATTATAAGGCATTTAATTGCCCTGAGTTAATATTAGTATCTTTGTTGTAAAGTAAATCTATTTCTACCAAGTATAGCCATTACGCTTTAACCAATTTTGTGAATATTTTTCTCCATCTTGTGCAGCCTCTCTAAATAGTGTTAGTGCATCATGAGTTCGTCCTACTTCTCTATATTGTAGTGCTAAGTTGTGCTTGGTACTAGAAGAATTAGGATCTAATTCCAAACACTTTTCATAATATTTTATGGATTCTTGATGCCTGTCTTGTTTAGAAGCAAGGTATGCAAGGCGGAAATATCCTATACCTGCATCTTTTTCAAGCACCTTTTTTGCCCACTTTTCGGCTAAAGAAAAATCTCCTGTCTTGGTATATGCTAGCGACATGGCATTCGTCAATGCAATACTTTCTGGAAACTCCAATAAACCTTTTTGTATCGTAATTACAGCATCAGCATCATCACGACAAACAAGACACCAACAAATTTGTTCGTAAAGTAGTTGATAACTTATACTATCATCATTGTTGATTCTAAAAGTTTGCCTATTCCGATTCAATTCAAGTGCTTGTTTATAATCGTGCAAAGCCATTACACTTTCAGTATTAGTTTCTCCCATGTTATACTTAATTGTAGCTCTCATTGCATAGGGTTTCCAATGCTGTCTATAATCAAGAATTTCTTCTAGATGTGAATATGCCAATTCAGGCATATCTTTTTTGTAAGCTTCCCATGCTTTTATACAAGAATCATTAATCTTTTGTTGATCGGTAAAGGCATCAATAAAATCATACCAAGCATTTATCAATGGCATAAACATAGGATTAGGATCAGTTGTCTCCATTTTATCACAACTAACACCTAACAAAAGTACACTAAGAAGAGTAACATAAAAGTATAAGCGTTTCATATACAATTTGATTTAAGTATGATTGATAATTATCTGCGAGGTGCGAATTAGTACCATCCATCAAGTGCATTTTCAACATCATTGATATCTCTTTCAATATCATCAGCATCATAGAAAGACCAACCTCTGCTCCATGAGTTAAAATGATTTTCTAAATCATAAACGGCGTCTTTTGCATTCTGAATTATTTGTTCTCTCTCATCAAGTTCGTTTGCTAAATCGTTGTATTCATCAATAAGCGAGTTGTATTTATTGATGAGTGCTTGATATTGTTCCTGTTGCTCATAATACGCATCTTCCCAATACTGTGCACTATGTTGAGCGTTTTCATAGTCATTTCTAGACACGCATGCCATAAAAAGAAATGGCACTAGGATGATTAATAAACTTTGTTTCATGGTTGTCTTTTTTATAATAAGTTATATTGCTTTACGAATACAATCTCAATATGACTCTGCAAAAGCACAATCTTTCTCCCCTCACTCCACCACCACCGCAGTGCCTGAGATAGACACCAGCAGCATGGAGCCATTGGGACCGACGGTTTCGTAGCCATATGATACGCCAACGATGGCGTTGGCACCCATCGCTCGGGCGCGTTGTTCCATCTCGTGTTGTGCTTGCTCGCGGCCATCAATCATCGCTTTCTCGTATGTGTTGCTGCGACCACCTATAAAATCACGAAGCGATGCAAAGATGTCCTTCACAAAGTTCAAACCAAAAATAACTTCGCCTGAAACAAGGCCTTTGTATTCGCGGATTTCATGTCCCTGAATAGATTGAGTAGTAGTTACGATCATAATTAAATGTTTATTTCACCCTGCAAAGGTACAACTTTTTTCGCATATTTGCAAGGGAAATCGCTTTTAGTGGCGATTTTGTATATTAGTTTTACTTGGCGAATTAACGCCAAGCACTAAACCAATTGCGGTGCTATTTCGCCAATGCGAGGGCTTGGCGTCCTGCTTCCGTCATCAGCCCCCGCTGTTCCAACTCGGCGCAGCGTTGTTTGTTGAGTTCGGTCCAGTGGCTGCGTTTGCGGCGTGGGGACAAGCGTTGTGCCAGTCTGCCATCGGGTAGGCGCTTCAGTGTGGAGTCAATCCAGCCAAAGCACAATGCCTCTTCCACCACATCGATATATGGCAAACAATCGCCACACTCCGCAGGGCGTCGCACACGGTACATGGCTATCCAACATTCCTTGTCCGAAGCGGCATGCTGCTCAAACCACTCGCGCAACTGAGCGCGGCGACTAAATTCAAGTAGGTTGGTGATCTCCATCTTTTACCTTCTCTTTGACCATGAGCGGCCGCTGGAAGTGCTGTAGTAGAGTCCATTGGATGTTTGGGCAAGTAGTTCTCTGCCTCCGTCCATTAGGCATTGAAATACACCGCAGGAGCTGCTCATGTATCGCGATGACCAACTGCGTCCCTGCGAGGTGGAGTAGTATATGCCTTTGCTCGTAACTGCCAGCAATTCATTGCCATAGGGCAAGAGGTCAATAAACTCGCCGCAGGAACTACTACTGTATCGCGTGGACCAGCTTCGACCTTGTGAAGTGGAATACTCAATGGTTTTCTTGGCAGGGTTGATACGAATCATCTCACTGCCCAACATAATCATTTGTGGCATATTGTGATGTGCTATAATAATGCTGCAAAGGTACAACTTTTTTATGACATTTGCAAGGAATTTGTTATTTTTTGAAAGTTGATTGAATTTTATGTATCCAGTTGGCATCTGCTGGCAATAAATGAGAAAAATATGTAAATAATTGATAGATAAACACATGTACTAATTGAATAATCCGTATATTGCCAGCATACCACCTGACTCTATATTCTCGTCCGCGCATGTACGGGTACATAAGTATAAAAACTGCTGGCAATGCTGGCATGCTGGCAATTATGATAAATTACTACAAGTGCACTTTTTTGAAAATTATCCTCCTAAAAATTTGGAAATTCGACAATTTATTCGTATCTTTGCAGTCGTTTTTGGGAAAATGCACTACCAAAATTGCAGTTTATTATAGAAAATTAAACAAAATTATTTGTCTGATGATAAAGTAGTATTTGATTTTCTACAAGAGAAACCTAAAATCTCCTTAACGGAGTTACAAAGATTGAATATAAAAGTGCTAATGAACTTATAGCAATCCTCCACGGAAGTGTAAGGAATAGTGCGCTTATTGTGCGTGTATTGTCCGTGTATTGTGCGTGAATAGTGTGTAATACATAGGCGATGAGGCTATGAGGCGAGAGGCAAGAAAATATATATACAAACCTTAATAAAACTAAACTATTATGTCAAAAACTACTTACATGGCTCCAGTGGAGACATTCACAGGCAAACTTTCATCCCACAGCGCGGATGGTCGTATCACTGTTTCTCGTCGTAAATGCTATGGCAAAGATGCCAAAGGAAGACCATTCTATGGTCCAGGAGAGACGTATATCTATCATTGTCATAAGGGCGAATGGTCAGAAGGAGCGAAGAAAAATCGTACGTTGTTTCAAGAAGTGCAATTGCTTGCCAAACAAGAACTTGCAGCCCCCGAACGAGTGGCATATTGGCAACCACTGTTTGAGAAGCAATTTAAGTGCCCTAAACAAGGAGAAAAACATTACGCCACGCTGCGCGGATTCGTGATTGCGCAAATCCATCAACAACTGAAAAAACAACAGGCGGGGTAGGACTCGCTGCACAGCTGCACGGCTGCACAGCAGTTTCTATAACTTTACCCGTGCGCGGGTGGGTGTATATAATTTGGAAATTAGCTGTGCAGCCGTGCAGCTGTGCATAAAGGACATGGTTGTTTCAAAAATATCTGATTTTATTTGCATATTTGCAATTTTTGTAGTAACTTTGCATACTGATTTTTACAGATAAAATATCAATGCACACAATATGAAAACAAGTAAATTGATTATTAGCGGATTATGTAAACTCCTGTGTGGTATGGCATTGATTGGCGTGCTGCTCTTTTGGCCAGCAGGCACATGGCACTATTGGCAGGCATGGCTACTACTTGCCTTGCTGTTTGTACCTATGACCTGCATGGGTATTTGGCTACTGATCTCTATGCCTGACCTACTCGCTAAACGGCTGAACAACAAGGAGAAAGAGCAGACGCAAAAACATGTGGTAGCCCTCTCGGGATTGATGTTTATTGGCGGCTTTGTCCTCTGCGGGCTTGACCACCGCTTTGCGTGGTCCAGTTTGCCCCTATGGGCGAGTGTCATTGCCTCGGTGCTTTTTCTTGTAGGGTATGCCTTGTACGCCGAAGTGTTGCGCGAGAATGCCTACTTGTCAAGAACCATAGAGGTGCAGGAGAATCAGCAACTCATTGACACGGGACTGTACGGCATTGTGCGTCATCCGATGTACACAGCCACCTTGCTCATGTTCCTCTCTATGCCGATAGTGCTGGGCTCTGCTTGGGCATTGTTGGTGTTTGGTGTTTATCCCGTACTCATTATCCGACGCATACACAACGAGGAGCAGGTGTTGGCGGCTGGACTACCTGGATATATAGATTACCAGCAGCGCGTCCGCTGGCGCTTGATACCAGGCATTTGGTAGGATAGGAGAGAATAGGATAGATAAACCTATCTTTTTCGATAAAATCGCACTATAATTTGCATATATCAAGATTTTTCACTACTTTTGTGGTTTCATTTGAAAAAGGTACAAAAAACACATATATTATGTCTGTTAAGTTCTATAAGTCAGAGAACCAAGTGCCATTGGAGATGCACAAAGTTCGCGTGGTTCAAAAGCTGAATCTATTGCCAGTGGATGAGCGCCTTCGCGCTATCCAAAAGGCGGGTAATAACACCTTCTTGTTGCAAAACAAAGATATCTATCTCGATATGCTGACCGACTCGGGCGTGAATGCCATGTCCGACCGTCAGACAGCGGCGATGCACATGGCTGACGATAGTTACGCAGGTAGCGAGACCTTTAACCGTCTGAAAGCAGCAATGAAAGAGGTGTTTGGTACCGACAATGTATTGCCAGCGCACCAAGGTCGCGCCTGCGAGAACATCTTGGCAGAGCGCTTTGTCAAGCCAGGTACGGTGGCGATCATGAACTTTCACTTCACGACGACCAAAGCCCACGTGACTCGTTGTGGCGGCGAAGTGGTGGAAGTGCTGCACAAGAAAGGACTGATTCCACAGAGCGATGACCCATTCAAGGGCGATATGGACTTGCAAGAACTGCGTCGCGTGATTACCGAATACGGACCAGAGAAAGTGGCGTATGTTCGCGTGGAAGCAGGAACGAACCTAATTGGTGGTCAGCCAGTTAGCTTGGAGAATATGTTGGCGGTAGCCGATATTTGCCACGAGTTTGGTGTGCCAAGTATCTTGGACGCTTCGCTACTGCAAGACAATATCTACTTTATGAAGACCCGCGAGGCGCAATGCAAATACATGACGCCAAAAGAGATTTACCACCTATTGGCAGGCAAGATGGATATCATCTATTTCTCCGCACGTAAGTTGGGCTTTGCTCGCGGCGGTGCTATCATCAGCCATAACACCGACCTCATTAAGAGCATGATGGAGTTTATCCCATTGTACGAAGGTTTCTTGACCTATGGCGGTATTGATGTGCGCTCAATCGAGGCGATGGCAGAGGGCTTGTACGAGTCACTTGACATGGATTATCTGAGCCACGGACCTGAGTTTATCAACTACTTGGTAAACGAATTGGATGCGTATGGCGTACCAATGATCAAGCCAGCGGGCGGATTGGGTGCACACATTGATTGTCAGGGATTTGTACCTGACATGCCACATGATCAGTACCCAGCAGCAGCAGTTGCTACTGCCTTGTATATCGCAGGTGGTATTCGCGGTATGGAGCGCGGAACATTGTCTGAACAACGCGAGCCAGATGGCACAGAACGCTTTGCAGAGCTGGAGTTGATGCGACTGGCTATGCCTCGCCGTGTATATACACTTTCGCAGATAAAATATGTGGCAGACCGCGTGAAATGGCTGTGGGATAACCGCCAATTGATTGGTGGACTAAAGTGGGTGGAGGAGCCACAAGTGCTACGATTCTTCTTTGGTAGATTGAAAGAGATTGGACACTGGCAAGAGGAGTTGGTATCGAAGTTCAAAGAGGACTTCGGAGAAAGTTTGTAAGGAAAATCTTTGATTTAATTTGCATATATCAAGATTTTTCACTACCTTTGCACGCTTTTTTGTGTGAAAAAGAGTAGGGGTTGGCAAATCAACGCTATACCACACTAAACAACCGATAACAATACTACACAATACATTATGTTTAGAACCAACACTTGTGGCGAGCTTCGCCTCGCCGATGCAGGCAAAACAGTGACCCTCGCAGGATGGGCACAACGAATCCGCAAAATGGGCGGTATGACATTCATTGACCTTCGTGACCGCTATGGTATCACGCA
>JAFYWK010000002.1 GCA_017558065.1 Paludibacteraceae bacterium
AAGAAAATGAGACTTTTTGAACGGTTAAAAGCGTACCTTATTTTGGGCATTATCTTCTTTGCGATTTTTGCCCTTGTCCAACTTTTGCAACATTGGTTCAATTCTTAAAAAACGACACTTTTCGACTACCACACTACCACACTACCACATATTTTTATGAGTGAATTTCCGCTACATACTGCCCAACTGCTCAAAAACTACTTTTCCAAAAATCGCCATTTTTAGGGGCTCTTGGGGTAGTATATAATTATATACATAGTATATATTATATTTTTTTCGAGCGATACACCATCGACACATTTTTTTATGTGGTAGTGTGGAAGTAGAACAACAAAAATACACAATCTTAATAATTGACATGTCTTTTCCTAAAATTGGTTGACAGTTTTATGTTACTAAATGTGTCAACTTTTTTTCAGGATAAGACATTAACAATCAAAGACCGCTCGACGCCTTATCACATAAAAAATGTGTGGAATAGTTGTGTATCTCGTAAAAAAATAGTACCTTTGCAGCCGAAAAAAGAAAGTCAAAAGTGAAAATACGTTTTGTCACATTAGGATGTAAACTCAATTTTGCCGAGAGTAGCGCTCTTGGCAAAGAACTTTTATCACGTGGGCATCAGCGGGCTTCGCTTAGCGAAGTGCCCGACCTATGCGTGGTGAACACGTGCTCCGTGACCGACGCCGCTGATCATAAAGACCGACAAACAATCCATCAGTTGCATCGCAAGTACCCAAACGCCATCATCATAGTGACAGGGTGTTACGCGCAACTGCAACCAGAACAGATTAGCCAAATCGAAGGAGTGGACTATGTGCTGGGGCAGAATGAAAAATACGATATCCCAACGTTGGTGGAGACCTTAGAGTCGAGTGTCGAGAATCGGGCATCGGCGAGAGGCGATAGGGTGCGTGTGGGTAAGATTCGCGAGGTGGAAGAGTTTCACGGTGTGCGTTCGGGCGATGACCGCACACGGTGTTTCATAAAAGTGCAGGACGGCTGCAATTATTTCTGCACGTATTGCACTATTCCTTATGCACGTGGTAAGTCGCGCAATCCGAAGATAGAAGAGATAGTGAGAGAGGCACAGGGCGCCATTGAGCAAGGTGCTAAGGAGTTGATAATCACAGGTGTGAATATCGGCGATTTTGGTCGGAGTACGGGGGAGCATTTTATAGATTTGCTTCGCGCTTTAGAGGCATTGAAGGGCGATTTTCGGGTGCGTATATCGTCGTGTGAACCTAACCTGTTGACGGACGAGATTATTGATTTTGTGGCTCAGTCACGGCATTTCGCTCCGCATTTTCATATCCCCTTGCAATCGGGAAGCAATGAGGTGCTTAAGATAATGGGGCGTCGTTATACGCGTGAGTTGTTTGCCGAGCGTGTGGCGCATATCAAACAGGTGATGCCACATGCCTTTATAGGCGTGGATTGTATGGTGGGAGTTCGTGGCGAAACGATGGAGTATTGGGAGGATTATTTGTCGTTTGTCAAGCGTTTGGACGTGAGTCAGTTGCATGTCTTTACGTATTCTGAGCGTGCCAACACGCGCATGCTGGAGATGGATTTGTATGTGGTGCCCAAGGCAGAGCGTCAGCGTAGAAGTAAGATCCTGCACGAGGTTTCGGAGGAGAAGACGACGGCTTTCTATCGTCAGCATGCTGGCAGAAAAGCAGTAGTATTGTGGGAGTCAAAGCGCGAAGGAGACCAGATGGCTGGCTTTACGGATAACTACATTAAGGTCTATGGACCATACAAGAAAGAAAAAATCAATACCTTTGAGGAAATTTTGTTGTAAAAATTTGCGTAATTCATTTTTTTGTAGTATCTTTGCAGCGTCTTTGTGATAACACGCAAAGGCGTTCTACTATTATTTTCATTAAAGAAATATTTACAAACAATTTTATATGCAATACGATATGCGAAAACTCGGGCAAATGACGCTCGAACAACTCACAGAGATTGCACAGACATTTGACATTAAAGTGGGCAAAAATGCTGTTGCGCAATCTGTTATTTATCAGATTTTAGATGCACAAGCCGATAGACACGGCGCAGAGATGCAAGCCCGTGCCGACGCACGCGAGGAACGCAGAAAGGGTAAGCGTGCACGTATTCAAAATTCACCCCAAAAAGTGAATACTGATAACCTGAAAAGTAATCGAGTGCTGGCTACTGTAGGTAGCAAAGAAGAGACACTCGGACAAATAAAAGAAGAACAAGCCAAACAACCTGTTCCTAAGCCAGTCGTATCTGCCGTGCAACCATCGCTGTTTGGTAATGCAGAGGAGGCGAAAGGTGATGAGGTTAGAGATGAGAGGTTAGAGGCGAAAGGCAATGAGCATCCGTTAGAGGAACAACCTGCTAAAAAGAGCAAACGTGGACGTAAGCCGAAGAAGGAGGCGAATGAGGTGCAAGAAGTTAAAGCAGAAGAAGCACCTCACGACATAGGCGTAGTTGGGGAACCCGCTGAGCATCCGTTAGAGGAACAGCCCGCTAAAAAGAGCAAACGCGGACGTAAGCCGAAGAAAGAGGCAGCTGCTGAAGTGAAAGGCGAAGAGGCATCCGCTGAGGTTAGAGGCGAAGAGGTGCCCGCTGAGGTTAAAAGCGAAGAGGTGAATGAGGTGAAAGAGGTGAAAGAGGCGCAGGAGAACACGCATACCCCAAGCCGCAAGAATGAGACACAAGAGGAGCGTCAGGCGCGCGTGAATGCTCGCATTGCGCAGATTACCCAGCAGATAGCTAAACGCGAAGAGCAGATTGCCAACGGAGAGGAGATCACTCCTATCAACGAGAAACCACAGCCCAAACCACAACTCTCACCCGAGGAGGAGATGCTGAACAAAGGTGTGGAGGCGTTTGGTGATACAATCACCGCTATCGGTACGCTGGAGTGTGCTGCCGATGGGTATGGATTCTTGCGTAGCGCAGACTACAACTATATTTCTTCGCCTGATGATATTTACGTGTCGCAACAACAGATACGCCAGTACAGTTTGAAGACTGGCGACACAGTAGAGTGTACGATTCGTCCGCCAAGAGAGACGGATAAGTATTTCCCTATGAAAGAGGTGATTCGTATCAATGGCATTGCGCCAGCATTGGCGAAAGAGCGTATCGCGTTCGAAAACCTCACCCCGCTCTTCCCAGATGAGAAGTTCAAACTTTGCAAGGGAGATAAGAGCGACCCTCTGTCGGTGCGTATCATCGATTTCTTTGCGCCAATAGGCAAGGGACAACGTGGTTTGATTGTAGCACAACCCAAGACCGGAAAGACGGTGCTGCTCAAGGATATTGCCAATGCGATTGCCAATAATCACCCCGAGGTGTATATGATTGTGCTGCTCATTGATGAGCGTCCAGAGGAGGTGACAGATATGGCGCGTTCGGTGAATGCCGAAGTCATAGCATCCACCTTTGACGAGCCAGCAGAGAATCACGTGAAGGTGGCGAATATTGTGCATGAGAAAGCCAAACGATTGGTGGAGTGTGGACATGATGTCGTGATCCTCTTGGATAGCATCACGCGTCTTGCACGTGCATACAACACGGTGGCACCTGCCAGTGGTAAGGTGTTGTCGGGTGGTGTGGAAGCGCAGGCACTACACAAACCCAAACGTTTCTTCGGTGCTGCCCGCAACATTGAGAATGGCGGCAGCTTGACCATCATCGCTACAGCACTGACCGAAACGGGTAGTAAGATGGACGATGTGATTTTTGAGGAGTTTAAGGGTACGGGTAACATGGAGTTACAATTGGATCGCAAACTCAGCAATAAGCGCATCTTCCCTGCGGTGGATATACCCGCATCTTCTACGCGTAGAGACGACCTCTTGCTTCCTGCTGATGTGCTATCACGCATGTGGGTGATTCGCAAAGAACTCACCGACATGAATAGCGTGGAAGCAATGGAGAAACTCAAGTCCTACATGGAGCGAACAAACGATAATGATGAGTTCCTGTTGGCTGTGACAGGAATGAGATAAACAAGCAAATGAGGATAGCAATACTCAATGGTCCGAACTTGAATCTGCTGGGACGAAGAGAACCCACGATCTATGGCACTCGCTCTATGGAGCAAGTGCTACTGGATATTCAGCGTGCCTATCCCGATGTCTATTTGGAATACCATCAGTCCAATCATGAGGGTGTTTTGATAGACTGGGTGCAAGAGTTGGGCGTATTGGGTCAGAGGCAAGAACTGGACGGTATTGTGCTGAATGCTGGCGGATATACGCACACGAGCGTCGCATTGCGCGATGCAGTGGCATGTAGCCAAGTGCCTGTCGTGGAGGTACATGTATCGGATATTACCGCACGCGAAGACTTTAGGCGCGTGAGCCTGATGAGCGATGTGTGCGCGCACACCATCATGGGACATGGTGTGGATGGGTATTTGGAAGGTGTAGAATGGATTATCAAGCAAACATCTGGAAACAAATGAGAACAACCGTGAAACGAATAGTAGTGGCATTATCTCTCTTGCTGATTGTGTGGGCACCTCTGAGAGCTCAACATAATCCTTATGTAGATGACAAACTGATACACTTCGGTTTTTCATTGGGTGTGGACTTCCTCTCGTATGGTGTGGAAGAGGCAGATACGCTCTTGCAAATGGATAAGATGGGTACCATGTATCATGCCCGTACTACTGCGCCTGGAGTGGGATTCTCTGTGGGATTTATAGCAGACCTGCGATTAGCACGCCACTTGAATCTGCGTTTCTGTCCAGGTATGCACTTCGGCGAACGTACACTCACTTATAAAAATTTCGACCTACCCGATAGCGAAATCAAGGGCACGAACTGTACGAACAACAAGCCCTCGGTGCTCTGCTTGCCAATCGATATTCCGCTGTACCTGAAATGGTCGGCCGAGCGTGAGATGAACTATCGTCCGTTCGTGATGGTGGGCGGAGGCGTGAGTTTCGATTTGGGTAGAAACAAGGATCGCGTGATTCTGCAACAAACGCTGGATTACTTTATGGAGATAGGATTGGGATGTAGTGTGTATTTCCGCTGGTTTAGGTTTGCGCCTGAAGTGCGTTACCGCATTGGTTTCAACAATGTGCTGACACCGACCAAGGATTGTGAGAAATTAGACTGGAAACTGCCTGCTGGTGATTTCTTTTACACCGATGCATTATCGCGTTTGACCAACCAACAAATATCGTTGATATTTAATTTTGAATAATGCGAAGAAGGACGAATATATGGTTTTTGCCTGCGCACTGTGTCGTGCTGATGTGTTTGGCTCTGTGTCTGGCTACGACTGCTTGCCAGCAGGACGTGGTGTCGAGTGATGCGGCTATGCAGTTGACCTTCTCGCATGACTCCTTGCTCTTTGATACGGTGTTTACGGAGATGGGGTCTTCTACCAAACGTATGATGGTCTATAACGACAACCCCAATGCGTTGTTGATAGATAGAGTGGAAATGAAGAATGGCGAGGTGTTCTTCATCAATCTCGACGGAGAAAATCAACTGGAGAACATGCGCGATATTACGCTGCGCGGGGGAGATAGTCTCTTCCTCTTTGTTCGTGCGGATATAGACCCTCTCTCATCGGATAACCCAGTGCTGCTGGAAGATACAATCACTTTCCATGTCAATGGTAAGGCGCAACATATATACTTGCAAGCATATGGACAAGATGTAGAGGTGATTCGTAGTCCAGAGAAGTTTGTGCAGCGCGACAACCTGTGGCTGAATAGCAAAAAACCATATCTGATCTTTGACACACTGGTGGTGGCAGGACGTTTGTCTATTGACCCAGGTGCCACCTTATACATGCACACTGGTTCGATGATCTATGTGTATGGCAGTCTGAGCGCCAAGGGTACGAAGGAAAAACCGATTGTGATTCGTGGAGATCGTATGGATATGCTCTTCGACTCTGTGCCTTATCGCGTGGCGTCAGGGCAGTGGAATGGTCTGTATCTCGTCCACCTGAATGATTGGGCACAACCCAAATATGAACTCAATTACATCGATGTGTTGTCGGGTTCGATAGGCATATACGCTATGTCAGAAAACGCGGATAGACGTCCGAAAATGACACTGAGCAACGCCCGCATACATAATCATTCTATCTATGGCTTGGTGTTGCAGAATATAGATGCAGAAGTGGTGAATACTGAGATTAGCAATTGTGCTTCCTATTGTGTGTATCTGGCAGGAGGACAACACCAGTTTGTGCATAACACCATCGCATCGTATTTTGGATACCCCTATACCACCATCAATATTCACAATAATATCCTGCGCGAAGATGTGGCGGCGGTGTATATCAATAATTTGAGCAAAAACAAAGCACCAACGAATAGTTCGTTCTATAATTGCATTATTACTGGTGCTCGAAAAAACAATATTGTCGTGGCTACTCCATTGCCGGATTATTATGAGGGCAGATTCGAGGGCAATTATCTATATGCAGATTCTTTGCCCGAAAGTTTTGCCCGTAATAATGTGTATGCCAGCGACTCGGATACGGTCGTGTTCCGCAATATATATTATTTATATAAGGAATACAAATACTATGATTTTCAACTGGATTCTCTATCTCCCGCACGTGGAATAGCAGACTCTATTGTGGCGAAAGATTATCCAGCAGATAGGTTGGGAAACATAAGAAAACCCAAACCCGATGCTGGCTGTTATGAGTATATTGATGTTAAATAATGATAATTAAAACTATTTTTGAAATGACACTTTTTTCTCGCTTTTCAGTTCTTACACGTTATGTGATGGTATGTGTGCTCTTGTCTATGAGTGTAATCGCATTATCGGCTCCACCCCGTTGGTTGCGCTATTTGCCTAAAGCAGGCAACGATACGTATCGTTATGTGGTAGAGTCTGCTACAGCTACCTCGGAAGATGCTGCCTACAACAAAGCGATGGGACTGGTATTGCAACACTCCATTATGTCATTGGGATTGCCCTTCAATTCCAAGCAAGTGGAACAGGCCATCAGTACGGGTAACTTGGAGAGTAAGATCGCAGAATGGAAGATTCCTGTCAATCCTGTTTGCCGTTATCGCCAAGGACTGGAGAGCGGCGGCGTGCGCGTGTATGTACTATGCCAAGTGGCTGTGGCAGGAAACATCGAAGTGCTATTCGATGATTTCCGCAATTGTGGTAATGATGGCGATAAGTTTGCTGGACAGATGAATATGCGTCCTGATCAATGGGCTATGTATGAGATGGATACCTATTTCGCTGCTTTTGAGGAAAGAGAATTGGACCCTGCTGTGGAGCACGATGAGGCAGAAGAACAACTGAAAAATGATGTCAAACAAGCCATCATTGACGATATCGCACTGAAAGATAGTGTGCTCATGCAATTGATAAAAACGCAATATCATCGCCATAAGAATATCGGATACGCTGTGGCTTATATCGAACGCGAATGGGTGACGGATAAGTACAGTGATGATATAGAAGCAGAATTGGATGTATGCTATTCGTTGGTGGAAAATGCAGATAGTTATATGTCGGAAGGCAATGTGGGTGAAGCAAAAGCATTGCTCCTGCGCGTGAAAGAGCAGTTGTCGGATGTAGAACCCAGCATTCGATTCTTGAATGCCTATTCTTCCTCCCGCGCGGTGGATCGCTATATTGATGACATCAAAGAACTGAACAAGTTGATTAACGATAAACTGGTGCAAACTGCTGGTAATACACAACGAGCAAAAGAGGGCAAAATCTTCGAATACATCAAGACAGGTCAGGATGTGCTGAGCAAACAGATGATCGGCGATGCCTTGCGATATTTCTATGCGGCACAAGTGATGTTGGCTGACATTGAAAATAATGGACATATCACCGTGAAAGATGATGGAACGGGTAATGATATCAATGCGAATATCTATTTGCAAAACAAGATTACCCAAATCTTGAAAAACATTCAGGTTACCTGCGACGGCTATTTTCCTGGCAGCAACTCCGAAGTCAAATTGAGTTTCCGCTACGAGAATACCCCCATCAGCAATCTGAATTATTCCTATAATGCGAATATGGGATGGAGTGACTCCTATTCTGTCACCAACGGTTGGTCGGCTATCTTCCTGCCAGAGACCAACAAGCCCAATACCATTCATATGCGTATTGAGTACCGATATGAGGACGAAGCCAATTTTGATGCAGAACTACCAGCTCTGATGAAAAAGTATGCTTCACGCTTTAATTATGATACTTATGCAAAAAGCATAGTGTCAATTGTGCATGCACCATTCAAAATCGGAAATTCAATGCACTCCGTAGCCACAAAAAACACGACTAGTGTGGCGCAAAACTTTGTGGCGAATAGGGTGGAAGAGGAAGAGCATAAAGTGACTACCTTAGATGCTGCGGGCTATCACCAAAAGATTCAACAAGTGTGCGAAGCCATCAAGTCGCAACAATTCGACTCCATCTTTACGCTCTTCACTATGGAGGGATACAAGCAATTTGAGCAGTTGGTGAAGTATGGCAAAGCGCGTGTCTTGACACTCGAGAACTGCAAATACATACGCATCGGACAAGATGTTCAATGCCGCAGTATCCCGATGAATTTCTCGTTCTCAAAAGGCAAACAACAACTAGAGAATGTGGTCTTCACATTCAATGCACAAGGTAAGATTGACGGCCTGCAATTTGCATTGGAAGAGCGCTCGGCGCGTAATGTGATGGGCGATACGGATATCGATGAGTTGTCGCGTTTGACATTGATCAACTTCTTGGAAAATTACAAGACCGCCTTCGCCCTCAAACGCTTGGATTATATCGAGTCCATCTTCTCCGATAATGCGGTTATTATTACAGGACGTGTGTTGCGCACATCCGAGCAGAGCCCTGAGTTCCAGAATGTGCAGATGGCCATGAAGAATCAGGTCGTGTTCAATAATGTGCTCTATACTCGTATGTCCAAAGAACAATACATCAAACGCTTGAAAAACTCTTTTGCATCTAAAGAGTGGATTAATATCAAGTTCGGCGGAACAACCATTGACCCTAGTGTGCAAGCCGATACATATGGCATTCGTTTGGTGCAAGACTATTCTTCTAACAACTACGGTGACCACGGATACCTGTTCTTATTGGTGGACGCTACGGACAAGGAGAATCCTACCATCCGTATCCGTACATGGCAACCTGAGACGGAAGGCGCACAGCCATTCTCAATGGACGACTATGACTTGTTAACCAGTGGCGAAACAGCTATGTAATAGCAAACATACTTAATAGCCCACATAATACGCAGCGCAATGAATAGAAATGCTTTTTGTATAGTGATGTTTTGGTGCGCCGCCTTGACGGCTGGAGCACAAACATTGAATGTCAAACAGCCCTTCCAGGCTATTCCTAATAGTTCGGTATTGGCTTCTTATAAGAATCAATTTGGCTCATGGGAACAGGGCGACTCTTTCCCATACGCAGTTATTCGTGTAGCCCTTGAGGGTAATGCCAATGAGGTGATGGCTGCCAAACAACTCCTGCATCTGGATTTGGGCGAGTTGGGAACGGAAATATCTGTATATAAAGGCGTGCAAAATGAATTGCTGTTCTTGGTGCCCATAGCCGCCCAAAAGATCAACATGACTTGCGGGGCTGATTGTGCGCAGCAGCAAATCATAGCTTCTTCTGCCCCATTGCAAAAGAATACGGTATATATGGGAAGAGTGCAATATGTTCCAGCCACCATACAAAAAACTACTGCCAATACCGAGCAGCAAATATTGCGCCAGTTCTTTAGATTCCATCTCACTCCGGCTGATGCCATAGTCAGTGTAAATGTAGAGGGTGTAGAAGAGGTATGGACAACTAAGAATGGAATGGCATATAAGATGCTTCCTCATGGCTCGTATTCGTATTCTGTATCCGCAGAGGGCTATCAGACACAATATGGTTCGATGCAGGTGTCTGACGAATCCCGAGAAATGCATGTAGAGTTGATGCCGTTGTTTTAATTCAAATAGAAAATGACCATGATGAAATGTAGATTAATTGCCATATTGTTATCTTTTCTTCCTTTAGGTATATTCGCTCAGTCGGTAACGATCACCCAATCTTTTGCTGAAATCACCAATACAACGGTGCTGGAGTCTTTCGGAGATCAGTTCCGCAAATGGGAGAAACCAGACTTGGATGATACCTTCCCCTATGTGGTCATTAGGGTGGGATTAGATGGCAGTCAGCACGATATTACGATGGCTAAGCAGATGTTGGGTTTGTATATGGGTACACAAACGGCTGTAGAAGCCATTGACCGTAGTCGAGATGATGAATTGCTGTTTTTAGTACCTAAACGTGCCCGCCATATAGAGATCAGTTGCGGCGAGGGATGTGCACGAGCAACGATCATGGATGGGTCTAAGGCGTTGAAGTCCAATAGAATATATTATGGTAGGATACATTATGTGCCTTTGGCTGATATGTCTTCTTTGGCTCGCTCTCGCCAAAAGTTTCAATTCTCTCTCTCTCCAAGCAATGCCGTAGTCGAAGTTTATGTGGATGGCAAGAGAGAACTGTGGCCCACGCAGGACGGTACGGCAAGCAAAATGCTGCAACAGGGTAACTATCGCTATCGCGTATCAGCAGATAGATATTATGCAGAAGAGGGCAATTTCATGGTCTTGCCCCATTCCAATGAATTGCAAATAACCTTGCGCCCTAAGTTTGGTTGGACCAGCGTAGATGGCGATACGCAAATCTATGGCGCTTATGTCTTTGCTACCAATCAGACGACAGGTGTGATTACACAATTAGGAACCATTCCTATCAATAAGGCAGAACTGAGTGTGGGCAGATATACAATCAATGTGTTGCTGGACAAATACAAGGAATACACCAATACAATCACTATCCGCGAGGCAGAAGATACCAAGTTGCGTCCGATCATGCAACCCAATTATTCGCAGGTGACGCTCACTGCGGCAGAGATGGCGGATATTTACATTGACGGACAGCGCGTAGGTAAAGGCGTATGGACGGGTACATTGGAGTATGGCGACTATATGGTAGAGACTCGCCAGCAGAGTTACTCGCCTGCTTTCACACCCATCTCTATTGCCAGCGGCGATGCGAATGTGGCATACACGCTGAATAATCCTACACCTATGCATGGCGTCTTAATCGTGGATGGCGATCCGTTGGATGCCACTATTTGGATTGATAATGTACAGCGAGGTTCTACCCCGATGGTCTTCAACCAAGTGCTTGTCGGCGAACATAGACTGCGCGTCGAGAAAGATGGCTTCTGGCCCTACGAACAGGTGATTAGTGTCGAGGAAGGAAAAGACCGAGAGGTGAACTATACCTTGCTCAATAAGGAAGAGTTATCGCTGTTGAATATGTCAGCGCCTATAGAAAATGCCAAGGATGCGCATATCTTCCATGTACAAGATCTCACATTCTCTATGATCAAGGTGAATGGTGGTACATTCATGATGGGTGCCACCGAGGAGCAACGCGATGGCATGAATGATAATGAGATTCCTATCCACCAAGTATCTGTGTCAGATTTCTATATTGGGCAGACTGAGGTAACGCAAGCATTGTGGAAAGCGGTTATGGGAACCAATCCGAGTGCTTTCCCATCCAATTTGTCCAACCCTGTTGAGAATGTAAGCTGGGAAGATTGTCAGGTGTTTATCCGCAAACTTAATCAACTCACAGGTCAATCTTTCCGCTTGCCTACAGAAGCCGAATGGGAATATGCTGCTCGTGGCGGACGTGATACGGTTAGTTATCGTTATGCTGGAGATAATGTCTCGTTCAATGTGGCGTGGTCAGAAGAAAACAGCAACGCTTCCACTCATATCGTCGCTGCCAAGCAACCCAATCAACTCGGACTGTATGACATGAGCGGCAACGTCTGCGAGTGGTGCCAAGACTGGTACGCTGGATATCAGATGGTCAAGCAAAAAGATCCTCAAGGACCTGCTGATGGCTCGTATAAGGTATATCGTGGTGGTGGTTGGTATTTTGGCGAACGATATGCACGTGTGGCACAGCGTAATTACCATACCTCTACGTTTAGTAACTATAATATTGGTCTGCGTCTTGCGCTTACGCAAGTGGTGGATAAGCAACTGATTGATGAGCAAGTAGTAGATACCGAACCTGTTGCTCCAATCGTGCCAGAATCCGCTACGGTGGTGGATGTAGAAGGCGTTTCTTTTGCTATGATTACGGTTGAGGGTGGCACCTTTATGATGGGTGCTACAGAGGAACAAGGCAATGATGCTATGGGCGGCGAACGACCTGTACGTAAAATCACCCTAACAGACTATTCTATCAGTCAGACCGAGGTAACCCAAGCACTTTGGACAGCGGTCATGGACGCAAATCCAAGTAGTGATACTACGCATATACTCAATCCTGTCACTAATGTGAGTTGGGAGGACTGCCAGGTCTTCGTGGCAAAACTCAATGAGTTGACTGGTAGGCATTTCCGTCTGCCAACCGAGGCGGAGTGGGAGTATGCCGCTCGTGGTGGACAAATGAGCAAGCAACACAAGTATGCCGGAAGTGCCAACATCAACGATGTATCATGGCATCATGGTAATAGCAATAACCTGATTCATCCGATAGGTCAAAAACTGCCTAACGAACTTGGGCTTTATGACATGAGTGGTAACGTGGGCGAGTGGTGCCAAGATTGGTTTGGAACCTATGAGGGTAACAACCTTACGAATCCACAAGGTCCAACCAACGGATCGTATAGAGTGGTACGTGGTGGTAGTGCGCAAACGCCTTCTCGCAATAACCGTGTTGCTTATCGCAACGGATATGCTATGGCGGACAAGCATGCAGATTTAGGTTTCCGATTGGTTGAGGAGAATCTTGAGATGAGTGCCGAACCTGTCAAGAAGTTTGAGATTCCTAAAAACCAAAGCAAATTGCGTTTTGAGGTGAAGGGCGTTCCATTTACCATGGTGAAGGTGGAGAGTGGTTCCTTTGTCATGGGCGCTACAGAGGAGCATGCTGAATTTGCGTACGATTGGGAGAAACCTATGCACTATGTCACGGTGGGTGATTATTTCATCGGACAGACAGAGGTGACACAAGAATTGTGGAAAGCGGTCATGGGTACGATGCCAAGTAATTTCCAAAACGACCTATCTAACCCAGTGGAAAATATCTCATGGGAAGAGTGCCAACTATTCATCAAGAAACTCAATGACCTCACGGGTGCTACCTTCCGTTTGCCAACCGAGGCGGAGTGGGAGTATGCCGCTCGAGGTGGAAAAGATACGAAGAAATTGATTTATCCAGGAAGTGCTACCCCGGAAGAACATATCTGGTACAAAGGCAATAGTTTAGGTGCTTCGCATCCAGTGGGTCTTAAGAAACCGAACGAATTAGGCCTATACGATATGGGTGGAAACGTCTGGGAGTGGTGCCAAGACTGGTATGGTAAGTACGATTCTAAATCGCAAATCAATCCGCAAGGACCATCGGAGTCCTCTGCTAATCGACGTGTCATACGCGGTGGCAGTTGGGCATACGAAGACAATAACTGCCGTGTGACAGTTCGTAATGGTCAAGTCATGACGAATAAGAAGATTGATATTGGTTTCCGTTTAGCGCTTTAGAGGGCTTTTATATCCAATCAGCTCGGTCCATATTACGATAGGAAATCGCTTCCATCAGGTGGCCCGAGTTGATGTTTTCTGCACCTGCTAAGTCGGCTATGGTACGTGCTACCTTTAGCACGCGGTCGTATGCACGAGCAGAAAGTCCCAATTTGTCCATTGCATGTGACAGCAGTTTGTCGCATTGTGCATCCAGTTGGCAATACTCACGTACTGCCTTAGGTGTCATTTGGGCGTTACAATGTATGGGCTTTTGCGCGGTAACATTATATGCTGCAAAGCGTTGTTGCTGTATCTGACGAGCACGCACCACACGCTCACGGATGGAAGCGCTGTTCTCGCTGGGCGTGGTCTCTTTGAGCATTGTGTAAGGGACTGCCTGAATATCGCATTGTATGTCTATTCGGTCAAGCAGTGGACCTGAGATACGACCCATGTATCGGTGTATTTGTGCTGGGGTACATGTGCAAGGGTGCGCAGGATTATCTTCTCCATAATGCCCACAAGGACATGGGTTCATCGCTGCCACCAACATGAACGAGGCGGGAAATTCTACCGTCATTTTCGAGCGTGTAACGCATATCTTGCGGTCCTCTAATGGCTGACGCATTACTTCCAGTGCAGTACGTTTGTATTCTGGCAACTCGTCCAGAAAGAGCACACCGTTATGTGCAAGAGATATTTCTCCAGGATGCGGATTGGTGCCGCCACCTACGAGGGCAACATCTGTAATCGTGTGATGTGGGCTGCGGAAGGGTCGTTGTACAATCAATGCGCTTGACACACCGTCATTCTCCTTGCGACGTGCCATCATACCTGCCACAGAGTAGATTTTTGTTGTTTCCAGTGCTTCCTCAATGCTTAATGGCGGCAGTATTGACGGCAAGCGCTTGGCTATCATACTCTTTCCAGCACCTGGAGGACCCACCATGAGTATATTGTGTCCGCCAGCTGCGGCTACTTCCATGGCTCGACGAACATTCTCTTGACCTCGAACATCCGAAAAATCCAAATCATTAGGGAAGGCGTGTTGGGCAAACTCTGCCGCTGTATCTACATATGTAGGGGTGAAGGCTTGTGTGCCGTTGAGGAAGCGAATCACCTCCAACAGATCCTTCAATCCATAGACTTCTATATCTTTGACTACGGCGGCTTCGCGTGCATTTTGTTCTGGGAGAATAATCCCCTTGAAGCCTGCTTTGCGTGCCGCTAAAGCCATAGGCAATACGCCTTGAATGGGCTGCAAGGTGCCGTCCAGCGATAACTCGCCCATAATCAAATATTTATCCAGCAAAGCCGTTTTGACTTCCTCTTCTGCGGCTAAGATACCTATTGCTAAGGGCAGGTCATATGATGCACCTTCTTTTTTGATGTCGGCGGGTGCCATATTGATGGTCAGGGTGTGATGAGGTTTCTTGTACCCATTCACTGTGAGTGCTGCATTGATACGCTCGTGGCTCTCTTTGACGGCATTGTCGGGCAATCCTACCAGCGTGAACTCAAAGCCAGGCACAGCATGTACTTCTATCGTTACAAGTACAGCATCGATGCCTTGTGGCGCAGCTCCATAGCATTTAATTAACATAGGTAGTCTTTTTATAAAGTGGAAGTAGTATCTTTTACTTGAATAATATCTGGTGTCGGAATGGTATCTGTCACGACAGGTTCCTTCTTCTTGGGTGTGCCCCAGTTGAAATCATGTTTGAACACCAAACCTAATCCTTGTACGGTATTCGCTTGTTTGAGTGAATATTTGTCCACAGTATGGGTGTATGCTTTTGCACGTAGTTTGCCATTTTGGGTGAGCAGGTACTCGATGTCCAAGTCGCCAAAGAACGGACGATTGCTCAGGTCGTTGTAGCGATAACCGAAGTTACCGTTAATGACCAGTTGCCTAATCGGTTGTAATTGGAAGTTCGCTTCGTATTCTTGACTTGCGCTTGCTCCTTCACCATCGGTGCGGAAGTTGAATCCCATCGTGAAAATATCGGTCAGTTTGCTTAGCCATGCGTTGATTTGTCCGGTGATGGTAGAGGATAGCAATGAGTAGGTCTCATTGAGTCCTACGGTCTGTGTGTTTTGCAGGTAGTCTGCGGTATAGAAACGATTGAAGACCAATAGATAAATCACTTGTCGCATCAGCATCTCTTCGGTGTTAATGATGGAGTTCACCTGACTCTGTATGGACTCATCTGACTGAGGCAACTCTACTGCAAATTGCAGCGTAGGATTGAATAATTGGTCGGTCATATATAGCACACAGTTCACGGGTACTGATGTGCGATTGGTGGCTACTTGCGAAAACTCGCTACCAAACAAATCGCGCAGTGAAGCGGTGGTATGATAACGACCTGTAATATCCACAACGGGCGACAATGGGTCGCCACTCCATATCACGCGGCTGCCTTCGGCTATGTCAAAGTTGCGGCGGACGATATTGCCCAATGCATAGGAGAACAGTCCAGACTGCAATGTATAGGTTCCCAACATCTGCACTTCCTCGGAGGAGTCATCATAATTGATTTTCAAGTTGCCTTCTCCACGACCACGGATACCATCGTCACCACCCAACTTGATATTGATTTCTGCTGTTGGTGTCGCTTCTAATTGCAGTGAGAGCAGCAGTTTGGTTCGCTTGGGTATTGCTGTGATAGTGGGTTGCGTAGGCTGAGATAACAGATGCAATAAGTTATCCGTTTGTTGTGGTGCCTTAAACTCTACAAATGATGCGTTGGCTGCAACGGAAGCAGTGTTCACACTCAAGTAGAATTTCGAATTGGCTTCGGTGCGAGCATTGACGTCTATTTTGCATTCGTAATCGTCACCTGTAATATGCACATTGCCCGAACCATATACTTTGCCGTAGAACAATGATTGTGGGTCATAGGGCAGGTTCAGTGCCAGCATGTTGTTTACTTGCGCGTTGAGGTCGTATTTGAAGTTCAAGAAGTTCTGGTGTGTGATGATACCCGAGAACACGCCCGTGTTTCCTTCGGCATCTCGCACATCAATATCGGGCAAGCGAATGGCTGTCGAATCCATATAGATGGAGTCGTTGAAATAGAAGGTAGCGCCTAATTGTGGCATCGTTACTTGTGCATCTTTACCGTGTATGGCGGCTGTCACCCATGTCTGACGTTCTTGACCAAAGACTTGCAGGTCGCCAAAGGCACGTCCTTTGGGGTTCGTAAAGATAGTATGTGTCCAGAAATCAATCAGCCCAATATCTACGCTGTCGCAATGAATATCCAGACCCCACCATTTGTTTTCGGGAATCACTTTGCCTTGCACTTCTACCACCGTATGCTCCATCGAATCCACCGCAGCACCTTCGATAATAATGGTTTTTTCTTCACGATCCAGATAGGCTTGTGCCGTCAAATCGCCTAAATATGTCCCATTCAGTCCTGCATTGGGGATTGCTACTTGGGCTTCTACCATGGGTTGAGTAAACAAACCATATAGCGTAGCTTTACCCGTCAGTGGACCTTGTACGGAGATGGCTTCGCCAGCCAAGGTGTATCCCAGTAGGTATTGCAAATCGATGTTGCGCAGTTCCACTTTGATCGAATCTTCAACCTGTGGCGATGCCACTCCTTGCATGGCAATGGTTTGATAATCGGTGTTGAGCGCGAAGTTCTGAATATCCACCTTTTTCTCTGCCGCTGTGTAGGTGATGGTGGCATCATTGATGGTCCATGAGGAGTCATTGAGGATGATGTGAGTGGGGTGCAAATGCACATTCAGCAATGGCTGCTGAGCATATTGACTCAGTTGCGATGAGATATGAATAGTACCCGCATTTTGTACACTATCTGTGTTGTCCAAATGCACCTGAATATCTACCGCATCATTGAGTGCCTTCAGATGGGCACGTGCTTTCACATCGCCAATCTTAGCCGCAGTGGGGTTGTCTTTTGGCAGGCGATTGTACATATAGAGTGACATGCCCAAACTATCCCCGATGTTTTCTACCGAAAGAGTCAGATTATCAATTTGCGTACTCGATGATTGAACGCTTGGGATATGCGCCTGCATACCTATTTGCTGTATGTCTTCGCGTAGAAATCCTTTGATGGTCGGATAGGATGGAATGGAATAGGGCAGTTCCAGCACCTGGGTGATGTCCTCCAATTGTCGGAAATAAGCGTAGAACTCCAGTTGGTTAGGGTTCTTGTTAGACTGCTTGGGCGCTTCAACCAGACTGGGGATATATGTGTGTAGCAGTTTTTTGCACGTATTGGGTAGGGTGGTGTATTGGAATGTACCTGTGAGGTCTGCTGTTAGATAGTCTGACTGTAGGTTCATCTTGTGAGCGGGCTTGCCGTTGATTAAGTAACTGTCGATATTCAATTTCAGTTGCTCCATGACGGCTGTTTTCTCCCCGTTGATGACGCTCAGTGTGTCAATAATCATGTATCCCGTCAGGTTGTCCAACATTTGTTTGGGTGTGCCAGAGGTGAATAGACTGATGTATGTCGTAGCACCGATGGCCATATCGGGATATTGCTCCGTCAGGTGAATGGCATGCGGACGAAAATCAGCCAGTCGGGCTGTCATATCCAATCGGGTATCTTCCGAAGACCAGTCTGCCAAACCGTTCACTTGCAGGGAAATATTCTCGTCATTGATGTAGAGTTTTCCGCTCACTTCTTCGATGCCCATCACTCCGTCGAAATGTATGTCGTGGTAGGTGTATCCCTTGTATCCGATACGATGAATATTGGCGTCGGCGATACATTCGGTCAGTTGCAGCGAGTCTATCTTGCCGTCCACATGTGCCTGTAGTGCTATTTCGCCAATGTCGCTGTGATTGAGCATTCTGCCTAACTGAAAACCATTGGTGGATAGGTGTCCCACAAAATCAAAGTTCTTCAGGGTGGTGTCGCTCTCCACGTATCCGTTCACGGTGATTGCTCCCAATGCGGTGCTGAAGGCTCCTTGCAGATTGAGATGCTCAATGCGTCCGTGGATACCTCCACGATAGTGGACATGACCTAATTGGGCTACTGGTTGGGGAAGCACAACGGGTCGCGTCTGCAAATGCGACAGGAAGTCTTGCAGCAGGGCATGATTGCAGTACAGATCGTTGCAGTGCGCCTGCACATACAATGCGTCTAAGTCCGTAGGGTGATAGACTGCCACATCGCCATCAAAGATGCGTTTGTCTCTGTATATGAGCAACATTTGATCAGCAAAAATAGAGTCCAAGTCGCCATGCAGTTTGGCACTGAATCCTGCGTCTAATTGATCTATTTGCGCTTGCAACTCCAAGTTGTGGATATGTATATCCATCGAATCCTGACTGAATACGGGCAACGCCAGGGATAGTTGCAATGGGGCGATTAAGAGCTCGTTGTATCGTATGCGCATATCCGACATATCCAGTCGGTCAATGTTTAATCGGAAAGGAAATGCTTGTTTGTCAGTCTGTTGCTTCTGATTGAGAAGAAAGTGACAATTGAGCGTGGAATCATTCAGCGAATGAATATTGATGTAGGGTTGTAGCAGTTCTATGTGGGTTAGGTCCAAACGGTCTTCAGCCAATTGCAGCAGGTTGATGGAGATGTTGGCTTGTGCCACAAAGAGCAAGGTGTCGCGTTGTTGGTCGCTAATGTACAAACTATCAACGGTTAAGTGGTTCAGCGGGCGATAATGAACGCGTTTGATTTCCACATCGGCTTGCAATGTCTGTGATAACTGTTTGGTTATTTTGCTCACTATGTAGGTCTGCACATTGCTCTGCTGCAATAGCAGTGTGGCGCCACCCAACAGGATAAGCAGCGAACCCAACACGATTCCTATAATAATTAGCGCCTTTCTCATCACATTACTAAAAATCGCACAAAAGTACAAAAAAAAATGCACATACGCAAGAACATATTATTTTTTCTCGAAAAAATACCTGCAAAATGTGTGCAAATGAATTTTCTGCATCTTAGCCGAGGAAGCGCAATGCAATTCGTTCGAGCCATTAAGTGAGATAAGAAGATCCTGCCAAGTCCTTAGCAGTTAGCGATCAATTACGGGTTCATGACGGGTTCTTGACGGGTTCATAAGATACCATCGTGAGCCTATCCGTGGCACATCCATGTTTTTTTTGTGTCACTTTAGTTACCTATCCTCCGCTTATCCACCCGATAAACTATTGTCTGTTAAACATAGGGTGAGGGAAGTGAGGGAATGAGGGATGTGAACGCATTTTTCCCTCACTCCCTCATCTCCCTCACACACAATTTCATTTGAAATAGAATAACACCAATCCGCATAATCGGCTCAATACGAACTAATTATGCTGATTGGTGATTTTAGGTGCAACTTCCCCTGCGAACTTTCATGGACTTGTTGCAGTGACCTGTTCCTGCTCCGTGGAACTTCGCGAACTCTCCCAATGAGGAGGAAATAAGAGCATTAGAAATTCAACGCCAAACCAACACCGTTTTGGCTTGCTTGAAGGTTGAGAGTAATAGGTGTTTGTTGTTTGCTATTTTGCTCATTGAACATATTGAAAGCTTTTTTATGGCTAGGATAACCTACACTCAAAAGAGGAACGGAAATGGCGATGGCAGCAGAACCAAACCCTAATAATAGCCCTCCGGAGAATGGATCATAGTCAACGAACATTATAATTCCAGTAGCAGTCATAACCATTCCTCCACCTAACAATCCCCATCCTGCATAAATCATTTGCTGGCTCTTCATATACTTCAAATATGCTTCTCGATTATTCTTTTGCATAAATAAGCGAAAAGCCTTTTCGTCCATTTGAGTTGTGCCATATGAATATTTTTCAATGCCTAATAACTTTTGCTCCTGTGCGGTATGACGGATAAGTTCAAAATTAGTTTCTACTTTTGGCTCTACTTTCACTTCCTCATGGAACATTCTCTTTGCTAAGTTTTTACAAGCATCTTGTATGTTGTTCAGAGTAGTTATCTCATGATCAGACATGATGGTGCGTGCTGTTTCCACATCTAAGAGTTTAGAAAGAATGATTATTTGCTGACCTGATTTCGCTATTTCAGCAACTAAAATATAGTTAGCGCCAGTCATTTCGCCCAAACGCTTGATTTGATCGTTACTTACTAAGCCAGTTCGTTGAAAACTTTGTTCGCTCATGATTGCATCTATGTCAGTGCGATCGTATGCTTCGTAACCAGAGATGCTTGTAATTGCATCACTCAAATTACCACGTAATAGTAATTCATACGCATAATCTATCTGGTTTTCTTTGTCCACCGTTTCCAAGATTGCTACACGCTTTACCTCTTGAGCAAACATCATTCCTGAAATCAATAGGAATAGAAATAAAAGAGTTTTTGTTTTCATTGTTCTAAATGTTTAATTGTTTATAGTTTAGTTATTTATTTATTATCTCTTTGACTTGTATTGCAATCTCCTTGCTTGCTTCTGAATATGCCTCTTTGGCTGCCTGTTCGGTATTATTTGTGTGAACACCCTTTTTGCTCACATTGCCTGAATAAATAATCTGTCCCTTCTTTGCTATCTCTATTGCTACGTCTGCCATAACCACAAACGCGCTGTACGTAGTTTTTTGCAGGGTGTTGTACTCTTGTGTTGTGCCCTGCAACCGAATCACCCAATCTGCTTCTGCTTCGTTTGTGGTGAAAGTGCAACCTATAGGAGAAATCTCCTGCTTAATCTTCTGAATAAGTGTAGGGTATGATTTATTAAAAATAGTCACGTCTCCACTAATATACACAGCCACTCCATTCTTCAGTTGTTGTTGCAACGCTGTTACTCGCTGTTTGAGGGCGTTACTTTCTGCAAAAGCTATATCCTCCATATTGATTGTAGCATCCACATTCTGCACTACTTGTTGCTGCTCCTCTACTTGCTGCAACTGCTCGGTGGCTTTAGCAATCGCCTTGTTCGCTGCACCTTTTTCGCCTTCTGCCAACAAACTCTCTGCTTCTTCCAGTGCCATCTCTGCACGAGTGATATGGCTGATAATCTGCTTTTTCAGTGTACGTACCAAATCCTCTTTCTTTGCCCATGCAAAAGCAAAGACTTCATTCGTTTGGGGATTGTGCCAACTCTCCACCGACAAATGGGTAATATCTTTTATCTTGTTTGAAAGAGTGGTAATATTTTGCAGGGCTTCCGCTTGCGCTTTCTCTTTTAGGCGTTGGTATGTCTGCTCAATGCTTTCGCCTGCTTGTTGCTCACCCACAATAAAACCCTGCAAATACAATTCGCGAGGGTAATTATTGGCGCGCCATTCATTATTACACCAAGAGGGGATTGCCACTTGGTGGCTGAAAGATTGATTGCAATGGGTGAAGTCGGTAAACAATACTTCTATGTTTCCATATCGTGCT
>JAFYWK010000011.1 GCA_017558065.1 Paludibacteraceae bacterium
ATAGATATTATCTACACCTGTTGGATCAGTAAGTTTGTAGGTTGCAGTAACAGTAATATCTTCGGTTACAAAACTAAAGTCTATATCCCATCCCACAAAGTAATAGTTCTCGCGTACTGGATTTGCAGGCGGTGTTGCCGCTTGTCCATACTCTACAGTATCCACCTTTAATACTGTACTATCGTAATCCACGAAGGTTACAATATACGTATTTTTGGTGCTGCTATACGTAGCGGTGTAGGTTGCGTCACAGGTTGCTGGCACAATATCTGGAGTCCAACCAGCAAATGTGTATGTGTATTCTTCTGTTGCAGGTTTGAATGGGTCAGCATGTGTTGGCATCTCTCCTTCTGCCACTATTGTTTGTTCAATAAGTGAATCATCATCGTTCAGCCAAGAAATCGTATATTTATATGGCATGCGGAACATTGCGGTAACAGTCATATCTGCCATTGTAGCGTCAAACTCACGATCCCAACCCTCGAAGAAATATCCCATGCGTGTAGGCTCTGATGGAGCAACAGCAGGCATACCATAAGCTACTTGTTGTTCAGATAGCAAAGTGTGATCCCAATTTTGGAACTGAACTGTGTATTGTCGCGCAGTAGGGATAAAGATTGCATCGAACGTAACATCTTCGGTAATTGTTGTAACCTCTGGTGTCCAATAACTGAACGTGTAAATGAGTGCCTCTGTGGCTTCTTTAGTAGGTGTACCTAACGGATAGTATATACTATTTGCTAGTGAACCATGAGTAGCTTGAACAGAATAAGTTTCCACTCCATCCACACGATAAGTGACAGTATAAAGTGTTTCGACAAAGACTGCCTCTACGGTAATGTTAGCCGTAATATGCTCCATATCCACATCATCGCCAGTTATATAATCTCTCCATTTCACGAAAGTATATCCTTCGCGTGTCACTGCAACGCCTTGTGCAGCCTCGCCATCGTTCACTTGTTCAGAGCCAAGACTACTACCGTCCCAATTCTTGTAAGTTACCGTCCATACTGTCATATCCTCGCCATAGATTGCCGTGATATTCACATCTCCAGTAATTGTGGTATATGGTTTATCCCACCCCGTGAAATGCCAGCCATCTACAGCAGGTGCAGCAGGAGGGGTTGCGTCCGCACCTTCATTAACCGTTTGCGTATCAAGCAAAGTCATTCCGTCCTTACCATAGAAGCGCACGGTGTATTGAGGTGTTGGATCGTAGTACTCAAAGTTAGCTGTAAAACCAAGGATATTGTCGCTAATAGCTGGTACATTTAGATATGCAATACTATCATATAACGATGGGTTCCACGATGTCCAGCCGAGGAAGACTGCATTCTCTTCTGTCGGGTCTTCAGGCATTGTTACACTACCGCCACAAGGAACTACCTCGCCATAGTATCCGTTTAGTTTACCAAATCCTTGTGCACTGAAATCCAGTTGCTTGGGATAGCCATTGCCATATACGCCGTCAAAAACAATCAGTTTCTTTGTTGTGGTAATGTTCAATGTTTCTGTTTCGCCTGGTCCTACAATATAATGTACTCCCTCGTTGGTATAGCCTTCTATGAGATACGCTGGCTTATTGACGCGTGCCATTGTCAGTCCTGCACCTTTCAAACCTTGACGATCAAGAATGAGCACAGTTTCATTGTATTGTACAGGAATAATGCTTCGCAGACCATTGAAATAGAATCCGCCTTCACTCGTTACAACCTGCACCTCTTGGTCGGAATTAACCAACAACGGATAGTACATCTGTATCTCCATCACCTCTGAATATACAGTTTCCGCAGTACCAGTACCATAGACATAGAAACGATAGTAACGCTTGCGCTCGAAAGGCAGTTCGTTATAATATTCTACCAACGCTGTTACTTCGCGATCAAACGTCATTAGTTTGTTCACATCGTAACCCGTTATTTCACCCACCTTGGTACCTGTTGTCCAACTGATTTCACCACCACTTAGAAGTGTTCCTGCTTGGAAGTAAACAGATACAGGCGTGTTTGTTTTTACACTTGCGCGGAAGGTCAGTTGGTCACCTGCCATAGCCATTGTCTTGTTGTTCTCAAAATCGGTAAACATCCATGATGCGAATTTCCAGTCTTCATTGCGGTTGCAAGTATGATTAGCTACGTCAATATCCAAATCTACATACACATCATATTTAGCGAACACATTAAGATTTTTGTGTACATTCGTATAATCCTTGCTCCAACCAGTAAAAGTAGAACCAGAAACACGTTGCGAACCGTTTGTCGGCGCGTTCTTTCCTCCCATTGATGGTGGGGTGGCGTCCTCTCCAGCGAGAACTTCTTCTGTCTTTAGCAAGGTAGCGTCCGCATCGTAGAAATCCACCTTATAGGTTGGTGTGTATTCGTCGATATATAGTGGACTTGCAGGCATAGTGATATTTAGATAATCATTGTTCTCCTCTACTCGTGCGGGCAGTTGGCTTGTATATTTGTAATCCTTGCAGTCTGCTGGTTTTGCATATTTAAAGACATCATTTGCGCTATAGTAAGCATTAACTAAACCGTCTTTGAATAGCGGATACTTGAAATATATCTTCTTCACAACAGAGGTGTCTTGTTCGCCAGAAGCCACATGGTTAGCCACTATTCGATATTGGTGATATGCCTCATAGCCATTTTCTACGAACACTTTCTTGTATTGAATAGTATGACCAGCACGCGCCTCATCTGTTGCTATCGTACCTGATTTGATTGTACGCCACGTAGAGCCATCTGCACTCTCTTGCAATCGGTAGGTTGTTTGACCAATTGCCTTGATTTTTCCTTCTATGCGCACTTGCTCTCCGTATTTGATTGTAGTAGGAGTACTAATGGTATTTTGAGTAACTTTTGGAGTATAACCAATATGTACATAGGTGGCAGCGTTATTTTTAGAATCTGCAATGGTATTGCCATAGATTTTGCCATTTGTTGGCGTTATTATAGCCAACGTTGTATTTAAAGCAATGGATCCTGCCGAATAAATAGCTTGACCTGCTCCAGAAATTTCAAAATCTCCTTTCTTGAAGATAATACTACCTCCGTCACGAGAATTTAGAGCAACGCTTGTCGCTTTCGTAGATGTGGCAATAATATTTCCTGATAAGGTCATATCACCATACGATACAACCGCGTTGGCAACGGAAATAATGTTCATCTTACTGCCATTGAGCGTTACGGTTTTACCTACTACTCCATACGATGTATCTCCGGTTGTTTCTGCTGTCAGATTACCATTAACCGTAATATTTCCGTTGCTCGCGCTTTGTGCATAGATAGCATTTTCTAACCCTTTGGTATTAATTGTTCCTGTGAGTGAAATATAACCGCTTTCAGACTGAATGGCAGTGCCTGTATAA
>JAFYWK010000012.1 GCA_017558065.1 Paludibacteraceae bacterium
CAATGGTACTTCGCGCCACACTTGCAAGAGACACGCGACTTCCTTTGCAAAGTGGTGGCTGACCTCGTGACCCGTTACGACATAGAGGCGATTCATATGGACGACTACTTCTATCCTTATCCAGTGTCTGGTCAAGAATTTCCTGATGCTGAAGCATTTGCGGCTGACCCACGCGGCTTTGATAATGTAGGCGACTGGCGCCGTGATAATGTGAACTTGGCGATAGAGCAAGTACACAACACCATTATGAGCATCAAGCCTCATGTACAATTTGGTATCTCTCCATTTGGTATCTGGCGCAACAAAGCCAACGACCCACGCGGTAGCGAGACCAATGGTCTGCAAAACTACGACCAACTTTATGCCGACATCCTCCTCTGGATGGAGAAAGGTTGGATTGACTATGTAGTACCACAACTCTATTGGGAGATTGGCAAGAAAGTGGCTGATTACAAAACGCTTGCATACTGGTGGGCGCAACATGCTACCGACAAGTGCCGCGTGTATATCGGTATGGCACCTTACCATATGGGTAATCCTAAGATGGCTGCGGCTTGGAACGAAGGCAACGAGATTTGCCGTCAGTTGCGTCTGAATCGTTCTATCCCGGGTATCACAGGCGAGTGCTATTTCCCATCGAATGTGCTCCTGAAGAATCACCACAACTTGGTGGATAGTCTGCAACAAGTGTTCTATCCAACCTACGTGTCTGCTCCACGCAAGTAAGTAGTCCGCTCCAACTCCCCCTAAAAGGGGAGAGGGTGTGGCAAAGATAATAAAAGACGAGGATTTGCTCCTCGTCTTTTATATATACCGAGCCTTTAAACTCTAAACTGTAGGCGTAGCCGTCCTCTAAACTTGCTGCTAGCTGCAACGCCTTACTTATACAAGAATCGCTTGATGCTCTTCTTAGGTGTTTTCTCGAATGGCTCTTGCTTCACTTCGATATCGTGTACGCGCGAGTAGGATGGTAGCAAGTCGTTGAGCTTCTTGAGGTTCTCTTTCATCATGCGCTCTACTTCAGCGAGTGAGAAACCTTTGGTGGCTTCTTCATCAGGGAAGACCAGACCGATGAGTTTGCCCTCGCGCTCTACGACAATTGACTCAGCAACACCCTGCTGGTTATTGAGCTTATCCTCAATCTCCTCTGGGTAGATGTTCTGTCCGCTGGCGCCGAGGAACATGCTCTTGATACGACCACGGATAAAGATGTTCTGCTTCTTATCCATATAGCCGAGGTCGCCAGTGCGCAACCAACCGTCTTCGGTAAAGGCGGCTTTGGTAGCTTCTTCGTTCTTGTAGTAACCCATCATGACATTCTCTCCGCGAACCAGAATCTCGCCTTCGCCTTTCTCGTTAGGATTATCAATCTTAGCCTCCATGCCCGCTACGGGTGCACCACAAGAGCGACGCTTGAAGTATTTAGGTGGCAGGCCGCTGACCAATGGTCCGCACTCGGTCATACCAAAACCAATGGACAATGGGAAATTGACATCCATAAGGCATTTTTCAACAATAGGGTTCATGGCTGCACCACCGCAGAGGAAGTAGCGCACTTGTCCACCAAAGGCTTTGACCAAAGATTTCTTGACATGTCCGCGGATAATATTCATGATACCAGGAGTGTGCCAGAAGAATTTGAGCACAGGTTTGGACAATAGCGGGTCCAATTTCTTCTTGTGAATCTTCTCTATCACCAATGGTACTGTAGCCACCAAATAGGGTTGGACATCTGCCATCGCTTTGAGCAGAATGCTTGGGGTAGGCGCTTTAGTCAGGTAATAGATGGTAGCACCCGCACTGAATGGATAGAGGAAGTCTGCCAACTGTCCGAACATATGTGCCAATGGAAGCATGCTGACCACGCGTTGTCCAGGTTCCACGGGGAGGATATGCTGACCGTTCTCAGTGTTGTTGCTGAGTGAGCGGTGGCTAATCATTACGCCTTTAGGAGAACCTGTGGAACCAGAAGTGTAGTTGATGAGGGCCAGTGAATCAAGATCAATCTCGCCGTCTTGAACGAGCGAGAAGAATGTGTTCTCGGTGAGAGTGGAAGGCTCACTCATTACATGCTCTACATTGCCTTTGTATGGCTCTGCCAGATGAATGAAAGAGAAGTCGTCCATGGACATGATGGCTTGCAGTTCGGGCAACTGTTGGTGTTGCAACTCGCGCCATACATAGGGACCTACGATGAGCATCTTCGAATCGGAATGCTCAATGAGGCGTGCCAAGTCTTCGGCTTTGAAGTCCTGCAAGAGGGTCACTGCCACTGCTTTGTATGACATGATGGCCATGTAGCTGACTACCCAGTTGGAGCAGTTGCGGCTGGCGATGGCAATCTTATCGCCAGGTTGAATGCCCATAAGGCGGAAGAGCTTGTGAAAGCGGCGCACTTGTTGTGCTACTTCGCCGTGGGTGTATTGTTTCTTCTCTCCGTAATCCACAAAGGCGACATCGCGCCAACGATTATGGATCACTTGATCCATATAATGTAAAAAATGGTGTTTCATAATTCAGTTAATAATAAATAGTTAATAATTATTATCCGCCCCTTTTTCCACTAAACAGTAGTGCCGCGTCCACTACATTCTCAACGACGCCAGCACTTCTTCCCGTGTGATTTCCTCTCCTACTTCTGTGGGGCGATAAGGCACCTCTGTGGGTGCGTTAGCCGCATCAAAAGTAAAGTAAGTGCATGTACATTCCACCAGAACTTCCCCTTCTGCACTTTTGATTTCCCCATCTACAATAGCGATGTTGCGTTTCATCTCGCGCAATCGTGCGCGCAATTCCACATAATCTTGGTCTGTCACCACTGGCTTGCGAAAGCGAGTCTCCATCTTGGCAGTTACGCCTGACTTGCGCAAGTGGTGTGATACGACCCATCCACAAATCTCATCCAGCAACACCGCTTGTACTCCTCCGTGCAATGTGTTGACCCATGATTGATACTGCTCTTGCGGCTTCCAGAAACATACGATGTCCTGTCCGTCCTCATAGAACTGCATCTTCACCCCATAAGGGTTGCTTGGGCAACAACCAAAGCAATTATACCCTTCTATTCCTAACCATGGATTTTTAATTGATCGCATAGTAATGTGTTTCTTGTAAGAAAAACTAATGTTTTTTCTTCTTAAGCATTGATGGCAAATATAGTTCAGTAATAAATGGGAAATACGGATCTTTGGCTAATATCTCATGACATTTCTTGATGGCCTCTTCCGTAAGTCCTAATTTATCCATGCTTTGCAACAATGGAATCTGTAGTGCGCGTATGTTCCAACGAGGATAATTGTATTGGTTAGGAGTATTGTAGATACTATCCGCTTTTTGGTAGTATTTGAGTGCTTTTTGTTTGCTCCCAAACGGATTAAAAAATTCCACATTACCCTGCATAGTCAATACAAATGGATCATTGGGACTGATTTCCATTGCGCGATTCATGTACTCATAGATGCCTTTTATTTGTTTGGTAATCTGACGTCGCTCAAGCGACAAACGATAGCTACACAAACTGGCTTTGTAGGAATAATAGAGTCCTGAGTCCATATCAGCGCGATGCGATTCCAGGTGATTGGCAAATTGCTCTAATCGCTGTGCGGCATCCTCTTGGTTGATACTAACAGCGTGGGCTGTATAGCCATATTCGTAGTTCAATACTGCTGCTCGCTCGCTCATAGTGGCGGTGTGCCAATCTACAGAATCAATATATCGCGCCCAGACACTCATGTCTGCGCTCATGTATGCATCGTAGAGTTGTTGTTCCGAGTCTTGCGCAAGGCAAGAACTCGAAAACAACACTACAATCATTATGATTATACTACTACGGAGCATGACCGATTATTTACCTCCTTGCTCAAGCATGAGTGTGCGAGTTGGTTGATCGCAAACCTCTGCTGGTCCGTAGTATTGGATAGGACCTGGGTAGATGTAGCTGAGTTGTGGATCAGCCCAGTCTGCGCGGTGAGCAGCCAAGTACTTGAATGGCTCGCCGTTGAGGTCCACCAATGCCTTTTGGATCACTGGTTTCATCTTACCGTGGCGACGCTCCATGTTCATCATCATGGTCACAGGCACACCACCAGCTACCCACTCGCAAGCAGGTTGGGTGAGGTTCTTCACGAGTGCCATGTAGCCAGTCTTGCCAGCTGCGATGAGGTGAGCAGCGGTGTTACCGAGGCTGTAGCAGTAGTCTGCATCGAAGTTAGATGGCATAGCGCAGCGACCTTCGTAGCCGAAGAAGTGGTTGAGGGCAGCGAACTTGCCAGTGTACTCCTTGGTTGCCTTGAGCTGAGCAAGACGTTTTTGTACCATTTCGATGAGCAACTTCTCGGTCTCGATTTGGCTAACCATCACGTTGCCGTGAGGGTCACGGTCGAGGGTGAGCTGCTTAGCAATACCCTTTGGCAAGCTGCGATAGAGCTCGCAAGATGCAGGGGTAAGTTTGCTCTTCACGTACTCACGCTTAGCATCATCGCCTTCGAGAGCAGCAAACTCCTCGTTCTCAGCGAGCATGTCGTTGAGCTCTTGGATCAAGACACGCATAGCTGGGATGAACTCGATAAGACCCTCTGGGATAAGGATAGTACCGAAGTTGAGACCAGCAGCAGCACGAGCCACGATAACCTCTACGATTTGCTCTACTACCTCATTGAGAGTCATGTTCTTTGCCTCTACTTCCTCAGAGATGAGGCACACGTTTGGTTGAGCTTGCAATGCGCACTCCAGTGCGATGTGGCTGGCGCTGCGACCCATGAGGCGGATGAAGTGCCAGTATTTCTTAGCCGAGTTAGCGTCGCGTTGGATGTTACCGATGAGCTCAGCGAAAGTCTTACAAGCGGTGTCGAAACCGAAAGAGGTCTCAATCATCTCGTTCTTGAGGTCACCATCGATAGTCTTTGGGCAACCAATGACTTGGATGCCGCAGTTCTTTTGGAGATAGTACTCAGCGAGCACGCACGCATTGGTGTTGCTGTCGTCACCACCGATGATTACGATAGCTTTGATACCCAATTCGTTGCAAACCTTGATACCATTGTCGAATTGCTCTGTCTCCTCCAATTTGGTACGACCAGAACCGATGATATCAAAACCGCCGGTGTTGCGATACTCGTCGATTACATCAGCAGTCAATTCTGCATACTTGCCATCTACCAAACCGCTTGGTCCACCCAGGAAACCATAGAGTTTGTTTGCTGGGTTGATGCGCTTGAGAGCGTCAAACAGACCGCAGATTACGTTGTGACCACCAGGAGCTTGACCACCAGAGAGGATAACGCCCACGTTGAATGGAGCTACCTCTACTGCCTCAGCAGCAGGTTCAAACTCGATAACAGGCATACCGTAGGTGTTAGGGAAGAGTTTTTGAATCTCCTCTTGATCTGCTACGGATTGCGTTTTTGCGCCTTCTTTGAGGCTTACATTTCCTTGCAAAGCTACTGGCATCTTAGGTTGATACGCAGCACGTGCAATTTGCAAAGGGCTTTTTGTCATTGTCATAATTGTTGTATATTTAAAAAGTTTTAATGAGTTTTAAAAAACATATTATCCAAATTACGCTGCAAAGATACAAAAAAAAAATGGAACTTCCTACTATTGTGTGAAAAAGTGTTCCATTTTTTGTAAAATTGTATTATTAAGAATACAATATGCTATTTCGAACGCCTTTTGAGAGAGAATTGAAACTCCAAACCTCCCTCGCTGCGATTAAGTGCGGTAATCGTTCCTTCGTGGAAAATGATAGCATGTTTTACGATAGATAGTCCCAATCCTGTACCTCCAGCTTTGCGGCTGCGACCTTTGTCCACGCGGTAGAAGCGCTCAAATATATGTGCTAATGCTTCATTGGGTACCCCTTGACCATTGTCGGTAATACTGAAATATAGATTCGATGGGTCTTGGTTCGTGAGTTGAATACTAATCTCCGCTTTCTCTACATAGTTGATGGCATTGTCCACAATATTGTGAAAAATAGAGTAGAGTAGCGTGTAGTTGCCTGAGATAATCAAGTGCTTAGGGATATTATGCGTGATGGTCGCTCCTGCTTGTGTTGCGCGCAGCGACAAGTCTTGCACCACATTCTCCACTACGGTATGCAAATCCAGTTGCAAACGAGTGTAGAAATCGGTTTGGGTGTCCAGCTTGTTGATGGTGGAGATGTCTTCTACCAGGTTGGCAAGTCGCCCTGACTGCTGATAAGCACGCTCAATAAACTGACGGCGTTGTTCCTCGTCCATATCGGGGTGCATGAGGATGGTCTCCAATGCCCCACGAATACTTGCCACAGGGGTCTTGAGTTCGTGACTGATGTTCTGCGTGAGCGTCAATCGTTGCTGCTCACGCGCATGGTTGATTTTGCGCTTGTAGATAGCATAGCACACACCTACAATCGCCACAACCCCTATTCCTATAATTATCCAAATATTCATAATTCTCGCCTTTCGCCTCTAACCTTCAAGTAGATACCCGTAACCAGACTTGGTCTTGATATATTTACCATACTGCCCAAGTTTGCGGCGAAGATGGGTGATATGCACATCTACCGTACGCTCTAACACAATGCCATTACTATCCCATACATTACTGAGCAGATGTTCGCGAGATAGGATTTGTCCGCGATGGGTAAGTAAGTAGCATAGTAGTTCTATCTCTTTGCGTGTCATGACTACCGTTTTGCCATCTACAGCGAGCGACATATCGGCTTTGTTGACTACTATTCCTTCGAAAACAATTACTGAACTATTTTGAACTTCTAAACTACTTTGAACTGCTGTCTTCGGCGTTGCCGAACGGCGCAGCACCGCCGCCACTCGTGCCAACACTTCTGCTATGCGGAAAGGTTTGCTGATGTAGTCATCTGCCCCCAACTTAAATCCCTGTAGCACAGTATCTTCATCGCTCAACGCAGTAAGGAAAATGATTGGTGGAATCCCGATACCCGATTCCCGATACCCTATATCCGAACGAAGTTTCTCCGCCATCTCCAATCCCGACATCTCGCCCATCATAATGTCCAATAGAATTAGATCAATAGGCGATGGGGTATGGGCTGTAGGCGATTGGAGTAGTTCTAAGGCTTCTTCCGCGCTGTGTGCTACAAGCACTTCGTAGCCTGCTTTTTGCAACGAATAGGAGAGGATCATGCAAATATCCTCTTCGTCATCTACTATCAGTATGCGTTGTTTTGCCATGTTGGTAAGATTTTGCCTGCAAAGTTACTAAAAATAATTCACTTGACCAACCAAAAAGGTGTATTTTAATGATTTCTTAATATATTTATCAAGATAGAGTGCGCCCATTATGGACGCACCCTATTGTTTTTGCTATTATTTTGCTTCGTTTTCTTCTTGCTTTTGTTGTGCTTCTTTTTTGTCTTTGATGGCGCTAATGATAAAGAAAGGACCCATAAAGACTGCTACCATGCCCAAAGCAAGTAGAATCATTGTTATATCATCCATAGTTGTTTCATGTTTTGATAGTTAAACTTATAGTTATCGGACGGCGTTCCGCCTATTGGATATTGGACGGCTGCGCCTATTGGATATAGGTTAGGTAACTACCAAAAACTATGAAACGGGAAGGAAATATGTTCTGTCGGTAAACTAAGTGGCGTCATTCGTGATCGTGCCACTATTCGATTGATATTGTGTGCGATACGGTTTGCCTCGTGTCGCAATACAGCATGCAAATCCTCTACATGTGCACGCACTTGCCATGACGAAGATACGCGTTCCTGGCGGCGCGTGCGCAAGCGGTTGTCTTCGCTGCGTGTACCAATTTGATACGAAGTGAGGGCATCCGTCCAATCGTATTGCTGTTGCAGTCGTTTGGCATAGTCTTCCAATGTGTTGTGGAATACGGACGGCATACTGCTCTCGCTCGCCGATGGGCAATTAGCTGCTGCTTGCGCATACATATCGGATCTCTGCCATGAAGCATAGAATCCGACTACCAACAGGAGCAATATATAGCGCAATTCTCTCACTACGAATCCGTTTTATGTTGCAAAGGTAGCAAAAATTATGCATATCCCCATGCAGTTCTCACGAATTAATAATTTCTTAACATATTTTTCATACTTGCGTAATAATTTCGGAGTACTTTTGCACAGATTTTGAAATACCCAAGTGCAAACAACTCTACACAACTCTAAACAATTCTAAACAACACCTCTATGTCATACCTCATTCTTATCATCTCGTTAGTTGGCATCGTTTTTGGTGCAGAGTTTTTGGTAGCTGGTTCTGTCTCTGTGGCTCGCCGCTACAAGGTTTCTGATTTCGTGATTGGTGCCGCCATTGTGGGCATTGGTACCAGTATGCCTGAGTTGGTGGTTAGTTTCTTTGGCGCCTTGAAAGGCAATGCTGATGTGGCTATTGGCAATGTGGTGGGCTCCAATATCTTCAATGTCTTGGGTATCCTTGGTCTTACTGCTATCTGCTTTCCGATTGCCATTGACCGCAAGAATATGACTTTTGAGATTCCGTTTTGTATTGGCGTTTCGGTATTGCTGACCTTGTTGGCGCTTAATTTCTTCAATGGCACGCCATCTATGATCAGTCGTATAGATGGTCTGATATTGATTCTCCTCTTCGTGGGCTATTTGTATTACTCCTTCGTTCGTGATCAAAAGAACGCTACTTCCGTCCCCATAGAGGCAGACGAACCTATCTTATCCCTTTGGAAAGCGGTACTGAAGATTGTCGGCGGTTTAGCATTGCTGATTATGAGTTGCGATTTCTTTGTGGATAATGCCATTGTGATTGCTAAGTCGTGGGGCGTTAGCGATGCGATTATTTCGCTCACGCTGATTGCTTGTGGCACTTCGTTGCCTGAATTGGCGGCATCTGTGGCAGCAGCATGCAAAAAGAATACCCAACTGGCATTGGGCAATATCGTGGGCTCTAATATCTTCAATATCTTGCTGATCTTGGGTGTCAGCTCACAAGTCATGCCTTTGGTGTCTGCGGATATCACGATTGTGGACTATGCCGTCATGATTGCCGCAGCCGCTTTCCCTTTGCTCTTTGGCTTCAAGGGCAAGATCGGTAGAGTAGGTGGCGCCGTGATGCTTCTCTGCTTTGTGCTTTATACTTGGTATTTGATTGCAGGATAAGGAATTTAATAGAAAAAGGATATGTTTAGCACTACAATTCAATACATCGGTTGCGATGATGCGACCTTAGACCTTTTTGAAAGTCAGTACCCGCTGCCTAACGGCATGTGCTACAATAGCTATCTGCTTCTGGGTGAGCGAGTTGCTGTGATGGATAGTGTGGACAAACGCAAGACAACGGAGTGGCTACAAAAAATTGAGCAATCCCAACGAACGCCTGATTTCTTGATTATTCAGCACACCGAACCCGATCATAGCGGTTCGATAGGTGCGTTCTTAGAGAAATATCCCCATGCTACTATTGTTGCCAGTCGCGCGGCGCTACAGTTCTTGGAGCAGTTTGGTTACCAACCTGCGCATACCCTTATGGTTAAACAGGGTGATTCGTTGGACTTGGGCGGGCTGACCTTGCACTTTATCAGCACTCCGATGGTGCATTGGCCCGATGTGCTGATGACCTATCTGCCCGAGGAGAAGACCCTCTTCTCTGCCGATGCGTTCGGTTCGTTTGGTGTATATTCGGAGTTTTCAGCACATTGGTTGGATGAGGCACGAAGGTATTATATCAATATCTGCGGCAAGTATGGCGCACAAGTGGCAGCAGCTTTGGCGAAGATACATGCCTTTGATATTCAGCGCATCGCCCCCTTGCATGGCTGTGCGTTAGAGGGCAATGAGGTCGCAGAGGCATTGCGCTTGTATGGCATTTGGAGTCGATACGAGGTGGAGACGGATGGCGTGCTGGTAGCGCAAGCTTCAATCTATGGCAATACGGCAGCGGTGGCGCATTGTATCGTAGAGCAATTGCGCAGTAAGGGTATGGAAGTCAAGGAGATAGACTTGTGCCGTTCGGATATGTCGGAGGCTGTGAGTCAGGCTTTTCGGTTTGGAAAGATGGTGCTGTGTGCGGCGAGTTATGATGGCGGAGTCTTTCCGCCAATGCATGAATTTTTGTATAAGTTAGGCATCAAGGGCTATCAGTCGCGTAGGGTAGGTGTGGTGGAGAACGGCACTTGGGCACCGACGGCAGGCAAAACGATCTGCAGCATGCTGGAGCAAATGAAGAAAATCGAGATAGTCACTCCTATGCTCACCATCCGCAGCGCCTGGAAAGAGGACTATCAGCAGGATTTAGAGAAGTTGGTAGAAAGGGTGATTGGTGAGGATATAAAATAAAGTTTTTAGCTCCATTAGGCGTAAAATTAGGGAAAGCGTGTATGTGTCTTGTGTAATTATACAACACGCGGGAAGTGTAGTGTTTACTATGCTTCCCGCGTGAGGTGTTTTTTGGAAAAAAGTTTTCGTGTGCTGAAGAAATACTTGCTTTTTGTATACCCTTAGTATACCTTTAGTATAGGAAAAGCGACTTGCAGGTTTCGGGACCTGAAGGAGTGCGACGGAACGCACTCCGAGCGATGTGCCCGAAGAGTCCCCACTCTGAGGGATAAGCACGAGCATAGAACAAAAGAAGGACATCTGTGGGACATCTATGGGCTTTCTGTGGGAATTCTTTTGCCAAGCGTTCTTGCGAACGCAATATCCTAAATTATTGGACTAAACGCACGGATATCCCGCCGCATTTAGGGTCTTGATAGATATAAACTCCAATAGAATCAAAGCAGAGATTCCACGCATTGTCTGAATCGTAAGGAGTGGAAGACCAGTAGTAACCATTTATACCGATATTGCTTACTATATGGCTTATTTCTATGCCGCAACCACGGTAGTCTGCTGCTGGTAATATCATACTATTACCATTAGGACCAACAACCTGATAACTACCATCATCTATCCATTTCCACTCACAGAATTTTTCCAATTCAACGAAATGATGTTTCTCTGGTAATTGATTATCAAATGTAGTCATTGCTTCTTCATAAGTATAAAATTTTGCTTCATTGTGTAGTTTCCACAAAGTACCACTTGGCAATCCCAAATCCACATAGCCAACTGGGACAGCAGCGCGCTGCGCTATCGCTGATATTGCCCAAAAGCAAATCATGCATAAAGATAATACCTGTTTCATTATTATGGTGTTTTGCAATTTTTATAATACGCTCGCAAAGGTAGTGAAAAAAATTGATATGCACAAAAGAAAAAACAAAATCCACCTAATTTTGTCAAATCCCTTTACACTCAATTGTAAAGTTTCTTTACATGGATATGAACATACTATAATCTGCACCATCGTCAAGAATACTATTTCCAGTCGTTTCTACTGCAACTACAGGCACTATATAATCGTTTTTTGTCTCACTTTGGTGATTGATAAACAAACCAATGAGTAACCCTATTGCGGCGGCAACGGGAGTGGTTATCCATCCCCAATACTGACTGCGAAGATGTGTTGGCGAATGCGTTATTTCTGGTGATGCTGCTACATGTAGTTTTGCATCTTGCGCCTCACGCAAACGGTGTGCAGAAGCTGTTAGTTGATCTTCAAATGTATTATTCATAATCTTTTAATTTTAGTCGTAGATGATTAGTTAGTGTGTGTAGGCGTGACTTGACTGTTCCTTCTGGTACACCAATAATTAGTGCTATTTCGGGAACCGTTAACTCTTGCGTAAATCGTAATTCAAATAATAGTTGTTGTGATTCGTCTAAACGAGATAGTGCTTGTTGCAATGCTTGGTCAAAGGTGACGGCATCAAGTTGAATCGTTGTCGTCTCTTCTTCGATAGGTTCTTCAGTGGATAATGACTCTAAATATGCTTGTTTACGTTGGTTGCTGCGGTAGGTATTCTTGCATAGATTATAGGCTACAGAAAAAAGCCAAGTACGGAATGGTTGACTTGCTGAATATGATGTACGTGATGTCCACACTCGTACAAAAGTTTCTTGTAGTAAGTCTGCTGCTTGTTGTTCATCCCCTCCTAATCGACGAAAGAAAAATCCTTGCAATAATCGCGCATATCGGCGATGTAACTCGTTAAAGGCTTTTTCATCGTTCATCAGACGAACACGCTTCATGAGTTGTTCGTCTGATGTTGATTTATAATTTGTAAATAATGAGAATATCATTTCTGCTTGTCGTTTAGGAGATTAATGTATTTCACTTTCTCCTCATCTGGCAAGGATGTTTGTACCACGGCAGATATTAATGATCGCATCAATTGACCAGCGTGAAGCGTGTCACCGCTTTCCTTGTAACTCTTGACCACAGGTGCAAGCATAACTACATAATTGAGTTGAATGCGCTCGCTTCCCTTCCATTGTTCTTCGTAAACAAAGTTCGGCTCTGTGATATATTGCAGGTTATACTTCGTTTCGACATTATGTTTTGCAATAGCCATATTATCGTAACGCTTCGTACTATAACGAAATGCAAGTCCCTCATTATATAGATTCTTCTTAAAGGAATCTATTTCGGGATAGCTATCTGTTGGGAAGAAATAAATAGGGCGTTTGCTATTATCAATAATATGCTCTAAAATGTCTTGGAAATAATCATCCATTGCGGTGTACTCTTTCTTGACCTCAAAATCTTTGATACCCAGGAAGTCGCACAAGGCTTTGCGGTAAGTATCTACAAAAAGGAAAGATACAGGAACAATGATTTTGTCTGTATGTTGGTTGAGCGCTTCTTGAATGACCAAAGATGTATATCCGGGTACATCGCCATTAACAAAATAGATGGCGTTTTCCTCCATGCCTTGCAGCGAGTTATAGGTATAACGCAATAAATAGGACGGATAGGCGTTTGTTGTGTAGAGGTATTGAGCAAACTTAGTTAGGTATTTCTGTTCCGCATTAAGAGTTTTTCCTTTTGTTAAGGTTTTACCAGTCATCCAAAGATATGAAATTAACACTTCCGCATCTTTGCGGGCAATGTTCTCAGGCATTAGTTGCAGGGCTTGCTTTGCATACTGGTCTGGATTACCACCACGAACGGCTATTTCAGTCATGTACATGCAGAGATTATAAGTGAACGAATTAGGAATATTCTCTTTCATCTTATCGAGAATAGCCTGTTTGCGTTGGGTGCGTCCCCAGTCTTCAGCAAACATGTCTGCATAACGCGCTGCCTCAAAGGCTTGTTGCCAAGCATACTCGTCTGTGGGGTTAGTTTCTGCTTTCTGTAGCCATAAGCGTTGCTGTTTTTCGTACCAGATGCTATCGTGCTTGTCCACGATTATACCGCGTATCTCTTGCGGTTCTTCTTGCTCCAATGCAGTGAAGGCTTGAAGAGTTCCAATACCACCAAGTAAAAGAATTATGGTGGCTGTAATAATAGTTTTGCGTTTCATTTTGTAATTTTATTTGCGATTATTATTCGGATTCGAGTGCACTCTCACTACCGCATACACCGATCATTGGTAATCGTTCATTATTATGACAAAAAATATACCAATTATAACTAAAGGTCTATTGAATCTTAACAAAAGTCACTTTTGTGTCACGGGGAGTTGATGCGCTCTTCTCTCGGTGTTCTCTCGGTCGTCGGTCGGTGGAATGAGGCAAGGTATAAGAGATGTAAAAGAGACGGCAATCTTAACAAACAGCCTTTTTTGAGTTTCGGCGTTCTTAGGTTCATCCTTGGTTTGTCTTAGGTTCGTCCTTGGTCTTTAGCACGGCACAGATCTATAAGGTACAAAGGAAGAAAATATTAATAAAAGTACTTTTTTGCAAAACTACCCGAATGAGATTCGGAATTAATAGACAAAGAATGTGAGGCGACAAAAATACGATTTAATAATTTCTTAATATTTTCTTCACACCTATATAATAATATAGCAGTACTTTTACACAGGATTTGAAATGATACATTCGAATCACCTTTAAAACTCTTAAAACTTTTAAAACTTTTCAACATATAAAGTTATGGGAATTTTACAGATTTTTACGCTTCTCGGAGCGCTCGGAATGTTCCTCTACGGAATGAATCTTATGTCCTCTGGACTTCAAAAAGCCGCAGGCGATAAACTGCGCAGTTTCCTGTCTGCTATGACCTCCAACCCTGCCAAAGGTGTGCTGACTGGTCTTGGCGTGACAACCGTTATTCAATCATCCTCCGCTACCACAGTCATGGTGGTCAGCTTTGTGAACGCAGGTCTGCTGACTCTGGCACAAGCCATCAGCGTGATCATGGGTGCGAACATCGGTACAACCGTTACCGCATGGATGGTGGCATTTTTGGGCTTCAAAGCCGACATCTCGCTCTTGGCAGTGCCCATGATGCTCTTCGGCTTCCTCTTCTCCAACTCGAAGAAGAACCAACGCCAGAACATCGGCGAGCTGATTGTCGGTTTCTCGCTCTTGTTCTTGGGTCTGTCGTTTATGAAGAACTCTGTACCTGACTTGCGTGAGACCCCACAAGTGCTGGAGTTCGTTACCACTTGGGCAAGCCATGGCTTTGGTTCGGTATTGCTGTTCTTGGCATTTGGTACGGTATTGACATTGGTGCTGCAATCCTCTTCTGCCACGATGGCTATCACGCTGATTATGCTCAGCATGGGTTGGATTCCTTTCCATATGGCTTGCGCGATGGTGTTGGGCGAGAACATTGGTACGACCATCACAGCGAATATCGCAGCATCAGTAGGTAACACTCAAGCGAAACGCGCGGCGATGTCACACACCATTTTTAACCTCTTTGGCGTGATATGGGCGTTGATATTGTTCCAGCCATTTACCGCGTTGGTGGGTAAGATTATTGAACTGTTTGGTTTGCCCAACCCTGCAGCAGAGGGCTTTGCGGTTGTTGAGGGTAGTGCAGACACCAGCACCGCAGCTTTGTACGGACTGAGTATGTTGCATACGCTGTTTAACACCATCAATACGCTGATACTCATTTGGTTTATCAAACTGATAGAGAAAGCCGTAGTATGGATCATCAAACCAAAGAGCCAAGACAAAGAACCATTCCGCCTCAAGTATATCTCTGCGGGTCCATTGGCTACGCCAGAGTTGGCTGCAGAGCAGGCATTTGATGAGATTATCCACTTTGCACAAATCTCACGCAATGGTTTGGGATATGCTAAGCAGGCTATCTCTGCAGACGCTAAGCACTTTGAGGAACTGCGCGAGAAACTGGTGAAATACGAAGAGATTTCCGACCGTATTGAGTATGAGATTGCTGCCTTCCTCAACGGCGTGTCCGCTGGCGATATTAGCGAGGCAACCTCTATGAAGATCAAAGCGATGTACAAGATTATTGGCGAGTTGGAGTCCTTGGGCGATAGTGGCGAGGCTATCAGCCGTATGCTCAGCCGTCGCAACGAGCACAAAAAGACCTTTAGTGCGGAGACGATTGATAATATCAACCTGATGTTGGAGAAAGTAGACAACGCTTACGAGGTGATGATTGCCAATCTGAATGCGGCACACGAGGGGACATTGAGCAGTATTGCGAATGCGTATAGCGCGGAGGAGCAAATCAATACGCTACGCAACGAGCTGCGTGAGGCAGAGATTGAGGCGCTGGAGGACAATGACAAGAACTACCAAACGAGTGTATATTACATCGATATTATCAACGAGCTCGAGCACATGGGCGACTTTATGATCAATATCTCGCAAAGTTTGGAGAGAGCGTTTGTACATTAAGGTTTAGTGGACGCTACGCTACTGCTTAGTGTTTAGAGAAAATAGAGGGTATGTCAGCATGTTGACATACCCTCTTCTCTATATGTGGTGGATTTAGTACGACTCTGATTGATTGGGGAAAGTGGATTGCTTTACTGCATCAATGTATTCGCCTACAGCGCCTTTCACGGCTTCGCCCAGTTGAGCAAAATGGCGCAGGAACTTAGGTTTGAAGCCTTGATTCAGACCCAACATGTCGTGGAGAACCAATACTTGTCCGTCGGTGACATTACCCGCTCCGATACCGATAGTAGGGCAGGATACAGCTTGGGTTACTTTTTCTGCCAATGCCGCAGGAATCTTCTCAAGCACGATGGCAAAGCAGCCTGCCTCATCCAAGAGTTTGGCGTCGCGTAGCAGTTTCTCGGCTTCAGCATCTTCTTTAGCACGCAGACCGTATCCGCCTAATTGATTGACACTCTGTGGGGTGAGCCCAAGATGACCCATCACAGGGATACCTGCCTGCACCATATGACGGATGGCAGGGAGAATCTCCTCGCCACCTTCAAGCTTGAGTGCGTCCGCACCCGACTCTTTCATCATGCGTAGGGCATTGCGCACGGCATCTTCTTCGCTGACTTGGTAGCTGCCAAAAGGCATATCCAGCACAACCAAACAATGTTTGGCTGCACGCACTACGCCGCGCGCGAGGAAAATCATCTCGTCCACGGTGATGGGGAGCGTGTAGGCATTGCCGCATACGATATTAGAGGCGCTATCGCCTACAAGAATCATATCAATACCCGCTTCATCGAGTAGGGTAGTGAGCGTGAAGTCATAACTGGTGAGCATGGCTATCTTTTCGCCTTGCTGCTTCATCTGGCGCAGACGGGTTGTCGTCATGCGCGTAGTATGTGTGTGTACAGACATTATTATTTACGATTTGACTGTTTACAATTTACAAATAGACTGCAAAGTTACTGTTTTTTGAGCAGATATGCAAAAAAATGATGGAAAATTGCATTTTTTTTCAAAAATATTTGGTCATGTCAAAAAAAAGCAGTACCTTTGCACTCGCTTTCGAAAAGAAAGTGCGACATACAGAATTGGTGCGGTAGTTCAGTTGGTTAGAATACATGCCTGTCACGCATGGGGTCGCGGGTTCGAGTCCCGTCCGCACCGCAAGAAGCAATCCGAGAGGGTTGCTTCTTTTGTTGTGGTTTGCTAGTTGGGCTAGTATTTCTAGTAGAACTAGCCTCGTAGAATACACCAAAGGCTGCAATCACTTGCAGCCTTTGGTGTGTTTTATGCAGTAGGCGCTCTGCGCCGTTTACTAAACGGTTGCCTCGATGTTCCACATGAAAGCGCGGACACCGACTTCCTCGTTGCGTTTGTCGAGTTTCTTTACGGCTTCGAGTAGCACAGGGGCTTTCTCGTCAGAAACGATAGTGATGACACACGAGTTCATCTCTGGCCATGCGTGGGTACCACGGCGTGGCTCGCCATTCTTGCTGCCACGGCCTTGTACCTCCTCAAAGAACGTAAAACCACGTATCTCTAACATATCAAGCATATACTCTACACGCTCGGTGTTGGCTTGATTGAATATGATCATTACAGATTTCATAATTACATTTGGATTAAGGAGCTTATTTTTCGTTTTCTTCGCAGTCTTTCACTTCAATGTCCATGAAGATGAATTGTTCGCGGACTTTCTTGAGTTTATCGCGCTCACCTTTCTTCGACATCGCACCATAAATCACAGGTACAATATACAATGTCAAGAAAGTAGCTACCGTCAAACCGCCGATTACGACGATACCCAATGGACGCCACATCTCAGCACCTTCACCTTGACTCACTGCCATGGGCACCATACCGAGGATAGTGGTAAACGCAGTCATCAACACAGGACGCATACGGCTTTGACCAGAGATTTGGATAGCCTCGTTCAGGTCGTGTCCACGCTCACGCATGAGGTTGATATAGTCCACCAGCACGATACCGTTCTTCACCACGATACCCACCAAGAGAACGATACCCAAAGCACCAATCATATCGAGCGACACACCTGTAATCCACAAGGCAAGGATCACACCCGATAGCGCAAATGGCACGGTAAACATGATGATACCCGGATTAGTGAATGACTCAAACTGACTCGCCATCACGATATACACAAGGATAAGAATCAAAGCTCCGAGCATACCCAATTTGCCGAAAGACTCTTGTTGGTCTTCGTACGAACCGGCCAAACGGATGGAATAACCAGCTGGCTTGTCGATTTGAGGCAGCACTTGTGTTTGAATAGCTTGTGCCAACTCACCCAGTGAAGTCTCGTATGGTGTAACCTTCACAGTCACAATACGCTGACGTGACTTACGTACGATTTTTGGTGGTGCCCAATACTCATCCACAGAGCAAATCTCAGAGAGTTTGATGGTTTGTCCCATTGGTGTTGGGATAGAGAAGTCCAGCACATCGGAGATAGAATTGCGGTTCTCCTCTTTGAGGCGCACCAGAATATCGTACTCATCGCCGTCCTCCTTCAAGAAGCCCACAGCCATACCATTCACGCGGTTGCGCAGATAGGTGGAAATGGTAGCTGAGGTCAAACCATGGCGAGAAGCTTTCTCTTTGTCCACGATAATCTTGATCTCAGGACGGTCGTCATCACGGTCAGAGAATACATCGCGAGCACCAGGAAGTTCTTTGGTAAGGGCGATGATTTGCTGAGCCATTTGGTTGGTGATATCAAAGTCATAGCCATAAATCTCTATATCCACTGTATTACCGCCACCAGGACCACCGCTACTGATAGAAGCTTGGTATTCAATGATTTCGGGGTATTGAGCCAACTCTTGACGCAATACTTCGGCAATTTGCCAAATGGTGCGTTCGCGCTCCCATTTCTTGTTCAAGCGAACGGTCATAGAGATGGTATTATTCATCGTGGTGGAGAAGATCGCACCTGTACCATCATCATCGTTGCTACCCGCAGAGGTAGAGATCATCTGAATCTCAGGTACGAGCAACATGAAACGCTCTTCCAGTTGGCGCGCAGTCTTGACGGTCTCTTCGATACGTGTACCGCGTTGCAATTCCACTGTCACGCTGAGGCGTGCATTATCTTGTTGCGCCATAAAGTCGGTACCTACTTTACCCATGATGAATGGTACCAATGATGCGGCGAAGAACACAAACAAGACGATGATTGTCAATGCTTTGTGGCGCAAGCACCAGCCGAGTGACTTAGCGTATGCCGCATCCACTTTGTCAAGGAATGCTACCACAGTACGGTCGTACCAAGTCTTTTTAGCACTATCATCAATGAGTTTACCTTTTTCCACATGGAATTTGCGAGCTTGCAACAGTTTGGAGCAAAGCATAGGGGTCAATGTGATAGCAATCACGGTAGAGGTACAGCAAACGACAGTCACGATCCAACCCAATGACTCGAACATGATACCTGCCATACCGTCCATCATAGTCAGTGGGACGAATACAGCCACGAGCACCAACGTTGTCGCGATAACGCTGACCCATACCTCGTTGGTCGCGTAGATAGATGCCTCGCGAGGGTTCTCGCCACGCTCGATGTGGCGGGTGATATTCTCCAACACTACAATCGCATCGTCCACCACCATACCAATTGCGATACTTAGCGAACAGAGCGAGATGATGTTGATACTCGAATCTGCCATCTTTAGGTAGATGAACGCCACAATCAACGAAATTGGAATAGTGAGCGAGATAATAATTGTCGCACGCCATTTACCCAAGAAGAACAACACCACCAACACCACGAACAGGAGCGCATACAACACAGACTCCTCCAATGAGTTGATACTATTGCGGATATTGTCCGCCGAGTTGTAGATCTCTTGAATCTTCACGTCGGTAGGCAATTGCTTTTGAATCTTTGCCAATTCCTCTTGCACGTCCTCGCAGACTTGCACGGTGTTAGAACCCGATTGCTTAGCCACAATCAGACGCGCAGCCTCACGGCCGTTGGTCTTCTCGTCGAGCGAGAGGTCCTTGATGGTATCGCGCACAGTAGCAATATCGCGCACAAACACTTGTTGTCCTTGTGGGGTGATTGTCACCATCAGATCGTTGATCTCGCTACTCTCTATAAACTCAGAGCGCACTTGCATTTGGTATTGCTCTTTCTCCATCTTCACCGTACCCGAAGATAGGTTCAAGTTGTTGGCGGAGATCACTTGACCTACTTGCTCCAAGGAGATACCGTATGCATCCAACTTCTGTTGGTCGATATCCACATACACATAGCGGTCAGGCGCACCAGATACCGACAAGTTACCGATACCGTTGATCTTGTTCAATTGTGGAATCACCTCATCGTTGAGGATTTTGTCGAGCGCAGGATACGACTCGTCTGCCGTGATAGCGTATTGGCAGATAGGCATGGTGCTGGATGAGAACTTAAACACCATAGGCGACGAACAACCGTCTGGCAACTGGTTCTTCGCCATGTCGCAGAACGACCGCACGTCGTTGACGGCTTCCGTAATATCACATCCCCACTCCAATTCCAATACTACAAGACTGACGTTATCCTTGCTGGTTGAGTTGATGTACTTCAGGTTGTCCACCGAAGTCAAACTGTTCTCCATAATCTTGGAGACATTCGTTTCTATCTCCGAGGCAGATGCTCCTGGATAGGTGGTCATCACCATCACGTATGGAGGGTCCATTTCAGGGAACTGATCCACAGGCAGTTGCACGAAGCAGAACAGACCTATGATCATCACCGCAACGAACACCAGCATGGTCGTTACGGGGTTTTTAATTGCGGTTTTATAAATTGCCATAATTCTTTCAGAAGTTTAAAGGTTTTATGAGTTCTAAAAGTTTTAAAGGTGAGTTGGCCCTTAAAACAGCCCAAAGGGCGACTAAAACTATTAAAACTTTTTCAACATTACTTCACTTCAATCTTCACACCATCCACCAATTTGCTTTGACCTTTATAGATATACTCTACACCTGGTTGGATTTCAGGAGCGATGATCTCTATCTGCTCATCAAAGCGTTGACCCAATTTTACGCTAACACGCTTAGCATAGCCGTTCTCGTTGATGAACACAAAACGCTCGTTCGAACCAATCAATTTCTCTACAGATTGATAAGGCACCACGATGGTGTTCTCCTTGCCAAGTCCCAGAGTAGTAGTTACATACATACCAGGACGCAACTTCTCGCTGGCATTAGGAATCACCACTTTGCATTGGAAGGTGTGGCTTGCTGCATCGATAGTTGGATATACCACCTCAATAGTTGCAGCGAAGGTCTCCTCTGGATAAATATCGCTCTTCACGGTGAGTTTCATACCCTCCTTGATCAAAGGATAGTAGGTCTCTGGCACAGCAATAAGGGCTTTGAGTTTCTTCACTTGGGTCAAAACCACGATTGGCTGACCGCCGTACAACTCGCCGTCCTCGTATGTCTTAGCCGAAATAACGCCCTCAAAAGGAGCTTTGACGTAGGTGTTTGTCTCTAAGAATGAGAGGTTTTGCTTCAATTGGTCGTAGCCCACTTTGGTTTGGTCGTAAGTCTGTTGGCTTACGCTACCCGTAGCAAGCAATGCCTCCAAACGGCTCATCTCTACTTCCAAGTTCGCCAGTTGGATCTTGCTGGTGAGGTATTGATTCTGGTCCATACGCACGAGCATATCACCTTCTTTCACACGATCGCCTACCTCCACGAAGATATGCTCAATCTTACCTGTCAACGAAGGTGCTACATTTTGAGTAAGATAGCCCTGAAGGTTAGTACTCACATTCAGCACACGCTCAATCTCATGATTTTCGAGGATCATGGTGCTTACCACTTCCACGCGCTCCGCCTCTTGAGTAGCTTGAGCGTCTTTCTTGCCGCAGCCAATCAAACATACTGCTGCTGCCATCAATAATACAATCTTTTTCATTTATCGTTTTTGTTTTGAAATTATCGTAATTAGTTGCCTAGTTGAGTTAGTTCGGCTAGTTGAACTAGATAGACTAGCAGAATATATTCTCTCTCTATAAGTTCAAGAATTTCTCCAATTCCACTTCTGCGTTTACGAGTGTAAGTACGGCTTGCACGTAGGTGGATTGTGCGGTAATGAGGTCATTGCTAGCGTTCACGAGGTCAAGGTTGCTGGCAACACCTTGTTGGAACTTACGAGAGGTGTTGTCAAAGACACGCTGTGTGACGCCCATGTTCTCTTGCTCATTGGTGTAGGTCTCGTAGGCGTTTTGTAGGTTATAGCGCAGTTGCTCGTTTTGGATACCGAGGTTATCGCTGGTTTCTTCGAAGGTGTTGCGTGCCTCTTCGAGTGCGATTTTCTTCTCTACTACGCCTGCGGCGCGCTTGCCAGATGACCAGAGTGGCATACTCACTTGTATGCTCAGGGCGTTAGGAGGGGTCATGTTGAAACCTTCTTTTTTGCCAAAATAGTCTTTTTGACTATATTGATAGCCCACGCCAATAGTAGGACCGTATGCCCAACCTGCCATATGTACGTTGGTCTTAGCCAGTTCTACGTTTTTGGCAAGGGTTTGATAACTGAGGTTGTTTTCCAACACGAAGTCCTTGCCCAGCAATGCTACAATAGCTTCGGCAGAAAGCATGTCGCTGAGTTGGGTGGTGAGGGTTAGTTCTGTTTCTACTGGCACATTTAGCAATACTTTGAGTGCGTTGATAGCCAATTGTGTAGAGCGTTTATTGGCATTGATGTTGTTCTTCAATGTGTTCACGCGCACGAGAATCTGGTCGGCAGTTGTTTGCTCGGCAGCTCCTACCTCTACGCTGCGTTGTGTCATAGCAGCCAGATCTTCGATGTTTTTGAGCGAAGAATCAAGCAGTTTGACCACATCTTCGAGCACGAGTACCGATGCGTAAGAAGATTTTACGTTGGCGCGCAGGTTGTCTTCACTTTGTTGCAGGTTGAGGCGTTGCATATCAATGGCGATGTTGTTGAGCAATGCGCCTACTATCGCCTGTCCATTGATACCTACCGATGCAGTAATACCCAATGTACCATTGTCAGGCATGGAGATTGGCATTGCGCCTAGTACCATCTCATAGCCCATCATTGATTGGTATGCCCACGACATATCCAATTGTGGCAACATGCTGGCGATGGTTTGCCATCGGCTGGCGTATGCTTTCTGCACAGCCAAGTCCGCATTTCGCAGGCTTCGGTTTTCTGCCACGGCATAGTCTTGTGCCTCTTGCAGACTGAGGTTTAGGGTTGCGGGCACTTCTTTTTGGGGTGCGCGCTTGGTGGCAGCCATCACGTGGTCGGCTGCCTGCATGCCGTTCGCCAGAAACGCGAACAAGCCAATTGCTAAAACAATTTTTTTCATCTTTTATACCTTAAAATATATTATATGTTATTTTTCACTTTTTCTCTCAATCGCAATAGTCCGTCTTCTGTGAGTATACCTCGTACTAAAATATCCATACCTTGATGACCTATTCGCAAAATCTCTTCGCGTGGTTTTTCGCCTTTTGATACAAACTCCATTAGCCTATATTGAATGTCTAGGAATACCATAGCTACGATCTTGATATCTATCTCTTTGCGAAAAACGCCCTCGTTGATTCCATTTTGTAAGAATTTCATCAATATCTCTTCTGTGGCGGATCGCATATAAGCCTTGTGTTGCTTGAAAAGCTGTGGATAGTATTTCTCCAAATCATAAATCATAGGAGGTGTTTTTATCATTTGCTTTTCGGCATGCTTAGCAATTTTTGCCCATTCTATAAGGCTTTGCTCTACTGTTCGTTTGCTCAAGGATTGGGCTAATTCATAGGATACTTTTTCCTGGTGCTTCGCCAATATTTCGACTAATAGTTCGTCTTTTGAAGGGAAATAAACATAGAAAGTTTTCTTGCTTATTCCCAACTCGTGGCAGATGTCATCAATAGACACACTGCGGATGCCCACTTGTTGCATTCGTGCAATCGATATCTTCAGTATTTCCTCTTTTATATCTGCCATATTCCGCCATTTTACAAAAAGTGTGCAAAAGTACTACTTTTTTTTGAAATATCCAAATAAACTAGGAAACTTTAGTACTTATGTAGTTTCTATGTTGCAAAAGAAGGCAATGTGTTATAAAAACAAATCCCCTTCCTAACTGGAAAGGGATTTGCGTGTTATGTGCAGTGATTAATTACTCTGCTGTTTCTTCGGTAGCAGCTGCTTTCTTAGTGGTCTTCTTTGCTTTTGCTGGTTTCTCTTCAGCAGCCATAGAAGCCTTAAGATCAGCGAGAACGCTCAAGTCACCGAGAGTAGTTTTCTCTACTTTTGGCAACTCTGGTTGTGCCTCTTTCTCTTTCTTTACTTTTACCTCTTTAGCAGGAGCCTCTTTGCGCTCCTCCCAAGTGCGGAGGTGAGAGAGGAGGATACGTTTAGCGTCGCGGTTGAACTCAATCACCTTGAAGTTCATAGTATCGCCGTTAGCTACAGTTGATTTGTCCTCTTTTTGCAAGTGGCGAGCGGTGCAGAAGCCCTCAACGCCGTCTTCCAAGATTACGATAGCGCCCTTGTCTGAAACCTCAGCTACTTTGCCCTCTACGATGGTGTCAACACCATATTTAGCAGCGAGCTCTTCCCATGGGTTGTCTTCCAATTGCTTGTGACCCAATGAGAGGCGACGGTTCTCTTTGTCGATTTCGAGTACGATAACCTCGATTTCAGCACCGATTTGAGTAAACTCGTTAGGGTGTTTGATTTTCTTGGTCCAGCTGAGATCGCTGATGTGGATCAAGCCGTCAACGCCCTCTTCGATTTCAACAAATACACCGAAGTTGGTGAAGTTGCGAACTTTAGCAAAGTGGCGTGTGCCAACTGCATACTTGGTGTCGATAACCTCCCAAGGGTTAGCCTTGAGTTGTTTGAGACCGAGAGACATCTTACGCTCATCGCGGTCGAGTGTCAAGATTACTGCCTCAATCTCTTGACCAACTTTCAAGAAGTCGTTTGCAGAGCGGAGGTGTTGGCTCCAGCTCATCTCGCTAACGTGGATGAGACCCTCTACGCCAGGAGCAACCTCTACGAATGCTCCGTAGTCAGCCATCACAACTACCTTACCATTGATCTTATCACCTACTTTGATATCAGCATTGAGAGCCTCCCATGGGTGAGGAGTAAGTTGCTTCAAGCCGAGAGCGATGCGCTTCTTCTCGTCATCGAAGTCGAGGATAACCACGTTGATTTTGTCACCCTCTTTAACGATCTCGTTAGGATTGCTTACGCGGCCCCAGCTGAGGTCTGTGATGTGAATCAAACCATCTACGCCACCAAGATCCATGAATACACCGTATGGCATAACTGCCTTAACAGTACCTTCGAGTACTTGACCCTTCTCAAGGTGAGAGATGATCTCTTTGCGTTGGTTCTCGAGTTCTGCCTCGATGAGTGCTTTGTGAGAAACAACTACGTTGCGGAAGTCTGGGTTAACCTTAACGATCTTGAACTCCATTGTTTTACCAACGAAGATGTCATAGTCGTGGATAGGTTTAACGTCGATTTGGCTACCTGGCAAGAATGCCTCTGTACCCAATACATCAACGATCATACCGCCCTTGGTGCGGCACTTGATGTAACCCTTAACCACTTCGTTGTTGTCAAGAGCCTCGTTAACGCGGTCCCAGCTGCGAGCAGCGCGTGCCTCTTTGTGTGAGAGAACGAGTTGGCCGTTTTTGTCTTCTTGGCTCTCTACATATACCTCAACAGTATCACCTACTTTGAGGTCTGGGTTGTAGCGGAACTCAGCAGCAGGTACGATACCGTCTGACTTGTAACCTACGTTTACAACTACCTCACGTTTGTTGATTGAGATAACAGTACCTTCTACTACCTCTTGATCCTTGATTGCGTTAAGAGTAGCGTCGTACTTTGAAAGAATTTCTTCGTTTTGTTTGCCTTGAGCTTCGTTCTCAAATGCATCCCAGTCGAAGTTCTGGAGTGAAAGATTTTCTGCCATAATTAGCAATTAGGGTGGATAACCATTAACAGAGATCTCATCTGGAAACCAGAAGCCGGACTCCATTACCGTTATCCGATTAAAAGTTAAACATTCAATTATGCTTTTTTCTCGCGTGGATGAATGGTAATAAACACTCTGCCCACAAAAAAGCGCGCAAAGGTACAATAAAATTTTGAGATATGCAAATATTTTTGTACTTTTGCAGCGATTTTGTGAATTTTAGACTAAAACCTATTACAATTATGTCAAAACACACATGGACATACGCCAATATTGGCGGCAATACGCGCGTTATTATCAAGGATGGTAAAGACATTCAGCACCTTGCTGAGTTAGACGAGAAACTCTGGGCGGTACTAGCTTGTCCCGTTTCGGGACTGGAGATTCCCGATGAGAGTTTGCAGTGTATGGATAATAACGGCGATAGTAAGATACATATTGCTGATGTGATTAGCACGGCAGAATGGCTTTGCAGGGCTCTGCGTAATCCACAAGTGCTGTTTGAGGGTAGGGCTTCGGTAGCTTTGACTGACATGGCTGACGAGGCATTGCTCGCTGTGGCCACTCCGTTGGCGATAGACGGCATAGTGACCTTAGATGCTGTCAAGGCTGCTATTGCTGGAGCTTCGATCGAGGCACAACCTGCGCCTGAAGCACCATACGCGGCAGATGTGATAGCTGCATATAAGGCATGCCAGGATAGTTATGCTACTTACTTCCAGACCGCCAAACTCCAAGCGTTGGGTTTGGCGACATTGCCTGCGGATGCTGCTGTTCCAGGATTGAGCGAAGAGCAATTTGTCGAGATGGGCAAAAAGATTGCTGATTATGAAGCAGGTAAGGCGGCTGCGGAGGCGGCAAATGCGGCTGCGTTAGCAGCGGCGAAAGCGCAATATAAACCGCTGGAGAAGTTGCTGCTGCTCTGCCGTGATTATGTGACATTGTTGCGCAATTTTGTGTCGTTCCAAGATTTCTATGCGAAACGAGGTAAGGCATTGTTAGGACGCGAAGCCAAAGGGGAAAGCCCATGGGCAATCTTCCAAGCCGGAACATTGATTATTGACCAACGCGCGTGCAACTTGTGCTTGAAGGTGAGCGATATGGCGAAGCATAATACACAGGCAACGGATAGTGGTATGTTTCTTGTTTACTGCAACTGCAAGCACCACGCCACAGGACAGACCATGCAGATCGTAGCTGCGATGACCGTGGGCGATATTCGCAACTTGAAGATTGGCAAAAACGCCCTCTTCTACGATCGTCAGGGGCAAGACTGGGAGGCTGAGGTAGTGAAGATCATAGATAATCCAATTTCTATTGGTCAAGCATTCTGGAGCCCTTACCGTAAGTTAGGCGAATGGGTGAGTGGATTGATTACCAAATCGGCAGCCGAGAAAGAGAAGAAATCATTTGCAGACCTGACTGCTAAGTTGCAAACACCGCCCGCAGCAGGTCAGGTGGCAGCACAACCTGCACCATTCGATATTGCCAAGTTTGCTGGTATCTTTGCGGCTATTGGTATGGCAGTCGGATATATTGGTAGCTTCTTGACCAGTTTGGCAACTGGCGTTAAGAGCATAGCCCTAACCGCATGGTGGGCATTGCCTGTGGCTATCATCTCATTGTTATTGGTTGTCAGTGGTCCATCAATGATCTTGGCGTGGATGAAACTGCGCAAACGCAACTTGGCTCCGCTATTGAACGCCAATGGTTGGGCAATCAACGCAGATGCGATAGTGAATGTATTGTTTGGCAATACGTTGACCGAACAAGCGCAATATCCATTGGTGAAGATGAAAGACCCTCATGCCAAAATCAAGAAACTCACTGCAGGCGGTAAATGGGCGATTGCGATTGCCGCTCTTGTACTGGGAATAGCAATTGCAGTGCTCGCTCTTTATTGCGCAGGATTCCGTATGTGCTGCTGCTTTGTGTAAATGATATATAAGGTACGGGCGCGCAGCGCGCGTAGGAAAACAAAAAAGTGTGTCCGTCATGGACACACTTTTTTTTGTTTGTATTAGGTGTTGTATTATTCTACAACCACTGCAATTTGAGATGCGCGAACTTGGTTAGCAGAAGCGGTGAATACAACTTCAGAAGCAGAACCAGTCCATGTACCAACAGCGCCACCGTTATGTCCATAATCACCTGTTGATGCTGTGAAGCAACCAGGACCATACTTGGCGTCACCATCTGCTGTGCAAGTGAACTCAATAGATGCAATATTGCCAGCAGTAGAAGTTACTGTTAGAGTTTGATTTTTGTAGATGCGATAGTGGCTCTCGTTGTTGTAAACACCAAGAATACCAGAAGAAACAGTGATGGTTACACCGTTCTTAGTGATGGTGTATGCAGCTGCATTGTTAGAATCGGTACCTGCATTACCCTTATCTGTGTCAGCGTCAAATACGATAGCACCTTCTGGAGTAGTTCCACCTGTGTTTCCGCCAGGATTGTCGTTGCCACCAGGGTTGTTGCCGGTGTTGCCACCTTCGCCTTTGCTAACGAGTTCTACAAAGTATGCACCCAAGACTTCAATCTTTTCGCCATATGCGCCGCGTGTACCACGAATAGTCACTTTATCGCCATCGTTCAAGCCGAGAGTAGAGAAAGATTTGTCGTTAACAGCTTTATCACCTGACATTGGAATAAACTTTGCGGTCAAACCATATACAAATACAGAACCAGTCTCATCGATGAGGTCAAAGTTTCCATATGTGGTGTTTGCAAGGTTCGCAATAGTACCAGTGAGTTCGTAGTAAACAGTAGGATCAACTGCTGCTGCATTAAAATCTTTCACAGTTGCTGGTGTTGCTGTAGGCTCTGTTACTTCAACCTCTGGGTCAAGACCAAATGTCTTTTCGCCTACCTTCGCGTATGTTGGAGATTTGATACCAGGTGCGCCAAAGTATTTCTCAAGTGATCCATAAATAAGAATCTTTTGACCCAACATATCTGGGTTTTCTACTAAGTTTAATCCTGAACGGAGTGCTCCTGAAGGCAATTGTACTGGTACGCATTTTGCTACATCAGTTACGCCAGCAGCAGAAGCAATCAAAAGGTTGGTGTTGTAAGGGTTTACTGAACCGTCGTCGTTGGTGCTACCTGAAAATGGAGCTGTAAACTCGGCATTATCAGTCAAAGATTTACCTGCGATTTGACCTACGATGTATGCCTCTACGTAGTAAGTTCCAGTTTTTGAACCATTGAGGGTAATTACATCGTCCGCTGTAAATGGGCTTTCAAGAGTACCTTGGTCTGTGCTCGAACCATTACCGCCACCAGGGTTGTTGCCACCAGGATTGTTACCTGTACCAGGACCAGGACCTACAGGTGGGTTGTTTGTTGTGCAGGCAGAGAAAGCTACTGCTGCAATCAGCATGAATGCTGCAAAAATTTTGTTGAGTTTCATTGTTGTGATAATTATAAAAGTTGTTTGTTAGTATTGTGTTCTTGGTTTGTGATATTTGCTAAAAGCAAACAACGTGCAAAGGTACGAAAAGTTTTTGATTTGAGCAAGTAAAAATATAAAAGATAGAGATTTTTTATTTTTTTTCAAAAATATTTTGTAGAATGAGAAAAAAGCAGTACCTTTGCACGCTGAATTGTGCGCGAACGTAATTAAGGTACAATTCAAGTGCGTTTTTTACTAATTAATTAGGAGGATAAAACTATAGCAAATCCACAAAAAGGCCCACAGCAACGTCGTGGCCGTGTAGAAAAAGAAATGCCCAACCGCATCAATGATGCAATTCGTGGCGTAAAAGAAGTTCGCCTTGTAGGCGACAATGTAGAGCAAGGTGTATATTCGTATGAAGCAGCGATGCGCATGGCGGATGATATGAACTTGGACTTAGTAGAAATTTCAGCCAATGCTGTGCCACCTGTGTGCCGCATTTTGGATTACCAGAAATTCCTCTATCAGAAAAAACGCAAAGAGAAAGAGATCAAGGCGAACTCTGCGAAAGTGGTAATCAAAGAGATTCGTTTCGGACCTCAGACCGATGAGCACGATTACAATTTCAAGCTCAAGCATGCGCAAGAGTTCTTGAAAGATGGCAACAAGGTGAAGGCGTATGTGTTCTTCCGCGGCCGTAGTATCCTCTTTAAGGACCAAGGTGAATTGTTGCTGGCGCGTTTTGCGAATGACCTGGAGGAGTATGGCAAAGTGGAAGCTATGCCAAAACTCGAAGGCAAACGCATGATTGTAAACATCGCTCCAAAAAAATAGTCGTAGGGCCACCAATGGCTGCCTGAGACTTAAAATCAATATTAACAATTTAAATTATTAACAAAATGCCAAAGGTAAAGACTAATTCCGGTGCTAAAAAAAGATTCGCTCTTACCGGAACGGGCAAAATCAAGC
>JAFYWK010000013.1 GCA_017558065.1 Paludibacteraceae bacterium
TTGATTTCATTGACACGAGCGAGTGGAACGCGCTGTACGCGTCCGACATCGGCGATAGCGGATTTAGCCGCCATAGCACCGTAGGTGATGATATGTGCCACGCGTGTCTTGCCATATTTCTCCGTAACCCAATCCAACACTTTTCCGCGTCCTGCATCATCAAAGTCGGTATCAATATCGGGGAGGGATATACGGTCGGGGTTGAGGAAACGCTCAAACAGTAGGTCGTACTCTAATGGGTCTAAGTCCGTAATACGCAGACAGTATGCTACTACTGAACCTGCGGCACTACCGCGACCCGGACCTACGCTCACGCCCAACTCCTCGCGGGCAGCGCGAATGAAGTCCATCACGATGAGGAAGTAGCCAGGGAAACCCATGGTCTTCATGATGTGCAGCTCGAAGTTGATGCGCTCCTCTTGCTCCTCTGTGAGGGTTTCGCCATAGCGTTGGTGCGCACCGATATAGGTGAGATGGCGCAGGTAGTCTGCCTCCAACTTGATACGGTATAGGCGGTCGTAGCCACCAAGGGTCTTGATTTTCTTCTCTGCTTGCTCTTGGCTGAGTACGACATTGCCATGCTCATCGCGGGTGAACTCCTCAAAGAGGTCTTGCTCGGTGAACTTATCGCGATATGTCTCCTCTGTACCAAAATCCTCTGGGATAGGGAACTTAGGCATGATAGGTCCCGAGTCGATGGAGTAGGTTTCTACCTTATCCACAATCTCCTGCGTGTTGCTGATGGCTTCGGGTAGGTCAGAGAAGATAGCAGCCATCTCTTCGGGGGTCTTGAGCCACTCCTGCTTGGTGTAGAACATACGATCGTTGTCGTCCACATAGTGGTTGGTGCTCAAGCAGATGAGACGGTCGTGCGCCTCGGCATGCTCTTCTTCGACGAAGTGTACATCGTTGGTGGCTATGATCTTGACATTGTGCTTGCGTGCTAATTGTACCAGCACTTCGTTGACCATTTTCTGCACTTGGTAGGTGTGTTGGTCGGCACGAGGTTTGTCTGTCTGGTGGCGTTGCAACTCGATGTAGTAGTCCTCGCCGAAGAGCGCCTTGAACCATTCGATGGTTTGTTCGGCTTCGGTGAAGTCCTGATTGTGGAGGCCTTGCATGACCTTTTGTGGCAACTCGCCACCTAAGCAGGCGGAGCAGCAGATGAGTCCCTCGTGGCACTCTTGTAGCAACTCCTTATCTATACGCGCGGTACGATAGAAGCCATCGATGAAACTCTGGCTGGTGAGTTTGCACAGGTTGAGGTATCCGGTCTTGTTCTTAGCCAAGAGGATAAGGTGCCAACCGCTCATGTCCACCACCTGGGCTTTGCCTTCGGCGTTGGTGACTTTGTAGTCTTTGTCTTGCATCAAGCGTCCGCGGCGCGCGCAGTACGCCTCGATGCCAACGATGGGTTTGAAGGGAATGAACTCGGTGCCTTCTTCTTCGGCTTTGGCTTTGAGCTTGCCGTTGGCTTTCTTGCAGCAGTCGAGTAACTCCTTGATACCATACATATTGCCGTGGTCGGTAAGGGCAATAGCGGGCATGCCAACGCGGATACTCTTATCCACGAGGTCTGCCACTTTGCTCATGCCGTCAAGTACGGAGTAGTGTGAGTGAACATGTAAGTGCGTAAAATTCATAGCTCTGATAAGTACGATAATTTTTGCAAAAGTACTGAAAAAAAATGAATTATACAAATTTTATTTGTAAAATTAGTAGATAAATTTGCGTATGTCACAATAAATCACTACCTTTGCAGCCGAAAAAATATAATCACATGAAACGAACAATTTTCTTTTTTCTTTTTGCCAGCATGCTGCTCATAGCGCAAGCGGCTTCCTATTCAGGAACACTTCCCGTATTGTTTATCCAGACGGAGAATAATCAATCCATTACAAGTAAAGAAACCTACATCAATGCCACCTACTATCTGGATGCGATGGGCATAAGTGGTTATACCAGTATTGGTAGTAAAGAGTCACCACTCAACATGGAGATTCGTGGTCGTGGTAACTACTCTTGGACAGGCTTTGACAAGAAACCTTATCGCATCAAACTGGCTGAAAAGCAACCATTGTTAGGCATGAATAAAAGCAAGCATTTTGCTCTCTTGGCGCATGCTGATGATAGTAACGACAGAAAGGGTTTTATGCGCAATGCGGTCGGATTCGAACTGAGTAAGATGATAGGTATGACCTATACACCAAATGCTAAACCTTTGGAGGTAGTGCTCAATGGCGATTATATTGGTCTTTATTTCCTCACCGAGACAATTCGTGTGGACAAAGACCGTGTGAATATCGTTGAGCAAGAAGATGAGGAAACCAATAGCGATAACATTACCGGTGGTTGGTTGGTAGAGATAGACAACTATGACACCGACCCACATGTCACCATAAAAGAGGGTGGCAAAACCACTATGTGGATTACCTATAAAACCCCAGAGGTGTTGTCCTATCAGCAAGAGCAGTATCTGACCCAACAAATGAAGTTGATAGATAACTTGGTTTATGGTGACAAGAACTCAAATGAGTTGTGGAATTACCTTGATATGGACGCATTGGCGAAGTTCTATATCGTGCAAGAACTGACCGATAACTATGAGAGTTTCCATGGTAGTTGCTATTTGCACAAGGAGATAGGAGCGAACGAGAAATGGCACTTTGGTCCAGTATGGGACTTCGGTAGCTCGTTCAACCGCGACAAATCGCAATATATGTACCAAGGCGATGTGTGGCACAACCACTGGATTCCAGAAATATGCAAGTTCCCTGCCTTTATGACTCGCGTAAAGGAGATTTGGAATGAGTTCTATAATGGAAACTACAACAATATTTACAGTTTTATTGATGCGCATGAGAGTCTAATCGCTCAGGCAACTGTTAAGGACAAAGCGCGTTGGCCTCAATACCATGGTAGCCAAACCATAAGCACCTATATTGATCGTACGACGAATGTACTTCGCAATAATGCAGCGTGGCTCAACCAGCAATGGAAAACCAGCGGTAATACGGGTGGCAATGATAATCCTGGCGGAAACACGGGTGGAGGCGATAATGATGGCTCGCTTAGCGAACTCACCAGTATGTATGTATGGGTGAATGGTCAGGCAGTGGAATATCCTGTTTCGCAAGTAGATAGTATTACTTTTGCGAAGAAAGAGGGTATTGTAGTGAAGGTAAAGGTTCCTGAGAAGTGGGGTACAGATATATATGTATATTTATGGGATACTGAGGGAGTCGAAACTGGCGATTATAAGGCAAGCAAACAGGGTGATTGGTATGTATATACCTATTTCGGCAAGTCGCTGAATATTATATTCAAGAAAGGTAAGGGGTGGACTGGTGATGTAAACCAATCCGAAGACCTCAAGACCAACCGAAGTGGTTGCTATGTCATCACTCAGGAGGGTGAAAACAAAGGCGTATTCAACGAGGTGGATTGTGAGTAATGAGGCTATAAGGCGAGAGGTTATAGGCGAAAGGCTGGGAATAGAAAAAGGCGAGCAGTTGCTCGCCTTTTTCGTTTGTTGGTTTCCGGCTGCTGGTTGCCAGTATGGGGCTTCCGGCTGCTGGCTACCGCTAAACAGGTTATTTACTCAGGATTTCCTCAATCTCTGCCTCGTTGAGGTTGCGACCTACGATGATGCCCTCTTTGTTGATGAGGATAGTGGTAGGGATAGCAGAGATACCGTACTTATCGCATGGGTTGTATGGCTCGGTGCGTTGGTCGCGGATATGCTGCCATGGCAACATGTCCTCTTCAACGGCTTGCAACCATGCTGCCTCGTCCTTATCGCAACTAACGCCCAAGATTTCCAGTTTGCCCGATGGGTGATAGGATGTATAGAGTTCCTTGAGGGCAGGCATCAATCGGCGGCATGGACCGCACCATGAAGCCCAGAAGTCCACCAATACATAGTCGGTCTTGCCTACCAATTCGCTCAGTGCCAACGGGGTTCCGTCTGCCTTCAGCGATACGATGTCAATGTATGGATTGCCCGCTGAGGTGAGCAACTCAATTCGGTATTCCTTGTACACGAGCTTGAGGAGATGTTTCTCCCAACGCTCTACTGGAATGGCTGCAATGAGCTCGGCTTTCTGCTCAGGGGTGAGCATATAGAAGTGTGACAAGACGATAGAATCACTGGTCACGTCCTCTACATTCTCCATGATGAGTGTGTAACCGTCTGTGATAAATCCCTCAATGAGTGAGTCTTTCGCAGCACGGTCTTCTACGGTTTCCAACTGTGCTTCCAAATTATTGTACAATTCGGTGTATTGTTCGTATGCCGTTTTCTTGGGCGTACACGCTACGAGGCATGCTAATGCCAGTAGCGAAACGAAAATCTTTTTCATATTATTCGGCGTTTGCTAATGGGCTGGCTTGTGTGTAAACGCGTGTTGCGAGTTCTTGGTCGAGTTGGTAGAGACCATAGCCGTTGTCGCCTACCATGCGGAACTTATTGACAAGGTCGGTAGCGTTCTCCTCTTCCTCTACTTGCTCGTCTACGAACCAGTTGAGTCGGCTTTGGAGGGCGAAGTCTTTCTCCTCTACGGCGAGTGCCATGAGGTTGTTGATGAGGGCAGTCACTTTGCCTTCGTGCTCAAGGGTGTGTTGGAAAGCCGCGAGTGGGGAAGCCCATTCGGTGTCCACAGCAGCGATTGGCTCCAGCAGAACGCGACCGCCACGGCTTTGCAGGTAGTTGAAGAGTATCATAGCGTGGTCTTGCTCCTCTTTGAATTGGATAGCAAACCAGTTAGCGATACCTGGGTAGCCTGCATCTTGGCAGTACGCTGACATACTCAAATAGAGATAAGCCGACCATAATTCGGCATTGATTTGGGCATTGATAGCCGCTTCAAGTTTCTTAGAAATCATAATCTATAAGGGTTAAAAAAGTTTTAGTAGTTTTAAAAGTTCTAAAGGATTTCGTACAAAAATTGTGCCATCTTCTTAATGTAGGTTAATGAAGTGCTGATTTTTTAGAAAAAATGTTTTACAAATCGGATGTAATAACCCCGTTTGTGTCACGGAGAAGTTATGGTGATCCTTCGGCGAGGTCACGATGAGGTCACGATGAAGTCACGATGAGGTCACGATGGAGATAAGTGGCAGATAGGTGGCATATGAGGGGGAAGTGAAAGGGTTGAAGGTTGAAGGTGAAAGGGGTTGAAGGTTGAAGGTGAAAGGTGAGGGGATTAGGCAAATTAGTTGTAAAACAAGAGAAACATGCGTGAAAAATTTGCATATATCAAAAAAAAGCAGTAACTTTGCATGCGAATTAGTACCGTTGTTGCGAATATGAAATGTATAGGTATCATACCTGCGCGATATGCCAGCAGTCGTTTTCCTGGCAAACCTTTGGCTGAGATTTGTGGCAAGTCCATGATTCAGCGTGTGTATGAGCAGGCAAGTAAGGTGCTTGACACGGTGATTGTGGCTACAGATGATGAACGCATATACGATTGTGTCAAGTCATTTGGTGGGGTGGTGTATATGACATCATCGGAGCATCGATGCGGTACTGACCGTATCTGCGAGGCGTATCAGCTATATCGTGCGTCGGGTGATGGGAATCGGGTATTGGATAATGGGGATCAGGACATTGTTGTGGTGAATATCCAAGGAGATGAGCCCTTTATCCAACCAGAGCAGATTCAGGCCGTGATTGATTGTTTTCCAACGGATATAGCCACATTGGCTAAGCCCTATACGGTGCAGGATGATTTGCAGGAGTTGCTGACGCCTAATGTGGTGAAAGTGGTGTTCTCAGAGCAGACGGGCGAGGCGCTGTATTTCTCGCGCAGTGTGATTCCGTATTTGCGTGGGGTGGAGCAGAGTGAGTGGCTTAGCAAGGGTCAGTATTTCAGTCATATAGGTCTGTATGCTTATCGTGCAGATGTGCTGATGCGTATCACGCAAATGCCACAGTCGCCTCTGGAGAAAGCGGAGAGTTTGGAGCAATTGCGTTGGCTGGAGAACGGGCTGAAGATAAAGGTGGCAGTATCTCATACCAAGTCCATTGGCATTGATACTCCCGAAGATTTGGAACACGCAATAGCGTATTTTCAACAAATGGCAAAATAAACCAACATTAACATATAAATTGTAAATAACTATGGCAAATAACACACCTACTCCTCATATTGGGGCTCAGTATGGCGAAATCGCCGAGACAGTCATCATGGCAGGTGATCCATTGCGTGCAAAGATGATGGCAGAGAGATATTTGGATAATCCAGTTCAGTTTAATAATGTACGTGGCATGCTCGGTTTTACGGGTACGCACAATGGCAAGCGCGTGAGCGTGATGGGACACGGTATGGGTATCCCATCGATAGGCATCTATACGTATGAGTTGTATAATTTCTATGGCGTAAAGACTATCATTCGTGTCGGTAGTGCAGGTAGTATTCACAAGGACTTGCATGTAGGTGATTTGGTGATCGCTATGGGTGCTTGCACCAATAGCAATTATGCTGCGCAATACGAGTTGCCAGGTACCTATGCGCCGATTGCAGATTTTGATTTATGCCGTCGTGCAGCCGAAGCCGCAGAGCAGTTTGGCTATAAGTACAAGGTGGGTAATGTGTTTTCATCCGACACTTTCTACACCGAGAATGCGCACAACGAGAAGTGGATCAATATGGGCGTGTTAGCAGTAGAGATGGAAGCGCCTGCGCTGTATATGAATGCGGCTCGCAGTGGCAATCGCGCGCTGGTTATTTGCACCGTGTCGGATAATATCCTCACGGGTGAAGCTACTACCGCAGAGCAACGTCAGAACAGTTTTACACATATGATGGACGTGGCTTTTACGCTCATCTAATTACTTTGCGTAAGAAATAACACAATAATGAAGAATATCCGACTTTTGATTGCGGCCCTTGCGCTATGTCTTGTGGTTAGTCCGCTTTTGGGTCAGTCGCTGACTATCACGAAGGATTTTGCTCAAGTGCCGATGGCATCGGTGTTGGCGATGTATAAGAATCAGTTTGGTAAGTGGGAGAAGCCCGATCTGGACGTGACTTTCCCTTATGCAGTAGTACGTATGCACTTGGATGGCAATGCGCGTGAGGTAACGGTAGCCAAGCAGCGCTTGACCTTGTATATGGGTACGCAGACGGCAGTATTGGATAGATACACGGGGAACTCCAACGAGATATTGTTTCTTATTCCTGCTCGCCGTCCTACTGTGTATGTGGACTGTGGCGATGGATGCGATAGGGTGTTGCTGGTGGAAAATCTGCAATTACAACCTAACAGCGTGTATGGTTGCTCGGTGCAACTGGAGTTGGAAGAGGATTTTAAGGAAGAGGAAACGATTGATAAGGAAGCACTTAAGCAGGAATTGTTGAACGAGTTGGCTGGTCTTTTGCAAAGCCAACAGGTGATTCAGAACATGCAGCCAAAAGAAGAGGAAAAGCCAGTGGAAGAGCAAATGCCTGTAGTAGAGGAAGAAAAAGTGGAAGATATAAAGCCAATAGATGAACCTATGGTGGAAGAGGAACGTGCTACATTTCTGCAGGTTGATACAGATACATTGAGTAAGTATGCGTCATATTCTCAGAATGTTAGGATAAAGACGATGCTGCTGGGACAGGTGGGATATAGCATGTCTTCTCAGCTGAGTTATGGTGCAATGTTTGGACAGATGTATAAAGGGTATGGTTGGTATGTGAATGCTCGTTCGAATTTCCAGTTTGGTCATACAGCGGTAGTTGGTTCTTGTGGCGCAGACGGCTTGGTGGATGGTGTGCAGCCATTTTATTCGGGCAAGACCCGTAGTAGCCATTGGGCTGTACATGCTGGTTTTATGATGAATGTGCTGGAGAAAGCAACGAAGAACAAGTTCCACACGTTGGGTTTGTATATAGGTGGTGGTTATGGCAAACGTGAGTTGCTGGCAGAAACAACGAATGGCGAGTGGATTAAGTATGCTCCTACTTCGCAGACAGGTGTTGCTGGTAATGTGGGTTTGTTTGGTAGTGTAGCAGGTGTGACCTTGAATGTGGGTGTGAGCACGATCAACTTTAAGTATATGGATTTTGAGGTGGGTATTGGTTTTATGTTTTAACGGAGGAGCGAGATGATGAAGAAGATATATTCTATATTTGTATGCTTGTGCCTGTTGGCAGGTTTTGTGGCTTGCGAGAAGGATAAGGACTTCGCGCTGAACACTTTGGCTGTGAACGATGAGATGGTTACTCCGTCTTTTGAGACGGCACAGGTGAGTTGTAGTTTTAAGACTGATGCGACCATCAGCGATGCGTTTGTGCAGTACTCGTTGTCATCGAGTTTTGCGAAGTATGAGGTGGCCAAGATGACCGAGGATAAAGGCAAATACACAACGCAACTGACAGGATTGGTGGATAATACGACCTACTATATCCGCTATTCAGTATCGAATAAGTATTCGAGTGTGGTGGCGGAGAAGGTGGTGGAGTTTAAGACACTGCCATGCACGGTGCCTACGATTGTGGTGGACAGTATCGCGGGTGTGAAAGAGAATCAAGCCAAAGTGCACCTGCAATTGACATCTACTGGCGGTGCGGTGGTGACGGATATGGGTATCTGCTGGAGCAAACAAGCTAATCCTACAACGAAGGATATACATAAATCGACAGATGATACTTTGGCTGTACTGGATATTACTGATTTGCAACCCAATACACAGTATTACGTTCGCGCATATGCGATGAACAAAATGGGCATAGCGTATAGCGAAGAGGTGGTGTTTACCACCCTGAAGCAGGTGGTGCTGCCAACGGTAACAACTGCAAGTGCAAGTTCCGTGACAGAGACAAGTGCTGTAACAGGTGGTAATGTGACCAGCGATGGCAATGCGAGTGTGACGGAGCGCGGTGTGGTGTATGCAACGACACAAAACCCAACTACTGCGAACACGAAGGTAGCAAGTGGTAGTGGTACGGGTTCGTTTGTATGTAACCTCAGTGGTTTGCAGCCAAATACAAAATACTACGTTCGCGCGTACGCGGTAAATAGTAAAGGTACTGCGTATGGCGAGGAGATTAGTTTTACGACCAACCAGCAGGTGGTGCTGCCAACGGTAACAACTACTGCTGCAAGTTCCGTGACAGAAACAAGTGCCGTGACTGGTGGTAATGTGACCAGCGATGGCAATGCAAGTGTGACGGAGCGCGGTGTGGTGTATGCAACGACACAAAATCCAACTACTGCGAACACGAAGGTAGCAAGTGGCAGTGGTATGGGTTCGTTTGTATGTAACCTCAGTGGTTTGCAGCCAAATACAAAATACTACGTTCGCGCGTACGCGGTAAATAGTAAA